>JBDGUF010000010.1:0-42856 GCA_042216105.1 Halorientalis sp.
TCACCTGGGCCAATAGCTCAGTCAGGTTGAGCGCTCGGCTGATAACCGGGAGGTCTCCGGTTCAAATCCGGATTGGCCCACCTGTCAATTTTTTAACATATCTGCGCCGTTCGTTTCATACTGGTCGCTCCGAGACGAAAGCATCGACAGGAACGTGACTCCTCGAAACGGGCCAACACGGATGTCGACTATGTGCATCGACTGAGTGCCGACAGACACCTTTTCGTACCAGGCACCCCTCCACCGAGTGCGATGATCGTCGTACACGCGAGTTTCCCCATCGACCCCGAGTACCGCGAGGAAGCACTGGCCGAGATCGAGGACCTGGCCGAGCGGTCCCGCGCCGAGGACGGCATGCTCGACTACCGGGCGACGACCGACGTGGAGGACGAGAACGTCGTCCGGTTCGTGGAGCGCTACGAGGACGGCGACGCGTTCGCGGCCCACACCCAGACCGACCACTTCCAGGCGTTCGAGGCGGCGCTGGGCGACTGGCTCGCCGGCGAACCCGAGATCCTCCGGTTCGAGGTCGACTCGATGACCGAACTGGATCTCTAGCGCGACCCGCAACTATTCTATCCCGGGCGCTCTACCGGGCGTGCATGACCGACATCGAGGTCACGCGCGAGGACGACTACGCGACGGTGACGATCAGCAACCCCGACCGGAAAAACGCCATCAGCCCCGCGGCCTGCGAGGAGCTGGCCGACGAACTCCGGACGCTCGAACACGACGACGGCGTTCGGGCGGTCGTCGTCCAGGGCGAGGGCGACGCCTTCTGTTCCGGGATCGACCTCTCGGGCGGGATGGACGGCAAGGGCGTGATCGAGGAACTCGAAACGGGGCTGAACGCGGTGGCGTCCGGGCTCCTGCGGATGGAGAAACCCACCATCGCGGTCGTGCGCGGCGTCGCGGTCGGTGCCGGGGCGTCGCTGGCGACGGCCTGTGACTTCGTCTACGCCCGCGACGACGCCGTCTTCGGCTGGGGCTTCACCGACATCGGCCTCGCGCCCGACACCGGCGCGACCTACGTCCTGCCGCGACTCGTCGGCGTCCGCCGGGCGCTCGACCTGCTCATCACCGCGCGCCGCGTCGACGCCGAGGAGGCCGTGGACATGGGTATCGCCACCGAGTCGTTCGACGCCGAGGAGTTCGAGGACAGGGTGGCCGAGCGGATCGCGACGCTGGCCTCGCGGCCGACCGTGGCGGTCGGCGAGGCCAAGCGACTGGTCCACCGTAACACCCACCGGTCGCTGGAGGAGGCGCTGCGCGCGGAGGCCCGCGCGCAGGCCCGGGTCTTCGAGACCGAGGACTTCGCCGAGGGCGTCGGCGCGTTCTTCGAGGGCCGCGAACCCGAGTTCGAGGGGCGCTGAGCTACCGGTCGTGGGCGCTCCGGACGGCCGCGACGAGCGCCTCGCGGTCCTCGCCGAAGTGCAAGTGCGCCGGACAGCCACAGTCCGAGGCGCCGAAGCCGTCGATCACGACCCGTCCCGTTTCGGCGATCTCCCGGGCCACCGCGCACTCGATCTCGGCCTCTGGCGAGCGCGCGACGGTCTCGATGCGGGCGGCGGTGTCGCCCAGCAGGTAGTCGACGTGCCAGTGGCGGGTGTCGCGCTCGCCGGCGGCCAGCTCGTGGTGGCGGTCCACCCGACCGAAGCCGCCGGGGCCGAACGCGCTGCCGGTGTAGGCGTAGTAGCCGGCGGGCAGTTCGTGCCGGCCGAGCGCGCCGACCGGAAGCGTCTCCGGTTCCGGAAGGTTGACGACGATAGTGTACGTTCCTCCGACCACGCCGGGACTTCACCTCGCGGACGGATCGGCCTTCCGACTCCGTCGACTGACGATGACGGAGTCACTTGCTACCATAAACGGGTTTAAATACGGGAGGCACTAACCCAGGGTGAAGGCCACCCTCGGCTTTCGATGTAAATCATGCAGGGACAATCACAACAGCAGGCCTACGACCGGGGCATCACGATCTTCTCCCCGGACGGACGCCTCTATCAGGTCGAGTACGCCCGTGAGGCCGTCAAGCGGGGCACCGCGAGCGTCGGTGTCCGCACCGAGGACGGCGTCGTCCTCGCGGCCGACACGCGGGTCCGCTCTCCGCTCCTCGAGCGCGAGAGCGTCGAGAAGTTGCACAAGATCGACGACCACGTCGGGATCGCCAGCGCCGGCCACGTCGCCGACGCGCGCCAGCTGATCGACTTCGCGCGACGCGACGCGCAGGTCAACCAGCTCCGGTACGGCGAGGCCATCGGCGTCGAAGCGCTGACCAAGGACATCACCGACCAGATCCAGCAGTACACCCAGACGGGCGGCGCGCGCCCGTTCGGTGTGGCGCTGATCGTCGGCGGGATCGAGAACGGCGAGCCGCGCCTGTTCGAGACCGACCCCTCGGGGACGCCCTACGAGTGGCAGGCACTCGCCGTGGGCGGCAACCGCGAGGACCTCATCGACTTCTTCGAGGAGGAGTACCGCGACGACCTCGATCTCGACGGCGGGATCGACCTCGCGCTGCGCGGGCTGGACACGGTCGGCGATGAGGACCTCGATCCCGAAGGCGTCGCTCTCGGGACCGTCGAGGTCGAGACCGAGCAGTACCGACGCCACGAGACCGAGGAGATCGAACAGTACGTCGAAGACATGGACATCGGAGGTGACGAGTGATGACCGACATGAACACGAACCCAGCAGGCGGCCCGCCGAGTCTGGAGGAGGGGCTCCAGAACCCCTACGAGCCGGAACTCGGCCAGCTGCCCAACACGACCGAGAAGGACAACGAGAAGGTCAACGAGACCGGGACGACCACGATCGGCATCGCCACCGAGAACGGCGTCGTCGTGGCGACCGACCGCCGCGCGTCGCTGGGCGGGCGGTTCGTCTCGAACAAGAACGTCCAGAAGGTCGAGCAGATCCATCCGTCCGCGGCGCTGACGCTGGTCGGCTCCGTCGGCGGTGCCCAGTCCTTTATCCGCTCGCTGCGCGCCGAGGTCAACCTCTACGAGACCCGTCGCGGCGAGGACATCAGCATGGACGCGCTGGCGACGCTCGCGGGCAACTTCGCCCGCGGCGGCCCCTTCTTCCAGATCAACCCGATCCTCGGGGGCGTCGACGAGGATGGAAGCCACGTCTTCAGCATCGACCCCGCCGGCGGCGTGATGGAGGACGACTACACCGTCACCGGCTCCGGGCTCACGGTCGCGTACGGGACCCTGGAGAGCCAGTACGAGGCGGACATGTCGATGGACGAGGCGACGACGGTCGCCGCCGACGCGGTCAGCGCGGCCGCCGAACGCGACACCGGCTCCGGCAACGGCCTCGTCATCGCCGAGGTCACCGCCGAGGGCGTCGAGATCGACACCTACGAGTACGACGACCTGCTGTAGGTCGCCGCCGATCCGTTTCGATCCGTCGCCGCGTCCGCCGAGCAGCGACGATCCGTCCGGGCGGTTCTCCCGTTCCCGTCGCCGGCCAGCGCCGAGTCTACACGCCTGGCGGGCTCCCGTCGCCGATTCTGATCTCGTGGGCTTCCACGTCCTCGACGGCGGCGACCTGGCCCCCGACCTCGACGGGGCCGTCGTCGGTCTCGACGACCAGCGTCGCGGTCTGGCGGCCGGCACCGAAGGCGGCCTGATCGACGGGCCCCTCGACTTCCCGGCGCTCGCCGGTCAGCACGTCACGACCCTCGATGGAGGCGTGGAAGTCGCCGTCGGCGTTTCGCAGATCGGAGATACATCGGCGGATCGTCGCGTACCGGCGCGGGAACGGGCGGTCGTCGGTTCCCTCGGCGACGGTCTCGGCGGTCGTCCAGAGGACGGTGTTGAGAAAGCCCGAGACCAGGAATCCAAGCTCCGAGCGGCTGAAGATCACGCCGTAGCGCTCCCGATCACCCCGCAGCGCGTCCTGGGTGGCGTAGATCGAGTAGTCGCCGTCGGCGACGGCGACGACGGGGGTGGTGATCCCGCGGCGTGCCCGTACCGTCGTCGCCACGTCGAGGTAGTCGAACTCGTCGGCGTCGGGCACGTCGGCGGCCGGCGACAGCAGGAGTTCGATGGCGACGCCGGCCTCGTGTCGTGCGCGCAGGTCGTCGGCGAACCGCTCCAGGAGTTCCGGATCGAGCGAGAGGATGAGTTCGTACTCGGCGGCGTCGATGATCTCTTCGAGATACCGCAGGATCGTCGACCGTGATTTGATCAGCGAGACGGCCTCGGTGTCCCGGGCGGGCGCGGTGTACCGCTCGGAGAGGCCCGCGACCAGCTCGTCCAGCGAGGACTGGAAGTCCGCAAACGCCTTCTCGGGGTCGACCGCGAGGACGCGCATCGGTCGGGACTCCTGGAGTTCGACGAGACCGAGATCGGCCAGATCGCGCACGGTGTCGTACACCCGGGGCTGTGGGATGTCCGTCCGGTCGGCGATCTCGGAGGCGGTCAACTGGCCGTGCTTCAACACGGTGAGGTAGGCCGCCGACTCGTACTCGCCGAAGTCGAACCGCTGGGCGACCCGCTCCAGCGTCGCGTGGAGGTCCTCGTCGTTCATCGTCCCCTCACAGACCCACGACCCAAATCAGTGTGTCCCTTCACTCGTCGTCGCCGACGCGGATGACCTGCACCAGCGAGTACACCGGGACGCCCTCGATGTCCGAGACGCCCTGCTTGTCCACGAGGACGACGCAGGCGGCCGGTTCGCCCCCTTCCTCGCGGATCGCCTGGACGGTCTCGGTCATCGTCGTCCCGCTGGTGATGGTGTCGTCGACGACGTAACACTCCCGGTCGCGGATCCCCGCGAAGTTCCGGGAGAACGTGCCACCGAGCTCCTCCATGTCGTCGTCGTCCCACTGGTGTTTCCGTGGCGCGTAGGTCGCCAGGTCGGTGTCCAGTTCCCGCGCGACGGCGGTCGCCAGCGGCGCGCCGGCCTTCTCGATCCCGACGGTCAGGTCGACGTCCTCGCCCCGCTTCGAGAGCAGGTCGGCCATGGCCGCGCCGGCGTGCCACAGCCGGTTCGAATCCCGACCGATGGCGCTCCAGTCGACGTGGATATCTTCCGGGCCGCCGGTGGCCCGTTCCGTGCTGGGTGTCTGTGGGCCGTCGCTGCGCTCGACCAGCCAGCTCGCGGTCTCGCGGGAGACGTTCAACTCGTCGGCGATCTCCCCCTTCGAGAGGCCGCGCTCGGCCAGCTCCGCCGCGCTGGTCATGAGGTCGTCGATGTTCTTCATACCCGACTCGTTGCCCGCCGCCGGTAATGGCTTTTTCCCGTCCGAACGTCGCGCCCCCACCGTCGCTCGTCGCCACTCCGACAGGAAACGGTCCCGAGAACTAGCGGAAAATCAGGCCGAGCCGCTCACTGTCTCGTGTTCGGAGGTCAGGTGAAACTCCAGGCTGTCGCCGGGCTGGAGGGCCGTGTCGGCGGTGACCGGTTCGTGGTCCGTGTCGGGATTGCGGACCGCGATCACGTCCGACCGCAGGCGGTCACCGTCGAGCATCCCGCTGGCCACCTGGGAGCCGTACAGATCCGCCAGTCGGTCGATGACCTCGCGTACCGTCTCGTCCTCCCGGACGCCGACGTGTGCCTCCTGGGCCCCCACCCGCGCCGCCAGCGAGCGGCTGATTTCGATGTCGCACATGGGTGCTCCCCTCTACCATCTCCAGCGTCAAAAAGTTAACTCACTCGCGAAAAAGAAACTCGACTTCTCGTCGAGCCAAACCTTGATGTCGTTGCCGTAACCAGTCGGAGCCATGCTGGGGTCGCTCGGGCGACTGGTCGAGCCGCCGACGGTCGTCGTGCTGTTGCTCTCGGGGACTGCGATCATGATCGCCGCCGCCCTCCAGTCGGATCCCGGCCTCCAGTTGCTCGGTGGCCTCGTCGCCGTACTGGTGATCGCCGTCGCCCTCGTCGTCCTCTTTTTCGTCTTCGTCAAGCGACTCAACGCCGACATCGACTCCGACCGCCACGAACTCCGCCGGCAACTCGACGACATCGTCGAGGACGACGAGTGACCTCTTCTCCACTTCGACCCGCCGATCCCCCTCGGTGGCCGCGTCGGGGTCGGTCCTCGTCGTTCGACTCCGCGCGACCGGTGTCCGGAGTCGGGCCGGTGACGCTCTCTCGCGGTTGGGTCGGCGCGCACGGTCGTTATCAGGCCTGATACCACCGTGAGTGGACTTAACGTGTCTCACGATAACGTCCGTGTATGTTGTTCGGCACCCCTGTGTTTGCAGGGTTGCTCGTCCTCTCGGGTGCGCTCTCGACGGCGGTCTCGGCGTTTCTGTGGAACGAGCGGCCCAAGAAGGGAACGACGCCGTTGCTGTTCGTCGAGGTCAGCCTGGCGCTGTGGGCGTTCGGGCAGGCCCTGGTCGTCGCCGGCGGGCCGGTGATCGGAGCCGCCGGGGCCGCAGCCACGCTGTTCGCCATGAGCTTCATCGGCCCGGCGCTGTTCCTCTTCGCCCGTCAGTACACGGGTCACACGGGGGCCGTCTCGACGCGGCTCGTGGCGGGACTGGCGCTCGTCCCGGTAGCCGTCTTCGTCGTCGGCACCCTGAGCGTCGCCGGAGCCGCCGGGATCGGTTCCGTCCGTCTCGGCCTCGCCGGCCAGCCCACGCTCGTGGCCGGATACGGTCCCCTCTTCTGGGTCGTCGTCGCCTACACGTACGCGCTGCTTTTCGTCGGCGACTACTACCTGTTCGAGAAGTTCGTCGGCTCCCGGAACGTCTACCGGAAGCGGACCTTCTTCTTTCTGGCCTACAGCCTGTTGCTGACGGGCTGTCACGCGCTGAGCACGGTCGGGCTGAGCCCGACGCCACACTACACGCTCGCCCCGCTGGCGAACCTGGTCTTCGGCTCGCTGTCCCTGCTCGTGTTCGTCGGCTACCGGTCCTACGGGTTCCTCCCGCTCAAGCCGGTCCTCGAACTGTTCGGCTCGCGATCCAAGAGCCTCGCGCCGGTCGCCCGGACCGCCATGATCGAGGAGATGGGCGGCGGGATGATCGTGACCGACCACCGCAACCGCGTCGTCGACATCAACCCGATGGGACGGAAGATCCTCGGCGACCCCGACGCGCGCGTCGTCGGCCGCCAGCTCCGGGAGGTCCTCCCCCCGGATATCTTCGTCGACGACGCGGACACGAAGATCCTGGACCCCGACGTGGCCGGCGAGTTCACCGGCGTCTGGGTCCGGACGCCGTCGGGCGAGAAGCGCTGTTTCGACGTGACGATCACCCGCCTCGACGGGGACGACGGGACCGCCGGCCGCGTCTCGCTGGTCCACGACGTGACCGAACGGGAGCGCCGCAAGCGGACCCTCGAGGAGCGGACCGCGGAACTCAGGCGCCAGAACGAACAGCTCGACGAGTTCGCCAGCATCGTCTCTCACGACCTCCGGAACCCGCTCAACGTCGCCGAGAGCGCGATCGAACTCGCCAGACACAGGGAGCAACTGTCGGCGCTGGAGCGCGCCGAGGACGCACACGAGCGGATGGAGACCATCATCGAGGACGTGCTGACGCTGGCCCGACAGGGCCAGACCGTCGACGAGACCGAACCCGTCGACCTCCACGCCGTCGCGGCGGAGGCGTGGGAGAACGTCGACACCGCGGACGCGACGCTCCGGCAGGTCGGTGACGAACGGATCCGGGCGGACCGAACCCGGCTGTTACAGGTGTTCGAGAACCTGTTCCGCAACGCCGTCGAACACGCCGGCGAGGACGTGACGGTCACGGTCGGCACCCTCCCGGACGGGTTCTACGTCGCGGACGACGGCCCCGGCATCCCCGAAGACGAGCAATCCGAGGTACTCGAACAGGGGTACACGACCTCGGAGGACGGGACCGGGTTCGGGCTCTCGATCGTCGAGACCGTCGCCGAGGCCCACGGCTGGGAGATCACGGTCACCGACGACGAGGGGAGTGGGTCCTCCGGCGGGGCACGGTTCGAGTTCAACACGACCGCCGCGTCGGACGCGTCGGTCGAAGACGAGGCGCTGTGTTGACCCCGGCCTGCGGGGTCACCCGTCCAGGTGTCGGACGACGGTGTGCCGACACCGCTCGTGGGGCACCAGGTCGTCGGCCCGCTCGGGCGTCCCCGACGGGTGGGCCTCGGCGGCCTCGCGGATGATCTCGCGCAACTGGTCGAGGGTGACGGGGCCGCGCTCGTCGATCTCGGCCCGCACGTCCGCACAGACGGGTGAGTCGTCGCGCCCGACGGAGTCGACCCAGCGGAACCGGACCTCGCCGCCGCTCCCCTCGGCGAACGACCGCGCTCGGGTCAGGTTCCGGATCGACGCCACCTCCGTGTCGACGATGGTCCGGGCGCGGTCCTCGTCCACGTCGAGTTCCCGGGCGACCCGGTCGGCGATCATCGTCCGGGCGTATCCCTCCTCCCGGCTCAGTTCCGCGTCGAGGATCTCCGCGACCCGGCGGGCGTCCTCGCCCGGGAGGCCGTAGTGTTCCAGGATCGACCCGGCGCGCCGTTCCACGTCGACCGCGAGGTCGAGCTGACCGTCACTGCCCCCGTCGTCGTCGTTCGCGTCCCCCTCGTCGCCGAACAACCCGGTGACCCAGCTACGCAGACCCATGTGACCGAGTACCGAGCGCTCCCGATATAAAGCTCGCCCGCGTTTCGGCGAGAGAGTCCCCGGCCGGCGACGGTCCGTCAGTCCGCGACCAGCGCCGCCTCCAGGATCTCCAGCGGGTGGCGGATCTCGTAGCCCGTGCCGTGTTCCATCTGCATCGCGCAGGTGGGACACTCCGTCATGCCCGCCTCGCCGTCGGCTTCGTCCATCTCCGCGAACATCTCCTCGCCGATGGCCATCGACTTTTCGTACTTCTCGGCCTTCCAGCCGTAGGTGCCCGAGATGCCGGAACAGGAGTCGCCCACGTCTTCGACGGTGACGCCGTCCAGCTCCCGGAACAACTCGACGGCCTGCCGGTCCAGACCCTGATTGCGCGCGTGACAGGGCGCGTGGTAGGCGTAGTCGTCGCCGTCGACCTCGGCGTCGGCCAGCGCCCCGCGCAGGTCCTCGTGGATGCGCAGATACTCCAGGGCCTCGTAGGTGTGGGCGGCCACGTCGTCGGTGCCCTCGAAGGTAAACAGCTCGGGGTACTCCTGGCGAAGCGACATCGAACAGGACGTACAGGAGCAGATCACGTCGTAGCCCTCGTCGATCGACTCCGAGAGCGAGGACACGTTCGTCTCGGCGTCACGGCGGGCGTCGTCGAGCATCCCGTTGGCGAACATCGGCGTGCCCGAACAGCCCTGCTCGGGGACGACGATCTCGTAGCCGAACTCCTCGAAGACCCGGACCATGGCCTTCGCGACCTCGGGCGTGTTGTAGTTGGCGTAACAGCCGTGGAAGTAGGCGACGCGTTTGTCTTCACTTTCGACGTTCGCTCCCCCCCGGTCTTGCCACCACTTCCTGAACGTCTCCGTCGCGAACGCGGGGAACTCCCGCTCGGCGGTCAGCCCGAACAGTTTCTCGCCGAGCGCGCGGAGCAGGCGGTTGTTCGCGAGGGCGTTGGTCAGGCGCGGGACCTTGCTCCCGAGCCACGCCCCCTTGCGGTAGTTCGCGAGGACGCGGTTGCGCCAGTACTCGACGGAGAGTTTGCTCATCTGCTCCTTGACGTACTCGGCGCGGGCCTCGTTGTGCATCTGGCTGAGGGGCACGTCGGCCGGGCAGGCGTCGTCACAGCGCATGCAGTTCGAGCAGTCCATGATCGAGGGGTCGATCTCCCGGTCGTCCTTGCGCTTGAGCCGCCACTGTTCCGGCCCCTGGAACTTCGGCCCGGGGAACTCGTCGTCGACCTCGGCGACGGGGCAGTTCGTATCGCAGGTAGAACACTTGTAACAGGAGTCGGCCCCGCTCCGGAGGTCGAGATCGCCCTCGGGGAACACCTCGACGGGCTCGAAGTCGTCGGTCCCGGCGGCCGACCCGTCGCCGCCTCCGTCGTCGGTCGATACGCCCGGGTCGTCGGGGGAGTCTGCGTCGCTCACGTGTTCTCACCTGCCAGTCTGCCCGCGTGGTGTCCGGTCGCCAGCGAGACGCCGCCGCCGGACTTCTCGGCCGCGAAGTCGTAGTTGCCCAGCACCGAACCGGCCGCCCGGAGGTTGTCGAACTCGACCGTGCCCCGTGCGTCCCGGGGCCGCAACTCCCGGTCCGGATCGACGCCGAACCGGGCGAACCGGTGGTCGCCGAAGGCGTCGTCCGCGAACCAGTCGTAGCGGTCCGGCGGATGGGCGACGTGACAGTCGAAGATCGGCTCCGTGACCCCCTCCCGGTCCGAGTCGATCCCCTTCCCGACGAGGCCGCCGGTCGCCAGCACGAACTGCTCGGCCGCGTAGGGCACCGTCGCGCCCGACCGGTCGACCGTCACCGCCTCGATCCGGTCGCCGTCCGCATCCGCCTCGTAGCCCACCACCGGGTTCCCGGTCTCGATGCGGACGCCCGCGGCGTCCAGCGCGTCGTAGAGCCGGTCCTCGAGTCTGAGCCCGGGGAGGCTCGGCGGCCCCGTCGGGACCTCGAACACGGCCGCCCCGAGGTGGGATTCGAGGTCCGCCCGCACCGCCTCGGGGTGGTCGTCGCCCAGCACCGCCGGGAACCCCACGCGGTCCTCGCCGTCGAGGTGGGTCGCGACGCGCTCGGCCAGCGCCCGCCGGACGCTCCCCGTCGGGCCGTCCTCGCCGACCGCGTCCCGGTCGAGCAGGTGTGCGAAACGGGTCACCTTCGGATCCGCGCTCAGGTCGGCGGGGAACTCGACGGTCACGCCGCGGGCCGCGAAGGGCACGCCGGCCGCGTTCAGCCGGGCGGCCGACAGCGGCGCGTCGAACCCGACCAGCCGCTCGAACCCCACGAGCAGGGCGTCCCGCCCGTCGCTGGCCAGCCCCGCCGCCGCGCTGGCGGGATAGCGCGCCGTCGGCTTGACCCGCCCGCCCTGTACCGGGACCAGGGCGTTCCGACCCGTGTGGTTGCCCTCGTAGGAATCGACCACGTCGTCGAACAGCGCCAGTCCCGCCTCGACCGCGTCGCGGCCGACCCGCTCGTAGGGGTGGTCGTCGGGGAGGTCGGAGAGCGCCGCGAGGGGGTCGACCAGCGGGCCCTCGCCGTCGGGGGTGTAGCCCAGCACGTCGATCAGGCCGCTGGCGCTCCGGAGCGTGGACCGCTTGTGCGAGACGAGGCGCACGTCCGCGCCCGTCCGGGCGGCCGAGACCGCGGCGGTCGCGCCGGCCAGTCCGCCGCCGATCACCAGCACCTCCGACTCAATCGCCACCGGGGGCACCCCCGTCGAAGGCGTCGAAGTCGACGGCGCGGTCGGCGTCCGCGCCCGCTCTCGGGTCGAACGCCTCGTCGTCCCGGTTCATCGTCGTCGCGTGCAGGGCGTAGGTGAGCATCGCCTGTGAGAGCTGTTCGCCCCACAGCGCGTGGCGCTGGCCCTTCCAGCGCTCCTGGTAGAGGTCCTCCAGTGCCGCGGTGGCCTCTCCGGGTTCGTACTCGGGGTGGAGTTCGTCGGCCATCGCGTGCGCACAGAAGCCACCCTGACAGTTGCCCATCGAGGCGCGGGTCCGGATCCGGGCGGCGTTGAGGTCGGTGCCCGAGTCGGCGATGGCGTCCTGGAGTTCCGCGCGGGTGACCCCCTCGCAGGAACAGACCACCGGGTTCGGGCCGTCGGTGTCCAGCACGTCGGGCGCGCGGTCGCCCAGTCGCTGTCTGCTCCGGCGGGCGACCGGCGAACTGAGTCCGAACGCGTCCATCGCGTCGTCGAGGACGCGCTCGTCGCGGCTCCCCGGCAGGGGGACCTCGGCGGTCCGGCAGGTCGCCGAGACGCCCAGCCGGTCACAGACGTGGTCGCCGATCTCCTCGGCCATCATGCGGTAGGTGGTGAACTTCCCGCCGACGATGGTCGTCATCCCGGGTAGGCCGTCCCGGTCGGCGTGGTCGAGCAGGAAGAAATCGCGCGTGATGTCCGCCGAGTCGTCGGTCCCCGAGTCCGGCGGCTCGTACAGCGGGCGCACGCCCCAGTAGGATCGGATCGTCCGGGCCTCCCGGAGGACGGGGAGGAGCTTCGAGAGTTCCTCGATCACGAGGTCGACCTCCCACTGCTCCTCGGGGTACTCGGCGGGGTCGTCGACCTCCTCGTCGGTGGTCCCGAGGATGCAGGTGGTCTCGTGGGGCACGACGATGTCGGCGTTGCCCTTGGGCTTGCACCGATTGATGACGGTGTCGACCTGCCGGACGTTCATCACCGTCATCACGCCCTTCGAGGGCCGCACGTTCACGTCGACGCCGGCCATGTCGCCGATCCGGCCGGCCCACGCGCCCGTCGCGTTGACGACGTGGTCGGCCTCGATCCGCTCGGTCGCCCCGGGACTGCGGTGGGTCCGCTTCCCGGGGCCGCTCCCGTGTTCCACTTCCGCGCCGACGACCTCGCCGGCCTCGACGAGCAGGTCGGTCACCTCGGCGTGGGTCTCGATCCGCGCGCCGTGGTTCTCGGCGCTTCTGGCGTTGGCCACGCAGAGCCGGAAGGGGTCGACCGCGCCGTCGGGCACCGCGATCGCCTTGTCCACGTCCTCGGCCAGGTAGGGCTCGCGCTGGCGGGCCTCCCGGCCCGAGAGGACCTCGGTGGGGATCCCGCACTCCTCGCAACCCCGAAGCTTCCGCTCGAAGTACGCCTCGCTGTCCTCCGGGCGCTTGACGAACAGGCCGCCGGTCTCCTCGACGCAGTGACTCGCGATCGACTCGAGGACGCGGGCCTCGGCGATACACTCCCGCGCACTGTCTTGGTCGGCCACGGCGTAGCGCCCCCCGCTGTGGAGCAGGCCGTGCATCCGGCCGGTCGTCCCGTGAGTCAGGTTGCCCTGCTCGACCAGCGTCACGTCGAGCCCGCGCATCGCCAGATCCCGGGCGATACCACAGCCCGTGGACCCGCCACCGATCACCAGGACACTCGGTGTCGCTCCCATCGCACTGTCGGCCACTCGGACCGCTCGCACATATTTTTACCGCAGCAGGCCGACCGGCAGTAAATCACGGGGTGATGGCGACGGATCGGTCGCTCGCCGCCGCCGATCGTCGCTCCTCGCGGATCGAAACGCCGCTGTTGGGGTCGTCGGCTACGCAACGTTTAAGCCGGGCGCTGAAGATTTTTACCACTATACTGCTGCTGGCGGTAAAGAATCCCGTCGGCGGCCTGGAAGCACCAATGACAGCGAACACGTACGTCGGGGCGATAGATCAGGGGACGACCGGGACCCGGTTCATGGTCTTCGACCACGGGGGACAGGTCGTCGCCAACGCCTACGAGAAACACGAACAGATCTACCCGGAGCCCGGCTGGGTCGAACACGACGCCGTCGAGATCTGGGAGAACGTCCGGACGGTGATCGAGCGGGCGCTGGACGAGGCCGGGCTCGACGCCGACCAGCTGGCGGCCCTGGGCATCACGAACCAGCGCGAGACGACGGTCGTCTGGGACGCCGAGACGGGCGATCCGATCCACAACGCCATCGTCTGGCAGGACCGCCGGACAACGGATCGGGTCGAACGCCTGGAAGAGGAGGGCAAGGTCGGGTGGATCCGCGAGAAGACGGGGCTGGAGGCCGACGCCTACTTCTCGGCGACGAAGGTGGAGTGGTTGCTCGACAACGCCGATCCGATCAAGATGGAGCGGACCCGCACCGAGGACGTACGCGACCGCGCCGAGGCCGGCGAACTCCTGTTCGGTACCGTCGACGCCTGGCTGATCTACAACCTCACGGGGAACCACGTCACCGACGTGACCAACGCCTCGCGGACGATGCTGTTCGACATCCACGAGCTGGAGTGGTGTGAGGACTTACTGGCCGAGTTCTCGGTCCCGCGGGCGATGCTCCCCGAGGTCCGACCTTCCTCCGACGAGTCCCACTACGGGTACACCGATCCCGACGGCTTCCTCGGCGCGTCTGTTCCGGTCGCGGGCGCGCTGGGCGACCAGCAGGCTGCCCTCTTCGGGCAGACCTGCTTCGACGCCGGCGACGCCAAGAACACCTACGGCACCGGCTCCTTCTTCCTGATGAACACCGGCGAGGAGGCCGTCGAGAGCGACCACGGCCTGCTGACGACCGTCGGCTTCCAGCGCTCGGGCGAACCCGTCCAGTACGCGCTGGAGGGGTCGATCTTCGTCACCGGCGCGGCCATCGAGTGGCTGGAGGACGTGGACCTCATCGAGGGCCCCGCCGAGACCGCGGAACTGGCCCGCTCGGTCGACGACACCGACGGCGTCTACGTCGTCCCCGCCTTCACGGGGCTGGGCGCGCCCCACTGGGACGGCCGCGCCCGCGGGACCATCGTCGGGATGACGCGGGGAACGCGACGCGCACACATCGTCCGCGCGACCCTGGAGGCCATCGCCTACCAGACCCGCGACGTGGCCGAGGCGATGGAGGCCGACGCCGGCGTCGAGATGGGGAGTCTGCGAGTCGACGGCGGTGCGGTCAAGAACAACTTCCTCTGTCAGCTCCAGTCGGACATCATCGGGACCGAGATCGTCCGGCCGGAGGTCGACGAGACGACGGCGCTGGGGGCCGCCTACGCCGCCGGCCTCGCGGTCGGCTACTGGGACACGCTCGCCGAACTCCGGGACAACTGGCACGTCGACGCCGACTTCACCCCGGAGATGGACCGCGACGACGCCGACGCGAAGTTCGACCGCTGGCACGACGCCGTCGAACGCTCGAGGGACTGGGCCCACGAGGCCGGTGACTGAGCCCCGTGGACCTCGCGGAACGCATCCGGCGACGGCGCGAGGGCGGCGGGGATCCGCCGCTGGTCCGCGACTACGACGCCATCAGCCCCGTCTCGCACGTCCCGGAACCGACGGGTCGGGGGCGGATCCTCGAGCGCCTGCTCGACGCCCTCGATCCGGTCTTCGACGGCGACCTCCCGCCGGAGACCTACGTCTGGGGCCCCGCCGGGGCCGGCAAGTCCGCGCTCGTGACCGCGCTGTTCGACCGCCTCTCGGCCCAGGTCGCCGGCTCGGAGGCGGTGATCCACACCGCGACCCGGGCCGAGGCCGGCGGCGACCTCGCCTTCGTCTACGTCGACGCCCGGACCGCGGACAGCCCCTTCGCCCTCTACCGGGCCGTCCTCGACGCGCTCGTCGACGAGCGGGTCCCCGCCCGCGGCGTCGGCACGGACCGCCTCCGGGACCGCCTCGCTCGCGAACTCGCCGACGGTCCCGGGATCGTCGTCGCCGTCGATCACGTCGGCGAGTCCGGGACGCCGGACCTGGCGACCGTCGCCGACCACCTCTCGCCGCTTTCCCGGCTCTCGTGGCTGGCCGTCGGCCGAACGGACCCGGACGCCGTCGCGGCGTCCCCGGCCGAACGCGTCGCGATCCCGGCCTACCGTCGGCACGCGCTGGCGGACGTGCTGACGAGTCGCGCCTCGGCCGGCCTGGCCGAGCGGGCGATCGAACACGAGGGGGTCCGCGAGGTCGCCGACTGGGCCGACGGCGACGCTCACGACGCCCTCGCGGCACTGTTCGCGGCCGCCGACCACGCCGCCGTGGCCGGTCGGTCGCGGATCGCCGACGCGGACCGCGAGGCCGGCTTCGCCGACGTGCCCCGTCCGTCCTGCGCGCTGGGCCGGGTCTTCGCGCTCCCCGCCAACCGCCAGCGCGTCTGCCGCGTCCTGGTCGAACTGGACGACGACGAGCGCGGCTCGGTCGCCGCCGCCACCGACGCCGTCGCGGCCCGGGTCGACCTCTCGCCGGGGACCGTCGAGCGGTTCCTCTACGAACTCGCCGAAACCGGCGTCGTCGAACGCGTCCGCAGCGACGCCGCGGGCGATCACGGCCGCCCGCCCAGCCGCGTCGAACCGCGCTTCCCGACCGCCGTCTTCCGCCGGCTCTACGACCGCCGGGGCGAGAACTGAGCGCTCATCGCCGCATTCGCCCCCGATCACCGGTACCGGCGGTCATCGCGCTCGCGACGGCCCCTTTCACCACGATGTCGTCGCCGTACTCGGTCAGCCGGATCTCGGGCACGTTCGAGACCACCAGGTCGGGCAGGCGCTCGCGGACGGGGTCCAGCACCAGTTCGGGGTTGTTCAGCGCGACCGCGCCGCCGACGGAGATCACGATGGGCGCGTACGCGTGGACGACGGTCGCGATGCCGTGGCTGTTCCAGTGGGCCAGCCGGTCGATCACCCGGTCGGCCAGCGGGTCCGACCCCGCCGCCTCGAACACGGCCGCCGCGTCGAAACCCTCGCCGTCCAGCGGGAGTTCCGTCTCCAGCTCCTCCCGCTCGTGGAGGATCCGGGCGTAGTCGGGGACGTTCTCGCCGGAGCAAAAGGCCTCCCAGTGGCCGCGGCCGCCACAGCCACAGGTCACCGGGCCCTCCGAGTCCAGCGCCACGTGGCCGATCTCGCCGGCGTTGCCGTCCCACCCCGAGAGCAGGTTGCCGTCGACACAGACCCCAGCGCCGATCCCGGAGGAGATCGTCAGGTAGACCATGTCGTCGGGCGCGCGGTCGGCGTAGAACCGCTCCGCGAGGACGCCGGCGTTGGCGTCGTTGTGGAGGTAGACCGCGTCGCTGTCGACGAGGTTCTGCACGGGGCCGACCAGCGGGATGCGGTCCGCGCCGTCGACGTTCACGGGGTTCTCGACGGCTCCGGCGGCCGTATCGAGGGGGCCGATGGAGCCGATCCCGACGGCGTTGAGCCGCGTGGTCGTCGTCCCCGCGGCGTCGCAGGCCGACCGGAGCGCGTCGAGGACCGCCTCGGTGACGGCGACGCCGCCCTCGTCCTGGGGCGTCGACCGCCGGTCGCGGCCGAGGATCCGCCCCTCCACGTCGGTCACGACGGCCCGGAGGTTCGTCGCCCCGAGGTCGACTCCCGCGTACATTCTCGCCTGAACCGTGGCCCGGCGCGCACTTAAGCCCGTCCGCTCCGCCGGCGGGGAGTCACCGACGCCCCGTCACCGCTCGGTGATCCGGTCGGCGTAGACCACGCCCCGCTCGCCGTCCAGGGTCACGTCGGTCCCGCCCGCCACGTCCGAGAGGTCGGCGTCGGCGATGGTCGGGACGCCGAGTTCCCTGGCGACGATGGCCGCGTAGCTCGTCACGCCCTCGTGGCCGGTGATGATGCCGCCGACGGTCGAGAGGTCGCCCGCGAACTCCCCCTCGAAGTCGGCGGGGACCGCGAGGATCGCGTCCTCGGGCGCGTCCGAGAGGTCGCCGTCCCCGACGTGGAAGACCGGCCCCGAGACGACGCCGTCGACGACCGACCGGCCCGAGACCAGCGTCTCGGCGGCGACGTGGACCTTGAGCGTGTTGGCGGTGTCCAGTCCGTCGAGTTCGGTCATCATGCCCGCAAGGACCACGACGGTCTCGCCCGGCTCGACCACGCCCGCGTCGATCGCCGACTGGACCGCGGTCTGGATCACCGCGTTCGCCCCGTCGTCGGTGTAGCTGGCGTACTCCGGACGGATGCCCCAGGACAGCGAGAGCTGACGGCGGACCCGCTCGCTGGGCGTGGCGGCGACGATGGGAACGTCCGGGCGGTACTTGGCGGCCTTCCGGGCGGTGTAGCCCGACTCCGAGGCGGCGACGATGGCGCTCGCCCCCACGTCCCGTGCGAGAAAGCGCGCCGACCGCGCGAGGGCGTCGGTCCGGCTCTCGCCGGCCGGGGGCACTCGCTGTTCGCGGGACTCGGCGTACTCCTCGCTGCCCTCCACGTCCCGGACGATGCGGTCCATCGTCTCCACCACGGTGACGGGATGGTCGCCGACGGCGGTCTCGCCCGACAGCATCACGGCGTCGGTGCCGTCCAGGACCGCGTTTGCCACGTCGGAGGCCTCCGCGCGTGTCGGCCGGCGCTCGTGGACCATCGAGTCCAGCATCTCCGTCGCCGTGATGACCGGCACGCCCGCGCGGTGACACCGGCGGATCACCCGCTTCTGTATCATCGGCACTTCCTCCATCGGGCACTCCACGCCGAGATCGCCGCGGGCGACCATCACGCCCGCGGCCTCGTCGACGATGGCCTCGCTGTTCTCGACCGCGTCGGCCCGTTCGATCTTGGCGATCACCGGCACGTCGCCGCCCGCCTCGTCGACGGCCTCGGCGACCTCGTAGACGTCTTGGCCGCTGCGGACGAAACTGGCCGCGACGAACTCCACGTCCCGCTCGACGGCGACCGCGATGTCCCGCCGGTCCTGCTCGGTCACGACCGGCAAGCCCAGGTCGACGCCGGGGACGTTGACGCCCTTGTTGCCGGCGAGGTCGCCGCCGTCCTCGACCCGTGCGGTCACGGCCGCCTCGCCGCTGTCCTCGACGACGGTCTCGATGCGGCCGTCGTCGAGCAGGACGCGATCCCCCGGCTCGACGGCCGCGATGGAGTCCGAGAGGCCGATCTCCTCGTGGGTCGCGCTCTCGCCGACGACGAACCGGACCGTCGAGTCCGTCTCGACGTGGATCGGCTCCTCGATGGGTGCCGTCCTGATCTCCGGGCCGGCCAGGTCGTACATGACCGAGACGGGTGCGCCGAGTTCGCCACTCACGTCGCGGATGCGACCGATGACTTCGCGGCGGTCCGACGGAGTGCCGTGGCTGGCGTTCAGCCGCGCCACGTCCATCCCCGCCTCGATCAACTCGCGCAGCCGATCCCGCGAGTCCGAGGCCGGGCCGATGGTACAGACGATCTTCGCGTTGCGCATTGGGTCGTTCTCCGGGGGTTCTCGCCGGACCCGGATAGGTCCTGTGGGCCCCGGCCACGAGCGAGGGACGGCGCGGTCGGCCGTGGGCACCGCCGTGTGCCGTCACCGCCGGTCCGTGACCGACACCGCCCCGTCGGACTGGAGCCAGGCACAGTGGTTGTGCCGGTCGTAGATGATGAGGCCCCCGGCGGCGTCCAGTTCGACGAACTGGCCGGCGGCTGCCGGCGCGTCCCGTTCGGCGTCCGCGTCGTCGACAGGTACTCGTGCCATCCTGACCTCCTCCAGGTGAACGTAGACGACGGTCACTGTTAAGCGTTACCACACAACACGGTAAGTCGGTGAGCGGAGGGTAACCGTGGTGCTCCACCGTTCGATACCCCTGACCGGTCGCGGCCCGGATCGGAGCTGACTCGGCCGTCGGGGGAGTAGCGCTCCCGCGGTCGCCTGCCTGTCATTCGCCGCCGATGCAACCGGATAATGCCGCCTCCGTGGCGCGGTTCTCGTTCCGCGCCCAAATCTTTATCATTCAGTACATTGATTGGTAGGGACGCTCCGGGTACCATGACTTCCGAGACTACAGCGGTCACCGTCGACCTCCACGTTCGATCACTCACGCCCCGTGCCGGGCACGGCCGGCAGGAGGCGGTGATCGAACGACTCGAACGACTCGCGGACACCGGGCAGATCGACGAGTTCTCCGTTCAGGTCTGGGGACGGCAGGTCAGCCCCTCGACGGCGGCCGCACGCACCGACGCGGGTCAGAACGTCCTGAACCGCGTCGAGCAGTTCCGCGACTGGGCCGCGGACACGGACCGTTCGATCAGTTCCTTCTTCGAGACGCGACAGGTCTCCTCGGAGATGACCGACGAGAGCTACGTCGCGCTGGTGTTGCCGATGTTCACGCTCGCGGAGTACCACGACGACGAACTGGCCTTCGTCGCGCCCTGTAGCGACGGCGACGGCGTCCACACCGTGACCGACCGCCTCGACGTGCTGGAGAGCGAGGCGACCATCACCGAGACGCTCCAGGCCGACGGCGACGGACGACGGGTCGCCGAAGAGGCCGAGGAGTAGTCAGGCCGGGGACCCCTCGTCCGGTGCCGGCACGAGGTGGTCCCGACCCCACTCGCGCATCGCCTCGATGACCGGTGCGAGTTCCTCGCCGCGCTCGGTCAGCGCGTACTCGACGCGGAACGGCTTCTCGCTGATCACCGAGCGCGTGACGATCCCCCGCTCCTCCAGGTCTTCGAGGCTGTCCGACAGCACCTTGCTCGACACCCCGTCGACCGCGTCCTTGAGCGCGTTGAACCCCAGCGGCCCCTTCTGGAGCAACCGATCGACGATGACCGGATGCCACTTCTTCCCGATCAGCGAGGCCGTCGCAGTCACCGCACACCACTCCTCGCCGGCACACCAGATCTCGATCGGATCCTCGCTCATACACGAACGTAGATCGTCCCTCACTATATAGTTACGTCTCGATACCTGATTGTAGTAGGTAATCCAACTACCCGCCGGACGGTTCGAGCCGTGGTTCCCCGACTCGTCCATTCTCAGAATTTGATACGTTACACCGCGATTTAACACGCTGCCGGGACAGGGGAGTGGTATGTACGAGATCCTGATGCCCATCGACACTGACACCGACCGCGCACTCAGACAGGCCCGGGCGATCGAGGAACTGCCCGCCGAACCCGGGGACGTTCACGTCACCGTCCTGCACTCCTTTACCGACAACCCCTCGGGCGCGTCGATCACGCAGTTGCAGGCGGCCCGGCGCGTCGAGTCCCACCTCGAAGACGCCGGCTATTCGGTGACGCTCGACGAGCGCTCCGGGAACCCGGCCGACTCTATCCTCGACGCCGCCGCCGAGTCCGACGTGGATCTCATCTGTGTCGGCGGCCGCAAGCGTTCACCGACCGGCAAGGTCCTGTTCGGCAGCGTCACCCAGTCCGTCCTGCTCGACGCCGACCGGTCCGTGCTGGTCTGCCGGAGCAACGACGACGCCTGACGCGCCCGCGGCGAGCACTTAAATAACCGAAAATCTCTGGGCGAAATTTAATCCCGGGTGCAGCCGTACTACGTCCTGCCGGTGGGTGGGTGGTTCATCGCTTCCGATTCTCACCGGCGGGGGACGCGCCCACGTCCCCCTCAAGCCGTCCCGCAAGCACCACGTGCCAGCTTCGCCGCGATGCCGTTCCTCAGGCGGCATCCCGGCGTCTTCTGTCACTGGCCCGGTTGTCGCCCGATGTCGCGAAACGCCAGCTCGAAGTCCTCGAAGTCCGACAGCGACTCGCTCATCTCTTCTTCGAGCCGTTCGGCCCGTTCCCGGAGCGCCGCCACGTCCTCGTTGTCGTCGAGTTCGCGGGGTGTCTTCTCGGCCTCCAGCAGGGCGAGTTTCGAGGTGACCTCGTAGTACTCGGTCAGCCGGTCGTCGTACTCCTCGGCCGCGAGCTGTTGTTCGACGGCCCCGACGAGGTCGTCGCTCTCGACGGGCTTGCAGAGGTAGTCGTCGAACGGCATCTCGATGATGTCGAAGTCGGGGTCGACGGCGGTGATCATGATGACCCGGCAGTCGAGCCCGCGGTCGCGCAGTTCCGCGAGGACCTCGTCGCCCGACAGGTCGGGCATCCGGCGGTCGAGCAAGACGACGTCGACATCCTCGTCGACCGTTTCGAGCGCTTCCTGTCCACCGTAGGCGACCCGGACGTCGTACTCGCGCTCCAGTTTGAGCGCGTACACGTCGGCGACTTCCTGCTCGTCGTCGACCACGAGGATCGTCGCCGACGCCGAATCGTTCCCCATACCACGTCCCTTTCGGAGCGGCGAGTTATAATTTTGCACGTGACCCGACGGCGCGAGACCGAACCTTTCACGCCGCTCGGGACCGTCGGCGGGGACATGAGCGGCCACGAGACCGACGCGGCGACGGGGTTGTCCGAGAAGGCCAAGTTCGCACTGACACTGAGTGGCGGCGTCGTCATCCCCGGGCTCGCCAACTACGCGCTCACCGCGGCCGGCTACGACCGGCTGGGCAGTCTGGTGTGGGTCCTGGGCTACGTCGGGGCGATCCTGTTCATCTGGTACGTCTGGGTCCGCCCGCTGGATCTGACCGGCCCCGCGTGATCGCGGGTTCGTAACGGAAGTTTTTAGGCCGCAACAGAGCGAGTCTCATCCAAGAATGCTCGCGCTACCGCTGCAGGTGATCGACAACTTCCTGCTCCAGTACAACGTCGGGCAGGCGCTACTGGCGATTTTCGTTCTGTCCGCCCTGGCAGCCCTCCCGCTGAAGTCCCGACGCGTCTACGCCATGCAGTTCGTTGGGTTCGGACTGCTGTTCCTGATCACGCCCCAGAGCCTGCTTCAGGCGACCCACTGGAAGTTCCTCGGCATCCTCCTGCTCGTGCTGGCTCCGATGGTCTATATCACCGCACGCCGGTGATCAGTCGAGTTTTCCGAGTCCCGCGAAGAAGTCCAGTGGCGGCCCCGCCACTCGTACCGATTCTTCCGCCCGCGTGAGCGTGACCGTGGTCGGCGGCGTCACCGCCTGACTCGTCCGGCCGTCGCCGACGACGACCGCTCGTTCCCCGTTCTCGACGGTCACGGCGATCTCGCTGTCGACGTCGACCACCAGCGGTGGCATCTCCGACTCGCCCGCCATCTCCGTGACGATCAGCCCGGGCACGTCGGGGTGGACGAGCGGCCCGTCCTCGCTGAGGTTGTACGCGGTGCTTCCCGTCGGCGTCGCGATCAACACCCCGTCGGCGTGGCCGGCGGTGTAGGTCGCCCCGTCGACCGTCACCTCCAGGTCGACTCCCTGCCCGTGCCCGCGCTGTGGACCGAGGACGGCGACCTCGTTGATCGCCGGCGGGAGCGTCCAGCCGTCGCCGCCGGCCCGCAGTCGGTGCATCGACCGGGTGTCGGCCCCGCCCTCCGAGCGGATCCGCCGGACCACGTCGTCGACGGTCGCGAGCGCCTCGTCGGGCGAGACCGCGTTCAGGAAGCCGACTTCGCCGAGGTTGACGCCCATGATCGGCGTCGTCCCCGCACCGCGGGCGGCGAAGAGGAACGTCCCGTCGCCGCCGATGCTGACCACCAGATCGCAGTCGCCCATCTCGTCGACCGCGACGCCCTCGACTCCGGCCGCCCCCTCGCTGTCGAGTCGTGCGGCGGTCGTCTCGTCGACGACCGTCGACGCGCCCTCCGCCTCGAGGTGCGTCCGGATCTCGTTGGCCAGCGCGGCGGCGCGGGGGTTGTCCCGCTGGGCGACGATGCCGACGTTCATCGACTCGGGTTTGGTACCCGGCCAGTATAAACCGGGCGAACCCGATCGGGCGGGCGTATCGGTACGTGAGGGGCGGACAACATTAATCACCGAGGGTACCCCAGGATCGAGTATGGCCACCCGGCCGTCAGTGAGGACCGCATGAGCGAGGACGACGACTGGTTCGAGAGCGCCGTCGGCGACGAAGATACCGACGACGCCGAGACCGCTGACGACGGGAGCGAAGAGGCGTCCGCCGACGACGGGTCGCCGTTCGACGAGGACGCCGCGGACGCCTTCGGGAGCGACGGCACCGAGGAGTCGCCGTTCGAAGACGGGAGTGACGGCCAGTTCGAGGCCGACGACGGTGCCGGCGGCTTCGACGAGAGTGCCACCGAGGAGAGCCCCTTCGGCGGCGGTGGCGACGACAGTCCGTTCGGCGGCGGTGGCGACGACAGTCCGTTCGGCGGCGGTGGCGACGAGGGCGGCGGCGAGGACGAACTGTTCGACGACGACTTCGCCTCGGCGTTCGGGTCGGCAAGCGGCCCGGGCGGGGGCGGTGGCGAGGAGTTCGACGACGAGGACTTCGAGTCGGACATCCCTCGCCTGGACCTGGGCATCGAGGGGCTGGACACCATGATCCAGGGCGGCATCCCGCGCCGACACCTCATGGTCGTCATCGGTTCGGCCGGGACCGGCAAGACCACCTTCGCCCTCCAGTTTCTCCACCACGGCCTCGAGAAAGACGACACCGAGAGGGCCGTGTTCATCACGCTCGAACAGAGCCGCGAGGCCATCATGGCCACGGCCGACGAGCGCGGCTGGGAGTTCGAGCGCCACGAGGAGGAGGACAACCTCGCCATCGTCGACCTCGACCCCGTCGAGATGGCGAACAGCCTCCAGAACATCCAGGCCGAACTCCCCGAACTCATCACGGACTTCGGTGCCGACCGGCTCGTACTGGACTCCGTGTCCCTGCTGGAGATGATGTACGACGACCAGGCCAAGCGCCGGACCCAGGTGTTCGATTTCACCCGCTCGCTGAAGAAGGCCGGCGTCACCACCATGCTCACCTCCGAGGCCAGCGAGTCCCACGAGTACGCCTCCCGGCACGGCATCATCGAGTACCTCACCGACGCCGTCTTCCACCTGCGGTACGTCCGCCAGGAGACCCGCGAGACCCGCATGGCCGTCGAGATCCAGAAGATCCGCAACTCCAACCACTCCCGGGAGACCAAACCCTACGAGATCACCGGCGAGGGGATCTCGGTCTACCAGCAGGCGAACATCTTCTGACGGCCCGCCGCGTCCGTATCGACTGGTCTTTTGTCGTCCCCCGTCAACGGACGCCCATGGCGAAGACAGTCCGCGAGGCGATGCGGACGGTCGTCCGGCAAGCCGGCCCCGGGTTCGCGGTGGTCACGGCCGTCCTCGCGATCGCGGTGCCCGGCTACGCGGTCACCGCGGCGTCGCTCGTCCAGCACCGGTTCGTTCACCTGGTGACGGGGATCCTCTGGACCGGCACCGACCTGCTGATCGGGGTGGTGGTCGGTCCGGTGATCGGCCGGATGGAGACGCCGTCCCGGATCGCCTTCCTCGAACAGTTCGTCCCGAGACTCGTGTTCTTCCTCCCGATGCTCCTGATCGTGGCCATCGGCAGCGGCGTTCCGCTCGCGATGGCGCTCAAGCCCTTCCCCCACGCCGCGCCGTGGCTGGCGCTTTTCGTCTTCGTCAACGTCGTCGGCGTCTTGCTGCTTTTCGGATGGCGGTTCGACGCCTGGCACGACGACCGCTGGCGCGTCCCGACGTTCGTCGCCACGACCACGCTGCTCACGCCGGTCGTCATGACACTCCCCCAGTTCGCGATGACCTCGACCGGGATGGTGCTGACGCTGACCGTCGGAACCCTGCTCGTGTTGAACGGGTTCGGGTTGATCCTCTCCGCGAACCTCCGCTCGTGTCTGGAACTGCAGGCCGACGACCCGGACGAGACCCGGATCGTCGATCTCGCACACCAGCTCTCGACGTTGACCCGCGTGCAGGTCCTCCTCCAGTTCCTCATCGTCCTCTCGGTGCTGTGACCGCGACGGCGGCACCGACCGCAGGGACATCCCGTCGCCCGACGACGGACGATCCCGAAAGGCGTTCGCGCCCCTTCACCGCGCGACGGTCACCGGTACCGTCGCGTTCCGGACGACGTTCTCGGCGACGCTGCCCAGCAGGATGCGGGTGACCCCCGAGCGCCCGTGACTGCCCATCACGATCCGGTCGACGTCGTGTTCCGCGGCGTACTCGACGATCGCGCGGGCGGGCTTGCCTACCACGGTGTCCGTCTCCATCTCCGCGTCGGGCCAGTCGTCCACCATCTCGTCGAGCAACGCCTGGGCGTCTTCCGTGGCGTGTTCGTACCACTCCTCGGCGGCCGCCGGGAACGACGCCCCGGCGCTGTACCCGGCCTCCGTCGGGTTGATGACGTGTAACAGCACGAACTCCGCTTCGGGATGTTCCCGCACGGCGAAGTCACAGGCCTCCCGGGACTGCTCGGAGCCGTCGACGGGTACCAGGATCCGCTTTCCCATGCTGGGAGATAACATGGCACGCGACAAAGGTGTAGCGGCTGGCACGCCGGCGGCGTGTCTCGGGCCGCCCGGTCGGCACCGACCCGCTCACTCCCGGCCGTGCTTGGTCACACAGACCGGGAGGCCGATCAGCTCGACTGGTTCGGAGTTGTCCGGCGAGTAGACGACCATCTGGCCTTTCTCCATGTAGGGGACCTTCGCTTCGAGGTTCGACGGGATGTTCACCGCCGAGATGGCGTCCTCGTCCCCGAGGTTGAGCACGACCGTGGTGTTGATCTGCTTGAAGACGGGTTCGGCGATGTCCTGTGGGTCCTGCGTGATCAGGAACAGGCCGAGCCGTTCCTTCCGGCCCTGTTTGGCCGCCTCGGTGAACTTCGAGATGACCTTGCTCGCCTGCACGCTGTCGGCGTCGGTCAGGAAGTTGTGAGCCTCGTCCATCCCCACGATCAGCGGGGTCTCCTTGATCCGGTCGTACTCCGGGTCGTTCGAGAGCTTCTGGTCGACCAGCAGACTCGACACCGCCAGCACCACCGTCTCGGCGGTCCGGGTGTCGTTGATGTGGTAGGTCGGGACGACGGTGAGGCCGCCGGGCCGGACGAGTTCGTGGACCTGTTCGGTGATCGGGCGGGCGTCCCGATCGAACACGTCGCCGAAGCCCCGGACGCGGCGGCGGATAGCGTCGAAGGTCGCCTCGTGGACGCGTCCGCTCTCGTCGAGTTCCTCCTTCAGCGCGGGGTCGTCGAGGAAGGAGACGAACTGCTGGTAGGTGCCCTCCGATCCGTAGTCGTCGAAGAAGCGCCCGAGGAGATAGCGCAGGCCGCCGTACTGGTTGTCGTTGAGGCCGCTCCCCGCGACCAGCCACGGGTTGTCCCGCACCATCGAGAAGGGGATCGTGAACTCCACCTGCTCGGCGCGGTGGTGGTCGGCGGCGTAGCTCGCTCCGCCGACCTTCGGGACGAAAGCGATCGTGTCGTCGTGGCCGCCGTAGGCGACCCCCTCCCGTTCGAGCCGGCGGCGGTCGTCGTCGTCCAGGTCGGGGTTGTCGTCGTGCATCTGGGCGTACTCGTCCTGGGGGTCGAACTGGACGACGGCCGGCTGTGCCTCGCGGTCCTCGCCGGACTCGACGGGATACGTGCGGTCCGAATCGAGGTACTGCCGGAGGATGTTCTTCGAGCCGTGGGTCTTCCCCGACCCCGTGCCGCCGGCGACCAGCGTGTGCCGGAACACGAGGGGATCGCCGGCCCCGTAGTCGTCTTTCAGCCGGTAGTCGATCGTCGGCGGCTCGGCGGCGGTCCTGACCCGCTCGCCACCCACCGCGAGGTGACCCAGGAACACGCCGTCCCCGGGCATCTTCAGCCCGGTCTTGATCTCCGATTTGTCCGTCGCGGGCCGGACCACCGTCTCCGGTTTGGGCACCCGGTCGGTCATCCGGCGCTTGAGGTCGCCGCCGTCTCGCGGCTCGTCGCCGCTCGACTGACTCGGGGCGCTCCGCGCCCCGCCCTCCTCGAAGAGGACGGCCACCGGCTCCAGCGTGGCCATGAACTTGAAGTCCTGCTCGTCGATCTCCCGGGAGCGCATCGCCCGCCGGGCGTGGATCTCCGTGGCGTCGTCGGTGCGGAACTCCTGGGCGTACTCCAGGGCGGTGATCCGACAGAACAGGCGCTCGCCGTCGGGGTAGGGGACGAGCAGGTACTTCCCGATGCGGACCGTCGAGCGGTTCTCGACGGTGACGTAGGCCCGCAACTCGGTTTCCTCCTCGTCCTCGCTGATCGTCAGCCCCTCCGAGGCCGAGAGGACGCCGATGCCCCGATCGGTCCCCGCCGGCGACACGTCGACCGTCTCGAAGTCGGACGGCTCGTCGTCCTCGGTGGCGGGGGCCGTCGCGTCGTCGCGCGCCGCGGCGTCGCTCGCCCCGCCGTCGGTCGATCCGTCGCCGTCCGCGGCCCCCTCGTCCCCGCCGCCGTCGAAGTCCGTGAAGTCGCCGAGATCTGACATACGGGTCCCATCGGCCCGACGGGTCAAACGCGTTTCCCCGCGGCCGTGGGGCACGCCGGTCGCCGCCGACGCGGCCTTTTTGCCCGCTCGTCGCCTACGTCCCTGCATGTTACTCGTTCGAGGGTCCGCCGGCGGGACCGATCTGACCGGCACGCTGTACGAGCGCGGCGAGTCCCCGCCGTCGTTCAAGGGCGCACCCGACGAGGACGCCCCCTACGTCTGGGTCTGTGACGCCTTCTACGAGGTCGAGAGCGGCGGCCGGGAGACCACCATCGGCGGCCGCGAGGTGAACGTCGCCTTCGAGTCCCCGATGCCCCACGGCTTCGAGACCCGCGAGCGAGCCATCGAAGCCGCCAAGGAACACGTCCGCACCCAGTTCGCCCGCGTCGGCGTCGACGCCGACGACGTGGAAATCGAGGTGACGAAGACCGAAGCCGAAGCACAGTAGTCGGATAGACAGACTTTTCCTCGCGTTGTCGTGACGGTTTACTGAATGGTCTCGAAGTTCTACGTCTACGAGACGCTCCACGCTGGCGAGTCCGAATCGTCTCACCACGACGAACTCACGGAGTGGAACATCGACCCCGATCTCGTCGGGATCGAAGGCGATCCGCAGGCGGCACGGACCGACGGGCTATTCACGCGATCTCCCGGTACCAGCGCAGTGTTGGCTCTCCACACGCTGATTACGAGGTTTCACGTCGGATCGCAGTTCTCCCCCTCCGACCTGGGCGCTTCCATCGCGGCTGCGCGTCGGTACGCACGGGAATCCGGCGTTCCGGTCGTCGCTCTCGACCGGCGAACACACGGCGACTACGTCGAGACGCTGTCCCGGACCCGCTGTGTCGCGGAGACGGCTCTGGCTCTCGGAGTTCTCGTCACGATGCTCGCCCTCCCGACGCTACTCGGATCGCCGGCTCCGAGTGGGTTGGTCGGAGCCGTGTCGAACGCGGTGATCGACGGCGTGACCGCAGCGATACCCGCTGCGTTCGTCTTCCTGCCTGTCTTCGTCGTGATCCTCTGGGGGTACGTAAAGTGGCTCCGAAGAACGCGGCCGACCGAGATGGTCGAGACGGCCGTCGAATCCTGTAGGGCACGCGAGGCCGACACGGCGCTGCTGGTCGTCGCTCAGCGATACACCGACGACCTCCGGGAGCGCACCGAAGCGAGGGGTGTCGAGGTCGAAGTCCGCTCGTCGCCGGCCACGCGCGAACTCGATGGTGACAGGCCGGCCGTGTACCGACTCAAGCGGACGCTCCGGCTGACCTGACCGCTCAGAACTCCCCGTCCCAGCGCACGTCGTCGTACTCGCGCTGGCGGTCGCTCGAAAAGGTCTCTTCGAGTTGCCGCTGGAGCGCGGCTTTCTCCTGGCGGCTGATGCGGGCCAGTTCGTCGGCCTTCTCGACGGCCAGGGGCGGTCCGGTCCGGGCGGCCACGTCCGAGACGACCTGCATCGTCAGGTCCTCGCGCAGGTCCGGGTCCCGCGTGAACGCGTAGGGGGCCTCGACCCGGTAGACCAGTTCCTCGCGGGGGTCGTAGATCACGAAGAAGGTGACTTCGTAGGCCTCGGGGTCGAGTTCCTTCCGGAGGTCGAGATCGAGGTCGCTCTCGACGGAGAGCGGGCGGTCCGTGCCGGCCCGGGAGCGGAACCAGTTGCTGAACGTGAGTACGTCGGTGTCTACCTCGCCGTCGTCGTCGGTCCGGGAGAGGACCTGCTCGAAGAGGGCGGCGTCGTTGACCCACGGGGCTGCGGTCTTCCGGCGCACGGTGCGGGTGATCGCCTTCGAGGCGGTGCTCTTGACGAACCCCACGAGGGGCACGTCGCGGCCGACGAACCGCTCGACGAGGTCGACGTAGTGCTGGACCACGTCCCGGGGGCGCTCGTCCTCGACGAGCAACTCGGCCAGCGTGGGGTCCTGGTTCGTCCACTTCAGCAGGCCGGTGGGGTAGATCGGGCCGTCCAGGATCAGCAGGTCGGAGACCACGTCGGCGTTGAGTTTCGCGTGGGTGCTCTCGGCGAGATAGAGGGCGAGCGCGTGGACGACGGTCTGCTCGAAGCGGTCGACGCGGGGGGCCTGGAGGATGCGGCCGCGGCCGTAGCCGTCGTCGAACAGGCTCCAGTCGTCCTCGGTCACGTCGACGGTGCCGTCGTTGGCGTGGACGGTGCTGACGATGGTGCGGCCCCGATGCAGTTCCAGGTCGGAGGGGACGGCGGCCATCGCGGCCTGGGCCACGTCGATGACGAGCCCGTTCTTGAACGTCGTGGGGTTGATCGTCCCCGAGTCGAGGCCGTGCTGGGTGGGGAAGGGCGACTCCATGAGGGCGGCGTCCTCGATGTCGACGAGGCGACGGCGCTGGTCGTCGAGCGGTTCGAGGACGGCGGTCCCCTCGTGATAGAGGGGGTCGAGGAAGTCGCGCCAGACGGTACTCGCGAGGTCCCGGTGGTCGCTGGCGTCGACGCCGCTCTCGATGCGACCGGCGAGCTCGGCGATGCCGTCGAAATGCACCGGGTCGAGGGTCATCGTCCGGCCGAACGGATGGGCGCATCAAAAGTGTCCGGGGGCCGGGGCGGGGCGATCGCGCCGGCTCCGGCGGTCGTCACTCCTCGCGCCCCGGCGTCTCGTCCAGCACTTCCTTGATCGCGGTGACGTAGGAGTTGAAATCCCGGATGGTCGCGCCGTCGGTGGTGAGGAACACGCCGTCGCGGTCGCTGGTCACGCGCAGGAGGAAGCCGTTCTCGAACACGCGGATGGTGTAGCGGTACTCGCCCAGTTCCGTCCCCCGGTAGGCGTCGGTGGTGTTCTTGAAGCCGCGCCACTCGTGGCCGATGAAACTGTCCAGGTCGGCGTCGCGTTCGAGGTCCTCGCGGAGGTACAATTGCTCGAAGTTCGAGCGGGTGAAGTAGGTCAGCGAGCGGAGGCTGTCACCCGCGGCGGTGCGTGCCGTCGTCACCAACTTCTCGGCGAAGTCCTCGTCCACGATGGTCGTCTCCATGCGTTAGGACTGGCCGTCCTGTTACATAACGTCGGTGGTCCCCGAGGCTACTGCCGCCGTCGCCGACGGGCTCCGACGGCGGTTCCGCCCGCGCTCGTCACCCATTCGACGGCGTTTTACACCGCGACGGCGACCGCTCGCGTATGCAGGTGGGTCTGGTCATCCTCGACGGCTGGGGCCTCAACCCCGACGAGTCCGCCCGGGACGCGGTGCGGGCCGCCGATACCCCCAACGTCGATCGCTTTCGCGAACGGGGCGCGTCGACCACGCTGGAGACACACGGCCGCCGGGTGGGACTGCCCGAGGGCCAGATGGGCAACAGCGAGGTCGGCCACCTCACGATCGGTGCCGGCCGCGTCGTCAAACAGGAGACGACCCGGATCACCGACGACATCGCCGACGGCGACCTCGGCGACAACGACGCGCTGGACTCGGCGTTCGAGTACGCCGCCGAGCGAAGCTCGGCGAGCAGTCAGCCGTCGGCTGACGACGCCCGCGAGAACGACGGGCGTGTCCACTTCATGGGGCTGGTCAGCGACGGTGGCGTCCACGCCGCCCAGTCGCATCTCCACGCGCTGATCGACATCGCGGCCGAGCGCGACGCCGAGGCCGTCACCCACGCGTTCACCGACGGTCGAGACACCGCGCCCACGGGCGGCGAGGAGTATCTCTCGGCCCTGGCGGCCCACGCCGAAAAGCGGGGGACCGGCCACGTCGCGACCGTCACGGGTCGCTACTACGCGATGGACCGCGACGAGAACTGGGAGCGCACCCGGAAGGCCTACGACGCAATCGTGAACCGCGAGGCCTCGTACACCGCCGAAAGCGCCGTCGAGGCCGTCACCGCATCCTACGACCGCGACACCACCGACGAGTTCGTCGAGCCGACGCTGATCGAGGGCCGTCCCGCACTCGACGACGGCGATTCGGTGGTCTTCTTCAACTTCCGCTCGGATCGCGCTCGCCAGCTCACCCGGATGCTGGCCGACATCGATCCCGAGTGGAACTTCGAGACCGACCCGCCCGAGATCCGGCTGGTCACGATGACCGAGTACGACGAGACGTTCGACCTGCCCGTCGCGTACCCGCCCCGCCAGCCCGCGGACGTGCTGGGCGAGGTGCTGGCCGACACCGATCACACCCAGCTACGGATCGCCGAGACCGAGAAGTACGCCCACGTCACCTACTTCCTCAACGGCGGCCGGGAGGTGGAGTTCCCCGGCGAGATCCGCGAGATCGTCCCGAGTCCGGACGTGCCGACCTACGACCAACGGCCCGAGATGAGCGCCCCCGAGGTGACCGACACCGCCGTCGACCTGATCGAGCGGGCGGATCCGGACGCGATGGTCCTCAACTACGCGAACCCGGACATGGTGGGCCACACAGGCGACTTCGACGCCGCCGTCGCGGCCGTCGAGGCCGTCGACGAACAGGTCGGGAGACTGGTCGAGGCCGTTCACGCGGCGGGCGGGGACGCCCTCGTCACCGCCGACCACGGCAACGCCGACGACATGGGCACCGTCGAGGACCCCCACACCGCCCACACGCTCAACCCCGTCCCCTTCGTCTACCTCGCCGCCGCGGGCGGGGACGGCGGCCGAACCGCGCGCGACGGCGGCACGCTCGCGGACGTGGCACCGACGCTGCTGTCGCTCGCGGACATCGAGAAACCCGACGCGATGACCGGCGAGTCCCTGCTGGAGTAGTCACCCGTCCGGTCGCTCGTCGGGCACGGCCGCCGAGAAGAGCCGGTAGCCGGCGACGGCACCCAGCAGGCCAAGCGCCGCGGCCAGCGCGACCGACCCGGAGACGAAGGCTCCCACGAAGACGATCGGGGCGCTCCCGGCCAGCGCCGCGCCGGCCGGGATCGGATCGATCCCGCGGACCCGCCGGGCGCTCGCGTCGCGCGGCACCGAGTCGGGGGCGAAAAGCAGCGGTGCGAGCAGGAAAAACCCCGCGGCGGTCGCCAGCCCCGCGAGCAGGCCCGGGAGCGGGCCGGGGAACACGACGTATCCCACGACGCCGAGGCTCCCGCCGACCGTGACGGCCAGGGCGACCCGGACCGCTGTGACGACGGACCCCTCGGCGCTCGTCTCGTCGGCGGTCATACCTCCCCCGAGACGGCGCGCTCACTTAACCGACCGGAAGCGAGTGTCCCGTCCTGTCAGTCCGAAGTAAATTTATAGGCCGGGAGTCCGTAGTGAGCCGGAAATGGGTCCGTTCGGCTCCTTCGAGCTCGACGACGACCGGATGGCGATCTACCGCTACGTCGAACGGCAGGGGGTCGTCGACACGAGCGAGGTCGCCGAACACGTCGGGATCGATCCCGAGACGTTCCGCCATCACGTCTCGATCCTCAAGCGGGACGGGTACGTCCGCGAGACCGACGAGGGGAAACTCCGGGTGCGGCTCGACTGCGGCGAGAGCGAGGAACACGAGACCGCGGGGCTACACTACGAGATCAGGCCGGCCTGCCAGGCCGACGCGTCGGGGTTGCTCGGGGTCGTCCGCGAGGTCGCCGACGAGCAGGTCCACCTCGTCGCCGAGAGCGTCGCCGAACTGATCGAGTACGAGGACGCCCTGTTCAGAAACAACGCCAGCGAGACGCGGGTGTTCTTCGTCGCCACCGTCGAGGACGAGGTGGTGGGCTGGTGTCAGGTCGAGATCCCCCGCATGGCGAAACTCGCCCACACCGCCGAGATCACCGTCGGCGTCCTCGTCGAGTACCGCCGGTACAGCATCGGCAGCCACCTCCTCCAGCGCGGGATGGGGTGGGCCCGCGCCAGCGGCTGTCGGCGCGTCTACAACTCCGTCCCCGAGACCAACGATCTGGCCGTCTCCTTCCTCCAGGAGAACGGCTGGCGGGTCGAGGCCGTCCGGAACGACCACTTCGAGATCGATGGCGACCCCGTCGACGAGATCATGCTCGCCACCGATCTTGACGGGTCCGACCCCGGCCGCGACGGGTGACTACCCCGTCCGGAACGAGTAGTCCAGCGCGTCCGCCGAGTGGGTCAGGCTCCCCATCGAGATCACGTCTACGCCCGTCCTCGCGTAGTCGGGCACGTCTTCGACCGTGATCCCACCCGAGGCCTCCGCCAGCGTGTCGTCGTCGCGCTCCGCCAGCAGGTCGACCGCCGCCGCGGTCTCTTCGGGAGTCATGTTGTCCAGCAGGACGATATCCGCGCCGGCCGCGGCCGCCTGCGGTGCCTCGGCCGGGTTCTCCACCTCGACTTCCACCTTCGTCGCGAAGGAGGCCCGTTCCCGGAAGTGGTCGACGGCCCCCTCCAGTCCCATCTCCGCGACGTGGTTGTCCTTGACCATCACCATGTGCGAGAGGTCCAGCCGGTGGGTGTCGCCGCCGCCCGCGACGACCGCTCGTTTCTCGATCCCCCGGAGGCCGGGCGTGGTCTTGCGGGTGGCCGCGATCCGGACCCCGTCGTCGACCTCCCGGGCCGCCTCGACCGCTCGCCGGGTCTTCGTCGCGATCCCGGAGGCGTGGCCCGCGACGTTGACCGCGACGCGCTCGCCGCGGAGCACGTCCCGGGCCGGTCCCGCGACCCGCAGTACCGTCCCGCCGGCCTCGACCCGGTCGCCAGTCGCGGCCTCGCGCTCGGCCTCGACGCCGAGGTACTCGAAGACGGCGCGGGCGGCGTCGACTCCGGCGACGACGCCCGGTTCCTTCGCGACGAGTCGCCCCGTCGTCTCCCCCGGGACCTCGTTGGTCACGTCGTGGTGGCCCAGGTCCTCCCGGAGCCAGGTCTCGATCTTCGAGTCCGGGAGCATCAGTCGTCGGCCCGGGGTTCGGGCGTGTCGTCGCCGGTGTCTTCGGCCGCCGCGTCCACGAGGTGGTGACAGCCGACCGACTCCTCGTTCTCGGCGGCCTGCCGGGCGATCAGCAGGGCCACGACGCTGGCCGACCGGAGTTCGTACAGCGCCCGCGAGGTCCGGGTCCGGGTGTAGGCGTCGACCTCGCCTTTCAGCCGCCGCAGGACCGACATCGCCCGCCCCAGTTCGTCGGGATCCCGCTCCAGCCCGACGTACTCGTCCATCACGCGGCGGAGCCGCCGGAACTTCTCCGCGGCGAAGTTCTCGGGCAACTCGGGGTCCCGTTCCAGCAGTTCCGGCGCTTCGATCGCGTCGACCTCGCGGCCGGCCGCGTCCTCGCCGGCGCGCAGACCCCAGACCAGCCCCTCAAGCAGGGAGGTCGAGGCCAGCCGGTTCGCGCCGTGGACGCCCGTGCGGGAACACTCCCCGACGGCGTAGAGCCGGTCCAGCGTCGTCCGACCCCGGTCGTCCACGTCGATCCCGCCACAGAGGAAGTGCTCGGCCGGCGCGACCGGGATCCCCGACTCCCAGTCGACGCCGTGGTCCTCGCACTTCGCGACGAGGTCCGGGAACTCGCCCGCGAAATCGAGCGGGGACACGTCGAGGGTGACCTCGCCGGTCGCGTCCCGCTCGGTCTTGACCGCCCGGGCCACCACGTCCCGGGGCGCGAGTTCCGCGTCTTCGTGGTAGTCGGGCATGAACCGCTCGCCGTCGCCGTTGCGCAACACCGCGCCCTCCCCGCGGACGGCCTCGCTGACGAGGAACGGACTGTCGTTGGCGACACAGACGGTGGGATGGAACTGGACGTACTCCATGTCTGTCACGTCGGCCCCGGCCAGCGCGGCCATGGCGATGCCGTCCCCGGTGGACCCTTCGGAATTGGTCGTGCGCGGGTAGCAGTCGCCGATGCCGCCGGTGGCGAGGACGACCGCGCCCGCGTACGTGGGTTCGAACTCGCCGTCCGACTCCAGCACCGCGCCGTGGACCCGGCCCTCGTGGCGGATCAGTTCGAGGGCGGCGGTGTCGTCCCGGATCGTCACGTCACCGTGGTCGTCGAGGTAGTTCAGGAAGGGGACGTGGACGTGTTTGCCCGTCGAGGCGTCGACGTGGAGGATGCGCTCGGTGGAGTGAGCCGCCTCGCGGCCGAAGTCGAAGTCGTCCATCCCCGTCGTGTCGAACGCCACGTCCAGCGTCGAAAGCAGCACGTCCTCGACCGCTTCGTTCGCGTTCTCGACCAGCACGTCGACGGCCGCGGGGTCGGCCGTGCCGTCGGAGGCGTCGAGGATGTCTTGCTTGAACTGCTCGGGGTCGTCCCGGGCGATGGCGATGCCGCCCTGTGCCCACCACGACGAGGCTCCCTCGGGACGGGTGGCCTTCGTCGCGACGGTCACGTCCGCGCCCTCGCGAGCCGCGGCCAGCGCACTCGCCAGCCCCGCGATCCCCGAGCCGACGACGAGAACGTCGGTTTCCCGAGTCATATCTCCAGCATCCGGTCCAGGGCGACCTGTGCGAGTTCCTTCTCCTCGGGCGCGACCTCGATGACGTTGCGCTCGCGCCCCTCCACGAGTTCTTCGAGCACCCACGTCAGGTAGTTGGGGTCGATCTGGCGCATGGCGTTGCAGTCCATGCAGGCGTCGCCACACAGCGGGAGGACCTCCACCTCGGGGTGCCAGCGGTCGAGGTGGTTGGCGAGGTGGATCTCGGTGCCGATGGCCCACGTCTCGCCGGGGTCGGCCTCGGCGACGGTCTCACAGATCGTCGAGGTGGAACCCACCACGTCGGCGGCCTCGACGACCTCGCGGCGACACTCGGGGTGGACCACGACCCTGGCGTCGGGCCGCTCCTCGCGCAACTCCTCGATGTGACTCGCGCGGAACCGCTCGTGGACCTGGCAGTAGCCGTCCCAGAGGACGATGTCGTTCGCGGCGGCCTCCTCGGGGTCTTTGCCCTCGGGGTCCCACGGATCCCACTCGACGATCTCGTCGGCCATGTCGAGCCGGTGGGCCGTGTTCTCGCCGAGGTGCTTGTCCGGCAGGAACAGGACCTTGTCGCCTCTCTCGAAGGCGTACTCGAAGGCCCTGTGGGCGTTCGAGGAGGTACAGACCAGTCCGCCCTGCTCGGCACAGAAGGCCTTCAGGTCGGCGTAGCTGTTCATGTACGTGATCGGGACGATCTCGTCGTCGGTCGCCGACGTGATCTCCTCCCAGGCGGCGTCGACCTGCAGGGCCTCGGCCATGCCCGCCATCGGGCAGGACGCCTCCATGCTCGGGAGGATCACCGACTGATCGTCGTCGGTGATGATGTCCGCGGACTCGGCCATGAACGTCACGCCGCCGAAGATCACGTAGTCGGCGTCGGCCGCCGCGGCCTCCTTCGAGAGCTGGTAGGAGTCGCCCACGAAGTCGGCGTGTTCGACGATCTCGCGGCGCTGGTAGTTGTGCCCCAGGATGACCACGTCGTCACCCAGCTCCGCCAGCGCGGCCTCGATGCGCTCGCTGCGCTCGCCCTCGTCGAGGTCCCGGTAGGCCGTCGGGAGCTGTTCCAGGTTGTCGTACTTGAAGAGACTCAGGTCCGTCTCGAACTGCGCTGTTTCCATTTCCGGCACGTGAACCACCGATTGGTGTTGTCCATCCTACGGTACCCGGTATTGAAAAGATTATGCCTTCAATATACGGAACCGGTGGATCCCTGTGCATATACCCTCGGTTGGTCGGCTTCGATCGAACACGCCGTTCCGCGGCCTCGGGATCCGTTTCCGGTCGGGAACGACCGTCGCGGGCCCGGTAAGAAGGGATCGGATCCGGCGGGTAGTCGACGGACGTGGGACGGCGCGGGTGACTCTAGGCGCTACAGATCCGGTGGAGATCGTCCAGCGAGTCGATGTCCCAGGTGGGCCAGACGTTGAGGTCCCAGTCCGTGCGGTGCGGGCGACGGATAAAGGCCGAGTCGATGCCGGCGTTCTCGGCGGCCCGGATGTCGGACTCGTTGTCGCCGACGTACAGCGCCGAGTCGGCGTCGAGGTCGGTCAGCGCCCGCTCCAGGTAGTGGGCGTTGGGCTTGCGGAGATCGAGACTCTCGATGGTCGCCTCGCGGCCGTACGCCGCGTCGAACAGTCCGTCCATATCGAAGTGATCGAGCAGGAAATCGACCGTCGCCTGCTGGTTCGAACTGACGATCCCTCGGTCGATGTCGAGGTCGGCGATCGTCGCCACGTCGCCGTAGGGCGTCTTCCGGCCGGCCCGGGCCTCCTCCTGCTGGGCCTCGGACACCGTTCGGTCGCGGGTGCGCCAGAACGTGTCGGGATCGAGATCGTACGTGTCACAGACGGACGCGACCTGTGCCGGGGTCGCGCCGATGGTCATGTCCTCGACGTGGTCGGGGTCCGGGTCGGTGACGCCGAACTGCGCGAACGTGTCGGCAGTGGCCTCCCGGAGGACCTCGAAGTGGGTCCGACCGACGAGGACACCGTCGTTGTCGAAGACGACGGTATCGTAAGTCATACCCTCTTTCGGGCCGCCAGCGACAAAGCGTTTCCGCTCTCACATCTCCGAGCGCTTGATCAGCGCGTACAGCACGAGGCCGCCGAGGATGACCGAGATGTAGACCTCGAACGGCGCGAGGATGCGCGCGGCCCACCCTTCCGGCCCGGTGAACCCGTAGCCGATGGTGAGGAAGGTGATATAGCTGAACGCCACGATCTCGAAGAACAGCGCCCGGTCGGCGGGTTCGGTGACCGCCGCAGCGATGGAGTCGGGCTGTTCGCCGATGGTCGTCATGAACGGCTCGCCGCCGAAGGCGTACAGCAGACCGAAGACGAAGGGGACGACCGCGAACACGGCGAAGATGCGGAAGATGCGCATCCCGTGTCCACAGGTGATCCCGAGGAAGGCGTTCTCGGCGGCCCGGATTCCGTTTTTGAACCGCGACCCGGGGTCTGCGGTCCCGTCGCCCGCGATGGCGAGGTGTTTCTTCCGCGCGAACTGCTGGCGTTTCACCCGGAACTCCCCGGCGGCTTTCATGTCGCCGGCCGCGGAGGCGCTGTTCTTGGCGTGGAGGTAGGTCGTCTCGATCACTTCCGGGGTCAGCTCGACGGCGTAGGAGCGGTCGGTCGGGTCGTCGAACTCGTGGAGGACCCAGTCGTTGCGGTCGAGGTAGGCCGTGTGGGCCGAGAAGTCGAACTCGTTGCCGTCGAACTCGCTGAAGACGGTGTTACAGAACCGGAAGTAGTCGAGCAGGCGCTGGCTCCCGCCGCTCTCGTCGGCCGCCTGGAGGTCGATGTCCCCGACGGAGGCCCGGGTGAGGTCGTACCGGACCCATCCCTCCTTGGGCTGGGTGATCGTCCCGCCCCGAATCGTCGCGTCCGTGAGGTCCACGTAGGGATCCTCGTCGATCGCCAGTACCATCATATCGATGCGGTCCGTGAAGGCCGCGTCCTCGAAATCGATGGTGCCGGCGAAGTCGACGCGCATGAAGTTGGCCGCGGTGAACTCCGCGCCCGCGAAGTTGGCGTCGTCCTCGAAGGTCGCGCCGTCGAAGGTGGCGTTGTCCTCCAGCCGGTTGGCGTGGCCCTGGAACTCCGCGCCCCGGAAGACGGTCTTCCCCCGGAAGGTCGCCCCGGAGAAGTCGGCGTCCTCGACGAAGCGGGCCTCGTCGAAGTCGGCCTGCCCGTCGAAGGTCGCCCCGGCGAAGTCGGCGTCGGCCGTGAACCACGCCTCCTCGAAGACGGCCTCGTCCCGGAAGGTCGCGTCCTCGAAGTTGGCGTAGCGAAACTCCGCCTCGCCGAACTGCGCCAGCCCGTCGAAGGTCGCTCCCTCGAAGGAGGCGTCGTCTTCGAGCGACCGCGCGCCCCCCTCGAACACCGCGCCCCGGAAGTCGGCCTCGCCGTCGAATGTCGCCCCGGCGAACGTGGCGTCCTCGGTGAACCGCGCCTCGGCGAAGGTCGCCCCGGCACCGAAGGTGGCCTCCTCGAAGCGAACGTCGCCGTCGACGCGGAGGTCGCCGAACTCCGCCGCCCCCTCGAAGGTCGTCCCGACGAACGTGCTGGCCCGGAGTCGGACCTCCTCGAAGACGGCCTCGTCCCGGAACGCCGCCCCGTCGAAACTCGCGTTGTCGTCGATGGCGTTCGAGTGCCCGGCGAAACGCGCACCCCGGAAGGAGACCGGTCCCTCGAAGACGGCCCCGTCGAAGCTCGAATCCTCCCGACAGGTGAGCTCCTCCAGTCGCGTCTCGGCCTCGAAGACGGTGTCGGTGAACTCGCAGTCCCGATCGAACTGCGACTCCTCGGCCGCCACCGGCCCGGTGATCCGCGAGCCGGTGACCTCCACGTCGTACTCGAAGCGCGCGTCCTCGATCTCGAGGCCGGCGATCTCGCAGTCCTCGAAGATCAGCGGGACCATCACGTCGGCGTGTTCGACGCTGATGCCGTCCTCGAAGGTGCAGTCACGGAACTCGACCGGATGGTTGTTCTCCCGGCCCACGTCCAGGTAGTCGAGTTCGAGCCGGGGGAAGGTCCGGCCCTCGAACACCTTCTGGTCGCCCTCGCCGTGCCGGATCACCGCGATCAGGGCCTCCTGTACCGCCGCCGCGTCGATCCCCTCCTCGGCCCGCTCGTCCGGTGACAGCTCCAGAATCGACCGACGCTCCGCGAGTGACGTGTCGGCCATCGGCCCGACTGTCGTGGACCTGCATGAAAAGGTTTTGGCGGTGAAACGACCGCCTGCGGGTCGTCCTTCGGAAACGCTTAGGGGGCCACCGGCCACACCGTCGGGCATGACCGACCCGTCCGACCTCGCCCGCCGCGTCCGGGAGGGCGAGCTTCGGCTCCACGAGCTGGACGACCACGCCGACCCCGAGACGGCCGCCACTGCCCGACGGCTGTTCGTCGAGGGCGAGACCGACACCGACCTCGACGCGGTGGGGGAGTATGCCTTCGACGCCGCGACCGCCGAACCGAACATCGAGAACATGATCGGCGGGACGCAGGTCCCCGTCGGCGTCGTCGGCCCGGTCGAGATCGACGGCGGCGCGGTCGACGGCGAGCGCTACCTCCCGCTGGCGACCACCGAGGGCGCGCTGATCGCCAGCGTCAACCGCGGCTGTTCGGCCATCCGCGCGGCCGGCGGCGCGACCGCCCGCGTCCTGAAAAACGGGATGACCCGCGCGCCCGTGTTCACCGTCGAAGACGTGGGCGAGGCCGCGACCGTCGCCGCGTGGGTCCGCGAGAACACCGACGCCCTCGCCGAAGCCGCCGAGTCGACCACCAGCCACGGCGAACTGACGGACGTGACCCCCTACGTCGTCGGCGACTCGGTGTTCCTGCGGTTCACCTACGACACCAAGGACGCGATGGGGATGAACATGGCCACCATCGCGACCGAGGCGGCCTGCGACGTGGTCGAGACCGAGACGCCCGCGTCGCTCGTCGCGCTGTCGGGCAACCTCTGTACCGACAAGAAACCCGCCGCGATCAACGCCGTCGAGGGCCGCGGGCGCACCGTCGCCGCCGACGTGTTCATCCCCCACGACCTCGTCGAGGAGCGGTTCAAGACGACCGCCGACGCCATCGCGGAGGCGAACACCCGCAAGAACCTCGTCGGCAGCGCCAAGGCGGGCAGTCTCGGGTTCAACGCCCACGCCGCCAACACCGTCGCCGCCGCCTTCCTCGCGCTGGGCCAGGACATCGCCCAGGTCGTCGAAGGGGCCAACGCCATCACGACCGTCGAGGAACGCGACGAGGGGCTGTACGCCAGCCTCACCATCGCCTCCCTCGAAGTGGGCACCGTCGGCGGCGGGACCGGCCTCGCCACGCAGGCCGAGGCCATGGACGTGGTCGGCGTCGCCGGCGGCGGCGACCCGCCGGGGAGCAACGCCGACGCGCTCGCGGAGGTGATCGCCACCGCCGCGCTGGCCGGCGAGCTCTCGCTGCTCTCGGCGCTGGCCTCCCGGCACCTCTCCAGCGCCCACGAGGAACTGGGTCGGTGACCGCGCGCGAGCAGGGCCCGCACGCCGTCGACGCCGCCGTCGCCGGCCCTCACAACAGCCGGTAGGTCCCGCCGCGCTCGGTCACCTCGCCACGGCGGACGAGCTTCGCCAGCGCCTCCCGGACGTACTCGGCCGGCACGCCGCGCTCGGTCGCGTACTCGATCACGCTCGCCTCGGTCGGCTCGTCCTGCTCGCGGAGCGCGGCCAGCACCGTCTCCTTGCGGCTCCGTCCGCCCCCCGCTCCCCGTTCGGCGCGGTCGGCGGCCGCGCCGACCGCCTCGGTGTCGACGCCCACCCCGTCGAGGTACTCCGCGTCGTCGACGCCGGCCTCGTCGAGGTACCGCTCCATCTCGGCGAAGGAGTCGAGATCGTCGAAGGCGTCCGCGTGGCCCTGTCGCTTGGCCAGCATCGCCGCCCGGACCTCCCGGGCGTGGTCCGGGTCCTCGGTCGTGACGAACTGCTTGAGCTTCGAGAACTTGCGGGTCGTCCCACACCGGGGACACTCCGAGCGCTCGGGCCGGCCCTCGACGACCCGGAGCGCGTCACACTCGCTGCACCCGACCACCGCGTACATACCTCCCCGTGAGGCCCGTTCGGGGAAGAATCTGCCGTCACGGGTGCGGTCGTTCCCGGGGCAGGGCGAGACCGCATCGAGATCGCGGACGGGGCTGTGGCCGTGCCGTCGCGGTAGCTGCCGAAAGAACGGGACCGTCGGGGTCAGGCCAGGTCGCGGATGTTGTCGGCGACGCGCTCGGCGTACTCGCTGCAGGCGAGCCGCTCGCCGCCCTGGATCTGGCGCTCGATGTCGTAGGTGACGTGTTTGGACTTGATCGTCTCCTCGACGGCGTCCCGGATGAGTTCGCCGGCGTCGTCCCAGCCCATGTACTCGAGCATGAGCTTGCCCGAGAGGATCATCGCGGTCGGGTTGACCTTGTCCTGGCCGGCGTACTTGGGGGCCGAGCCGTGGACGGGTTCGGCCAGACAGCGGCCGTCGCCGAAGTTCGCGCCCGGCGCGATGCCGAGCCCGCCGATCTGGGCCCCACAGGCGTCGCTGAGGTAGTCGCCGTTGAGGTTGGGCATCGCGAGGATGTCGTACTGCTCCGTGCGAGTGAGGATCTGCTGGAGCATGTTGTCCGCGATGCGGTCGTTGACGACGACGGCGTCGTCGGGTGCCTCGCCGTCGCGTTCCTCCCAGAGGGTGTCCTCCGTGATGACCTCGCTGCCGTACTCTTCCTCGGCGACCTCGTAGCCCCAGTCCCGGAACGCGCCCTCGGTGAACTTCATGATGTTCCCCTTGTGGACCAGGGTGACCGAGTCCCGATCGTTCTCCAGGGCGTAGTCGATGGCCTTCCGGACGAGGCGTTTCGTCCCGAACTCGGTGATGGGCTTGATCCCGATCCCGACCGGGCCGTCGTGGATGGTCTCGTCGAAGCCCATCTCGTCTTCGACGAACTCACGTACCTTCTCGGCCTCCTCGGTGCCCGCCTCCCACTCGATGCCGGCGTAGACGTCCTCGGTGTTCTCCCGGAAGGTGACCA
>JBDGUF010000012.1:0-42605 GCA_042216105.1 Halorientalis sp.
TGACAGCGTACTTCGCTGTTTGCTTGTAATCGTTCTCGTTCCAGCAGTGGTCGCTGGTCTCGTTGGCGATGTGTTTGTATTGGGAGATTGTGTCGAGAAGTGCGTCTCTGTCGCTGTCGGCCACGTCGAGTTTGACCGGCAGTGTGCGACGCACCTCCATACTCGTTTCAACGATTTCTATGTAGTTAAATTCTTTTATTACGTAGTGGGGAGTTGGCCGAGTGCAGAGAACTGTGATTGTCGAGGGATGTGACGCGCTCCTCCCCTCCCTACTGCGCTGCTTGAGAGACTGCAGTCTCTCTGCGCTGCTCGTTGAGGAAGGGGGCTCCGCGCTGTTTTATGCTGAAGCAGTCGGTGATTCACCGGTTGCGGGAGACAGCACTCCAGAGCGGTCTTCCGGGCCGTCAACGGGGGAACCAGTGTCCCGGCGGCGACATAGGTTCCGGCAACATTTCGGCCGGAGCGGCGCGTCAGGACGATAGCCGGCCGTCGACGCCGGTGATCTCGAAGCGCGCGCCGCCGGAGTCGCGTCCGTCGTCCCCCGTCTCACCGCTCGCGGCGGTGTCACTGTCGGTGATCGTCACGTCCCAGCCGTGGGCTTCGGCGATCTCCCGGACGATCGACAGGCCGAGTCCGGTGCCGTTCTCGGCGTTCGTGTATCCGGGCTCGAACACCTCCCCGCGCTCGTCGGGCGGGATACCGGGGCCGTCGTCCTCGACGTAGAATCCCGCGATGGCCTCCGTATCGGACCGCTCGTCGTCCTCGGACGGTGCGTCGATCGGCCCGACGGTGACCGTGACCGCCTCGCCGCCGTGTTCCACCGCGTTGCGAAAGAGGTTCTCGAACAGGTGGCGGAGGCGCTCCTCGTCTGCTTCGACGACCGCGTCGGCTGCGACCGAAAGCGTCGCGTCGGTCGTCTCGACGCTCGCCCAGCACTGCTGGACCAGCGACGCGAGGTGAATCGGCTCCGTCTCGGTGACTGATTCCCCCTCCCGGGCCAGCGTGAGCGTGTCCTCGATGATCGCGCCCATCCGCTCGTGGGCCTGGTCGATCTTGTCGAGGTGGCGGTCGTCGTCACAGCTGTCGGCCAGCATCTCGGTGTGCATCTCGGCGACGTTCAGCGGGTTCCGGAGGTCGTGGGAGACGATGCTGGCGAACCGGTCGAGTCGCTCGTTCTCCCGTTCGAGTCGGTCGTACTGCTCTCGCTGGCGCCGTTCCACGTCGAGGCGGTACAGCGCGTGGGCCACGGCGTCGCTCAGGTCTTCGAGGACGTTCCGTTCGCGGTCCGCGAACGCGCTCGGCCGATCGGAGTAGAGGTTGAGGACGCCGTACCGCGTCCCCGCGAGCTGGATCGGGACGGCGGCGCTCGACCGGAACCCGTGTTCCAGCGCCTGCTCCCGCCAGGGTTCGTACGCCGGATCGGAGCGGATGTGCTGGACCACCTGGAGCTCGCCTTTCTCGACCGCGGTCGCCGTCGGCCCCTGCGCGAGGTCGTCCTCGGTCGGCGAGATCTCGATCTCGTCGAGGTACGACTCGTCGACGCCTGCGGCGGCGACGGGACGGATCTCGTCGTCCTGGTCGGTGCCGACCCACGCGAAGACGTACGGCTCCGACGCCGCGAACTCGGTACAGATACCCTCGAGCAGTTCCTCGCGAGTCCCCGCCTCGACGAGACGCTGGTTGACACGGCGAACCGTGTCGAGCACCTGTTCGATGGTCCGGTGCTGGTCGAGCCAGCGGTTTCGCTGGCCGTCGTAGTACCCGACCAGCAACCCGCCGACGGCCCCACCAGACATCGAGTTGACGACGACGTGTATCGGATGGACGACGGTCACTCCGTGGACCCGCTCGTAGCCGACGAACAGCGCCGTCATTCCCCCGGTCACGAGGACGCCCAGTGCGAGCCAGACGGCCATCCGCGGCGCGTACTCGGCGGGGAGCCGGTCGACGTAGAGCAACCACCCCACGACGACGACCGTCAGCGAGAGGCCCAGTGGCGGGACGACGCCGGTCAGGATCCCGAGCAGCGGTTCACCACGCAGGTGCCAGACGTTGATCGAACTGAACACCACGCCCGAAAAAAGAATCGACAACGACCAGAACGATCGAGAGGGCGCGGTACGCTCGGGTGTCGACGCCACTGGAATCGTCCTCGAACGAACCGACAGGACCACGGTCAAAAAAAGCAACCGATATACCGACAGACGGGACGGGGGAGAGCCCCTCAGCCGACCCGGATCGTCCGGTGGAAGGCAGCTCCGACGACGACTGCGACCACGAGGAGGTAGCCCAGTCCCGGCCAGAGGGTCGCGGGCAGGACGCGAGCGGTGAAGGCGGCGTCGAAGGCCAGTCGCATCGGGTAGTGGCCCGGGAGGTACGGAGCGATCCAGTGGGTCTCCTCGGTCAGCGGGCTCTGAGCGAGAAAGAGGTCCAGCAGGGGACCAAACAGCAGGACGTAGACGCCCGCGAGGCGGTTGAGAACGAGGCCGACGAGTGCGCCGACGCCACCGTAGAGCAAGCCGATCAACACGGTGGCGAGCAGGAACCACCCCGGACGCTCGGGGACGTACGCCAGCGACATGACGCCCGCCGAGACGACGGTCGCGACGCCGGCCGCGAGCGCGAGCACACCCGCGCGAGCGACCAGGATCGACGAGCGGTCGGCCCCGACCACCGACAGCCGACCGTCGACGGTACGCGCGGACTGCATCAGGAACAGCCCCGCGGCCCCGCCGACGAAGGCGGTAGCCATCGGTGCCATCACGGCCGCGACCACCGCCGTCATCCCCAGGCGCATCGTCCCCTGAACGGGCACGTCGACCGGCACTGGCTGGTCGGGGATCACCCGCGTGAAAAAGAGGACGAAGTAGGTCGGGAGGAAGAGCAGGAGGGCCAGCAGGACCGGCGTCCTGACGTACTCGCGAACGCCCATCGCGAAGAGGGTTCGCACCTCGCTCATCCCCCGACACCTCCCTCACCGGTCAGGGTCGTGTACGCGGCCAGCGTACAGATCAGGAGCGTGACCGCGTAGATCCCGGTCGCGAGCGCGTCGCCCGGCGCGGCGGGGGTCCCCTCGACGGCCGCACGAAAGAGGTCGTGAGGGTAGTGCAGCGGGAACAGTTTCGTGACCGGCGAGTCGGTCCGGACGACGCCGCTGGCCATCGCCTCGTCCATGTCGGCCAGGAAGATGAGGACGAGCGACCCCTCGAGTTCCCGCGGGAGGACCGCACCGATCAACATCCCGAGCAGTCCGTAGAGCGTGCCCACGAACACGAGCGTCACGAAGCCGGCGACGGGCGCGGCCACGTCGGTCCGGGTCGCCAGCACCGACAGCGCCATGCCGGCGGTGAGGAGACTCGCCACGGTCATCGCGAGCAACCGGGAGAGAAAGAGGACGGGACGTGGGAAGCCGGCGAGCGCGAGTCGGTCGTCGGCGCGTCTCGCGCTGATGACCTGGAACAGGCCGATGACGCCCGGGAGGAAGGCCGCGACGAACAGCGTTCCCGCCATCGAACCCATCGTCCCCGGGTCGGTCGACATGTACGGCATCTTCGGGAACGCCGACATCATCGACCCGTAGCTGGTGATCATGAGCGGCGGCAAGGCGACGAGGAGGACGAGATTGATCGGTTCGCGGACGAACTCCCTGATGGCCGCCCCGAGGCCGACCCGCAACCGACGACCGACGGCCGCGTCCATCATCGCACCCCCGCGTCGCCGGCCTGGTTCGACCCGTCGGCCGTCACGTCGCTCAGCGTCCCGTCCGCGAGTTCGAGGATTCGGTCGAACCGCTCCTGTTCGTTGATGAGGTGGGAGATGATCGCCACTGCCGTCCCCCGCTCTTTGAGGTCGGCCGTGAGGTCCCAGAACGCGAGGTAGGTGTCCCAGTCGAACCCCGTGTACGGCTCGTCGAGCAAGAGGATGTCGGGGTCGTGCATCAGCGCGATCGAGAGGTTCACCTTCTGTCGGTTGCCGCCGGAGAGGCGGTCGACGCGGTAGTCGAGGTACCGCTCGAAGTCGAGCGTCGACGCCAGCCAGTCGCGCGCCTCGTCGATCTCGTCGGGGTCCATACCGTAGCCGTCCCCGAACAGCCGGAACGTCTCGCGCACGGTGAGTCGGTCGTACAGCAGTTCGTCCTGGGGACACCAGCCCACGCTCCCGGTCGATTCGACGGTCCCGGCGTCGGCGTCGAGCGCCCCGACCAGAATCCCCATCAGCGTCGACTTCCCCGATCCGTTGCCGCCGACGATGCCGACGACCTCGCCGGCCCGGATCTCGACGTCGACGCCGGTCAGGACCTCGACCGTCCGCCCGAACGGGAGGCGGTTCCCGTAGGTCTTCTCCAGCCCCTCGCCACGGAGGACGACCGGCTCGGCGGTCTCTCCCGAACCGGCGTCCTCGGACCGTTGCTCAGTCATGGCTGTCGTCACGGGTCGCGGATTTCGCGGTCGATGCGTGCATCAGTTGAACCACCACCAGCCGGCGGCCACCAGCGCGACCACGACCACCGCACCCAGCCCCAAAACCGGCACGTCGCCCATCGGACCGCCCGAGGTGGTCGTCGTGACCGGGACGAGGTACGGCCCGTAGGTGACCCGCTGACCGGCCGGCGTCTCCGCGCTCACGTTGAGCGACACCGCGTCGGTCGTCGGCACGCCGTCCTCCGGAGTCGTGAGTTCGAAGGTCACCGTCGTGTTCTCGCCCGGAGCCAGGGACGCGACGTACGCGCTCGGGCTCTCGCTGTCGTACGGCGGCTCGACCGCGAGCCGCGCGTGAACGTTCGTGAGACGGTCGTCGCCGGTGTTGTGGAGACGGACCCGGACGGTGTTGCTGGCGTCGATCTCCAGCGAGTTGTTCACCGCCGTCACCGCGATGTCCTCCCTGTCGGTCCGGATCGGAACCGTGATCGACGACGCGTCGCTGGCGTAGGTCCGGGCCCCGCCGCGCTCGTACCGCACCGACACGCCGAGTTCCCGCGGGCCGGGGTGGGTGTTCGGTGCCACGTGGAGCCCGATGCCGAAGCGGGCCGACTCGCCCGGTTCGAGCGTGCCGACCGGGTGCGTACCGCCGGTGACGCGCACCCGTGGCGCCGTCGAGTTGGCGGTTACCAGGGCGGCCGTGACCCGACGGTCGCCGGTGTTGACCACTTCTCCGGTCACGCGGGCGGTGGAACCCCAGAGCGCGACCGAGACGTTCCGGTAGGCGAACGTCTGCTCCGGACCCGGTGTCACGCCGAACGACGCGGTGCGGTAGGTCTCCCGGTCGCCCTCGGCGTCGCGGTAGGCGACCGTGGCCGAGACGACGTAACTCCGCGGCTCGGCGCCGTCGGCGGCCGTCATCCGGTAGGTCAGCATCCGGGTTTCGCCCGGAGCCCACTCGCCGACGTAGCGACTCGCGCTCGCGGCCTCGCCGAACCGCAGGTCGGCGTGATCGGTGGCGAGTTCGACGGACGCGTCGCTGACGGCGATCGGCCCTGCGTTCCGGAGCGTCACCGACACGTCGCCGGCCTCACCGACGGCGAGGTCGTGGTCGACGCCGACGACGCGAAACCGCGCGGTCTCGCGCACCTCGATCGTCACTTCGAACGTGTGCTCGGTCTCCCGGGTCGCCCGTCCACCTGTCGACTCGGAGATGATCCCGGTATAGGAGTAGGTCACCGTCACCGGGATCTCGTACGTGCCCGGTTCGGCGTCTTCGGGCACCGACAGTCGGAAGTCGAGGGTCGAACTCCCGCCTCTGGCGAGGCTGCCGACCGACCGCGAGTCCGTCTCGACCTCGAAGGGCGCGTCGCTCGCGTCGAGTGAAACCTGTACGCCCCGGGCGGTCGTGACGTCGTCGTTGAGCCCCGGGTTCTGGATCGAGCCGTCTTCGAGATCGCCGGCGTTGACGACCCGAACCTGGATCGTCGTGTCCGTCCCGGGGGCGACCGTATCGTCCGCGACCGACACCGAGAGGTCCGGACTCCCCCTGACCGACGCCGTCGCACCACCGGGGATCACCGCGAGCACGACGAGTGACGCGGCCAGCACCCGACGCTTCACGCCGGCCACCCCCACGACAACGGTGACGGCCGCGGTATCGGCCCCGGCCGGAATTCCATGCCGCGGGCTGGCGACGCTACCGACCCGACCCCGGTGGCACCCGCCACGGACGGCCTGGAGGGCCAGCCGGAAGCTACATTCACGATATTCGGCATACTCCGAACGTTTCTCACATAACAATTTAATACTTTCGGCAATTACTGAATTCTATGAATCAAGGAGACGATGGTAGGGAGCGAGATCAGGTCGAGAGTGCCAAGCAGGACGTGATCGAGGCGCTGGGGCAGAGCGCGGAGGTGTACGGGCTGAGCCAGAGTTACGGGCACCTCTACGGGACACTCCTGTTCGCGGACGAGCCGCTGTCGCTCGACGAGATCGTCGCCGAGAGCGGCTACGCGAAGTCGACAGTGAGTACCGCGATGCAGAAGATGGATCGGCTCCACCTCGTCCACCGTCGGTCGATCCCGGGTGAGGGGCGGAAGGTCTTCTACGAGGCCGAGACCGACTTCTGGCGGGTCGTTCAGGAGTTCCTGAAACACGAGGTCAAACGCGAGATCGACATCATGACGCGTGCGCTGGACTCGGCGGAGGAGCAGCTCGAAGCGGTCGAAAACGAGCGTGCCGAGGATGCACTGGAGACGGTTCGGTCACTGCAGACGACCTACCGGCGAAGCGAACAACTGGTCGAGTTGCTCACGAGCAGTTCGATAGAGCGCCTGGCGGGGCTGCTCGAACGACTTCGAGGGTCGGACTGAGCGCGGTGCTCGCAGTAGACTCGGCGAAAGTGAGACAACGGATCGTGAAAACAAGAACCTATGTGGGTTGTGCGCAACGCACACACAAACACCGGCCGACGAGCATGTCGCCGGACAATCACAGATGAGTGACGAAACACAGACGCCGACGGACGGGACGCAGTCCGCGGACGATACCGACGATCGAATCGACGAATTGGCGACACAACACTCCGAACTGATGTCGACGATCGGGGCGGAGTTGAGCGAGTCGAAAGACGCGATCGATTCGCTGTCACGAACGGCGGCGGCAGCAAACGACTCCAGCTCGGAAACGGCCTCACTCGCCGAGTCGGCACAGTCGTCCGCTCACGAGGCGTATCAGGACGTCGACGACGCACAGACAGCCGCCGAGAACGCCCGGGAGCAACTCGAAAGCCTCCAGGAGGCCGTCGGGGAGATCAACGAGATAACCGCGATGCTCGACGAGATCGCCGACCAGACGAACATTCTGGCGTTGAACGCGTCGATCGAGGCGGCACGCGTCGGTCACGAGGGCGAGGGCTTCGCCGTGGTCGCCGACGAGGTGAAAGAACTGGCCGAACAGGCCCAGGAGCAGGCGGCCGAGATCGAATCGGTCGTACAGGACGTCCAGGACGACGCCGAGGAGACGATCGAACAGATCACCGCCGTCGACGAGCAGACCACGGAGGCCGCCGGGTCGATCACGGACACCGTGGACGACCTGGACGAGATCGCGAAGAGCGCGGTCGATACGTCCCACAGCATCGACGAGATGGCCGAGACGACGGAGGAGTACGCCGACGACCTCGAAGGGATCGCGAGCAAAACCATCGACGCGATCAGTCAGGCGCGAGAAATCGACGAGCTGACGACTGCACAGTCCGAACAGTGAGGCCGGCGGGCGTCCCGAACCCCGAGGCCCGTAGGGCGTGGCTCGTCCCTGCCGGTGTGGGGACCGATCACTCCGGTTCGACGACGTGATGCGGGCCGAGCGGCCCGTGTTCCGGGCAGGTTCCGACGATCGGGGTGGCGTTGCAACAGCCGACACGGCGACCGGTAGCCACCAGTCCGGTGGTCAGCCTCGACCCACAGAGCCGACAGCGTGGTGTGTCCCCCGTCACCACGCCTCCCGGAGGACGTCTTCGAGGTCCTCGACCGTGGGGTTCAGATCCGCCGGCGTGTAGCCCATGAGGCTGTCGTCCAGCGTGTACGCGGCGATGTCGGGGATGTCCGACTGGGAGATCCCCTCGACCGCGCGGAGGCTCGACGGCAGGCCCAGCGCGTCGCGAATCTCGGCGACCCGCGAGACCACGGCGTCGACGACCTCCCCGAGGGCGCGCTGTTCAACACGCTCGGGTTCGGCCCTCACCAGCTCGCGTTCGCCACCATGGGCATCCTCTTCGGTGGCCACGTTCGGGTCGGCCTCGAAGACAACGTCTACTACGAACGCGGGGAACTCGCCGAGACGCTGGGGCGGCCGGTCGCGACGACCGACCAGGCACGGGAGATCCTCGGCCTCTAGTCGGGCACGTTCGGGCCCGAAGCCGCGTCCACGCACGAACACAGGTATTCCTTACGCTGTGTCTCCGACTCGTCGTTGCAATCACCAACTACGAACGGGGAGATGATCCCGGTCGAGAGAAACTCACGCTATGAGACCGATTCTATGACACGCTCGACTACTGTCTCCGTTCCCGGAAGTGTCAGAAGGGGTGATCTCGTAATCGTCGAGGTGGACGACGCCGGCGTCGTTCACTCCATCGTCGACGCCGGAGGCACCGCCACAGTAGGAATCACTCGAAGTCGACCATGGCGTAGAGGACGACACTGATGATTCCGAACGCAGCGATGCCCTGGACGGCCACGACGGACCAGAAGAACACCGGAAAGGGGATGCCGTTGTTCGTGGCCAGCTCGTCCGGGATCAGAAGCGACAGCGCGGCCGCGCCGGCCAGTCCGACGACGACGGTCCATCCCCACCGTGGGAGCGCGGTCCGCAACCCGGTCGCCTCGGTCCGCTGTGGTTCCTCGACCATCGGTCGCCGGTACGGATCGGACGTTCAAATGTACCCCGGTTCCGAATCGCCGCCGACGGGGAGACTCCGCCGTCGGACGGGGCCCGACGCCGCCGAACCGCCTGGCCTCAGTACTCGTGGTAGACCTCCCCACAGTCGGTACACTCGAGCGTGTTCGTACGGAGCCACCGGCGCTTCTTCACGACGGGGCCGTGACACTCCGGACACACCCCCACGTTCCGGCCGTCCGCCACCCGCGCCGAGAGGTCCACTACCAGGTTCTGGAGCTCGTCGATCTCCTCGCGTTGTTCCTCGAGGCGGTCCTCCAGCGATTCGATGCGTTCCTCGTACTCGGCTGCCGACTCTAGGTCGATGACGACCTCCTCTTCGAGGGACTCCTCCGCCGTGTCGCCGACGGAGTCTGTGATGGACTGGGCGTCGTCTTCCTGCTCGTCTGAGTCCGCCATGACGAGGAATACGATGTCCTGCCTGAAAACGGTGGCTCCCGATCCCACGCCGCTACACCCGTGTCCCACTCCGGTTCGTGGACATCCCCAACAAGTTTGGTATAGTGACTTACTGTACCGAATTCCTAACATGGGTTGCATGGTGCTTGAAACAGCACTGCTACAGATCGACAAGGCGGCACCGTTCGCGAGAAGCGAATCGATCTGGCTGGGAATCGGAACGGCCCTGATGGTGATCGGGACGTTCTACTTCCTCGCCAAAGGGTGGGGCGTCGAAGACGAAGAAGCCAAGGAGTACTACGTAATTACCATCATGATCCCGGCCATCGCGGCCGCATCGTACCTGTCGATGTTCTTCGGGTTCGGGCTGACGGAGATCACGCTGAACACCGGCCGAACCCTGGACATCTACTGGGCACGGTACGCCGACTGGTTGTTCACGACGCCGCTGCTGTTGCTCGACCTGGCCCTGTTGGTTGACGCCGACTTCTCGGAGATCCTCGCGTTGATCCTCCTCGACGCGTTCATGATCGTCACCGGCCTGGTCGGCGCGTTGACCTCGGTGTTCACCTTCCGGTTCATCTGGTGGGCGATCAGCACCCTTGCGATGGTGTTCATCCTGTACTTCCTGTTCAGCGTCTTCACCGCCAAGGTCGAGGAGATGGACGAGGAGACGCAGGGAACGTTCAGGTTACTCAGGAACCTGGTGATCGTGTTGTGGACGCTCTATCCCATCCTGTGGATCGTCGGGACCGAAGGTGTCGGTCTCGTGCCGCTGTTCGTCGAGACGCTGGGCTTCATGATCCTGGACGTCCTCGCCAAGGTCGGCTTCGGGTTCATCCTGCTCCGGAGTCGCGCCATCCTCGGCGAGACGAGCGCACCGACTCCCTCGGAGACCGCTGCCGCGGGCGACTGATCGACGCCGTCGCGGTCTCTTTTTTTTTATAAGCGCGTCGATACGTCGGCGTAGTAGTCACGCATCTCCGCCGTGACGGAGGGTTCGACGGCCTCGATCGCCGCCTCGAAGTGCGAGGACTCCACCTGGACGGACGAGAGCGACTCCTCGTCGGGATCGAACCCCGTGTTCCGGAGGTACTCGTCCATCGCGCGCATCGTCGCTTCCCTGACGACGGCCTCGACGTCGCTGCCGTTGTAGCCGTCCGTCGCCGCCGCCAGCGCCGACAGGTCCACGTCCCCGAGCGGGACCGACCGCGTGTGGACGGCGAAGATCTCCCGTCGACCGTCCCGGTCCGGGAGCGGCACTTCCAGTGACTTCTCCAGTCGGCCCGGCCTGAGCAGCGCCGGGTCGACCATGTCGGGGCGGTTGGTCGCGGCGACGACGGAGACGCCCGACCGCGGTTCGATCCCGTCCAGTTCCGTCAGCAACTGCGAGACCACCCGCTCGACGACGTCGCTGTCGCCGTCCTCGCTCCGGGCCTTCGCGATGGCGTCGACCTCGTCGAAGAAGACGACGGTCGGGGCGTGCCGGCGTGCCCGCTCGAACACGTCCCGCACGCCCCGCTCGCTCTCGCCGACGTACCGGTTCAGCAACTCCGGGCCGTTGATCGCGACGAAGTTCGCGTCCGTCGAACTCGCGACCGCCTTCGCCAGCATCGTCTTCCCCGTCCCCGGCGGGCCATACAGCAGGATTCCCGAGGGCGGCGCACTCCCGAAGCGCTCGAACAGTTCCGGATACACCAGCGGCCACTCGATCGCGCGGACGACGGCCGTCTTCACCGATTCGAGCCCCCCGATGTCGTCGTAGCCGACGGCGGGCCGTTCGACCGCGACCGCTCGCATCCCGCTGGGGGTCACCCGCGACAGCGCCGCCTCGAAGTCGCCCCCCTCGACGGTCATCCCGGCCAGCACGTCCTCGGGGATCGGATCGTCGCCGTAGACGTATTCGCCGGGGAGGCGGTCGACCGCCTGCCGGACGGCTTCCGACACGAGCGCCGCCAGGTCCGCTCCGACGAACCCGTGTGTCCGGTCGGCGACCGAGCCGAGGTCGACCGACGCCGCCAGCGGGAGGTCCGCGGTGTGGATCTGCAGGATCTCCAGCCGGCCGTTCCGATCCGGGACCCCCACGTCGAGTTCGGTTTCGAACCGTCCGCCACGCCGGAGGGCGTCGTCGACGGCGCTCACCCGGTCGGTCGCGCCGACGACGGCGACGCCGTCCGTGTCGACGAGCGTCTCGACCGCGTCCGCGATCCGGCGCGTCGCGCGTGCGTCGCCGTCGCCGCCCCCGTCCCGGGCCGGCGCGAGGGTGTCGAGGTCGTCGAAGAAGACGATCGACGGTCGCTCCTCGCGGGCGGTCCGGACGATCTCCCCGAGGTCGGCCCCGTCACGGCTCGTCGGGGGGTCCGAGACGCGAACCAGCGCCGCGTCGGCCGCGTTCGCGACCGCTTCCACGAGCAGCGTCTTCCCGGTCCCGGTCGGGCCCGACAGCAGAACGCCGCCGGCCGGCCGGCCCCCGAACCGCGCCGTCAGTTCCGGGTGTTTGAGTGGTCCGAGGACCGTCCGACGCACCCGCTCGACGACGTCGTCCAGTCCGCCCACGTCTTCAAGCGTGACCGTCGGCCTGCCGGCGGCCGGCCCACCGTCGGACCCGGCGGTCGCGACGGTGACGTCAGTCTCCCCGTCGACCACTGCAGGCTCCGCCGGTTCGACGGCGGTCACGCGCAGGGGGACGGTGATCGAACCGCCGACCAGCGACGCCCGGTACCGGTCGCTGGTCGTGACCGGCACTCCGTCCAGCAGCGATCCGATCGTGTCGGGCCCGACTCGCACCCGGAACTCCCCGGCCGGCGCGACGGTGATCGCAGCGGCCCGTTCCGTCGCCGTCGCCGACACCGCGACCGACTCGCCCACCTCGACACCGGCGTTGGTCCTGCCCTCGGCCCCGAGCAGGACCGTCCCGTCTAGGTCCGCGCTCGTCCGGACGACGGCGGCCGTCTCGTCCGTCCCGCGCAGACGCACGACGCCGCCGTCGTCGACGCCGATCGCCCGCGCCGCGTCGACGGGTATGCGTGCCTCCCCGGTCCCGAGGCCGTCGCCGTCCCCGACCCGCAACGTCACCGACACGCGGGATCCCCCCCGACCCGGCGCGTCCGAGGCCGGCGGGCGCTGGGAAGCGACCGCGGCACGGATGGCGGCGTCCTCCCGAGCCGTGACGCTCGCATCCGTCTCACAGAGGCCGCTTGGTCTCCCGGATGCTAAGCCTGTCGGTGGTACCGACCCACGAAGCGACCGTCGACGCGGGAGTAACAAAAAAAGTTGCTGGTTCCTGCAGGGTCCTGTGTGTACGGTCCCCAGGAGCGATCACCACCGCGCCCGGACCACAGCCATGAGCGAGGACGATCCCGACGACGAGATCAGCCGCATCCTGATCCAGGGGTCGGAGTTCGAGCGACTGCGGCTCGTCGGGGGCGTGTTCACGGGCCTGTCGCTGCGTCGGAAGGTCCGTCTCCACGGCCTCGCGCTCGTCGCACTCTCGCTCGTGTACCCCATCGCGCTGGTCCTGTCGCCGGCCGTCGGACGGCTGTTCCCCGGGCCGCGGCCGGCACTCGGGTCGCCGAACGTCGTCGTACTCGGGTGTTTCGCCGCGCTCACACAGATCTTCGGCGGCACCGTGACGTGGCTGGTCGACCGCCGGCTCGCGCGCGCCGACCCCGATGCCGTGACCGCCCGCCGCCTCGTCGCGCTGGAGAGCATCGGGTCCGTGATCGGCTTCGGTACCGGCGGTATCGCCGCGGCCCTGACGGTCGGGTTCTTTCTGGTCAATCTCGCCGGCATCGGGACCGCACAGGCGCTCGAAAACGCACTGGCCGGTGCACGCGGCCCGTACGCGCCGTCACGGATCGCCGTCTCCGTCCGCGCGTTCGGTGTCGCCGCGTTCGTCTCTGGTCTGTGTCTTCTCGCCGCCGCTCGCCGGATGACCGAGTCGCCGTCCCGCTGAGCGTCGCGACTCGGACCGCGAGGGGCCGGGGGAATCGAGACCTCCGCCGAGAACGCCGTCCACGGGGACGACGCGACCGCCGACTTACCACGCCTCCCGGAGGACGCCTTCGAGGTCCTCGACCGTGGGGTTCAGATCCGCCGGCGTGTAGCCCATGAGGCTGTCGTCCAGCGTGTACGCGGCGATGTCGGGGATGTCCGACTGGGAGATCCCCTCGACCGCGCGGAGGCTCGACGGCAGGCCCAGCGCGTCGCGAATCTCGGCGACCCGCGAGACCACGGCGTCGGCGACCTCGTCGTCGCTCAGCCCGTCGGTGTCGACCCCCAGTCCGTCGGCCAGCAGGCGACGGCGGCCGTCGACGCGTTCGAAGAGGTACGCGAGCGCGTGCGGCGCGATCACGGCGTGGGCGACCCCCTGCTGGACCGGGTAGCCCGCAGTCAGGCCGTGACCGAAGGCGTGCAACAGCGAGAGCGCCATCCCGTCGGGGCGGGAGGCGCCGTACTGGGCGAGGATTACGCCGGGGACGACCCGCTCCAGCGCCGCGTCCGTGTCCTCGCGCAGGTCGGGCAGGCCGTCGGCGAGCAGTTCCAGCGCCCGCTTGGCAGTCGCGTCCGTGACGGCCGTCCGCGTGCTGGCGTAGGGGGCCTCGATGGCCTTGTCGAAGCCGTTCATCGCCGAGCCGGCGAGGATGTCCGTCGGCGTCGTCGCGAAGAGATCCGGATCGTACAGCAGGGCGGCGGGCATCAACTCCGGCCCGAACAGGCCGCCGCCGACGGGTTCCTCGACCAGCCCGGAGGCCGGCGTCGCGGTGATCCCCGCGGCCATCGAGAGGTCGGCCCCGGCCAGCGTCGTCGGGACCGCGAGGATGGGGGGCACGTCCGCCGGGACCGCGATGGTGCCGGTCGATTCGAGTTCGGCCGCGAGGTCTTCCGGCGGTTCGTCACGGCCGGAAAGCACCGCGATGGCCTTGGCCACGTCGAGGCTGCTCCCGCCGCCGAGACTCACCAGCGCGTCGGCGTCTACGTCCGTCATCGCTTCCAGCCCGGCCGCGGCCGCTCCGAGGCGCTTGTCGGGCGTCGTCCCGGCGAAGGTGCCGGCGTGGTACTCGCCGAGGCCGTCCTCGACGGGGTCGATAACCGTCCCCGTCGTGCCGACGGTCTCGCCACAGACCACCAGCGCCCGCTCGGCGTCGATCCCGGCCATCTCGTCCGCCAGTGCGTCCACGCAGCCGCGACCGTACCGGATCGGACCGTGATCGTACGCGAACCGAAATCCGTCACCGTAGTCGTCCATACGTGGTGTTGGGCGGGCCGACACATTAGCGGTGTGCTGTCGGAAGCCACGATCCCCGCCGAACGGTTTTGTGCGTGCCGTGTCTGGGGCACCCATGGCCTGCCCCTACCTGACGTACCGCGACGGAGGCCCCGACCACAGTTTCGAGACCGACCGGGCCTACTGCAGAGCCGCGGAGACCTTCGTCCAGCCGATGCGGGCGGACGTCTGCAACGACCGGTACGACCTCGATCACACCACGGACTGTGAGATCTACCTGGAGGCAGACGAGTGAGCTACGAGACCTACCTCGCGGGCGACCCGGTGATCGTCACCGCGGCGCTGACCGGCGGCGTCCACGGCAAGGAGGCCAACCCGGCGATCCCGGAGACGCCCGCGGAGATCGGCGACGCCGCCGCCGCGGCCGAGGCCGCCGGAGCCAGCGTCGTCCACCTGCACGCCCGGCAGGACGACGGCGAGCGCGCCTTCTCGACCGAGCGGTTTCAGGAAGTCACCGACGCGGTCCGGAGCCGGACCGAGGACGTCGTCGTCCAGCACTCCACGGGCGGGACCGGCGTTCCGACCGAGACTCGCGCCCAGCCGCTCCGGACCGACCCGCCACCGGAGATGGCGAGTCTGGACATGGGGCCGCTGAACCGCTACGACCACCTCACCAGCGAGAACACGCGCGCCACGGTGGACACGCTCCACGCGGAGATGCAGGACCGCGGGATCAAGCCCGAACTGGAGCTGTTCAACGACGGGCACATCAACGAGGCCCACCAGTTGCTGGAACGGCGCGACCTCGCCGAGCCGGTCTACGCCACGCTGATCTTCGGACCGGGGACGCTCACCCGGCCGCGGCCGCGGAACTTCCTCAACGCCGTCGACGACCTCCCCGAGGGCGCGCTGTTCAACACGCTCGGGTTCGGCCCTCACCAGCTCGCGTTCGCCACCATGGGCATCCTCTTCGGCGGTCACGTCCGGGTCGGCCTCGAAGACAACGTCTACTACGAACGCGGGGAACTCGCCGAGAGCAACGCGCAACTGGTCGAGCGCGTGGCCGGCATCGCCGAGACGCTGGGGCGGCCGGTCGCGACGACCGACCAGGCACGGGAGATCCTCGGCCTCTAGTCCGGCACGCTCGTCGGCGCAGTCGGGCTGCTCGCGCGAGGACGGTCCCGATCGCAGGATCGTGTCCCGGCGGGGAGCGTCGCGATCACCGATCGCGATTCGTGGTCGATGACTGCCGACGGTGTCCGTGACGCCGCCTCGATCCCGTGGGTCACTCGGTGAAGATGTCGACGGACGCCTCGACGAGACAGACGACGGCGGCGACGAACGTCGAGAGGAGGCGCTCGACGAGCGAGACGACCGCACGGTAGACGTGGGCGACGTACCGACCGAACCGATAGACCTGCCAGAGTCCGCGCAACAGCGTCGCCCGCTCCGGGTCGTCGATCTGTTCGAGCATGCGCGAGACGCGGGCCGCGGGCGCGGTAGTCATCGTACTTGCACGTTCCCGCGACCGGCGTCTTACGCGTTTCGGCTCCCGACAACCTTCGAGAACGCACGCGAGTGGGGCCACCCGGCGTTTATGTCCCGTGCCCGCGAACGTCGGGACATGCCCGGCATCAGCTACGAGGACTTCCTCGATCCGGACTACGAGCCACGTGAGACGGATCTGGTCTGTGAGTTCGCCGTCGAACCGGCAAGCGACATGGACATGGCGGACGCGGCCGGCCGTGTCGCCTCCGAGAGTTCCAACGGCACCTGGGCCGAACTCCAGGTCGAGGGGTCGATCACCGACCTCTCGGCGACGGCCTGTGCCATCGAGGGCAACCGGGTCACGGTGGCTTACCCCGACGCGCTGTTCGAGGACGGCAACATGGCGCAGGTCCTCTCGTGTATCGCCGGGAACATCATGGGGATGAAAGCCGTGGAGCGCATCCGCCTGCTGGACTGTGACTGGCCCGAACCGCTGGTGACGTCCTTCCCCGGGCCGCAGTTCGGAACCGGCGTCCGCGAGACGATCTTCGACGCCGGGGATCGCCCGATCACGGCGACGGTCCCCAAACCCAAGGTCGGCCTCTCGACCGACCAGCACGCGCAGGTCGGCTACGAGGCCTGGACGGGCGGGCTCGACCTGCTGAAAGACGACGAGAACCTCACGAGCCAGGCGTTCAACCCCTTCGGGGACCGACTGACCGAATCGCTCGCCCAGCGTGACCGGGCCGAAGAGGAGACGGGCGAGAAGAAGTCCTACCTCGTCAACGTCACCGCCGACACCCGGCGGATGCTCGAACGGGTCGACATGGTGGCCGAACACGGCGGCGAGTACGTCATGGTCGACGTGGTGACCTGTGGGTGGGCGGCCGTCCAGCGGGTCCGCGAGCGCTGCGAGGATCACGGGCTCGCCATCCACGCCCACCGCGCGATGCACGCCGCCTTCGACCGCGTGCCCGACCACGGGGTCTCGATGCGCGTCCTCGCACAGGTCGCCCGCCTCTGCGGGGCCGACCAACTGCACACCGGTACGGCGGACCTGGGCAAACTCGAAAACGAGGACACCACGGGGATCAACGAGTGGCTCTATTCCGACCTGTACGGCCTGAACGACGTACTCCCGGTCGCCTCGGGCGGGCTCCACCCCGGGCTCGTGCCGGAGCTGATCGACCGCGTGGGGGCGAACGTCTGCGTGCAGGCCGGCGGCGGCGTCCACGGTCACCCCGATGGCACCCACGCCGGCGCGAAAGCACTCAGAGCGGCGGTCGACGCGGCCGCGGCGGGCGAAGACATCGATGCGAAAGCCGACGAGGTACCGGAACTCGCGACGGCGATCGAGAAGTGGGGGACCGAGACGCCGCGGTAGCTACCCGTCGAGCAGGCTCTCGACTCCCGCCCAGGACAGGTCGGCGTGGGGGCCGCGTTCCCCCGCGGCCAGCGCGCCACAGGCGTTGGCGACCGCGAGCGAGCGGTCGTGGTCCGGGTCGTCGCCGGCGAGCCAGACCGTCAGAAAACCAGCGGCGAAGGCGTCGCCCGCGCCGGTGGTGTCGACGGCCTCGACGGAGTATCCGTCGTGACTCGCGTAGTGGCCACAGGGTGTCAACACCTCAGCACCGGCCGCGCCGTGTTTCAAGACGACCGTCTTTTCGAGGCCGTCCGCCGGACCGAGGTGATCCTCGATGGCCGTCGCCGCCTCGCGCTCGTTGACGAAGACGAGATCGGCGCGGGACAGCGGGGCCGCGAAGTCCCGGGTGTCGATCCGTCGTCCGGGGTCGAAGCTCACCCGGAGGCCGTGATCGTGTGCGCGGTCGGCGAGTTCGGCGGCCGTGTCCGGAGCCTGACTCGTCAGGTGGAGGTGGTCGGCGGCCGCGAGGGTGGCGTCGTCGAGGTCGTCGGCGTCGAAGGCCTCGTTGCCGCCCCGGGTACCCAGTACGGCCACCTCGCCGTCGGGATCGACGACGAGGTACTTCAGCGCGGTCTCGGTGTCCGCGACCACCAGCGGCCCGCAGTCGACGCCGGCCGATTCGAGCGCACGGGTCGCGCGGCGGCCGTTCTCGTCGTCGCCGACGCTCCCGAGGACGGTGGCGTCGTCGCCCAGCGCGGTCAGCCCGGTGGCGACGTTGCAGGCGCTCCCGCCACAGGATCGGGACTGGTCGGTGATCGTCGCCTCGCCGTCGGCGACCGGGAGCCGATCGACCGACAGCGTCACGTCCCAGTTGACGTGCCCGGCACAGATCACGCGGCCCACGGCACACCCCTCACGTCGACTCCTCCCACGGTCGGGTGGAGGCCTCGCCGAACAGTTCGCGCATCAGCGTGACGATGCTCTCGGGCGGGAACTGGCCCCGCTCGGTGACGATGGCGTCCATGTAGCGGGGCGGCGTCACGTCGAATGCCGGGTTCTCCACGTCGATGTCGCCGATCTCGGCACGGGTCGCCTCGTCGATCACCTCCGACTCGTCGCGGGTCTCGATCTCGACGGTGTGGCCCGTCAGCGTGTCCGGGTGGAGTTTGATCGTCTGGGCGGCGGTCATGATGGGGACGCCCCGCTCCCGGGCCGACACCGCGAGGCCGCTGGTGCCGATCTTGTTGATCACGGAGCCGTCGGCGGCGACGGCGTCGGCCCCGACGAGGACGTGATCGACCTCGTCGAGGTACCGGCGGGCCGCGCTGTCGACGATCAGCGTCACCGGCACGTCCCACTCGCGCAACTGCTCGGCGGTGATGTGGCCCTGATTCCGGGGCCGAGTCTCCTTGACGACCGCCGAGAGGTCCTTGCCCTGGTCGAGCGCGGCCTCGATGCAGGCCAGTACGTCCGTCGAGTGGCAGTGGGTCATCACGCGGTCGCCGTCGCGCAGGCGGTTCGCTCCGATCTCGCCGAGGTCCTCCTGCGCGCGGTCGAGCTGGTCCCGGAACCGCTCGGCGGCCTCGACCGCGGACTGACGCAACTCCTCGACGGTCGTCCCGTCCATGCCCTGGAAGACGAACCGCAGGGCGTTGGGGAGGGAGACGGCGGTGGGGCGCGTGTCGTAGAGTTCGCTGGCGGCGGCCTGCATCTCGGCTCTGAACTGCGCGGCCGAGTCAGCGTCGCTCGCCCGGGCCTGCGTGACCAGGGCGTCGGCCGCGGCGTCGGCGATGGTCGCCGCGCCCCGGATCTCCATGTCGGCGATGTCGGCGGCGACGGCCTCGACCGCCGGCGCGACCTCCGTGTCCATACCTCCGGACTACGCGGTCGGCCGTGAAAAATGACCGGGCGGACGCGTGGGGCTGGGGTCGCTCACTCCATGTAGCCCAGTTGCTGGAGCCGTTCGGTGACCTCGGCGTCGTCGCGGCTGTCGTCGGCGTCGGCGAGCGTGATCGGGTCCCGGCGCTCCCACTCGCGGTCGTCGGCGAAGATATCGAGTACCTCGCCGGTCATGTCCGCGGGCACGTCACAGCCCTGGGCGACCAGCAGGGTCGGCGCGATGTCGAGGATGCTGATGTCGTCGAGTTGCCCCGCCGCTTCGAAGTCCGGGCCGTGCGCGAGGAAGATGCCGTTGGGCGTGTTCTCGGCGGCCCAGCGGTCCGGGCCGGTCCGGATCACGCCGCCGCCGACGCCGTCGTTGACGTGGACGCCCGGCCGCTGGTCGACGACGATCTCGGGTGCCTCGTCGACGTAGGGGCCCTCGTAGATCTCCTCGCCGCGGTACACGTCGGTGAAGATCGGGCCGTGGTCGTCCTCGACGGTCGCGAGGTCGGCCATCAGTTCCTCGCGGACGGCCTCGGTGTCGAAGTCCGGGTTGAGGTAGATCGGCCCCTGCGCGCTGGCGACGGCCTTCGTCCGGTCGAGGTCGATGGCCTCCAGTTTCCGGGCCCGCTTCAGCCCGGCGCTCTGGGGCACCAGTTCCTGGAGCCGCTCGGGGACGACCGTCGCGAGGAACTCGACCGCGCCGACCCGCTTGGCGGCCGCGAGGACGGTCTCGCGGTCGATGCCGACCCGCGTGAGCAGGCCGTCGACAGTCCCCGTGCGTGCCTGGTAGCCGTTCTCGGCCAGCCACTCGTTGACGTAGAACTCCGTCTGCGTCGCCGCGGAGCCGTGGTCGGACATGACGACGAGGTTCGTGTCCTCCAGGTCGGCCAGCCGGCCGAGCCACTCGTCGACGAGTTCCCAGGCGCGCTTGCTCGGTTCCTCGTCCCAGAAGAAGTGGTGGATGACGTTCAGGTAGAACAGCGTGACGTGGACGAAGTCGAGATCCTCCTCCTCGAACAGCGTGAGGGCGACCTCGAAACGCGTGTCCAGCAGGTCGAGGATGGCCTCGACTTCCGCGCCGCGCTCCTCGTTCGACGAGAGGAGGGGATCGGGGTGGACGCGGTAGTCGAAGCGGGCTTCGAGGTCGGCGGCCAGCGACTCCGGGGCGGTGTAGCCCGAGTCGATCGAGCGGTACTCGCCCTCGACGGCGTCGGGGCCGCCGGCGACGACCAGGTCGTCGATGTCGCGGGGCGGGTACATCGTCGGCATGTTGACGACGCCGGCGGTCTGGTCGGCGTCGTTGAGGTAGTCCCAGAGTTCGGCGGTGTCGAAGTCGCCGCCGTTGGCCACTTCGATGGTCCCCGCGTCGAGGTCGACGTGTTCGAACCAGAAGACGCCGAGGCCGCCGGGGTCCTTGCCGGCGGCGTAGCACTTCCAGTTGGGGAAGGTGACGGGCGGCAGGCAACTCCGGTGCTGTGCCCAGGCCGACTCCGCGCGGAGGGCGGCGAGGTTCGGGAGGTCGCCGGCCTCGATCCAGGGGTCGAGCAACCGCCAGCTCGCCCCGTCGAGGCCCACGACGAACGTCCGTGTCATGGCCGACTCGACGACGCGGACGCAACTATGTCTTTCCGTCCGGACCAAACGACAGGTCTAAGTTCGCCGATGCGGGCAACTCCAGCAGTGGACGTCGTCGCCGTCATCCCCGCCTACGACGAAGCCGACACCATCGGTCCGGTGATCGACGGGACTCGCGAACACGTCGATCGGGTCGTCGTCGTCGACGACGGCTCCAGCGACGGCACCGCCCGGATCGCCCGCGACCACGGCGCGACCGTCGTGGAACACGTCTTCAACACGGGGGTCGGCGGTGCCGTCCGGACCGGCTACCAGTACGCGATCCGGCACGACTTCGACTTCGTCCTCCAGATCGACGCCGACGGCCAGCACGACCCCTCACACGTCCCCCGGCTGCTGGACGCGGCGACCGACTGCGACATGGTGATCGCGAGCCGGTACCGCAACGACAGTTTCGAGGACTACTCGCTGACGCGCAAGCTCGGCATCGCCTTCTTCACGAAGACGGTGAACGCGCTGGGCGGGGTCGACATCACCGACGTGACCAGCGGGTTCCGCGTCTACCGGGTGTCGGCCCTGGCGACGATCCTGCACCGATCTGACAAACACTGGGCGGTCGAACAGACCCTCGAAGCCGCCAAGCGGGACTTCCGGATCACCGAGGTCTCGATAGAGATCCCGACCCGGGAGGAGGGCGAGTCGCAGTTCTCGCTGGAGACGTTCGTCCTCTACCCGCTCCGGATGACCGACGTGATACTCAGGGTCCTGCTCTTCCGTTGACCATGGAGTTCACGGTCGTCAACCTCCTGTCCCTGCTGGTCGGACTCGCCTTCCTCCTGAACGGCTACTATCTCGTCAGGAGAGGCCGGGAGTCGCTCGCGCTGTTCGTCATGTCCCTGTTCGTCGGGGCCGGGCTGATGTTCGTCGCCGTCTTCCCGAGCGCGTTCGAGACGCTGGCGACGGTCCTCGGGCTGGAGTGGAAGGCGCGCGCGATCCTGGTCACCTCGAACCTGGTGTTGTTCGTGGTGATCGCCTACCTCATCAACCGCATCGGGAAACTGTACGACCGGCTCTCGCGGCTGAACGAGGAAGTGAGCCTGCTGAAAACCGAACTCGAGGAACTGGATGAGTGATCGAGCGGTCCTCTCGATCGACTTCGAGCTGTTCGAGCAGACGCCGGCGTACCGTTCGGCCGATGGGGAGATGGACGCCTCGGGCGTCGGGCTGGACGGCGGGGCGTTCCTCCGGCACACCCTGGAGGCTCACGACGCCACGGCGACCTGTTTCGTCGTCTCGTCGGTCGCGGAGTCACACCCCGACGCCGTGGGGGCGCTCGCCGACGCCGGCTTCGAGATCGGCTCCCACACCCACAGCCACCGCCTGCTCTCGGAGCTGTCGGCCGCCGACCGACGCGAGGAGCTGGTCCGCTCGCGCGAGGTGCTGGCGGACTGCACCGACGAACCGGTGACCGGCTTCCGCGCGCCGGCGTTCGATCTCGCGCCGGACCACTTCGCCGCGCTGGCCGAGGCCGGCTACGGCTACGATTCCAGCGTCGTGGCCAGCCGCACGATCCCGGGCTGGTACGGCGGCGAGTTCGACCTCACGGAACCCGCACCCGCGACCGCGGTCGACCCCGAGGCACCGGACGGGTTCGGCGAGTTACCGGTCAGCGTCATGCCCGGCCTGCGGTTGCCGCTGACGGGCACGTGGCTCCGGTTTTTCGGCCCGCGGTACACGATCCTCGGGATGAAGCTCCTCGCCCGGCGGGGGATCACGCCGGTCCTGTACGTCCATCCCTGGGAGTTCGTCGACCTGCCGGCCGTCGAGGGCGTCCCACGGCGCGTCTACTACCACACCGGGGCGTGGATGCGCCGGGCGGTCGAACGGATCCTCGCACAGGACTTCGAGTTCACGACCGCAAGAGCGGTCCTCGCGGAGGCGCTGGGATCGGCGGCCGGTTCCACGGCTCCGGACGGCCGCGGCGGGACGACGGAGGCGCCGTAGCGTGGCCGAACGGACCCGTCGCGGGATCGTCCTGACGGCCCTGCAGTACGCCGTCGGGCTCGGCGCGCTGGCGTGGGTCCTGTCCCGGGTCGACCTCGGGCGCGTCGCCGCGATGCTCGCGGGGCTGGACGCCGCGACGATCGCCGCGATCCTGGCCGTGAGCGCGGCGGGACTGCTCGGGCGCTTCTACACCTGGTACGCGACGATCACGCCGCGGGGACGGGCCGCCTTCGCCGACGCCGCGCGGACGGATCTGATCGTCAACTTCGTCAACCAGTTGCTCCCCTCGCGGCTGTCGGGCCGGATCGCCGCGCCGTTCGTCCTCAAGAGCCAGACCGGACTCGCGTACGCGGACGCGACCGCCGTCGCCGGCGTCCACACGGGCGTCTACGCGGTGCTGTACGGCGTGACCGCCCTCGCCGGGCTCGGACTCCTCGCGGGTCGGCTCCCCGTCGGTCTCGTCCTGTTGCTCGCCGGCTCGACGGCCCTGTACCTCGGAGCCGGCGGGTTCGTGTTGCTCGCGGGGACGAACCTGACCCTGCTCGACGGCCTGCTCGGTCGGCTCGCGAGCCTCCTCGCCCGCCTCCCGCGAGTCGGCCCCACGCTGGCCGGACGCGTCCGTGGCCTCACCGAGTACACCACCGACTCGACCGAGGCCGTTCGCGCGCTGGCGACGGCACCGGGCGTCTGGCTCCGCTACGGGATCGGCTGGACCCTGGCCCTCGTCCTCGCGCCGGGCGCGCGGGTCCTGCTCCTCCTGTGGGGGTTCGGCGCGGGCTTCGAGCCCGCGATCGTCCTCCCGTTCGTCCTGGTGACGGCCTACAGCGTCACGCTGTTGCCGCTGACGCCCGGCGGGATCGGCGTCACCGAGGCGACGGCGACGGCGGTGTTCGTCGCGCTCGGCGTCCCGGAAACGGTGATCGTCCCGGTCGTCCTGCTCGATCGGACGCTCGGGACGTACCTCCCGGCCGTGGCGGGCTGGTACCCCTCACTCGAACTCGACACGTCGTCGCTGTCGCCGGATCGGGAGGCCTGAATACCGCCACGGCGAGCCGGTCTCCGCTCAGAACGGCGGGAACCGACCGTACTCACACGCGCTGTCGCGCCGGAGGATCACCGTGTACTGGTTCTCGGCGAGTTCCTGCTCGTCGGCGAACTGGTCGGTCTGGGGGATCAACCCGAGGTGGAACAGGTCGATCAGCGACCCGGGGGTCGGTCGCTGCGGGACGAAGTTCGGCGGGCGCGGGCCGAAGTCCGCGACGATCCGGTAGCTGTACTCGCCCGAGAGGAGCTCCCGGAAGTACTCCTGCTGGGCGCGACCGTTGCGGTAGTAGGTGCCGTTTTTCAGGTAGAGCAGGTCCCGGTACCCCACCTGGATGTACGTCGGACAGTCGACGATGGCGGCCGCCTCGCGCTCGCTCTCGGGCCCGAACAGGTGGTTGATGCGCATGTCGTGGGGGACGGCGGCGTCCTGGAAGTCCCGCCGGTACACCTCCATCGTGGCGTTCTCGTCGGCGTTCCGTTCGAGCCACGCGGTCGCCTGGTCGCGGGGCATGGAGGCGTAGCCGGCGACGCCGACGCCGGCGTAGATCCCGGTGGTCACAAGCAGGAGGGCGATCACGGGCGTCCCGAGCGAGGGGTCGTACTCGCGCAACCGGGTCAGCGACACCGCGAGGAGGAGCGCGATCAGCGGGAAGGTCGGCAGCAGGTGGTGGACCCGGAAGTCGTGCCACCCCGAGAACAGCCAGAGGAAGAGCACGAGCGCGACGCCGGCCAGTGCCAGCGCGTCCGTGCTGGTCGCGCGGTCGCGCACCGACTCGACGCTGGCCGCGACGCCGACCAGCGCGGCGAACGAGAGCGGGAGGCCGAGCGCGCTGAAGTACCCCCGGAGGAACCACCACCAGATCGGCGCGGTCGGGCCGGTGGCGTGGGAGCTCCGTGCGCCCGGCTGTACGAAGACCCGGTAGACGAACTCGTCGACGCTCCCGACGAGGACGGTCGGGTAGCCGACGAGGATCGCAGTCAGCCCCAGCGACGCACCGCCGACGACGAGCCGGGGCCGGAACAGCGCCCCGCGCCACTCGCCGTCGACGTGGCGGGCCCGGAGGAGAAAGCCAAGCCCGATCAGCGGAACGATGGGGGCGGCGGTCAGCTTGAACGCGATGGCGACGCCGCCGGCCGCGCTGGCCCCGAAAAACGCCGTCGCCTCGCCGGTCCCGACGTAGCGGACGACCAGGTAGAGCGCGAGCAGGAAGAAAAAGAGCGCGGGCATGTCCTCGCCGCCCTCGTGGGCGATGGTGAGAAAGCCGAAGGTCAGCGTCAACAGCAGGGCCGCGAGCCGGGCCGTCGCCCGATCCCGGAGTTCGACCCCGAGCCGGTAGGTCAGGTAGACCGCGCCGACGGCGAAGGCGACGTTGAACAGCCGGACGAACACGAGACCCCACGTCCAGATCCACTCCGGCGTCCGGTGCCAGGCCGGGTAGAAGCCGAACTCGGGGTCGGGATACCCGAGCCCGGTGAACGCCGACAGGTCGCCCGTCAGGACCGACACGAGCAGGACCGGCAGGAGCGCCAGCCCGAACAGGTACAGCGTCGGGCCGAAGGGGACGCGGCTCCAGGTCACGCTCCGCTGGAGCGTCTCGATACTGGGATCGGCGAGGATCCGCCCCATCGGGACCATCGCGTCCAGCAGGCGGCTCTTCTCGTCTCTGGTCGCGAAGTTGGGGACGCGGTGCCAGAACCAGAACCCACAGAGCACGACGGCGAGCAGGACGATGTAGGGCAGGTACGGGTCCGCGCGGAGGTCGGCTTCGACCTGGGCACGGGCGCGGGCGAGGAGGGCTCGCAGTGCCATACCGCACCCATCCCGCGACTGCGGTAAAAACGGACCGGAGTCGGTCGCCCGACGAGGCGATCAGTCGCCCGACGGTGCGGCCAGCCCCACGTCGATCTCGCCGGCGTCGAGTTCCGCCTCGACCTCGCGGGCGGCCTGGACCATGTTCTCCATCTTGCCGTAGGCCACCTCGCGGGGGAGCAGTTTGAGACCGCAGTCGGGCGAGATAGTCAGCCGCTCCGGCGGGACGACCTCGAACCCCTTCTTGATGTTCTCCTTGATCTCCGCGACGGGTTCGACCTCGGCGACGTGGGCGTCGACGACGCCCAGCGCGAGGTCCTTCGTGAACTCCGTCTCGGTGAACACGTCGATCTGCTCGTAGTTGCCGTTACAGAGTTCGAGGTCGTACTCGTCGACGGGGTAGTCGAGCATCTCGGGGTAGATGCGCGAGTAGTCGCCGTAACAGACGTGGAGGCCGACGCGCACGTCCTCGGGCACGTCCTCGACGATGCGGTCGAGGCAGTTCCCGACGATGGCGTGGTCGTCGGGCGTCGTCGCCAGCGCGGGCTCGTCGATCTGGATGTACGTCGCGCCCGCGTCCACGAGGCGTTCGATCTCCTCGTTGACCAGCTCGGCCAGGTCGTAGGCCAGTGCCTCGTCGTCGTCGTAGACCTCGTTGAACGACCAGCTGGCGAGGGTGTAGGGACCGGTGATGGGCACCTTGACGGGGCGGTCGGCCACGGCGTCGGTGAACTCGAACTCGTCGACGAGCCACTCCTCGCCGTACTCGACCTCCTCGACGACGGAGGGCTTGTCGAAGTAGTTGTGCCCCCACACCTTGACGCGGCCGTTGAACTCGTAGCCGTCGATCAGGTGGGCGAAGTACTCGACCATCTCGTTGCGGCGCATCTCGCCGTCGACGACGGCGTCGAGGCCGGCCCGCTCGTGTTCCTCGGTGATCAGGCGGGCGGCGTCGTCGGCGGCCTCCTGCCAGTCCTCGTCGTCGAAGCTCGCGTCCGGGTCCTCCCAGAGTTCGCGGGCGCGGTCGAGCCACTTGGGTTTCTTGTAACTGCCGACGACGGTCGTCAGCAGGAAGTGGTCGTTCGGGTGGTTCTCGGGGCGGAACTGCTCGCGTGTGTTCATGCGGAGATCACCTCTTCGTTCACGGCGGCCAGTGCGTCCAGTTTCGCCTCGTACTTGTTGACCGGCAGGTAGAACGTCTCGGTGTTGATCGTCGCGTAGATCGTCTCGAAGTCGGTACTCGGGGTGTTGTCGTCGACCCACTCGATGCGCTCGGCCACGGTCTCGGGCTCCTCGACCAGCGTGTTCTGGCCGTCGATCAGCCCCAGCGCGACGTCGTCTTTGGTGCCGTACTCGTTGATGTTGTAGAGGTTGTCCTCGTGGTTCGCCACGAAGTCGAACCCGATGGCGTCCACGTCGGCGTCCATCAGGTGGGCGTAGACCGTCTCGTCCAGCGCGCCCCAGTAGGTGTGGGCGACGACCTCGGCGTCGGCGGCCGCGGCGACGGCGTCGATGGCCTCGCTCGCTCGCTCGTCCTCGCCCTCACCGGGCGGGTTCTCGACCAGCGACGGTTCCAGCAGGAACAGCGTCTCCACGTCCGGAAACTCGGCGATCTCGTCGACCAGGAAGTCGGCGACGGCCTCCAGGAACGCGGCGTCGTCGCCGTAGTGTTCGTCGGTCGCGAGGTCGGCCAGCGAGTACGGGCCCGGAAGCACCGCCTGCAGGCCGGCGTCGACCTGCTCGCTCGCGGCCGATAGTTCGGCGGCCACGTCGCCGGTCGCGGCGAGGTCGTCGGTGACGACCGGCTCCCGGTAGAAGTTGTTGTTGTCGTAGTACCGGACGATCCCCCGCGTCTCGACCTCGTCGGCGACCGCGAGCGGGTGGGCGATCATGTCGTCCCAGCGACCCTGTCCCTCGACGATCCGATCGAGGCCGGCCGACGCCTGGCGCTCGACGTACTCGCTGCGGACGCGGTCGTAGGCGTCCGCGATCTCCGCGCCCTCCGTCCCGTCGATCAGGTCGTCCTTCTGGTGGCCCTTCAGATCCGATAGCTTGTCTTTGGCCCAGTCGGGCAAGGGGTACAACCCCGGCGTCGTCGTGACTACCTCTGGCATTGGACCACCCTACGAAATGACGGCGTTTAATATTTGCTAAACGGTTTGATGCGCTGTGGTTATCCACCGTCGGCGTCGCGTTCGCTCAGTGCCAGCACCACGAGGCGTTCGAAGGCGTGTTTCTCGCCGGCGACTTCGGCGGCTTCGAACCCCCGGTCGTCCGCGTAGTCGACGACCGCGTCGAGGCCGGTGAGAGTCGACACCAGCAACAGCACTTCGCCGCCGGGCGCGAGGACTCGGCCCACGCCGTCGAGGAACGGTTCGATCACGGCCCGGCCGTCCTCGCCGCCCGAGAGCGCGTACTCCATCCAGTCGTCGCGTTCCTCGGCGGGCGGGGTCGGCAGGTACGGCGGGTTGAACAGGACGGCGTCGAAGGTCCCGGCAGGGAAGGGGTCGGTCAGGTTCGCCTGGACGACCGGGACGCCGTTCTCGCGCGCCTCGCGGCAGGCCAGCGGGTTGACGTCGACGCCGACCGCCTCGGCCCCGGCGTCTTCGGCCACGGCCGCGACGTAGCCGCTCCCGGTGCCCACGTCCAGCACCAGGTCGCCGTCGCCGACGCGGTCGGCGGCCGTCTCGGCCAGCAGCCGGGAGTCCTCGGCGGGCTGATACACCTGATCGAGGTCCCGGCGTTCGGCGAGGTCGGTCACGAGTCGTCGCCCTCCGATGTCTCCTCGTCCGCGTCGGCGCTCGCCCGGTCGTCCCCGTCCTCGGACTCGCCGCCGGCGAGTTTCAGCCCCGTCGCTTCGTCCCGGCTCACGAGTTCCCGCCGTGGGAAGGGGATCTCGATACCCTCCCGGTCGAAGGCGGTCTTGACGGCCTCGACGACGGCGGTCCGGACCTGCCACCGGCGCCGTGCGCTCGGGTCGTCGATCCAGAAGCGACACTCCAGTACGACGGCCGAGTCGCCGAACCGCTCGAGGACCACCAGCGGATCGGGCTTTTCCAGGATCGCTTCGAGGTCGGCCATCGCGTCCCGTGCCACCTCGGCGGCGTGGGCCGGGTCGGCCTCGTAGTCGACGCCGACCTCCACGTCGACCCGGAGCCGGCCCGCACGGGAGCGGTTGACGACCGCGTTGCTCGTCACGATGTCGTTCGGAATCAGGACGTACTCGTCCTGGGGCGTCTTGATCTCGGTGTTGAAGATCGTCACGTCGGTGACGATCCCCTCCCGGTCGGAGATCTCGACCCAGTCGCCCACGTCGAACGGCCGGGAGAAAAGCAGGACGAAGCCCGCGAGGACCGCCGCCAGCGTCTGTCGCGCGGCCAGTCCGACGACGACACCGAGGAACCCGGCCCCGAGCAAGACGTTGCTCAGGTCGACGCCCCAGATCGAGAACGCACCGAGGACGGCGAAGAGGTAGACGCCGACCTGCGCGAGGTGGTAGCCGATCTCGCGCTGGTGGGAGGAGATGGTCGAACGCCGTTCGGCCAGGTCCGTCACGATCCGCTTGACGAAGACCGTCAGCGCGTACGCGAAGACGAACAGCAGGACCGTGATGAGGATCCGGACCAGCGACCGCGGATCCGCCCGGACCAGTTCGATCAGCGTCGCCGCCTCGTCGGAGGCCTGCCAGACGACGATCACCAGCGCTCCGGCCACGCCGGTCGCCACGACGACCAGTGCAGCCTGTCCCCCCTCGACGAGGGGTTCACTCACCGAGAGACGGTCTTCCAGCGGCGGTCCGATCCGTCTGATCGTGACCGACACCAGCACGAGGACCGCGACGATGGCCACGGTCGCCAGCACCCGCAGGGTCCGGGTGTCGAACACCCTCTGAATCCCCTCGACGAACGGGGTCGCGCCGGTCACGGGTCGCCGACCTCCCAGGCCAGCCGGGCCAGCTCGGCGAACTCCGCGGGCGTGACCTTGCCGGCGCGTCGCCCCATCAGGTCCGCGTCGGCCGCCTCGACGACGGCGTCGGGATCGTCGAGCCCGGAGATGTGAGCCGTGTTCCGGACGGCGTTGCGCATCGTCTTCCGTCGCTGGGTGAACACGGCCGTCACGAAATCGAGGAAGAAGTCGTCGCTCGGAACCTCGTAGTCGGGATCGCGAGGCCGCGCGCGGACGACCGCGCTCTCGACGGCCGGCGGCGGCGAGAACGCCTCCTTCGGGACCGTCTCGACGACCTCCACGTCGGCGTAGTGGCCGGCGGTCACCGAGAGCCGGCCGTACTCGTCGGTCCCCGGGTCGGCGGCCATCCGCTCGGCGAACTCCTTCTGGAACGTCAGGACCAGCGGCACCTCGCGGGGCAACAGGCGGAAGGCGATCTCGCTGGAGACGCCGTAGGGCAGGTTCGAGACCGAGAGGGTGAACTCCGGGAGGTCGGCGTCGAGGGCGTCGCCCTCGATCACCGCGAGTCGACCGGCGTCGATCGCGGCGGCGAACTCCTCGCGGAGGAAGGCCGCGAGGGCCGGGTCGCGCTCGATCACGGTCACGCGGTCGGCGACGGCCAGCAGGCGATCGGTCAGCGCGCCCGTCCCGCCGCCGATCTCGAGGACGTGACTCGTGTCGGCGTCGATCTCGGTGGCGTAGCTCGGCAGGCGGTCGAGGACGCGGTCGTCGACCAGGAAGTGCTGGTCCCGGTCGGGGTCGCCGCGCACGCCGGCGCGGGCCAGCAGGGCGTCGGGGTCGCGACTCCCGGTCGTCGGCGCGTCGTCGGCGGAGCCACCGGTCATTGCCGAACCCAGAACCTCGCCGCCCAAAAACGTGTCAGTCCTGGTCGTCCGTGCTCACGAACGTGCGGTACTTCAGGTCGTCCTCGCGGAGTTCTTCGAGGACGCGCTCGACCAGTACCTCCTTCGGGTTGTGGAGTCCGCTGACGCGGGACTGGAGGTCCTCGAAGTTCTGGAACGGGCGGCGGTCGCGCTCGTCGAGGATGTTGTTGCGGAGTTTCTTGCCGATCCCCGGAAGCAGGTTCAGCTGGTGGAGCCGGAGCGTGATCGGCTGGGCGTCGTTGTAGAAGTCGATGAACCGATCCTCGTTGGCCGTGACGATCTCCTCGACGACGTACTCAAGCTCCGAGCGCGCGCCGCTGGGCAGGTCGTCGTACTCGATCTCGCGCATGCGCTCGATCGGGCTCCCCTCGCCGCGCTCGACCGGGATGCGGTCCCCGATCTGGACGCCGGCGTCGTCGTCGACCCGGAGCTCGAACAGTTCGAACTCGGATTCGGTCAGGACGTACGCGAGCGGCGACTTCTCGTACTGCGGGCGGTCGTCTTCCGTGCGCCCGTGTGGCAGGAAATCGAGGACGACACCCGTCTCGTCGGTGTCGGCCGTCGGGTCGCCACTCTCGGAATCGCTCATGGACACCGATACGGCGACGGGATACATAAAAGCCCCAGCCGACGGGGGTCAGGCGTACTTCGCGACGACGTCGAGGATGTCGTCGAGTTCGTCGCCGGAGAGGGAGAACCGCTCCTGGGCGTAGATGGCGCGCAACTCGTCGCGATCCTGTGGCGTCGTGTTGGCGATCTTGTAGGCCGTGGCCTCGTCGACCTTCTCCAGTTCCAGCAGTTCCTCGACGAACTCCCGGGACTCCTCGGGTTCGAGCGTGGCGAAGCGGTTGACGTGGTCGATGGCCCGCGCGAGCTCGTACCGCATCTCCCGGTCCTCGTCCTCGGCCCGCTCGTGTTCGAGCGTCTCGAGGATCTCCTTGGTCTCGGCCAGGGTGAGGTACTCCTCGCCGACCTTCTCCTTGAAGATCGTCATTCCTGAGCGGAGATGTGAGCGGGCTTGGCGATGATCGTCTTCTCTTTGCCCTGATCCTCGATCAGGACCTTGTAGGCTTCGCCCTGCTTGCCGTCGACCGTTCCGGTGTGGCCGTTGAACCGGGGGTGGAACCGACCGCCGTTGACCGACGGGTCGATGTCGAGGTGGACCTTCTGGCCTTCCTCGAACTCCTGGACCGCCTGCTGGGGCGGCGACGTCCCCCGATCACGGGGGTCGTTTTGCAACTTGTGACGGGTCTTCTTGAGTGGACCGTTCGAGTTGGGCATTCGTGGCTGTCGGTTGTGTGGTCGGGCTTATAAAACGTGCGTTCCGTCGTCGGCGACCGGTCCCCGACGGGTACACGTCGGTGCTCGCGGGGGCGATTCACGGCGGGACGACGATGGCCGGGCGACTCGGAAGACGGCCGCGTTTAGAGGCGACCGACCGAGTCGACATCGACGGACTCGACGCCCTCGACCGCGCCGAAGGCCTCTTCGACGGCGTCGGTGCCGCCGGAGTCGTCGGGGACGACGACGGTGGGGAACAGCGCGACGAGGCCGAAAGCCACGTCGTCACGCTCGAACCCGTTGATCTTGGCTCCCTCCGGGAGGGACTGTTCGAGACGTTCCTGCAGGGCGTCCAGGTCGACGTCCGGGCTCTGCGGCATCACCTTGATCTTGGCTGCGACTTTTGACATGGTTGTGAGTTGCGGCGAGGGTTGATTGGGGTTGCGGTTCGGCGACGCTCAGGGACCGGTGAATCCGCAGTCGGGACACTCGTAGAGGTTGCTCTGCTTGCGGCACTTGGCACACCGGTAGATCTGGTGGCCGCAGTCGGGACACTTGAACGCGGCCGCGTTCGTCCCCGAGATGTTGATCCCGCAGGAGATACACTTCTGTTTCCGCTTCTGCTGAGTGTCGCTCATACCTACCGCGAGGACAGCCCGACATATAACCCTTAACAAAAGGCGTAGCCGATGTCCCGGCGGTCCGGCCGGCCCCCTCACGACCCCGGCAGGATGTCGCCCAGCGCCGCCCCGATGACCATGGGGACGAATGCGACGGTGCAGGTGCAGACGGCGAGCCACGGGTCGGACCAGTCGACGCGACCCCAGGCGGTACTCATCACCAGCGCAAGGAGGAGCGAGACGCCGAGAACGCCCACGAGTCGACGCGGAATGACTCCGAAGAACGGGTCGCGGACGCGCACGTCCTGGAAGTCGGCGACGTAGAGGATCCCGACCGTGATCCCGACGGCGAAGACGAGGGTGCCGACGAAGTAGACGGGATGGGTGGCGACGAACGCGCCGACCTCCTGGGTGCCGCCTTCGACCATCATCGGGATGCCAAACAGCAACGCGCCGAGCATCGCCTCCATGAGGTCCGCGCGGTCGAACCCGACGATGGTCCGGCCGAACACCGCCGGCTCCTCGACCTCGCTGGCGGTCTCGATGATCTCCTGGATGCGCTCGCGCCGTGCCGGATCCGACAGCGACTCCTCGTACTCGTCGAGTTCGTCCAGCAGATCGCCCAGCGTCGGCGGCTCGTCGTCCGGCCCGTCGCGCGGCCGGCGCTCGTCGGGACCGAACTCGTCGCCGCCGGCGTCGGCACCCGCCATCGCCTCAGATCACGTCCTCGATGTCGTAGTCCTCGTCGTCGGCCACGTCCTTGGGCTCGCCGCCCTCCCAGACGTAGAACTCGCGGCCGACCTTCTTGCCGGTCTCGCCGTTCTCGACCTTCTGTCGGAGGATCTCCGGCGGTTCGAACCGGTCGCCCAGCTCCTCGTGGAGGTACTCACAGATGTCCAGGCGCACGTCGAGGCCGACGCGGTCGGTCAACTCCAGCGGGCCGACGGGGTGGTTGTAGCCCAGTTCCATCGCGGCGTCGATGTCCTCGACGCTGGCGACGCCGTTCTCGACCATCCGCATGGCCTCGACGCCGAGCGCGACGCCCAGTCGCGAGGAGGCGAAGCCGGGCGTGTCCGTGACGACGACGGGTTCCTTCCCGAGGCCGTCGACGAACTCCTCGGCGCGGTCGGCGGTCTCCGCGTCGGTCTGGTCGGCCAGCACGACCTCGACCAGATCCATCTTGTGGGGCGGGTTGAAGAAGTGCAGGCCCACGGCGCGTTCGGGGTGTTTCAGCGCCGCGGCGATCGAGGAGACGGACATCGAGGAGGTGTTCGTCGCGATGAGCGTGTCCTCCGCGACGTGGCCCTCCGCGTCGGCGAAGGTCTCGCGTTTGAGTTCGAGGTCCTCGGGCACGGCCTCGATCACGAGGTCGGCCCCCGCCAGCGCGGATTCGAGGTCGGTCGTGCCGTCGAGGTCCTCGATGGCCCGTTCCTTCTCCTCGGCGGTGAGGTAGCCGCGCTCGACACCCGCTTCGAGGCGGTTGCTGATGGTGTCGATGGCGTCCATCACGACGTTCGGTTCGACGTCCCGGACGCTCACGTCGTGGCCGGCCGCCGCACAGACGTGGGCGATACCGGCACCCATCGTCCCTGCGCCGATAACTGTGACTCGCATGCCAGAACCCGCGAGGCCGAGGGGTTAAACGTTTACGAGAGTTTCCCCTACTCGTCGTCCGCGACCCGTGCTTTGCGTCCGTACCGGATCACGCCCTCCTGCTCGTAGATCCGCCGGATGACCGTCGTCACCGGATCGCCAACGTCGGGCGAGGTCTCCGCGCCGACGACCTGGAGGGGCATGCTGACGGACTCGCCGCCGGTCTCGAAGGCCGCGATTGCGACGCCGTACTCGCCGCTTTTCTGTTGCTGGACCGCGAACTCCGGCGGTTCGCCGCCCCGTGAGACCGCGGTGACCGCCTCGACCTCGCCCGTGTCCGGGAGTTCGACCGGTTCGAACTCCACGAGGGATCGGCAGTCGGGACAGGCACCCTCGGGCGGGAACGCCAGCGAGCCACATTCGGGACACCGCCCCGCGACGAGGCGGTGGCGCTGGGGGATCGACCGCTTCCAGGTCGGCACCGAGACGTAGGCCGCGCCGCCGTTGGGCTCGCCGCTGGTCACGTCGCCACGGCGACGCAGGTACTCGGCGTAGGTGAGGTCGGTGCCGCCGTCCAGCGCCAGTTCGGCGGGGACGGACTCGTCGGCCTCGACGACGAAGGCGTCGGCACCGCCGCCACTGCCGTAGCCCGCACCCAGAACCGTCTCGTGGCCGTCGGCGAGCGCCGTCGCGAGCGACAGCGGGACGCTCGCGGCCGCGGTGTCGCCCAGCTCTTGCACGGTCGCGCAGGTGTGGATCGTCTCGTCGTCCACGCCCAGCGCACCGGCGGCGCGGTAGGGGAGGCCGCCGTCGGGGGCCTGCACCGCCGCGGCGTCGGGATCGTCGGCGTCCACGGCGTCGACCGCGGCCGCCAGCGTCTCGCGGAACGCCTCGCGGTCGTAGCTGGTCACGTCGATGCCCTCCACCTCGTCGCTCCCCGCGCGGCGGAACCGCGTGCCGGGGTAGGGTTCGGCGTGTTCGGCGCGGTCGGTGATCGGCGCGGGGGCGTCCGGTCCCACGAGGACGGCCGCCGCGCCCGCGCCGGCGGCGTGTTCGCGCTCGTCGCTGGGTTCGCTCCGCGGACAGTCCGCGGCGACCACCAGCGCCAGCCCGTCGGTGTCGGCCGCCAGCGCGGCGAACAGCGCCCGCGTGCCGGCCCGCGTACTCCCCGTGAAGGTCTGTCGGGTGGCGTCCTCTGCGAGACCGAGGAACGAACCCAGCCGGGCGGTCGGGTCCTCCTCGGCCATCGGCGGGTTGGTCGTGGCGAACCCGAGCCAGTCCACGTCGGCGGCGTCAACGCCGCCGGCCGAGAGCGCACGCCGGGCCCCCTCCCACCCCATCGTGAGCGCGTCCTCGTCGGCCTCCGGGACCGCCTTCTCCTCGATACCGGTCGCCTCGAAGCTCCCCCAGGCCTCGGCGAACTCCTCGGCCGAGACGCGCAGACGGGGTGCGTAGGCACCGACGGCGTGGATCCCGTCGTCGCTCATGCCGCATCACCCCCCATTCCTTTTTCAAAGACGTGGACGACCGCCGCACCGCCGGAGCCACCGACGTTGTGGGCAAGGCCGACCCGCGGGTCGTCGAGCTGGCGCTCGCCGGCGTCGCCGGAGAGTTGCTTGAACACCTCGACGACCTGTCCGGCTCCGGTCGCGCCGATGGGGTGGCCCTTCGACTTCAGGCCGCCGGAGGTGTTGACGGGCATCTCGCCGTCCCGTTTCGTCTTCCCGCTGGCGACGAACTCGCCGGCTTCCTCGGGTTCGCAGAGTCCGAGATCGGAGTAGGCCATCAACTCGGCGATGGCGAAGCAGTCGTGGACCTCCGCGAAGTCCAGGTCCTCGGGGCCGTAGCCGGACATCTCGTAGGCGCGGTCGGCGGCGTACTGCGCCGCGGGCACGGCGGTGTAGGTGTCCCGCTGGAACAGGCCCACGCGGTCGCTCCCGGCACCGACGCCGGCCACGCGGATCGGATCGTCCGTGTAGTTCTCGACCACGTCCTCGCTGGCCAGCAGGACGCAGGCCGCGCCGTCGGTCGTCGGACAGCAGTGATAGAGGTTGAGCGGATCGGCGACCGTCGGCGCGTTCATGGCGTCCTCCAGCGAGCACTCGAAGCCCAGTTGCGCGTGGGGATTCTTCGCCCCGTTCTCGTGGTTCTTGACGGCGACGTGGGAGAGCTGCTCGCGGGTGGTGCCGTACTCCTGCATGTGCCGGCTCGCCATCTGGGCGTAGACGCCGGCGAAGGTGGTGCCCGAGAGGCGTTCCCACTCCGTCTCGCCGGAGACGCCGAGCCAGTAGCGCACGGCGTCGCCGGACACGTCGGTCATGATCTCGACGCCGCTTGCAAGCACCACGTCGGCCATCCCGCTGCGGATGGCCTGGACGCCCTGCCGGACCGAGTAGCCCGAGGCGGCACAGGCGTTCTCGACGCGGGTGACCGGAATCCCGTGGAGGCCGACGTGTTCGGTCACGGCGGGACCGGGCAACCCGAGTTGTCGGCCGCCGACGCCGAGGGTGCCGACGATCGCCTCGTCGACGGCCTCGGATTCGATACCGTCCGGCACGCTGTCGCGGGCGTTCTCGAACGCCGTGCGGAACAGCGACCGGTAGCTCTCGTCCGGGAACGAGCCGTAGTCGGACTGGCCCGCCCCGATGAGGTAGGCGTCGCGCATACGTGTCCTGCAAACCCGCGAGCCATAAACTTGTCACTACCGGGTAACTGTTTGTGACTGCTCTGTCAGGTCGGCGGCGTCGGAGGCGCTCGCTCAGACCTCGGCCGCGACGTCGGCGGCGTCGACCTCGAACAGTCGCGCGTCGCAGTCCTCGCAGGTGACCGCGACCACGTCGACGGTCCGACAGCAGGACTCGACGACTTCCTGCCCGAACCGGACCTCGCCGTCACAGGCCGGACAGCGTTCCACGAACAGGCGGAGGCCGGCGAGCAACTGGCCCCGGACGGCGGGTGCCGCCCCGGCCCACTCGTCGTAGTAGTCGGGCAGAACGCGGCCGGCGGCCACGTCGGCGAGGAAGGCCGCCCGGGACTCCCAGCGGCCGACCGTCCGCCCGTCGGTGCGGGCGACGAACGCGTCCCCGTACTCCTCGAAGGTCAGCTCCGCGGCGTCGATCCCGACGACGGCGGCGACGGCCTCGCGGTCCGCGTCCGCGTCGCGTTCGCGTTCGACTCGCTCGCGGAAGTCCGCGGCGAACTCCGGCGTCAGTCCCAGGTCGCCGTGGGGCTTCTCCTCCAGCACGCCCGCGCCGACCAGTTCCGCCTCGACGTCGACCTCGGGTGCGTCGTCGCGGTCGTCCGTCGCGGTCTCGTGCCCGGTCTCGGCCTTGTCGAACCAGGCCAGCACCCGCTCCGGGAAGTAACGTTTCGTCAGCGTCGGCGTCCCCGGAACCAGATAGCCCCGCAGATAGATGGCGGCGAGACAGAGCGCGAACGCCGCCCCGCCCGCGGCGATGCCGGCGACCGTGCCCGCGGCGGTCGCGACGGCGTACCCGACGACGGCGCTCGCCCCGGCCGCGACGACGGTGTTGACCACCGTGCACGGCACACACCGGTTCTCCCCCGTGTACTCGGGTCGTCGAACCCGTTCCAGTACGGTGCCCATGACGCTCGATAACGGCTGGCGTGGAGAAATGGTTGTCGGCGCGATCCGTCACTCGCACCGGTCGCGGATCCGTTCGATGGCGTCGGCGAACCGGTCGTCCTCGGCGAGTCGATCGAGGATCTCCTCCTCGGCCATGTCGAGGGCGTAGGCGGGCCGGCCCTTCCCGGTGGGCGACTCCTTGCGTTCTTCGCCCAGCAGATCGGCCGATTCGAGTTCGGAGAGTGCGTTGATGACGCGCTGGCGCGTGACGCCCCCGGGCACCATCTCGTCGAGTTCCTCGAACTCGTCGAGCAGGTCCTCGCAGACGCTCGTCACGTCGAAGGAGTGGACCGGCACGTCGTCGCGGGCCCGCAGGTCGATCACGGAGAGCAACACGAACCGGTGGAACGGTTCGACGCCGTCGATGTCGGCACCTGGCATGGACAGTTCTACCCCCTATTACGTTATGAATGTGTGGACTTCTCGTGAGGGACGGGAACGCGGGCCGACCGTCCGGGTGTCGTCGGGGAGCGTCGCGCCCCTTCGCCGCCGGGCGTGCCGGAACCGGGACGGCCCGATCCGTATCGCGAAGCTTTACCGCCGCGGGGGTCCGATGACTGTGCATGACCGACGACGCGTGGTTCGCCGACCTCGATCCCGGGGACCGGGACGCCGCCGCGGAACGGATCCGGGACGGCAACGCCGAGTCGCCCGCCGACTGGCCGACACTCGCCGTCGAATCGGGGTTCGCGGCCGACGAGGACGACTACTACGACCGGCTCCGCGAGGCGACGCTCGCGGCCGGTCGGGCGGCCGTCAGCGAGCGCGAGGGGGCCGAAGACCAGCAACTCGTCCACGCCGTCCGGGCCATGGACGACTGCCGGCGGCAGGCCAACGAACTCGCCGAGCGGGTCGCCGAGTGGGGCGGCAGTCGCTTCGAGTCGGCGGGGACCGGCGTCGAGTACGCCCGCGAACTGGCCGCGCGGGATCCCGAGACCGCGGGCGTTCCCGCGAGCGAAGCGAGTGGGGGCTCGTCAGAGCTCCGCTCTGACGGCGACAGACGCGCCGTCTCGCTGGCCCGCCGGGTCGTCGAACTCGACGCGGAGGCCGACGCCCTGCGGGAGTACGTCGAGACGACGACGCCCGAGGTCGCGCCGAACCTCGCGGCGCTGGCCGGCCCGGTGCTGGCCGCCCGCCTCATCTCGCTGGCCGGCGGCCTGGAGTCGCTGGCGAAGAAACCGAGCGGGACGGTGCAGGTCCTGGGTGCCGAGGACGCCCTCTTCGCCCACCTGCGCGGGGACGCCCCCTCGCCCAAGCACGGGATCATCTACACCCACGACGCGGTGCGTAGCACCCGGCCCGAGGACCGGGGGTCGGCGGCCCGCGCGCTCGCCGGGAAACTCGCCATCGCCGCCCGGATCGACCACTACAGCGGGGACCGCCGGCCCGACCTGGAGGCGGAACTCGACGAGCGCATCGCGACGATCCAGGCGCGGGCGGACGGCGACGGGGAGGGCGACGATGAGTGACCTGCCCGCGGGCGTCCAGCGGCGCGAGATCGACGGCGAGACCGGGCTGGCGACCCGGGGGCCGCCGGCCTACGGCGAGCCGACCGACGGCGAGTGGCGGCGCTGGAACCCGCGCCGGTCGAAACTCGGCGCGATGCTCGAACGCGGGATGGACACCGGCCTCGAAGGCGGCGAGACGGTCCTCTACCTGGGGGCGGCCGCGGGGACCACCGCGAGCCACGTCGCGGACTTCGCCGGGCCGACCTACGCGGTCGAGTTCGCGCCCCGGCCCGTCCGGGACCTGCTCGACGTGGCCGCGGACCGCGAGCGACTGTTCCCGCTGTTGAAGGACGCACGCAAGCCCGAGACCTACGCCCACGTCGTGGAACCGGTCGACGCCATCGTGCAGGACGTGGCGACCCGGGGCCAGGCCGACGTGGCGCTGGCCAACCGCGAGTTCCTGGACGCGGACGGGCGACTCCTGCTCGCGGTCAAGGCCCGGAGCGAGGACGTGACCGCCGACCCCGAGACGGTGTTCGACGAGGTGGTCGAGACGCTCTCGGCGGGCTACGAGGTGCTGGAACGCGAGCGGCTGGAGCCGTACCACGCCGACCACCTCGCGGTCGTGGCGCGGCCGCGGTGACGGACTCGCCGCCCGGGGACGACCGCGGCGTCCAGAGGGGAAAGTTTAGGCCGCGGGGAGTCCAATTCGCGGAGAGATGGACCGGAGGGGTTCTTCCGAGACGTTCACCCGGATGGGAACGCTGGGTATCGAAGAGGAGTTTTTCGTCGTCGACGACCGGAACCGGCCGACCTCCGGCACGGACGAACTCGTCTACGAGAGCGACCCGCCGGAGATCCTCGAGGACCGGCTGGACCACGAACTGTTCAAGTGCGTCATCGAGACCCAGACGCCGACCATCGCCGCGAACGATCTGGACGAGGCCCGGGCGCAACTCGACGCGGTGCGGTCGGCGCTGGTCGACCACGCCGAGGCCCACGGCTACGGCATCGCGGCCGCGGGCCTGCACCCGGCGGCGAAGTGGCGAGAACTCGAACACGCCGAGAAACCGCGCTACAAGTCACAGCTCGACCAGATCCAGTACCCACAACACCGGAACACGACCGCCGGACTGCACGTCCACGTCGGCGTCGACGACCCGGACAAGGCGGTGTGGATCACGAACGAGATCCGCTGGCACCTGCCGATCATGCTCGCGCTGTCGGCCAACTCGCCGTACTGGTGTGGGTTCGACACCGGCCTGCACGCCGCCCGGGCCAAGATCTTCGAGGCGCTCCCGAACACGGGGATCCCGACGACCTTCGACTCCTACGCGGAGTTCGACGAGTTCGAGCGCACGATGGTCGAGACCGAGTCGATCGCGGACCGGGGCGAACTCTGGTACGACGTGCGCCCCCACTCCGGGCTGGGGACCGTCGAGGTCCGGACGCCGGACGGACAGGCTGACCGGGAGACAGTCATGGCCTTCGTCGAGTACACCCACGCGCTGGTGACCGACCTCGCCGAGCGCTACGAGGACGGCGAGACCGGCCGGAAACACCGCCGCGAACCGCTGGACGAGAACAAGTGGCGCGCGATCCGGTACGGCCACGACGCCGAACTGCTCTCCCGGGACCTCGACGAGACCGTCGACCTGGGCGAACTGGTCGACCGGGAGTGCGATCGGCTCGGAGTCAGCGGCATCCGCGACGTCTACGACGCCGAAAGCGGCGCACGGCGACAGCGCAGACTCCGCGACGAGCGCGGGATGGACGCGCTCTGTCGCGATCTCCGGCTGTAGCCAAGGATTTTTACCCGGCAACTGCCTTCCGTCGGACTAGAAACAACTCATGTCTACAGAGGACGGACCATCCGAGTCGGAGGAAGAGGGGCTGGACGTGACCGACGACGACGGGAGCGTCCGGGATCGGCTGGAGGAGGAGACCGACAGAGCGGTCGAGCGGTTCGACGACGGCGTAGTGGACCTGCTGTCGTGGATCCTCGACACGGAGACGCGGGCGCGCATCTACGTCTACCTGCGCCAACATCCAGACAGCACGAGCGACGAGGTCGCCGACGGGACGGGACTGTACCCCAGCACCGTCCGCGAGGCGCTGGCGGAACTCCACGAGGAGGGGACGGTGAGCCGGCGCAAACGCGAGAGCGGCGGCGCGGGGAACAACCCCTACGAGTACACGGCCATCGCGCCGAGCGACCTGGTGTCGAACATCGTCGGCGACGTGCAGTCGGAGCTGAACACCGTCTTCAACCTGGACGACCACCTCGGTGTCGGCGGGGACGAATCGACCGACGAGACCGACGACCCGGTGACCATCACGGTCGAGGAGTCCGATCGGTGAGGTGACCGGGACGGGGCAATCCGAAGCCACTAAACCCTGAGGGGACCATGGCGGGAGATATGAAGGTCGCGCTGGGCGGGACGTTCGACCCCGTACACGATGGGCACCGTGCGCTGTTCGAGCGCGCGTTCGAACTCGGTGACGTCACCGTCGGGCTCACGAGCGACGAACTCGCACCGAAGACCCGCGACGAGGATCGCCACGTCCGGTCGTTCGAGCAACGCCGGCGCGACCTCGACGCGGAACTCGCGGACTTCGCCGCGGAGTTCGACCGCGAGTACGCGATCCGCAAACTGACCGAGCCGACCGGCATCGCCACCGAACCGCAGTTCGACGTGCTCGTCGTCTCCCCCGAGACCGAGACGGGCGGCCGCCGCATCAACGAGATCCGCCGCGAGAACGGCGACGACCCCCTGGAGATCGAGGTCGTCGACCACGTCTACGCCGACGACGGCGAGGTGATCTCCTCGACGCGGATCGTCAAAGGCGAGATCGACGAACACGGCAACCTCACGCCCGAGCGGGACGGCCGACCCAAGCGGGAGACGGAAACCTGACTCACCAGTCCGGGGCGTCCAGTCCCGTGCGTTCGAGCAACTCCTTCCAGCGCTGCTGGACCGAGAGTCGCGAGACGCCCACGGCGTCGGCCACGTCGCTCTGGGACCGTCGATCGCCCGTCACCAGCGTCGCGACGTAGAGACTGGCCGCCATCGTCGGCCGCTTGGACCGATCGCTGTCGGGCAGCGTCGAGAGGAACAGGTCGGCCGCACGGGTCCGCGCCTCGTCGCCGAGGCCGAGGCTGTCGGCCGCCGCCTCAAGCTCGGCGAGCCACTCCTCGTTTTCGACCTCGTCGCTGGCCCGGTACACACCCGCTCGTTGACCGCCCGGAAGTATAAACGCTGTCGCCCGGATCGCCGCGACCGCTCGACCGCCGAGGACACACGGGACGGCCGCGTTCCCAGCCGGACGGTGAGGCCTCGACACCGCACGGATCGGCCGCCGCCAGCACGGGGAGAGCCGTCGGCCGACGAACCGCTCGGCGGCGGTCGATCCGGCTCGTGATATTTATAAGGAGGCGTCGGAAAGTGAGGGGTGCGCGCGGGTTGCCGAGCCAGGCCAAAGGCGCAGCGCTTAGGACGCTGTCCCGTAGG
>JBDGUF010000024.1:0-40384 GCA_042216105.1 Halorientalis sp.
CGTCGAACCGCTCGGCGCGGTCCCGCGGGTCGCCCGCGACCCCCTCCCGCTCGAACCGCTCGACGGCGTCGAGAATGGCCGCGGCCGACCCGTCGTGCCGGTAGCCGTTCGCGCCGTCCTCGACGAACAGCGCGGGGAACCCCTCGTCGCGGGTCAACACAGCCTTCCCGCTGGCGTTGGCCTCGATCGGGACGATCCCGAAGTCCTCGTCGCGGCCGTTGAACACCAAGGCGCGGCAGGTCGCGAGCAGGTCGTACTTCTCGGCCTCGTCGACGAACCCGCGGTAGTCGATGGCGTCGGCGCGGCGGATCCGGTCCATCACGGCCTCGTCCACGTCGCCGCGGCCGCCCGCCAGCACGAGGCGGTGGTCGCTCCCCGTGAAGGCCTCGACGACGGCGGGGACGCCTTTCTCCTCGTCGAGGCGGCCGAGGTGGAGGTAAAAGCCCTCGTCGCCGCGGTCCTCGTAGGCCGAGAGGTCGACGGGCGGGTACAGGACCTCCGAGTCGCGGTCGTAGAACTTCCGGATGCGGCGGGCGACGATCGGGCTGTTGGCGAAGTAGCCGTCGACGCGGGGGTCGACGGTGGCGTCGCGCATCCGCAGGTACCGCACCAGCGGGCGGGCCAGCTGGCCCACGAGCGAGTCCTTCCGGTCGTGGTAGAGATCGTAGAACCACCGCGGCGGCGAGTGGCAGTAGTTCAGGTGGAGGGTGTCGTCGGGCGTGATGACCGCCCGCGTCGTCGCGCCCGAGGTGACCAGCACGTCGGGGCGGCCGTACTCGCGCCAGTCCACGTCCTCCCAGAGGGCGTACTCGAAGACGCGGCCGACCCGGGACTGGAGGCGGCGGGGCGGCGTCGGCGACAGCGACGGGAGCACGTCCACGAAGGTCACGTCGCCGTAGGGGTTGGGGTCGTCCGGAGCGGGGTCGCCGAGCGTGTAGACCCGATCACAGTCCAGCGCCTCGGCGAGGTGGGTGACGAGGTACTCGGCACCGCCCCAGGCGTCGATCCCCCAGTGGGCGACGGCCACGTCGAGGTCGGCGAGGGTCGCGGTCGGCCCCTCGTCCGTCCCGTCGTCGACGGTCCCGTCGCCGTCCGTCGCCCCGTCGGTCATTGTCGGGTCGAGCGACGGCGCGCGCTTAAGCCTACCGACGGCGAGCCGCCGTCTCGCCGCCGGGCCGGCCGGTCATCGCCACTTCGTCGCGCCGTAGAGATAGCCCAGTCCCACGGCGGCGGTGAACACGAACAGCATCGCGAACTGCAGGGCTTTCTCGCGGGACGGCGCGGTGACGAGGCTCTTCGCCCGGGCGGGGACGAACTCGCCGAGCAGTTGCCCCAGAAAATCGTACTCCTCGCCCGTGGATTCGGGCACCAGCACCTCCATCCCGCGCTTGGAGTAGCCCTGCCAGAACGCGCGGTCGAGCAGCCACTTCGGATCGGTCCGGTACTCGAAGACCTTGTGCGCGACGCGTGCGTCGGGATTGTAGTAGACGCCGGCGTCGTAGGCCTCGCGTAGCCGCGCACAGAGTTCGGTCTCGCCGCCCTGGAGGTTCTCGTCGCCCTGCCGGCCGCCGATGTCGGTGTCGAACCCACCGAGATCGAGGAACACGTCACGGCGGAAGGAGATGTTCGAGCCGAAGGTGTTGCGAACTTCGCCGGGGCCGTCCGCGAAGCCGCGCTGGGTCACGCCGACGAGGAAGTAGAACTCCTCGGGGAGGAAGGCGGGCCGGCCGGCGACCCACTCGGGGGTCATCTTCCCGCCCGCGGCGAGGGCGTCGCGGTACTCGTAGGCCTCGACGAGTTCGGCGACCCATTCGGGGTCGGCCACGGCGTCGTCGTCGATGAACGCGACCACGTCGCCGGTGGCGACTTTCGCGCCGTTGTTGCGGCTCTCCAGCAGGCCGACGTTCTCGTCGTTGCAGTGGGTGACCACGTCCTCGCGGTCGCCGAAGTCGGCCTCGAAGCGCTCGGAGACGGCCTCGGAGCCGTCGCTGACCAGCACCAGTTCGGTGTCGTCGTGTGTCTGGGCGAGGACGCTGTGGGCGGCCTCGGTGAAGGCGTCGTACCGATCGAGCGTGTGGGTGCAGAGGACGACCGAGACCCGCATACCGACGGGTCGTCACCCACACGCCAAAGGGGTTTCTATCCGCTGGAGCTGTTCGGCGGCCAGCGGTCCAGCACCCGGGTCCCGTTCCCGGTGATGTAGACGACCCGGACTCGCGTACTCGTCGTGATCGGCTTGCCGAACCGTCCGCTCCCGGTCAGCTGGATCGTCGAGCCCTCCGAGACCGTCGTCGACTCGCTCACGTTCGCCAGCATCGCCCAGGTGCGGTTCGTCTCGCCGCTGACGACCGCCAGTTTCCCGGCCGGGATCGGGTCGCCCTGGGAGAACGTCACGACCAGCACCGAACCGTCCGGGAAGTGCTGGAACGTGAACGTCGCCTGCGTGGCGTTGCCCTCCTCCGACGGGGAGTACAGGACGCCGAGTCCGAGCCCGGCCGAGAGTATCACGACCAGAGCGACCAGCGATCCGGCGGCGATGCTATCGGTGACCGTGATGGCGCGGTCGTCGCCTCGGGCCGTCCGCCGTGAGTCCTCGCGGGTCATCTCGTGATCCGACGCGCCAGCGTCGGGCGTCCCGGGTCGTTCGGGGTGGGATCACCTGAGTGTTGGGTCGATGTCGGCGTTCGATTCGAAAGTCGGAAAACCCGGATCTGTCGACACAGACGGCCTGTCGGAGCGGTATCGGAACCGCTCGACGTGGCGGGAGACGGAGGTGAATTTAACAAAGCTTATCCCCGCATTGGTTTTTGTCCCGGACAATGAGTCAACGCCGGGGGTACTTCGAGGACGTCGAGGTCGGCAACGTCCTCGGAGACGTCCAAGACTGGTATCACATCCCGACGCTGGTCGTGTTACTCGGGTTCATGCTGTGGGTCCGGGCGCAAAGCTGGAGCCGTTTCGTCAGGGACGGGCGGGTGTTCTTCTCGGGGAACGACGCCTGGTACCACCTCAGGCAGACCCAGTACGTCGCGAACCACTGGCCGAGTACGATGCCGTTCGATCCGTGGACGTACTTCCCGAAGGGGACCGCCTCGGGTCAGTTCGGGACGCTGTTCGACCAGATCGTCGCGACGGTGGCGCTGATAATCGGCCTCGGGAACCCGAGCGAACAGACGGTCGCGATGACGCTGCTGTTCGCGCCCGCGGTCTTCGGGACGGCCGTGGCGATCCCCGTCTACTTCGCTGGTCGACGCCTCGGTGGCCGATTCGGCGGCCTCGTCAGCGTGTTGGTCCTGGCGCTGTCCTCGGGCAGTTTCCTCAGCCGCAGTCTCGTGGGCTTTTCCGATCACCAGGTCGCCGAGGTCCTGTTCCAGATGACGGCCGTGCTGGCGATCATGGTCGCCGTCGCAGTGGCCGAAGAGGAGATGCCGGTCTGGGAGCTCGTCGCCAACCGCGAGTGGGACGCCCTCCGACGGCCCGTGGGCTGGGCGACGCTGGCCGGCGTCGCCACCGCGCTGTACATCTGGGTGTGGCCGCCGGCGCTGTTGCTGATCGGCATCTTCGGCGTCTTCCTCGTGATCCAGCTGACCCTCGACTTCCTGCGGGGTCGCAGCCCGGAACACGTCGCGTTCGTCGGCACAGTCGTGCTCGTCGTCACCGGACTGCTCTCGCTCGTCCCGCTCGCGACGCTGGAACTGACCGGCACCGACTTCTCGTTCGTGCAGCCGCTGTTCGCGTTCGCAGTGGCCGCCGGCGCGGTGTTCATGGCCTGGCTGGCCCGCGAGGTCGACGACAGGGACATCGACCGACGCGCGTACCCCCTGCTCGTGTTCGGGAGTATCGCCGCCGTGAGCGTCCTCACGGCCGTTCTACTCCCCGACATGTTCCACTTCTTCGTGAAGAACACCGAGCGGTTCATCGGACTGAGCGGCGGTGCGCAGGCGGCGACCATCGGCGAGGCACAGCCGCTCCCGCTGGGCAATCTGCTTCCGCGACTGTTCGGGAGCTACGGCCTGGCCTGGTTCGGTGCCTTCGTGGCGCTGGTCGCCATGGTGGTCGGCCACGTTCGGGGCACGGAACGCCGGTCGGAGACGGTGCTCCTGATGATCTGGACGGTCACGATGTTGCTGGCGACGCTGACCCAGGTTCGCTTCGGCTACTACCTCACGCTGCCGATCGCGGTCCTGAACGCCTACACCATCGCGCTGGTCATCAAGTACATCGCTCCGGGGAGGACGCTCGAACGGATCGAGACGTTCCAGGTGCTGACGATCCTGGCGGTACTGGTCCTGGTGATCACACCGATGGCCGTCCCGCTGGGTAGTGGCTCGTCGACGGCGGTCCAGGTCGGGAGCCGGGCCGGCCCGAGCGCCGGCGTGGTCGGCTGGACCGACGGCCTCGAATGGATGCAGAACAACACGCCGGTCCCGGGGACCTACGGCGGCGCGAACAACGCGATGGACTTCAACGCGACCGTTCCGAGACAGGACGACTACAATTACCCCGCCGGAGCCTACGGCGTGATGTCCTGGTGGGACTACGGCCACTGGATCACCGAGCGGGCACAGCGCATCCCGAACGCCAACCCGTTCCAGCAGGGCGCCGGCGAGGCGGCGAACTTCCTGCTCGCACCCAGCGAGGAGCAGGCGGCTGACGTGCTGGCCAACGTCAGCGAGGACGACGCAAAGACCCGGTACGTGATGATCGACTGGAAGATGGTCAACACGTACTCGCGGCTCTCCCGTGGGAAGTTCTTCGCGCCGATCGTGTTCAACGCCAGCACGACGAGATCGGACTACTACAGCCGCGTGTACGATCTCAGCGGTCGGCGGGCACGGATCGCGTACAACCTCAAGACACAGCGCTACTACGAGAGCATGGTCAACCGCCTGTGGTACTTCCACGGGAGCAGCCGCCAGCCCAGGCCGATCGTCTTCAACTACGACACGAGACAGGTCCGGAGCGGACAGATCAAAGTCCTCCCGCGCGGGGACCAGCGACCGTACCGGGTGTTCAACACGATGCGACAGGCCCGCGAGTTCGTCCAGAACGAGAGCACAGCCCAGATCGGCGGCGTCGGGCCGAACCCGCCCGAACCCGTCGAGGCACTGGAGCACTACCGGCTGGTCCACTACTCGAACACGTCGGCACTGCAGGGGACCTACGCCCGAGGGTTCCGGCGTGTGGCGACGTCCCTGGCCGGCGGGCGGGCGGCGTTCCGGAGCGCATCGCGGGGACAACTGCGCGAGATCCAGAACATCCTGCTGGGGCGGGGGAACCCGTCGCCGCCCTGGACGAAGGTGTTCGAGCGTGTCCCCGGTGCGACGATAACGGGCACCGGACCGGCCAACCGGACGGTGATCGCCTCGGTCCGGATGCGTCTGAACGCCGTGAACACGACGTTCCGGTACACCCAGCGCGTCCAGACGGGACCGGACGGCAATTTCAGCATGACGGTGCCGTACTCGACGACGGGCTACGAGAACTGGGGCACGGAAGCGGGCTACACGGACGTGGCCGTCAAGGCCGCCGGCCCGTACCGGATCAGCACGCCCCTCTACCGGAACCTGAGCAGCGGTGAGACCTACCTGTACAACACCACGACCCACGTGAGCGAGGCGAAGGTCATCGGAGAGGACGACTCGCCCGTGCGGGTCACCCTGACCCGGACCACGCTCGGAGGGGGACAGCCACCGGAGAGCGACACGGCCTCCGGGAACGAGACGAGCAGCGACAGCACTACCGGGACGAGCGGCGACGGCACGACCGGGAACGGTACCGACGGGACGAACGACACGTCGACCGGCGGGTCGGCCAGTCTGCCGCTCCTCGCGGAACCCGCGGGCGGTGCTGGCGTCGGCACGCCCTGACGGGCCCACGGCGGTCGCTCCCGGTTCCTCTCTTACTCCCAGTGTTCGCGGTCGTGGTTCGACTCGTCCCCGAGTCCCGTGTCGACCCAGGCGGCCGCCACGAGCGCGACGAGGACGACGACCCCGACGTGGTGAACCGGGATTCCGCCCGCGAGCGCGGAGACTTCCGCGAGCATCGGGCCGAACTCGAGCGTCGGGAAGGCCACGATCGGGGCCAGCCCGGCCACGGCGAGTCCGACGACGAAGACCGCGATGTCGCGTCCGTTCGCTGGCATGGGTTCTATTCGCGGCCGGGCTCGCATAAGTCCATCCCGCCAGTTACGAAATCTGAAAACCGGGCGCGTCGACGGCGGGATTCGTTCCGACGGGCCGGCCTCACGGGGACCGAGCCGGGTGGTTTTTGTCACTGGGTGCGGACAGGGCGGACGATGATCAGAGCATTCGAAGGGGTAGAACCGACCATCGCCGACTCGGCGTACGTCGATCCGGCGGCGACGGTCATCGGTGACGTGACGCTGGAGGCCGAGGCGAGCGTCTGGCCGGGGACGGTCCTGCGGGGCGACCACGGCGAGATCGTCCTCCGGGAGGGCGCGAACGTCCAGGACAACGCGACGCTGCACGAGGGCGTCGAGATCGGTCCCTACGCGACGGTCGGGCACAACGCCATCGTCCACGCCTCGACCGTCGAGGAGCGCGCGATGGTCGGGATGGGCGCGATCGTGCTGGACCGCTCGACCATCGGCGCGGAGAGCCTGGTCGGGGCCAACAGCGTCGTCACCGAGGACACGGAGGTGCCCGAGTCGGTGCTGGTCGCCGGCCAGCCCGCGGAGGTCGTCAAGGAGGTCGAGGACTCGATCTGGCAGTACGCCGGCGAGCGGTACGTCGAGATCGCCCGAGACCACGCCGAAACCGACGAGCCCGTCGCCGAGGCGCACGTCCCCGACGAGGACTCGACCTGACGATCACGCCGGCGGGTCGACGGCCTCGTCGAGCCAGTCGGCGAACGCGGGGGAGACGCCGGAGCTGTCGAAGCGTTCGATCGCCGGCACGTCGTAGGGGTGTAACTCCTCGATACGTTCCTTCACGGCCTCGCACCCGCCCTCGGTCGTCTTGACGAGCAGGATCGCCTCCTCCTCGTCGTGGATCTCGCCGTCCCAGCGGTAGGTCGATCGACAGGGGAACCGGTTCACGCAGGCGGCGAGTCGTTCCTCGACGAGCCGTTGGGCGATCGATTCGGCCGCCTCCGGCGGCGCGGTCACGAATATCGTCGGCATACTGCGGCGCAGGACGGGGAGACAAAAACACCTTCCGGCACTGTCACTCTCGCCCGGCCGCGACGGCGAGGGTCACTCCTCGAAGGGGTTGTAGTCGCCGTTGATGTCCCACTCGTGGAGGCAGTGGGGGTTCCCGGCCGCCTTCTCCCCGTCCTCGGCGACGATGACCCAGGTGTCGCGCTCCTCGTCCCAGCGGTCGTGACGGCCACAGCGCTCGCAGACCCGTTCCGTCGGCGGGATGACCTCTGCCATGTCTAACAGCAGGGGTGGCACCGGTTAAGAAGGTCCCGACTGCAACCGGTTCCGCCGGCCCGGAGCGGGTGGCGGCTCAGAAGTCGGGGAGGTCCTCGGGCGGTTCGTAGTCGGTCTCCCAGTCGATGTACTCCTCTTTCAGCACGTCGCAGACGATCTGACCGAGTTCCGTGAGTTCGGCGTTGATCGAGGAGACGGTGCCCCACGAGTCCAGCCCGGGGTGGATGTCGCGCTCCTTCCAGTCCTCGGGCAGTCCCGGGGCGTGGTAGCCGACGCGGTCGGCGTGGGAGTCCCAGAAGAAGTCGAACCGTTCGATCAGGCCGAGGTCGGTCACGATGTCGTACTCCGCGGCGTCCAGGTCGGTGTGGTCGGTCCACTCACCGAAGGCCCGGTCCCACGCGCTGTCCGCGAGGAAGTCCTCGATCTCGTCGCGTCGGAAGTCCGAGTCGCCGACCACCTCGGCGTCCTCGTACTCGTTGGGGTCGAACGCCTCCAGTTCCGGCGGGTCGGGGGTGTCCACGTCCAGTCCCATGGGACCCGGTAGGACGCCGGCGGGGAAAAGGACGGCCCTCGAACGCGGGGACGCGCTCACTCCCCGCGGTCGGTGTTCTCGTCGCTCTCGCGGGCGGCGGTCCGGAGTTCCGCGCCGCGGTCGCTGGAGACGGTGAGGTCGGGGACGCTCCGGGGCTCGAACTCCTCGTCGATGGCGACGTAGACGAGGTGGGACTCGGTGGTCAGTTCGGTCTCGGCGGTCCGGAGGTCTTCCCGGAAGGTCCGCACCCGGACGCGCATGCTCGTGTCCCCGGTCTCGTAGACGTAGCTCTCGATGAGCGCGTTCTCGCCGACGGGGATGGGGCCCCGGAAGTTGGTCTGTTCCATCCGGGCGGTGAGTACGTCGCTGCCGGCGAACCGGATCGCGGACATCGCGCCCACCTCGTCCATCCACTTCAGGACGTTCCCGCCGTGGGTGGTGTCGAGGTCGTTGGCGTGGTGTGGCTGGATCATCTTGCGGTTCTCGATGTAGGTGTCCATCAGGTCCGGCATTTTCCGGAGGTTTCCCGTCCCGGGGGAAGAGTCTGCCGGACCGGCGGTCGGGCCGGGACCGGATGGGGACGCCCGCGGCGTGGCGGTGCGTTGGCGGTCGGCCACGCAGTCGTCCCGACACTCGTAAGGCAGGGGGTCGTCTATGCCGGGGCAATGAGTGAACGGTCGACACCGACGCCGTCGGCCCCGTCGTCCCCGTCGGGGGAGGGAGAGGTGACGGTGATCGGGACCGCTCACGTCTCCGAGGACAGCGTCCGCGAGGTCGAGGAGACGATCGCGGAGCGACGGCCGGACGTGGTCGCCGTCGAACTCGACGAGGGGCGGTATCGCCAGCTCAAAGGCGAGACGCCCGAGGACCTCGACCCGAGCGATCTCCTCGGGGGCAACACGGTCTTCCAGTTCCTGGCCTACTGGATGCTGTCCTACGTCCAGGCCAGACTCGGCGACCGGTTCGACGTCGACCCCGGCGCGGACATGATGGCCGCCGTCGAGACGGCCGAGGAGCACGGGCTCGGCGTCGCCCTGGTCGATCGGGACATCCAGACGACGATCCAGCGGTTCTGGGCCCGCCTCACCGGGTTCGAGAAGCTCAAGCTCCTGGGCGGCCTGCTCGCCGGCGTCGGCGACCCCCTCGTCACCGGGCTGACGCTCGGGTTCGGGCTCGGCTTCTTCCTCGCGATCCCGCTGGAACTGCTCGCCGGGCCGCTCCTGCTCGGCGGCGTCGGGTTCCTGCCGGGCGTGCTCCTCGGCATCGTCGACGGGCTGGCGCTCGCGGTCACCGTCGGCCTCACCGTCGGGACGGGCCTGGCCCTCCTGCTGACCGGTTCCGGCGAAGAGGAGGACCTGGAGGAACTCGACATGTCCGAGATGACGGACACGGACGTGGTGTCGGCGATGATGGAGGAGTTCCGCCGGTTCTCGCCCGGCGGCGCGGAGGCGCTCATCGACGAACGCGACGCCTACATCGCGCACAACCTCGTCCAGTTGCGCGAGGCCGGGTACTCGGTGGTCGCGGTCGTCGGCGCGGGCCACCGCGCGGGGATCGAGGAGTACCTCGACGACCCCGAACGGCTCCCGCCGATGGAGTCGCTGGTCGGCGTCGAGTCCGGGCGGCGGTTCTCGCCGTTCAAACTGTTCGGGTACCTGTTCACGCTCGGGTTCCTGGCCATCTTCGCCCTGCTGGTGCTGGCGGTCGCGACCGGCGTCGAGGGCATCTCGACCGGTCTGCTGGTCCGGATCTTCGGCTCGTGGTTCCTCATCAACGGGATCATCGCCTTCGCGCTGGCGAAACTCGCGGGCGCACACTGGCAGAGTGCCACGGTCGGGGGCGCGGTCGCCTGGCTGACCAGCCTCAACCCCCTGCTGGCCCCGGGCTGGTTCGCCGGCTACGTCGAACTCCGGTACACCTCGGTCAACATCGGCGACATCAACACGCTCAACGAGATCCTCGACGACGAGCAGGCACCCGTCAGGGACCTGTTCGCCCGGATGCTCGACGTGCCCCTCTTTCGGCTCATCCTGATCGTCGCCATGACCAACGTCGGGAGCATGATCGCGAGCTTCCTGTTCGGCGTGGTCCTGTTGCCCTACTTCTTCGCCGAGATCGGCTCGACCGGCGAGGTCGTCCGCCTGATGGCCCAGGGTGCCGAGAACAGCGCCCGGTTGATCTGGGGGCTGGTGACGTGACCGTCCGCTTCTCCGCCCGCGAACTGCTGGATCTGGGAGCGGCCTGGATCGCGCTGAGCGTCGCGTTCAGCATCCTCCTGCTCCCCGGTCTCCGGGGGTTCTCGGTTCCGGACGCCGTCCGGACGTTCGGCCTGAGCTTCCTGACCGTCGGCGTGGCCTTCCTGTTGCACGAACTGGCACACAAGGTCGTCGCGATCCGGTTCGGGAAGCTCGCGGAGTTCCGGGCGGACTACGGCATGCTGTTCGTCGCGATCATGGGCGCGATGATCGGCTTCCTCTTCGCCGCGCCCGGCGCGGTCTACCACCAGGGTCGGTCGACGCCGCGAGAGAACGGCCTGATCGCGCTGGCGGGACCCGTGACGAACCTCGTGCTGGCCGCGCTGTTCGCCCCGCTTGCCTTCTTCGCCGGCGGCTTCCCCGCCTCCATCGGCGGGCTGGGGCTGACGATCAACCTCTTCCTCGCGGCGTTCAACATGGTCCCGTTCGGGCCGCTCGACGGGAACACGGTCAAGGAGTGGAGTACGCCGGTGTTCGTCGCCGTGTTCGTCCCCTCGGTCGCGCTGGGGCTGTGGGCGCTGTTCGGGTTCGGCCTGTTCTGAGGGCGTTCGGCGAGGCGACGTGGTTTTATATGACACCTGTCCGAGGGGACTGGTATGCGCGAGTCCACACGACGGGAATACATCGGCGGTCTCGCCGCCGTCGCCGGCCTGAGCGGCTGTCTGGACGCACTCGACGGCGGAGGCGGGACGGGGGGTGACGACGCGGACACGGATGCCGACGGGACGCCGGATTCCGGCACCCTCGGGCCGAAAGAGACGGTTCGAGCCTTCTACGCCGCGCTCGACGAGGGGCGGTTCCGGGCCGCGAACGCGTTGATGCACAGTAACACGACGGAACCGCCAGTGACCGAGAGTCGGTACGGACCCCTCGCCGAGGGGACCGTCACGGTGGCGTCGGCGAAACTGATCGAACGGGGCGAGGACCGGGCCGTCGTCCGGACGGTCGTCCGCGCCTCGATACCGGGCGGGTCGGGAACGCGACGCGACGAGGTCGACATCGAACTCCGGCGGGAGAACGGGCGGTGGCGGCTGTACACTTCGACCCAGGTCGGAACGGGTGAGGGCGGTTCGACGGGCGGTGCCCCCGGCCAGGAACCGGTGCGGGGTCCGGAGGCGGTGGTCCGGGAGTTCTACCGGGCGATGGACGACGGGAACCGACAGGCCGCGAAGGCACTGGTCCACAGCGACGCGCCGCGGGAGCTGGTGGCAGCCCAGACGCTCGATCAGCTGGAGCGAGCGTCCGTCACCGTCGACGACACGTCGATACGCGAGCGCACCGAGACGGGCGTCGTGGTGACGGTCACGCTGACGGTCACGGCACCCGACTCCGGTCGGTCCGAGACCACCACCATCGCGCTCGAACTCCGGATGGAAGGCGACCACTGGCGGATCTACGGGTACGCCAACTCCGGCTAGCCGGCGGCGTCCCGCCGGATTCGAGAGGGCTCGACCGGCGGTGGTACCGAGGCGGTGGCGACCGACGGGCTTTTGCGAGCGCCGGGCCCGAACTCGGGTATGACCGAGGACGACGACGGGATGACCTACGCCGAGGCCGGGGTGGACATCGACGAAAGCGAGGCGGCCACCGCGGCCCTGATCGGCGCGACCGAGGGCTTCGAGGGCGACTTCGCCGGCCTGCTCGACATCGGCGACCGCTATCTGGCCCTCGCCGCCGACGGCGTCGGCACCAAACTGCTCGTCGCGGAGGCCGTCGACGACTACTCGACGATCGGCATCGACTGCATCGCGATGAACGTCAACGACCTCGTGGCGGCAGGGGTCCGGCCGGTCGCCTTCGTCGACTACCTCGCGGTCGCCGAACCCGACGACGAGACCAGCGAACAGATCGGCGAGGGGCTGGCCGAGGGGGCCGACCGCGCGAGCGTCGAACTCGTCGGCGGCGAGACCGCCGTCATGCCCGAGGTCGTCAAGGGGCTGGACATCGCCGGGACCTGCGCCGGACTGGCCGAGAAAGGGGCACTCTTTCCCGGCGAGGCCGAGGCCGGCGACGCGCTGGTGGGCTTTCCCTCCAGCGGCATCCACTCGAACGGGCTGACGCTCGCTCGCAAGGCGGTCACGAAGAACCACGAGTACACCGATCCGTTCCCGCCGAATCCGGATCGCTCCATCGCCGAGGAACTGCTGGAGCCGACCCGGATCTACACGGACCTGCTCGACCCGCTCCGGGAGCACGACGCCCGCGCCGCGGCCCACGTCACCGGCGGCGGCTGGACGAACCTCGCCCGGATGGGCGACTTCCGCTACGAGATCACCGACCCCTTCGAGGCCCAGCCGGTCTTCGAGTTCGTCCAGCGGGAGGGCGCCGTCGCCGACGAGGAGATGCACCGGACCTTCAACATGGGGACGGGCTTCGTCGCGGCGCTGGACCCCGAAGACGCCGCGGCGCTGGTCGAGGAAACCGACGGCCGCGTTATCGGTGCAGTGCAGGGGGGTGAGGAAGCGGTCGCGGTTCGCGGGCTGGAGTTGTAGCATCCGCGCGACCGCAGGGAGCGCGGTTCGCGTTCGGTCCGGCCAGCGGCCGCGTCAGTACTCCCGCTGGTCCCGTATCTCGTAGTGACGGGCGCGGTCGTCGAACCGCGTCAGGACCTCACGGGCCTTCGGCGGGACGTGGGCCGCCTCGTAGTCCTCGCCCGCGAACTCCCGGACGGCGTCGATGGAGTCGAACCGCATGATAGTGACGAACTCGACCTCGTCGTCGAGTGGCCGGCGCAGGACGCGGACGCCTCGATACCCCTCGATGTCTTCCTCGGCGAACTCGGGGAGGATCTCCTCCTGGAGGCGGCGCTCGTACTCGTCGGCGTCGTCGGGGGCCGTCCACCCGTGCCAGATCCGTTCGATCATCGTCGGGAAGGGTCGACCGCCGGGCCGCTAAAAGCCCCGGTTCGCCGGGTGTCGGGCACCGACGGGGGATCAGCTGCCGAGGTTCGCGGCCACGTCGGCGTCGGTGATGATGCCGATCATCTCGGCGTTCTCGATGACGATGACGGCCTCGTGGTGGTCGAGGTGGGTGTCGACCTCGTCGACGGTGGCGTCTTTCGTGACGGTGGTGATCGACTCGCGCATCACCTCGGCCACGGGGAGCTCGCCGAGGTCGTCCTCGTCCGAGTGGCGGATGTCACTGTGGGCGACGATCCCGACGGGGTAGTCGTCGCGGACGACGGGGAGCTGGGAGTAGCCCTCCTGATTCATCATCTCGATGGCGGTCATCACGCTGTCGTCGGGTTCGACGCCGTAGACCGGGCTGTGCATCAGGTCACCGGCCCGGAGGATGCCGCCCTCGGCCTCCTCCAGGGCGTTGACGATCCGCCGGAGCGTCGAGAGTCGCGGGTCCACGTCCCCACCCTCGATCCGTGCGATCAACGGCTGGGACACGTCCGCGCGCTCGGCCAGTTCGCTCTGGGTCAACCCCAGGTCGGTCCGGCGCTCGCGGAGGTCCTCGGGGGTCGGCAGTTCCATACGCCCCGATAACCTGGGGTAATACAAAAAGGTTCTTGCTCAGGCACCGGCGGAGGCGTCGATCTCCTCGTCCTCCTCGAACTCGACGGTCTCGACGACCGAGAGGGGAACGTCACGGAGGGCACCGCCGACCTCGCTCTTGGCGATCCGCTGGGCGTGTTCGGTGTTCTCGGCGTTGAAGACCTTCATCTCCAGCACCAGCCCGACGAGGGCGGTGTCGGCGGCGATGAAGGCCGAATCGAAGGGCTCGCCACAGGCGGGACAGCCCGTCGCACCCACGTCGACCTCGACGTAGTCCATCTCCTGATCGTTGAGTCGCTTGCCCGCTTCACTCACCGCGACACCGATGGCGTCGTCGATGTCCTCGACGTCTCGAACCAACCAGGCGGCTTCCATCACTACGAGGTAGTTCATGTCCGTCCGTCTGTTCCCCACCCTATCGTGTCTTATGATTCGCTCGCGCCATCGCGGCGACCGCGCACGTCACGCCGATAATGGCCGTAACTTACGGCTCCGACCCGCGTCGATTATCTCCCCGTTACCGTCGACGACCCGTCGACCGCGCCCCCCGTCTCGCTTTCCCGACCGGGATCGAACCGCAGTACGGCACGGCCGTTTTCCTGGACGAAAGACCATTACAGAATCGAGACTCCAGAAAGATATTTATTAGGCCATCGAACCAGTCACGTTCGAGGACGATGAAAACCCGCTTGCACAGTGGCCTGCTGTTCGTGCTGTACCAGCTGACGCTGGTACTCGGCATCGCGCTCATGCCCGTGGCGTTGGTCACCAGTCGGTTGGGCTTCACGCTGCCCGTCCACCGGATGGTCGACCGGCTCGGTGCGGCCTACGAACGGACCGGCACCGGGGAGTAGACCACTGACTCGTCGGGTCGCCGCCGGGACGTGTCGCCACGAATCGACCGACTCCGCGAGTTTTAACACCCGGTCGGGGCTACCCCGTGTCGATGGAGTTCGCCGCCTTCGCCGACCGCGCCGACGAGATCGAGGCGACCGCGGCCGATCTGGAGACCGTCTCGCTGGTCCGCGATCTGTTCACGGTGGCCGACGAGGACCTCGACACCGTCGCCCGGTTCGTCCAGGGCCGAGTGTTCCCCGCCCACGAGTCGACGACGCTGGACGTCGGCCCGAGCCTCTGTTACGCCGCCATCGCCCGCGCGGCGGGGCACAACGTCTCGGCCGAGGACGTGGAGTCCCGTGTCGCCGACGTGGGCGACGTGGGCGACGTGGCCGCCGAGTACGACTTCGGCGGCCAGCAGGGACTCGGCGCGTTCGGCGACGACGGCCCGGACGGCCTGACCGTCGGCGAGGTCGAATCGGAGCTGCGCGACCTCGCGGCGGCGGCCGGGTCGGGCAGTCAGGACCGCAAGCTCGATCTGCTCTTTGGCCTGTTCAACCGCTGTGATCCCGCCGAAGCACGCTATCTCGCGCGGCTCGTCCTCTCGGAGATGCGCATCGGCGTCGGCGAGGGGACGGTCAGGGACGCCATCGGCGAGGCGTTCGACGTGCCCGTCGCGGCCGTCGAGCGCGCCCTCCAGGTGACCAACGACTACGGGCTGGTCGCCACCGTCGCCCGCGAGGACGGCGAGTCGGGGCTCGACGACCAGCAACTGGCGGTCGGGCGGCCGGTCCAGGCCATGCTCGCCCAGGCCGGGACGGTCACCGACGCCGTCGACTCGTGGGACCGGGTCGCCGTCGAGACCAAGTACGACGGCGCTCGCGTCCAGGTCCACTACGACGGCGAGTCGGCGTCGCTGTTCTCCCGCAACATGGAGGACGTGACCGACCCGTTGCCGGAGGTCGTCGACTTCGTCGAGGACCGCCTGTCCGTCCCGGCCATCCTCGACGGCGAGGTCGTCGCCGTCGACGACGACGGCGATCCGCTCCCCTTCCAGGCGGTCCTGCGCCGGTTCCGCCGGAAACACGACGTGGCGAAGGCCCGCGAGGAAGTCGAGGTCCGGCTGTGGGCGTTCGACTGCCTCCACGCCGACGGCGACGACCTGCTGGACGCGCCGCTTGCCGAGCGCCACGACCGGCTGACCGCGATCCTCGACTCGCGCGTCTCGACGCTCACCGTCACCGACGACCCCGACGAGATCGCCGACGTGGAGGCCGCCGCGCTCGACGCCGGCCACGAGGGGATCGTGCTGAAAGACCCCGACTCGACGTACTCCCCGGGCTGGCGCGGGCGGGAGTGGCTCAAGCGCAAACCCGACGTGGAGACGCTGGACTGCGTCGTCACGGGAGCCGAGTGGGGCGAGGGCCGCCGCGCCGAGTTTCTCGGCACCTTCGAGCTCTCCGTCCGGGCCGGCCCCGACGCGTTCGAGACCATCGGCAAGGTCGCGACGGGCATCACCGACGAGGAACTGGCCGACCTGACGGATCTGCTGGAGCCGCGGATCCGCGCCGAGGACGGCAAAGACGTCGAGATCGAGCCGTCGGTGGTCTTCGAGGTCGGCTACGAGGAGATACAGACCTCGCCGACCTATTCCTCGGGCTATGCCCTCCGGTTCCCGCGCTATCTCGGCGTCCGCGAGGACAAGGACCCGGCCGACGCCGACACGCTGGAGCGGGTCGAGCGGCTGGCCGACGGCGCGTGAACGGGAGCGCGGAACCGACACCGGTTTTCGGGTACCGTCCGAACCGCCGCCCATGACCGTCCGCTTCGAGGACTGCCGGGTCGACTGGCTCGGCTACGCCACCGTCCGGATCGAGGGCCCCGACGGCACCGTCGTCTACCTCGATCCCGGCCGGTACGGCGTGCTGGACGAGTACGACGCCGAAGACGGGGACATCGTCTGTGTGAGCCACGTCCACCACTACGACAGCGACGGGATCGAACGGGTCGCCCGCGAGGACGCCACCGTCCTCGTCCACGAGGCCGTCCACCACAGCGAGACCGACCGCGACGTGACCCCGGTCCGTGACCTGCCCTACGACGTCCGCCGCGTCGACGACGAACGCGACGGCCTCGTCGGCGACGTGATCGTCCGCACGACGGCCGCGTACAACCACGCCGACGGCCCCCACACCGACGCCGCCGGCGACCCGATCCACCCCGAGGGGTTCGGCTGTGGCTTCCTGCTCACCGTCGGCGGCACCACCGTCTTCTGGCCGGGCGACACCGACGTGCTGGACGGCCACGCCGCACTCGACGTGGACCTGTTCCTCCCGCCCATCGGCGGCACGTTCACGATGGATCGGGAGGCCGCCGCGGCCCTCGCCGAGGCGATGGCTCCCGGCCTCGTCCTCCCGATCCACTACGACACGTTCGCGGCCATCGAGACCGACGCCGAGGCGTTCGCCGCCGACGTGGCGAGTCGGGGCGTGCCGGTCGTGCTGGACGGATCCTGAACCGCGTGCCCGACACCCAAGCCGTGTCGGCGCCAACCTCGACGTATCGATGGCGACCGCGGACGAACGGATTCGCGTCATCGTCGCTCGTCGACTCCATCTCGAGCGTCGAGTCCCTCGACGAGCGTCTCAGATGACGCCCATCTCGTCGAGCCGCTCGGGCAGGTAGGTGTCCGTCACGAAGTCCAGCCCGCGCGAGGCCAGGCTCTGCTGTTCGGCCTTCTTGTCGATGTCCAGTTGCAGTTCGATCTGCTCGCGCCAGTAGTCGGTCTGGAACCGCGGGTCCTCCAGCTCGGATTCGAGGGCGTTCACGTCCGAATCGCTGAGGGGGTCGGTCGGCAGGTCGTACGCCACGATGTCCGCCGGTTGAATGCCGATGAACTGTGCCTCCGGCGTCGCCAGGTACTCCGAGAGGTGGGCAGACTTGATCGACCCGTAGGCGACCGAGCCGTAGATGCGGTACGACCACGGGTCACCGTCCGTGAACACGGTCACCGGCAAGTCGAGTTCGTCGTGGAGCCGCTTGGTCAGCCGCCGGGTCGCCCGCGCGGGCTGGCCCTTCAGGTGGACGATCAAGGCGTCGTGGGCCTCGTCGAAGCCGTTCTCGACCAGCCGGTCGCGCATGCCGCCGGTCTCGACACAGAGGACGAACGCGGCGTCGTTGTCGAGGAACTCGATGGTGTCGGGGTCGTTCGGGATCTGGTAGCCGCCCTCGCCGACGTCCTCCTGGCAGTGGATCTCGCGCTCGCCGCGTCGGGTCTGCTCGCGGATCAGGAGCGGGCCCATCACCGTCGCGCCGGACTCTTCGGGGCGCATGTGGAACTCCTCGCGGCGCACGTCCGAGACGATCTCCAGGTCCTCGATCAGCTGGTTGGACTCGTCCTGGCTGTTGAACTGGGCCTCCTCGTGGTCGAAGGACTCGCTGAGGTAGTACAGTTCACGCAGGGTCGAGGAGCGGTCCTCCTCGAGTTGCTGGGCCAGGAAGTCGATGACGTAGGTGGCCTTCAGCAGTTTCTGTGCGCCGCTGACGGTCTTGGCGGTGCGGGTACTCTCCCGATCCCCGTACACCCAGACGTCCTCGTCCTCGTCGTACTCGATGTTCGACTTCGTCCGGGTGGGGATCGACATGGTCGGTACGTCGCCCTCGGCGAACTGGTCGTAGAACTGCGCGGCCAGGTCGATCAGTCGTTCCCGTGCGTCGTCCTCGGTCGCGCCGTCGGTGTCGGTGTCGGTGCTCATGCTCAGGCGTTGATGGTCAGTTTCTCGTCTTCGATGCCCTCGACCTGCACGTCGAAGGTCGCGTCGCCGTCGACGCTGTACTCGATGCTCGCTTCCTCGCCGGCCGAGACCTCCGGAGCCCACTTCACGAAGTACTCGCCGTCCATCTCGACGACGTTGGCGTCCTCGATCTCGCCGGGATCCTCGCTCACGATGTCGGTGATCTCCAGGTCGGCGTTGGTGTCGTCGTTGTTCTCGACGATCAGCCGGACCGTCCCGTCCTCGCGTTCGCGGTCGATCAGGACGTTGTTCATGATCCGGGCCAGCGAGTCGTCGATGTTCAGTTCGCCCTTGCCGGTCACCTCTTCGAGCTTCTCGGCCATCGCCGGCAGGATCGTCGCCAGTTTGTCCTGCTTGCGCCGGCGCTTCTGCATCGACCGCCGCTTCTTGAGGTAGGACTTCAGGTCCCGGGCGACCTCCCGGATGGCCCGCTCGACCTCCTGTTCGATCTCGGGGACGTTCGCCACCGCGTCCTTGGACTCGCTGGTGAAGGGGACGTTCGTCGAGGCGACGTGGACCATGATGACCGCCGGACCGTTCGGGATGCCGCTCCCGCCGGGCTGGTCGAGCTTGTAGTTGCGCCAGTTGATCGTCTTGACCACGTCGGTGATCGAACAGGCCCCGCGCTGGTAGACCAGCGGCACGCGGTTGGCGAAGCGCATCACCTGGGCGCTGGACCCCTCGTCCAGTTCGCCGCCGTAGGCGATGCCCGCCTCGACGATGAACGGGTCGCCGCCGTGGACGGAGGCGTCCCGCGTCGCGGCCGCGTAGAAATCCGCGTCGAACTCCTTCTTGAGCCCCGCCAGCACCAGGTCGTCGGTGATCGGAGCGAGACAGTCCGTCGGCGGCGCGATGATGTCGGTCTCGCGCATCGCCTCGTGGAGTTCGCTGGCGGTGTCCCGGTCGTCGTCGATGGCCGAGACCTTCGGCGGGTCGTCGGGGACCGTCGCCATCCGCTCCCAGATGGCGTCGACGACCTTCTCGCGGGCCGTCTCGCCGAAGGTCGCGTCGTCGTACTCCTCCGTGGCGTCGGCCGACCGGTCGACGTAGTCCGCGACCTCGTCGCGGGTCAGGCGGTGGCGCGGATCGTCCTCGTCCGCGAACTTCGCGGCGATCCGTTCGGCCAGCCCCTGGACGTGGGCGTCGTCCTTCCGGTCCGTGGTCGCCTCGTCGACGAGGGCGTAGATGTCGGGCGTGCGCTCGGCGGTGATCGCTTCCCAGGCGGCCGCGACCGCGTTCTCCCGGACGGTCGACCCGAAGGTCGTGTCGTACTCGTCCTCGACGCCCTCCGCGGCCGTCTCGACGATCCCCTCGACACGGGAGTGAGCGAGGGAGCCGGCCTCCCCGATCTCGGCGGCGACCGACTCGGCGAACGCGGCGGTCGCCTCCGCGCCCTTGTTCGCGACGGCCTCGGTCACTGCCGCGGCCACGTCCGCGTCTTCGTGATCCCTCGGTGGGCTCCAGGTCATCTCGCGGCCGAAGTGGCGATCGCGGAAGTTGTCGATCACCTTGTCCGCGGTCTTGCCGCCGACGCGGGTGAACTCCTCCTGCAAAAAGCCCGACACCGAGTAGGAGTCGGTGGCGTCGAGCATCTTCTGGAGGGTTCCCAGTTCGACGCCGTGGGGATGGGGTCGGATCTCCTCGGTCTCCTCGGGGAGCTGGTCGGTCGCGCGCTCGAACTTGAAGTGTTCCTGGGGCTCCCGCAACTCGATCCGGGCGTGGGGGTTGACGACCGCGGTGTGTTTGATGTAGTCGTGGAGCTGGTTGCGGGCGCGCATGTTCGCCTCCATCTCCAGTTCGATCCGGGTACCGTGGGGCCGGTCCCAGGAAGTCGTGTCCTCGGCCTCGATCTCCGGCTCGTTGGTGTCGGTATCGATCGTGAGTTCGAAGTACTTCGCCTCGTCCCTGCCTTTCGGCCGGCTGGTGATCTTGGCGGGTTTCCCGCTCGTGAGCTGGGAGTAGAGGACGGCCGCGGAGATCCCGATACCCTGCTGTCCGCGTGACTGCTCTCTGGAGTGAAACCGGGAGCCGTAGAGCAGCTTCCCGAAGATCTTGGGGATCTGCTCCTTGGTGATCCCGGGGCCGTTGTCCTCGACGATGAGGCGGTAGTAATCGTCGTTCTCCTGAATCTCGACGTAGATGTCGGGGAGAATGCCGGATTCCTCGGTGGCGTCGAGAGCGTTGTCGACGGCCTCCTTGACGGCGGTCACCAGCCCCCGGGCACCCGAGTCGAACCCGAGCATCTGGCGGTTCTTCTCGAAGAACTCGGCGATGGAGATGGATCGCTGGGCCTCCGCCAGCTCCTCGGCGATCCCCTCCCCCTCGGCGAGCGTCGACTGGTACGAGGTCATTCTCTGTCCCTTCTACCCCCGGAGGGGTTAAATGTTGCACGACAGCTCGGTGAAAGTGAAACGGCGGTTCGTCAGCCGTTGGCAGGGATCAGCGGCCCGGATCGGCGACCGGGCCGTCGACCGCTGAGGGGAGAACGCGCCGCTACGGCGCAGTTCGCACGCGAGCGTGCGCGTGCGGGGGTTTTATCAGTGCCGATATCCTACGCGTTAGTAGATTTCATGTCCAACGAGTCGGAGTACGGAGCCAGGCAGATTCAGGTCCTGGAAGGGTTGGAGGCCGTACGCAAGCGGCCGGCGATGTACGTTGGGTCGACGGACTCCCGTGGACTGCATCACCTCGTCTACGAGGTGGTCGACAACGCTATCGACGAGGCCCTGGCGGGCTACTGTGACACCATCGAGGTCACGATCCACGAGGACGACTCCGTCAGCGTCAGCGACGACGGGCGGGGGATTCCGGTGGACACGCACGACGAACACGACCGGCCGGCACTGGAGGTCATCATGACCGTCCTCCACGCGGGCGGGAAGTTCGACAACAAGTCCTACCAGGTCTCCGGGGGGCTCCACGGGGTGGGGGTCTCCGTGGTCAACGGGCTCTCGAAGTGGCTCGAAGCCGAGGTCAAGCGGGACGGCGCGGTCTGGAAACAGCGGTTCGACCACGGCGAGCCCGAGTACGATCTGAAACGGGTCCGCGAACTCGACGACGACGAGGAAAACGGGACCACGATCCGCTTCTGGCCCGACGACGAGATCTTCGAGACGACCGACTTCGAGTTCTCGACCCTGGAGGCCCGGCTCCGGGAACTGGCCTTCCTCAACTCCGGCGTCGAGATCACGCTCCGGGACGAGCGGGACGACACCGAATCTACCTTCTGCTACGAGGGGGGCATCAAGGAGTTCGTCGAGTACCTCAACGAGACCAAGGAACCGCTCCACGACGAGGTCATCTACTTCGAGGACGAGGAGGCCATCGAGGAGGGAACGGTCCAGCTGGAAGTGGCGATGCAGGCCACCGACGAACTCCAGGGGTCGATCCACGCCTTCGCCAACAACATCAACACCCGCGAGGGCGGCACCCACCTCACGGGGTTCAAGACCTCGCTGACACGCGTGGTCAACGACTACGCCAGCGACCACGGGCTGCTGGGCGACCTCGACGAGAACCTCAAGGGCGAGGACATCCGGGAGGGGCTGACGGCGGTCATCTCGGTCAAACACCCCGACCCGCAGTTCGAGGGCCAGACCAAGACCAAACTTGGCAACAGCGAGGTCCGTGGGATCGTCGAGAGCGCCATCCACGAGAAGCTCACGACCTTCTTCGAGGAACATCCGGACACCGCGCAGTCGATCGTCCGGAAGGCCGTCGAGGCCGCGAAGGCCCGCAAGGCCGCGAAGAAGGCCGAGGAGCTCACCCGACGGAAGAACGCCCTGGAGTCGACCGCCCTGCCGGGCAAACTCGCCGACTGCCAGACCAAAGACCCCGGCGAGTCCGAGCTGTTCATCGTCGAGGGCGACTCGGCTGGCGGGTCGGCCAAGCAGGGCCGCAACCCCGAGTTCCAGGCGATCCTCCCGCTGGGCGGGAAGATCCTCAACGTCGAGAAACACCGCCTGGACCGGATCCTGGAGAACGACGAGATCCGGAACATGATCACGGCCATCGGGACCGGCATCGGCGACGAGTTCGACATCGACGACGCCCGCTACGAGCGGATCATCTTCATGTGTGACGCCGACGTGGACGGGGCGCACATCCGGACGCTCCTGTTGACCCTGTTCTACCGGCACATGCGGCCGCTGGTCGAGGCCGGCTACGTCTACGCCGCCCAGCCGCCCCTGTACCGCATCCGGCATCGCGGCGAGACCTACGACGCGATGACCGAGCAGGAACGGGACCGGATCGTCGCCGAGAAGTGCGACGGCAACCCGACGCAGGTCCAGCGGTTCAAGGGGCTGGGGGAGATGAACCCCGAACAGCTCTGGGAGACGACGATGAACCCCGAGAACCGCCACCTCAAACAGATCACCATCGAGGACGCCGCGAAGGCCGACAAGATGTTCTCGGTGCTGATGGGCGACGCCGTCGAACCGCGCAAGCAGTTCATCAAGGAACACGCGCCCGAGGCGGAATGGGTCGACATCTGACATGAGTTCGGAGCTACCAGACCAGCCCGACGACTCGACGGCAGCCCCCGCGGCCAACGTCGAGCGCGTGCGGGTCGAAGACGAGATGGAGCAGAGTTACATCGACTACGCGATGAGCGTCATCGCCGGCCGCGCCCTCCCGGACGTGCGGGACGGGCTCAAGCCCGTCCACCGGCGCATCCTCTACGCGATGCACTCCATGGGCGTCACCAGCGGCTCCAGCCACCGCAAGTCCTCCTCGGTGGTCGGCGAGACGATGGGTGACTACCACCCCCACGGCGACCAGGCCATCTACGACACCCTCGTCAACATGGCCCAGACGTTCACGATGCGGGAGCCCCTGATCGACGGGCAGGGCAACTTCGGCTCGATGGACGGCGACCCCGCCGCGGCCATGCGGTACACGGAGGCCCGGATGAGCCCCATCGCCGAGGAACTGCTGGCCGACATCGAGAAGGACACCGTCGACTTCCAGTCCAACTACGACGACCGCCTCGAGGAACCGGGGGTCCTCCCGGCGGCGTACCCGAACCTGCTGGTCAACGGGTCGACCGGTATCGCCGTGGGGATGAGCACGAAGATCCCGCCCCACAACCTCGAGGAGGTCATCGACGCGACCATCCACCTGATCGACAACCCCGACTGCGACGTGGAGGACCTGATCCACCTCGAAGAGAGTCCCGGCCCGATCAAGGGGCCGGACTTCCCGACGGGCGCGAACATCGTCGGCCGCAACGACATCCACAAGGCGTACAAGACCGGTCGCGGTCGGCTGACGGTGCGGGCCGAGTACGAGGTCGACCGCGAGGAGGGCCGCATCGTCGTCTCCGAACTCCCGTACCAGGAGAACAAGGCCCGCGTGGTCGAACGCATCGCCGAGAACGTCAACGAGGGCAAGATCGAGGGCATCAGCGACCTGCGCGACGAGTCCGACAGGGACGGCGTGCGGATCGTGATCGATCTCAAGCGCGGGGCCAACGCCGACGTGGTGGAGAATCAACTGCTCGAACACCACCTCGAATCCACCTTCGGCGTCATCAACCTCGCGCTGGTGGACGGCCAGCCCCGCGTGCTGACGCTCAAGGAGACCCTGGCGGAGTACGTCGACCACCGGAAGGAGGTCGTCCGGCGACGTAGCCAGTACGAACTCGACGAGGCCGAGGACCGCGCCCACATCCTCGAAGGTCGGCTCACCGCGGTGAAAAACGCCGACGACGTGATCGAGATCGTCCGGGACGCCGACACCCGCGACGACGCCAAGGAAGCGCTGCGCGAGGCGTACGACTTCTCGGAAGACCAGGCCGACCACATCGTCCGCATCCAGATCGGGAGTCTCACCTCCGAGGAGGTCGGCGAGATCGAACGCGAGTACGAGGAGGTCCAGAACAGGATCGACCGCCTCGAGGAGATCCTGGGCGACCAGGGAGAACTGCTGGACGTGATCAAGGACGAACTGCGGGAGATCCGCGAGGACTACGGCGACGAGCGCCGGACCAAGATCGTCGAGGACGACGGCGAGGTCACCCACGAGGACCTGATCCCCGAGCAGGACTGCGTGGTCGTCATCACCGACGAGGACTACATCAAGCGGATGCCCGTCGAGAAGTTCGAGCCCCAGGGCCGGGGCGGGAAGGGCATCATCGGCGCGGACCCCAAGGAGGGCGACCGCGTCAACGAGGTGTTCCGGGCCAACAGCCACGACTACCTGCTCTGTTTCACCAACCGGGGCAAGGTCTACCGGCTGAAGACCTACCAGGTGCCCGAGATGAGCCGGACGGCCCGTGGCAACCACATCCGGAACGTGATCGAGGGGATCGACGACGGCGAGGAGATCACGGCCGTCGTCGACACCGAGGAGTTCTCCGAGGAGAAGTGTCTCACGATGGTCACCCGGAACGGGTACGTCAAGCGGACCTGCACCTCGGACTTCGAGAACATCCGGTCGACGGGGATCATCGCCGCCTCGCTCGAAGAGAGCGACGCACTCGTCGACGTGGAAGTGACCGACGGCGAACAGGACCTCGTGATCGCGACCGAGGGGGGCATGACGATCCGCTTCGCCGAGACCGAGGCCCGTGAGATGGGGCGCAACGCCCGCGGCGTCGGCGCGATCAAACTGCAGGACGGCGACCGCGTGGCCGGCCTGGTCGCCACGAGTGGCGTTCCCGCGAGCGAAGCGAGCGGGAAGTCGTCGGAGAGGCCCTCCGACGGTAGGGACGACCGGGCGCTGTTGACCGTCACCGAGAACGGCTACGGGAAACGCACCCGGCTCGACGAGTACCGCCAGCAGTCACGCTACGGCAAGGGGCTGATCGACATCAAGACCGAGGGTCGCAACGGTCCCGTGACGGACGTGAAGGCGGTCGAGGAGGGCGACCACCTCCTCATCATGAGCGAACACGGTCAGATCATGCGCATCCGCGCGGCCGACATCTCGACGGTCGGCCGCAACACGAAAGGCGTCACCATCATGGAACTGGAAGAGGGGGATCGGGTCGCCAGCGTGACCGTCGTCCCCGATCCCGACGAGTAACCGACTCTCGCGCCGTCCGACACCCTTCTCGCCCGTCAGTCGTCCGCGGGTGCGGCTTCGGTCAACCGTTCCGGGGACAGGGAGGCGTGCCGGACGATCTCCTCGAAGTGGTCGTCGGGCAGTTTCTCGCCGTCGGTGATGCCGCGGGCCGTCCCCTGTTCGAAGCGGGTCTCGACGAACCACTCGGCGACCAGTGCCTTCCGGGCGTCGTCGCGTTCGTCGATGGCGTCCTGTGCGCGCTCGATCAGCAGGGCGGCGGTCACCACGTCGAAGACGTAGTCCGCGAGCTGTTTGGCCTCGTGCTGGGCGTAGTCCTCGCTCTCGGTGGCCAGCGAGAGCATCGCCTCCTGCAGGTCGGTGAACTCCGCTTCGACGGTCGCCGCGAGGTCGTCGAGGTGGGGGTGTTCGGCGGTGTCGAGGCTGTCCTCGACCAGCGGGAACAGTGCCTCGTGGGCGGCCTCGCGGTTCAGCACGCGCAACACGTCCAGCGAGAGGACGTTGGAGGTCCCCTCCCAGATCGGGAGGACCTGCGAGTCCCGCAGCATGCGCTCGGTCGTGAAGCCGTCGACGTAGCCGTTGCCGCCGAGGATCTCGCAGGCGTAGGAGGCGGTGTCGACGGCCAGCCGTGCGGTCTTGTACTTGGCGATGGGGACGAGCAGGCGCATCAGCTTGAACGCTCGCGCCGCGTCGTCGTCGCGGTCGTCGGGCGCTTCGTCGAGCCGTTGCTCGTTTTCCATGTAGTCGGCGTAGTGGCGGGTCGCCTCGAAGGTGAAGGCGAGCGCGGCCTCGTAGTCGGTCTGCATGGCCACCAGGTCCCTCCGCATCAGCGGGTACTCCTGGATGGTCTCGCCGAAGGCGTCCCGCGTCGCGGCCTGCACCTTCGATTCCAGCAGGCACCGCCCCATCGCGCCGACCGACCCCGTGGCGTTGGTCAGCCGCTCGAAGTTCATCATCTCGGCCATGAGCTTGAAGCCGTTCTCGGGTTCGCCGACGAGGTAGGCCTCCGCGCCGCGGAACTCGACCTCCCCCGTCGGGACAGCGATGGTGCCGAGTTTGTCCTTCAACCGGCGGTAGAGTTGATCGTTCAGTTCGCCGTTGCGCTTCGTGTGGGGCACCAGAAACAGCGACAGGCCCGCGGTGCCGTCGGGGGCGTCGGGGCGGCGTGCCAGCGCCAGGGTCCCCTCGGCGTCGATGTTCGAGCAGAACCACTTCTCGCCGTACAGTTCGTAGACGCCCTCCTCGTCGGTGGGTTCGGCGGTGGTCTCGTTGGCTCCCACGTCGGAGCCGCCCTGCTTCTCCGTGAGGAACATCGCGCCCTCGATGTGGTCGTCGTAGTCCCGGCTCGTGAGGCCCTGGAAGTACTCGTCCAGCAGGTCGGCGTTGGGGTGGTCGTCGTCGACGTACTTCTCCAGGACGATGGCCGCGCCGGTCGTCATCGAGACGGGACAGACGAAGCCGCCGTCGGCGAACGAGAGGATCGTCTGCTGTGTCAGGACGTGCTGGAAGCCCAGCGGGTCGTCTCGGCCCGGCGGCGCGTGGAAGACGTCGTGGGTGACGCCCCGGTCGTAGACGAGTTCGTCGTTCTCGTGTTGCAGCGGGTGGTACTCGACGTGGTTCTGTACCTCGCCGTGTTTGTCGTAGGTCCGCAGCTCGTGGCCCTCCCGGTCGATGATCTCGGCGTTGTCCGCGATGGTGTGGCCCGTCACCTCACCCAGGTCGGCGAGTTCCGACTCGGCCCACTCGAACTCCGCGTCGGGGTAGGTCCGCTCGACTTCCGCCCGCAACGCGGGGTCGAGAGTCCAGTAGTTGACGTGTCTCCCCTCCTCGTACCGGCTGTAGTCGATGGGAGTGTCCACCATACCACATCATTTGCGGACGACCCACATAAAGACACAGGCCACCCGTTGTTCGTTTATTTCCCCTCGGGCAGGGCGGATATTTGAGAAACGATAAACTGCCTGTGCGTTTCTCCCTGTCCGAAATACTATTGCGGAGGCGTGTGCCACGATACAAAACCTCATGGAAGATCAGGAACTCTCGAACGAGGCGCTCGACGTTGCGGTGAGCGACGACGGGTTCGTCGTGCGGGCGACCATCGACCGACCCGAGGAGCGAAACTCGCTGAACGAACCGGTGATACTGGGACTGCTGGACGCGATCCAGTTCGCCGACGAGAGCGAGGCCCGGGTCTTTGTCCTCCGGGGCGCGGGCGGCACCTTCTGCTCGGGCGGGGACCTCTCGGAGATGTCCGGCGTCATCGGCCAGGGATCGGAGGCCTACCGCGAGCAGTTCTCCTCGCTGTCGGCCATCGTTCAGGAGATGGTCGACGCCAGCGTCCTGACCGTCGCGGCGGTCGAGGGCTACTGCCTGGCAGGCGGACTCGGCCTCGCGTCGGCCTGTGAGTTCGTCGTCGCCCACGAGACGGCCGAGTTCGGCACGCCCGAGGTCGACGTGGGCCTGTTCCCGGCCCAGGCGATGGCCCCGATCATGCGCTCGGTCGACCAGAAGGCCGGGCTGAAACTCCTCTTCACGGGCGAACACGTCGACGCCGAGGAGGCCGCCGAGATGGGACTGGTGACCGAACTGGCTCCCGACGGCGAGTTCGAGGACGCTCTGGACGACCTGGTGGACCAGTTGGTGAACAACAGCCCCGTCCTCATCGACGTGGGCAAGGAGGCCTACTACGCCCAGCGGGACATGGGCTTCCAGGAGGCGCTGTCCTACCTCAAGGAGATCATCACGGTCGTCGCGATGAGCGACGCGACCGAGGAGGGGATCAACGCCTTCCTGATGGACGAAGAGCCCGACTGGGAGGTGCGCCGATGACCGACGCCAACCGCGAGTCCGTGAAGGGGAACGATCCCGACAAGGTGGTCATCTCGGCGGCGCTGACGGGTGCGCTCACGACCCGCGACCAGTGCGAGGCGATCCCCTACACCGCCGCGGAGATCGCCGAGGAGGCCGCCGCCGCGCGCGAAGCCGGCGCGGCCGTCGCCCACATCCACGCCCGGACGGACGACGGCTCGCCGACCTACTCCACCGAGCGCTACCAGGAGATCAAAGACGAGGTGCGGGACCGCACGGACATCGTGATCAACTTCTCGACGGGGGCGGTCCACGAACCCGTCGAGAGCCGCGCGGAGTACGTCCGCGAGACCGAGCCCGAGGTGGCCGCGCTGAACATGGGCTCGATGAACTACGCGAAGTACTCCGAGAGCCGCGAGGACTACGTCTTCGACATGGTGTTCGAGAACTCCTTCGCGGAGATCCGCGATATGCTGACCGCGATGAACGAGGCCGGCGTCACGCCCGAACTGGAGTGTTTCGACACCGGCCACGTCGGCAACACCCGACCGCTTCTCTCGGAGGGCGAACTCGACCACCCGCTGCACTTCAGCCTCATCATGGGCGTGCTGGGCGGCATCCCGGCCACGACCGAGAACCTCGCCCACCAGGTCCGGCAACTGCCCGACGACGCCACCTGGCAGGTCATCGGGATCGGCGAGGACCAGTGGCGACTCGTCGCCGCGGCGCTGTCGATGGGCGGGAACGTCCGCGTGGGACTGGAGGACAACTTCTACGTCAGCGAGGGCGAGATGGCCGAGAGCAACGCCGACCTCGTCGCGAAGGCCGCACGGATGGCCCGCGACGTGGGTCGGGAACCCGCGACGCCGGACGAGGCCCGCGAGATCATGCACATCGACTGACCGCCTTCGAGCGGCCGTCACACCCGTCGCTGGTCGGGATCGCGTGCCCGGAAAAACGGTGCCGACTTATCCGGACCAGCCGCCGCGGAGGTCGTTGTCGACGTTGCCGCGCCACTGATCGAAGCCCGACTCGCAGTCGGGATTGGACTTCAGGTGCTTCACGAATCCGGCTCCGGGCGATTCGAGTTGCATCTCACAGAACGGACAGACGTCCGGATCGTTCCACGTCGTCGGGACTGGTGTACCTGTATCCCCCATGGATCGGGAGTCGACGAGGGGACATATAATTGTTTACGTGAGTTTCTACCATTAGATTAAGGATCCTAATACGTCACGGACGGAGCGACCGCGAGGAGTTCGTGACGACCAGCAGGCTGGAGGCGGTCATCGCGACCGCGGCGAACAGGGGGTTCAACAGGCCCGCGACGGCGATGGGGATGGCGACGGCGTTGTAGAGGAACGCCCAGCCGAGGTTCTGTCGGATGCGGCGATGGGTGCCGTCGGCGATCTCGAACAGCGCGATCACGTTCCGCAGGTCGTCGTCCAGCAGGACCGCGTCGGCGGCGTCGGCGGCGAGGTCGGTCCCGCTCCCCAGTGCGATGCCGAGATCCGCGGCCGCCAGCGCGGGGCCGTCGTTGCTCCCGTCGCCGACCATCGCGACGGTGCCCCGGCCGCGCAGTCGCTCGACGGTCTCGGCCTTGGCCTCGGGCGGGACGCCGGCGAACACCTCGTCGGCGTCGATGCGGTCCTCGATGCGCTCGACCGCGCCGCTCTCGTCGCCGGTCAACACGACCACCTCGTGGTCGTCCGCGAGGTCCGCGACGACCTCGGCGGCCTCGGGTCGCTCGCGCTCGCCCAGCAGGAGCAGGCCCTGCGCCCGGCCGTCCCAGCCGACGAACACCGGTCGCCGACCGGCGTCGGCCGCCTCGGTGGCTCGCCGGTCCAGCTCGCCCGGAACTGGGAGGCCCTCGTCCCGGAGCAGGTCCGCCCGGCCGACGGTCACGCGGTCGCCGTCCACGACGGCGCTGACGCCGGTGGCGTGGCGCTCGAAGTCAGTCGCGTCGGGCGGACTCTCGACGGCATCGGTGATCGCGGTGGCGACGGGGTGGTTCGCCCGGGACTCGACCGCGGCCGCGCGACGGCGCAGGGTCTCGGGATCGTCCCCGACCACTTCGGCGACGCGCATCTCGCCGGTCGTCAGGGTTCCGGTCTTGTCGAAGACCACCACGTCGACCTCTGGGACGGCCTCGAAGACCGTCTCCGAGACGACGACGATGCCCGCGTCGGCGGCCTCGCGGACGCCCGCCGCGACCGCCAGCGGCGTCGCCAGGCCCAGCGCACAGGGACAGGAGACGATGAGAACCGTGAGCCCGATCAGCAGGGCCGACACGCCGCTCCCGCCGGTCAGGAGCGTGGCCGCCGCCGCGCCGAGACCGAGCACGAGCACCGTCGGAACGAACACGGTCGCCAGCCGGTCGGCCAGCCGCTGCATCCCCGGCCGGGCGCTCTGGATCGACCAGAGCAACTCGACGATGCGGTCGAGGGTACTCTCGGCGTCGGCCGCGACCTCGATCGTCAGCGGCGAGTCGGTGACGACGCTCCCGCCGATCACCTCGTCGCCGACCCGCTTGTCGACCGGCATCGGCTCGCCGCTGAGTAGCGACTCGTCGACGGCGGCCGACCCCTCGACGACTTCGCCGTCCGTGGGAACGCGCTCGCCGGCCTTGACCAGCAGGCGGTCGCCGGCCGACAGGTCCTCGACGGGGACGGTCTCGGTTCCGTCGGCGGTCAGGCGGCGCGCCTCCGTCACTCTGGACTCGGTCAACTCGGAAAGCAGTCCGACAGCGCGGTCCTTGACCCGACTCTCGTAGTAGTTGCCCAGCGAGACCACGAGGACGATGGCCACCGTCACGTCGAAGTAGAGGTGGGTGCGACCGAGTACCATCGCGACGGTGCTGTAGCTGTAGGCGGCCGTGGCCGCCAGCGCGACCAGCAGGTCCATGTTCGGGTGGCCCGCCCGGAGGCTGACGTACGCGCCCCGCAGGATCGGCCACCCGGTATAGAAGAGGACGATCGAGGTCATCACCCAGACGTTCCCGAACAGGTAGAGCCCGACGAGACTGGTCAGGTCGACGAAGGGCGCGTCGTATCCGAAGTACGTCGGGTAGAGAAACAGGGCGTACCAGCCCATCACCATCATGCCGAAGAAGCCGCCGATCGCCAGCGCCCAGGCGGACTCGTCGGCCTCGCTCTCGGCGTCGACCTCGCGGTTCCGGGCCTCGTACCCATAGCCCGAGACGGCCGTCGCGAGTTCGTCGGGCCGCGTTTCGTCGGAGTCGTAGACGACCCGCATCGTGTCCGTGGCGTAGCTGGCGGCGGCGTCGTGGACGCCAGCCTGTTCGACGGCACGGGACTCGAGGAACGCCTCGCAGGTGCCACAGTGCATCCCGTCGACGGCGAGATAGCCCGTCTCGGCGTCCTCGGGGACCGAGACCTCCTCGTGGCCCCGGCGCTCGTCGAGGTCGTCCTCGGTCTGGTCCACGTCCTCGAGCGCGGCGGCGACGGAGAGACAGCCCCGACAGCAGTACTCGCCGCCGTCGCCGTCGGTGATCGGCGGGTCCGGCGTCGGTCGGTCACAGAGGGCACATCCGGTCATGCGAGGGGCTGGTAGAACGGCACTGGCAACATCGGCACGCCGACGCCGAGCAGCGTTAGTCCGTGTGAGAGAGGGATGTACCCGAGCAGGATGAAAGCTCCGCCCAGCAGCCGGTGGAGGGTGCGCCGGTGGCCGTCACCGAGCGTCCCCAGCGCCGTCCCGTAGGCGAAAAGCGTCGGGACCGTCCCCAGTCCGAGGACGCCGAGGCTGAGCGCGGCCCGGACCGGATCGCCCAGCGCGAACGCGTAGACGTACGCGGGGTAGAGGATCGGGCACGGGAGGATTCCGTGGACGGCCCCGAGGCCGACGATCCGCGGCGAGCCGACCAGCCGGTCGACGCGGGCGGTGAGCCAGCCGGTGATCCGCTGGAACCCGCGCGTGACGACGGCGGGCGTAAACCGGTCGAGGTGACCGGTGCCGCCGAGCAGGTACCGCACGCCGGTAGCGACGATGACCACGCCGACGGCCAGCCCGGCGACGACCCGGACAGATGTCGCGACGGCGGGGAGACCGTCGACCGAGGCGAACACCAGTCCACCGGCCGCAGCCGCGAGTGCGCCGATGGCGGCGTAGCTGACCGTCCGACCCAGGTTGAACAGCAGGTGCTGGCGGACGGCGAAGGGAGTGAGTCGGCGGCTCCGGTCGGTGCCGGTCCGTGCGTCCATCCGGTCGGCGTACAGCGTCACCAGCGGGCCACACATCCCGAGACAGTGCGCCCCCGCCAGGAGGCCGATGACGGCGAACACGAGCAGGTCGACGTTGCCTTCGACGGCGGCGACGCCGGCCAGCTGGAGGAGCGTCGCGGTCATCTATCGAGAAGCGGGGGCACGGCTCAACTGTGTGCCGTTCCGGACCCGTGTTTCTCGGCCTCGGTCGGCGAGAACAGCATGTAGAGACTGGCCGTAATCAGGATGACGTTCGTGACCGTGACCAGAGCCGGCACGGAGATCGACTTCGTGATGCCGAAGGTCGCCACCGGAACCAGCGCCAGCAGTCCGATCGCGGCGACGATCCGGGGCGAGAGCGAACCGAACCAACCTGTCATGCTCCGATCCTCGGTCGCCCGGAACAAAAGGACACGCTCCATTCTCAGACTGTGAGAACGGGCGACGTCAAATTTAACCCGGATGTCCCAAAGGGTCTATCATGACGGCTGTCGATACCGGATCGGAGGCGGAGGACACTGCCGTCGGTGAGCATGTCTACGCCGACGGCACGTTGCGTCGGGATCCCGACATCGAGAACGAACTCTCTCAGGAGGAGTACGATCCGAAGGGCACGATCGTGATCTTGCTCGTGTACTTCGTCATTCTCGCCTTGATGTGGACGTACATGTACTTCGTCGAGTTCCTGGGGAACGGGCCGACGGTGGTGGGGTGACCGGAGATGCACGTCCACAACTACGAGAAACTGTGGCTGGGGGCGTCCCTGCTGTTGATCGTCGGGTTCATCTCGACGATCGTCTACGGCGCGGCGGGTGCCGGCGTCGTCATGGTCAACGACGAGGGCGGCCAGGTGAACCCGAACAACCTCGGGAACACGACCGGGTTCCAGAACCCCGGCGTCACGAAGGTCGGACCACACGAGTACGAGGTCCACGTCATCGCCTACCAGTTCGCCTACCAGCCCGCGACGATCACGATACCCGCCAACAGCACCGTCACGTTCTACGTGACCTCCCGGGACGTGATCCACGGGTTCGAGGTCGTCGGCACCAACGTCAACACGATGGTCATCCCCGGCCAGGTGTCGAAGATCACCGCCAAGTTCGACGAGCCTGGCAGTTACGGGATCATCTGTAACGAGTACTGCGGTGCCGCCCACCACAGCATGGCTGGCGAGTTGATCGTCAAGAAACCGTCCAACTTCACGATGCAGGACACCACGCAGACGCCGACCGGAAGCAACGGGACGTCGAACAGTACGCAGACGGCGACCGCGACGCCGACCGGGGCCAACGGAACGGCGACCGCGACCGCGACGCCGACGGGAGGTGAGTCGGCATGAGTACCCCCAGCGAGACGGTAGGCGAGACGGTCGGGTCGGCCCGGGAGATGCTCCCGGACAACTCCTTTTTGGTCCAGTACCCCCACGTCTCGCGGGTCATCAGGTCGCTGTTCCTGACCGCGTTCGTCGCCTTCGGGATCGGCGCGCTCATGGGGATCCTGCAGGCGCTCCACCGGACCGGCTTCGTCCGGATCATCCCGTCGACCGACTACTACACGCTGTTGACGCTACACGGCGTCTTGCTGGCTCTCGTGTTCACCATCTTCTTCCTCGCGGGCGCGTTCACGTGGGCGAACACGCGGAGTCTCGGTCGGCCGCCGGTGAGCAAGCGGTTCACCTGGTTCTGGGTCGTCACGATGGCCGCCGGGACCACGATGGCGGGCATCGCGATACTCGCCGGGCTGGTCCCGAGTCTGAACATGAGCGCGGACGTGTTGTACACGTTCTACGCGCCCCTGCAGGCCCACCCGCTGTTCTACATCGGCCTCGCGGTGTTCATCATCGGAACGTGGCTCGCCGGTATCGACTGGTTCCGCCAGTATCTGGCCTGGCGACGCGAGAACCCCGACGAGCGCATCCCCCTGCAGTCGTTCATGGTCCTGACGACGACGCTCATGTGGTACATCGCCACCATGGGCGTCGCCGTCGAGGTCGTCGTCTTCCTGATCCCGTGGTCGCTCGGGCTGGCTCCCACGCCGAACCCGCTACTCACGCGGACGCTGTTCTGGTTCTTCGGCCACCCCGTCGTCTACTTCTGGCTGATGCCGGCCTACCTCATGTGGTACACCGTTCTGCCGAAGATCGCGGGCGGGCGGCTGTTCAGTGACCCGCTCGCACGGGTCGTGTTCGTCCTCTTCCTGTTGCTCTCGACGCCGGTCGGGATCCACCACCAGTACATGGACCCCGGCATCGCCGAGGGGTTCAAGTTCATCGCGATGACCAACACGATGTTCCTGCTGTTGCCGAGTCTGCTGACGGCCTTCACGGTCGTCGCGAGCATCGAACACGGCGCGCGCCAGCGCGGCGGGACCGGGTACGTCGGCTGGCTGAAGGCCCTGCCGTGGCGTGACCCGGCCTTCACGGGGATGGCGCTGGCCGGCCTGATGTTCGCCGCCGGCGGCTTCAGCGGGATGATCAACGCCGGGATGAACATCAACTACCTCGTCCACAACACGCTGTGGGTGCCCGGACACTTCCACCTCACCGTCGGCACGGCCGTCGCGCTCACCTTCATGGCCGCCTCCTACTGGCTCGTGCCCCGGATCACCGGTCGAGAACTCTACAGCCGCCCGATCGGACTCTTCCAGGTCGTCCTCTGGTTCATCGGGATGGCCTTCATGTCGGCGGCGATGCACCGGGGCGGGCTCGCGGGCATCCCGCGCCGGACCGCCGAACCGCAGTACCCGCAGGTCGCCTTCGAGACCGTCGCCGGCACCGTCGGGAGCCTCCGGGTGCAACTGGCCCTCGGCGGCGTCCTGCTGTTCGTCTCGGCGCTACTGTTCCTCGTGAACGTCGGCCTCACCGCGATGAACAACAGGCCCGCACGCGGGCTCGACTCGACGCTGCCGCCGGCCCTGTCCGGTCCCGAACAGTCGCCGACGATCCTCGACAACCTCAAGCTCTGGGCGCTGATCGCCGTCGTGCTGGTGATCCTCGCGTACTCGCTCCCGCTGTACAGCATCGTCCAGGGAGCCGGCTTCTACCCGCCGGGGCAGGAACCGTCGCCGGCAGTTCTCGCACCGTTGCTGGAGGTGATCGCATGAGTCGCCTCTCACCCGCGTCCCTGCTGATCGTGGGCGCGTTCATGGTGCCGCTTTTCATCGAACTACCGGTCGTGCTGTCGTTCGTCGGCGTCGAGCTTCCGATGCCCGTCTCGCTGGGTATGGGCGTGGTCACGTTCGTGCTCGTGCTGATCTGGTCGGAAGTCAGCGAGGCGCCCGAGGCGGCGGACGCCTGACGGACGGCGCCTCCCCCTCTCGTTGCGGAGCGTCGTCGGAAAAACGTCGCCTAGATGGATCGTCTGCCGTCGCCGAGCCGCGGCGTCTGTTCGGCCAGCACGTACGCGACCCCGAGCAACAGCAGGATCGAGACGAGCGGTCCGAGGAGGTAGCCGTTCGACCCGAGACTCGTCGGCCGACCGAGCAGGACCCAGGCACCGAGCGCCGTGTACGCCACTGCCAGGAAGCCGACGACACGGCCGATCCACACCGCCGCGCGTTCAGCCGTCGTCTGACGTGTCATAGCTACTCCGAATTACACGATAGGGATACCAAATCCGTCCGGAGCGTTCCCAGAAGGTGAGAACGCCACCCCCACACTCATCGGACCGGGACTTGGCCAATACCTCAGTTCGGGAGTCGTCGTGACGGTTCGCTCTTGCCGGAGAACCTTTCCCGATGCCGGCGGCCATGCCCGGTAAACTACCGCCGGGACAGGAGTGAGGAGAGAGACGGAGCCCTAGAACAGCACGGTACCGTGGTGGCGGTCGGGGTCGTCCCGGCGCTTGTTCCGGAACGCCGACAGGCGGGCCAGCAGTTGCTCGCGGAGGTCACCCGCGGGGAGCAACTCGTCGACCTGCATCGTCGCGGCCTGTGCCCGGAGGTCGACGAACTCGTCGAACCGCTCCTTGGCGCTCTCGATGAACGCCTCGCGGGTCTCGCCCTCCATGTCCGCCAGCTGGTCGCCAAAGAGGGCGTGAACGGCGGCGTCCGGCCCCATCACCGAGATCTCGGCGCTGGGCAGGGCAAGCGTCGCGTCGGCACCGAACGCGGGGCCACACATGGCGTAGATGCCCGCGCCGTAGGCTTTCCGCGTGATGACACAGAACTTGGGGACCTGTGCGTTCGAGGTGGCGTAGATGAACTTCCGGCCGCGCTGGAGGATCCCCTCGCGTTCGACCTTGGAGCCGACCATGAATCCGGGCGTGTCACAGAGGTACACCAGCGGGATCTCGTAGGCGTCACAGATCCAGACGAACTCGGCGGCCTTCTCCGCCGAATCGGGGAAGATCGCGCCGCTGACGTGGTCGGGCTGGTTGGCGACGATCCCGACGGGCCGGCCGCCCATCCGCGCGAACCCGGTGACCAGCTCCGGGGCGAACCGTGGCTTGATCTCGAACCAGGAGTCCCGATCGACGACGCGGTCGATCACCTCGTGGACGTCGTAGGCGGCGTTGGGCTCCTCGGGGATCACCGCGTCCAGCCCCTTCGGGTTCTTGACCGGGGGTTTCGGCTCCCGCGTGGGGTTCGGGGCGTCGTACTTCTGGGGGAGATAGGAGAGCAGGGCCGTGACGGCCTCGACGGCGCTCTCCTCGTCGGGGACCACGAGGTCGGCGCTGCCGGACTGGGTGGCGTGGACGTCGGGACCGCCCAGCTCCTCCATGTCGACGGACTCGCCGGTCATCGCCTCGACGATCCGGGGCGAGGCGATGGCCATGCCGGAGATGTCCTCGACCATGATCAGGAAGTCACAGAAGACGGGGGTGTAGGCCGAACCGGCGATGTTGGGGCCGTAGAGGACGCCGATCTGGGGGACCCGTCCGGAGTGGCGACACTGGTTGTAGAACATCTTCCCGCCGCGGTACCGGTCCATGTGCGTGTCGCCTTTCTCGCGTTCCTCGGCGTTGAGCCGCGCGCCCGTCGAGTCGATGAGGCGGACGATGGGCGCGCCGGCCTCGGCCGCTCGCTCGGAGAGACGGATCTCCTTCTCGACGCCCATCTGGCCGAGCGAGCCGGCCTTGACGCTGTAGTCGTTGGCGGTGAAGAAGACCTCGCGGCCGTCGATGGTGCCGACGCCGGTCAACAGGCCGTCGGCCGGGAGTTCGTCGTCGTCGGTGAAGCGGGCGAAGGTGCCGTCCTCGTAGGTGATCTCGTCGAACAGCAGGTCGAGCCGGTCCCGGACGAAGGCCTTCCCCAGCTCGTCCAGTTTCTCGTGACCGCGCTCGGGACCGCCGGACACGATCTCCTCGATCTGGTCGCGGAGCCGCTGTTCGCGCTCCGTGACGATGTCGCCGCTGCTCTCCCACTCCGCCTCGTCGGCGGCGACCCGGTCTCCGTCCGGACCGACGATCTCGACGGGCTGGCCGAGGTGTTCCGCGACCGCCGTGGCGATCACCCGCGCGGTGTCTTCGTCCGTCTCGCTGTCGACCGTGATCTCCACTGTCACGTCCAGCCCCCCGACGGATCGACGGTGAAACTCACGCAGTGTTTACAATTGGCACGCATGATGTCAGCACCCACTCACCCGACGGTGAAATATGTGTGGGTCGATCACCCACGGGGCGATGGACCCCGGTGTGACGGCGGGGCGGTGTCGGAACTGGACGGAGCCACGCGTCCCACACGAACGTTTTTGTCGTCGCTTCGACAACCGCTCTGTAGACCATGGTCGACAGAGACGACCTGCGTCAGCAGATGATCGACGCGTTCGAGGGAGCCGACTATCCCATCTCCAGTCCGATGGACCTCGTGCCGGCCCTGCCGAACGGGCCGTCGACGACGTTCGAGTCCGGGGACTTCTCCATGACGGCCATGGAACTGAACACGAAACTCTCCGGGGGCGACTTCCCCTACGACAGCGCCGAGGCGTTCGTCGACGACGTCGTGGACGAACTGGAGAACCAGGACCTGCTCTGAGACGGGGCACCCTAGGTCGGCGCGAGCACCAGCAGCGCCGCGACCGTCCCGCCCACGCCGAGCCCCAGCAGGCCGTAGTTCGCGACCGGGTTCTTCGCGCGGACGAGATCGAGCGTGACCGTCCGATCGGAGAGCGGCCACAGCGGCGTGATCCCTGCCGGCGTGAGTACGTCCCCGAGCAGGTGGGCACAGACACCGAGCGTCCCGAAGGAGACCCCGGCGAGCGCGAGTGCGAGCGGGGCCGGCGTGGCCGGGCGACCGCCGAGAACCCACCCGACGAGTCCGAACCCGAGCCCGACGAGCAGCGCGAACCAGACCGTGTGTGTCACGCCGCGGTGGGAGACCAGCGGCAACTCGTGATCGACGTCGGGCAGTGACGCCACCGACAGCACGCACAGCTCCCCGAGGACGGCAAGGTCGGGACGCCCGGCCAGTACCAGCGCGACGGCGACCGGGAGCGCGACCAGCAGGGAGACCCCGAGATGGCCCGCTCTGTACACGTTCGCGGGTTGTTCGCGTTCGGCCATGAACCTTCGGCTGCGATGGGGACGCTTAACGGGCTGCCGGCCTCAGTGGGGGCATGCTCGCGTCGGTCGCCGCGGAACTTTCGAGCCGGTTGGGCCCCTTCCTCGTCCCCATCGTCCTGTTCGCCCTCGGCGTGGCCGCATACGCCCTGCTGTGGCTGTTCTACCGCTGGCGTGACGGCGCGCACGGTGACGACTCGATTCCGGAGGAGTGAGTCGCGCCGAACACTGAAGCCTCCGCCGGCCGAGGGGTCCACCATGGCGGACGACATCGAAGCCATGACGCGGTTCGAGGTACCGGACGTCGAGGACCTGCCCGAGGACATGCAGGAGCGCATCGCGGAGGAGTCCGAGCGCGCCGGGTTCACGCCCAACGTCTTCCTCGCGATGGCCTACCGCCCGCAGCAGGCACGGGCCTTCTTCGACTACCACGACGCCCTGCTGGAGGAGACGGCCCTGGAACGGGAGGAGATCGAGATGCTGATCGTCACCGTCTCGGGCGTCAACGACTGCCTGTACTGCGTCGTCGCCCACGGCGCGCTCTGTCGGATCTACGCCGACGACCCCACGCTGGCCGAGCAACTGGCCACGAACCACCGGACGGCGAACGTCAACGACGCCCACCGCGCCATGCTCGATTTCGCCGTCAAACTCACCGAAAATCCGGAACGGATCGGGGACGAGGACCTCCAGCGGCTCCGCGATCACGGGTTCGACCAGGAGGCGATCTGGGACATCGGCAACGTCGTCTCCTTCTACAACCTCTCGAACCGGATGGCACACCTCGCGGACATGCGTCCCAACGAGGAATTTTACACGCTCGGGCGGTGAGGCGCGGGCGACCGCCGGCGATCACAGCCGCGGTCGAACCTCGCTTTCGAGGTACTGGATCGCGTACTCCACGTCGTCCATCGTGGCGGCGTCGCCGTCGCGCTGGATCGAGATCAGGAAGCCGGCCTTCACGTTCGACGGGTCGCGCCACGTGAGGACCCAGGCCTCGTCGAAGACGCGGACGAACGACTTCATCTCGCCGGTCTTGAACACCGATTCCTGGTCGGCGAAGCTCAACTGCTGGACGATGGCATCGTCGAGGATCTGCTGTCGTTCGTCTTCCTCGTACTACTCTCTCACGTCCGGTCGGAACTTCACCGCCGAAGATCTGGCGTCGTACTGGACGACCGTCCGGAGGTCGTCGCCGACCCGCTCGCGGAGGTCGTCCCAGACGGTGTCGACGAGATCGCTGTCCATTTTTTCAGGGGTTCGGTCCACCGGCTATTAGTTCTTCGTTCGAAGTCGTGGGACGACCGTCCGGGGTGGAGTGTCGCGAACGGACGGCGAAACCCATTTCCCGGAACCGGTCGCAGTGCCGGCATGCGCGGACTCGACGAGACGGACAGGGAGATCCTCGACATCCTCCTCTCGGACGGCCGGCGACCGTACAGCGACATCGCCGAGGCGGTCGACCTCTCGCCGCCCGCGGTGTCGGACCGGATCGACCGGTTGCAGGAACTGG
>JBDGUF010000025.1:0-39834 GCA_042216105.1 Halorientalis sp.
CTTGGATCGAAAATCACCTCGACGGATTCATTCAGAAGTTGCGTTAATCACTACCCCTCGCCGACGACCGCCGACGGGTGATCGGTGTCGACCGTCCGGTCGGAGTCGCCCCCGTCGGTTCCCCGACCGTCGGCGGTCGCCGTTCCCGTACCAGCGGTCCCGCCGAGGAGTCCCGACCGGGTCGGCGTGCCGGTCGACTCGCGGCCCGAACATCCCGCGAGTACGAGACTGCCCGCGGCCACACCGGATCGAAGGAGCGCACGTCGCGAAACGGGGTCGTCGGTCATGCTGGCGGCGCTACGCCGACCCGCGGCATAAGCTTCCTGACCGAGACCGCGGGCCGATGGCCCGCCCTCGCGTTCGGAGGCGCTCACTCCGTTCGCGTCGTCAGTCCCCCGCCGCCGACGCACCCTCGACGTTCTCGTCGGGGACCGTCCCGTCGTCGTTCCAGCCGCGCTGTTCGTAGTAGCTGTCCAGTTCGTCCGAGAGCCCCTCCAGATCGTAGGGCAGCGCCTCGTCGTCGCTGCGGTCCTTGCCCCGCTTGTTGTGGAAGTGCCGTTCCATCTCGACGATCCGGCTCCCCACGTCCATCAACTGCTCGTAGTCGGTCTGGAACACCTTCTCGTAGCGTTCCTCCTCGGTGTAGGAAGAGGAGAACTGACAGAGGACGCCGCTGTCCCTGACCGCTTTCAGGTTCTCCAGTTCGATGATCTTCTCGGATTTCCCCTCGACGCCCTCCTTGTCCATGGCCTCGGCCGGCGAGACCAGCGGGTACTCGTAGTCGTAGGCGACCGAGTACATGTGGTCGGCCCCGCGATTGGAGGTGGCGTAGGAAAGGCCCTGGCCGTTGAGCGTCCGGCCGTCGTGGGCGGCGAACTCCATGCCCTTCATCGTCCAGTTCTCGACGCCCAGCTCGTCGTGGATGCGGTCGATCCCCTCCGCGAGCAGGTCGCCCTCCTCCTCGCGGTAGGCGATCTTCTCGACCAGATCGAGCATGAGCTCCTCGTTGCCGAACTCGTCTTCGGCGGCGAGGTAGGCCGAGACGGTGTCCCCACAGGAGATGGTGTCCAGCCCCAGGTTGTCACACAGGTCGTTGGCCTCCATGATCGTCCGGAAGTCGTCGACCAGCGCGTTCGACCCGAAGGCCATCACCGTCTCCCACTCGGGTCCCTCGGTGGTGAACCCGTCGGACTCGTCCTTCGTGGGGAGCTTGCACGCGAACGCACACGACGAGCAGGTCCCCTTCTTGTACTTGTGGTCGATGACCGCCGACGAGCCGATGTTCTCGAGCTCGTCGTAGGACAGTTCCTCGAAGTACCTCGTCGGGACGGCCTCGACGGCGTTGGCGAAGGAGGAGACCGACACCGTCCCGGCGTCTTTCATCGGGCTGTCGGAGGTCGCGGCCTCCTGGTGGATCGCCTGGGTGACCTCCTCGTCGAGGTCGATCTCCGGCCGCGAGTCGCCGTCGAAGGTGAGGAACTTCACGTTCTTTGAGCCAAGCACCGCCCCGAGGCCGCCGCGGCCGAACGCGCGGTGTTCCGAGGTGATCATCGCGGCGAAGCGGACCTGGTTCTCGCCGGCCGGGCCGGCGATGGTCGCGTGTTCGTCGCCGAGGCCGTGTTCCTCGTCCAGGTACTCGATGGTCTCGTCGACGGTCGCCTCCTCGAGGTGGCCGACCGCCTCGAAGGTGACGCCCTCGTCGGTGACGTGGACGCCCACGAGGTCGTCGCTCGCGCCCGTGATCTCCACCGCGCCGTAGCCCGTGTCCGCGAACGGCCGGGACATGAACCCGCCGGCGTTGCTCGATAGCAGGCCGTCGGTCAGCGGCGACAGCCCGGTGCAGTTCATCCGGCCCGTGAAGCTCATCGTCGAGGTCTGGAGCGGTCCCGTCGCGAAGATCAACCGGTTCTCCGGCCCGAAGGGATCGGCGTCGAACGGGATCCGCTCGTGGGCGAGTTTCGTGCCCACGCCACGGCCGCCGATGAACGACTCCAGCACGTCGTCGATGGTCTCCGTCTCGGTCTCCTGTTCGCCCACGTCCACCGAAAGCAGTGGACCCTGCCCGTGTATCATTGCACGGTGCAACGAGTGGGAGCCTAATAAATCAACAGCCACTGGACACGGACGTTTTTAACCGACTTTCCGCGTGGAAAGCGCACGCCGATCGTGACTTACCGTCGGTGTCTCTCCCGGCCTCGTCGTGCCCTCACTCGTCGGTCACGGCCGCCATCGTCGTCTCCTTGTGCTCCTGGCTCATGCCGGAGACGAAGCCGACCCGGACGGCGTCGACGCCGTCGACGGCGGCGAAGGCTTCGACCTTCTCGCGGACCTGCTCGGGCGTGCCGGCGGCGGCCACGGCGTCGAGCAACTCGTCTGGGAGCGCGTCGGCCATCGCCGCCGTGTCCCGATCGTCCCACGCCGCGCGGATCTCTTCGACCGCATCCTCGTACCCTTGCTCGGCGACCGAATCCCCGTAAAAGGGGCCGTACGCGCCGATCAGGAAGGCGATCATCTGGCGTGCCATCGAGCGCGCGGTCTCGCCGTCCTCGGTGGCACAGCACCGGACGATGGGGCTGACCCGCAGGTCGTCGGGGTCCCGATCGCCGAGGTCGGCCCCGCGCCGGAGGTCGTCCATGCGCTCTTCGAGGCCGTCGATCGTGAACAGTTGCGGGATCCAGCCGTCACCGAACCGGCCGGCGAGTTCGACGGCCTTCGGGCCGAGCGCCGCCACGTCGATGGCGGGCGGATCCGCCGGGACTTCGCCCTCGTAGCTCATCCCGCCGAGGTCGTAGCACTCGCCGTCGTACTCCACGTCGCCGCCGGTGTAGACCTGTCGAACCACGTCGATGGTCTCCCGGAGGCGACGGAGCGGGCGGTCGAACGCCTGGCCGTGCCAGCGCTCGGCGATGGCGGGGGAACTCGTGCCCAGACTCAGCCGGAAGCGCCCGTCGGTCACGTCGTGCATGGTGAGCGCGGTCTGTCCCAGTACAGTCGGGGCCCGGGAGTACGGCGAGATCACGTCGTCGGTGATGCCGATGTCGTCGGTGCGCTCGGCCAGCACCGCGAGGACGGGGACGATGTTGTGGCCGGTCGTCTCGCCCATCGTGACGTGGCTGAAGCCGTACGCCTCGGCGCGCTGGGCCTGCTCGGCCAGCGAGTCGACGCCGTCGTGGTCGCGGGTCATCAACACCAGGTCGCAGGTCGGTGCTGTCATGCGCCGACAGAACAGGGGGATCGGCTTAAGCGTTGGAGGCGTACCGCGGGCGGTCGCCCGTCACCGCATCTCGGCCAGCGGGACGACGAGTTCCGACTGGAGCCACCGGGCGGTGTCCTCGCGGTCGCAGACGACGACTTACTCGTAGTCACACATCTCCATCGCCTCGCGGACGGCCCCGCGCTCGCCCAGCAGGGTGACCCGGTCGCCGGCCTCGACGACGAAGTCCGGGCCGGGGACCTGTACCTCGCCGTCCCGGTCCACGAGCGCGATGAGACAGGTGTCGGGCAGTTCGGGGCCGATCTCCCTGATCGTCCGGCCCGCGAGTTCCCCGTCGGGGGAGACCTCGACCTCCTGCACGTCGCCTTTCCGGCCCACGTCGGTCATCCAGTGGGCCAGCGCGGGGCGTTCGATCTGGTTGTCCATCGCCCACGCGGTGGCCATGGCCGAGGAGATGGTCCGGACGCCCAGTTCCTCGAAGGCCTCGACGTTGTCGGGGTTGTTCGCCCGTGCGATCACCCGGTCGGTGTCGAACTTCGAGGACGACAGCTGTGAGATCAGCAGGTTCGCGTCGTCGTCCCCGGTGGCGGCCACGATGGTCTTTGCGTTCGCGCCGCCGGCCTCCCGGAGGACGTCGGTGTCGGTACCGTCGCCCCAGACCACGGAGTAGCCCGCGTTGCGGGCGCGTTCGATCGCCTGTTCGTCCTCCTCGACGATCACGACGTTCTCGCCGCGATCCTCGAGCCGTTCGGCCAGCGCACGGCCGACCTGACCGCCGCCGACGATGATGACTCGCATTGGTATCACGTCCAGGTATTCCGCGATGTAGCGCGCGAAGCCGCCCTCGAGGGCGACCGTCACGAAGATGACCAGAAAGACCGTCCCGACGAGGATCTGCGCGTGACTGTCGAACGTCGCCGCTTCGGCACAGAGCTGGCCGGCCTCTCCGGTGAGGGTGCGGCCACAGACCGTTCCGGCACTCGCCCCGCCGCCGACCAACTCCGCCGCCTCGGCCCGGAGTTCGTCGGCGTGGCTCTGCAACTCGACGGCAAACAGCGTCGCGACCGACGCCGGGATGATCCCCCGGGGGCCGACGAAGCTGATGAACAGCTTCTCCGGTCGGGTGAAGCGGTCGCCCCGGGCCGAGACGAACACCAGCAGGGGCCGGAGGACGAAGATGACGACCGCGACGACCGCGAGCCCCGGCAGGCCGAGCCGGATCAGGTCCTCGACCTGGAGGAGCGCGGCCAGCGCGATGAACACGAACGAGAGGACGATCAGCGTCACGTCGCCTTTGAACGCCTCGATCTCGTCCTCGTAGGGGACGTCGGCGTTGCCGAGCAACAGGCCCGCGGTGGCGACCGCCGCGACGCCGGCCTCGCTGGCGATGGTGTCCGCGGCCGCGAAGGCAACGAGCGCGCCCGCGAAGGTGAGCAGGCGCGCGTTCCGGGGCGCGTTGCCCGGCGAGAGGTCGACGTACCGGAGCAGGTAGTAGACGATCACGGCCACGACCAGGCCGACCAGCAGGCCGACCCCGAGTCGGGAGGCGAACTCCCGGAGGAAGGCCCCGCCGGCCTCGTCCCCCAGGATGACGACCTCGAAGATGACGACGGCGATGATCGCCGCCGACACGTCGTTGATGATCCCCTCGGTTTCGAGCGCGGTGGCCACCCGGTCCCGGACCGGCACGACCTGCAGGATCGGAGTGATGACCGTCGGCCCGGTCGCGACCAGCAACGCGCCGATCAGGAAGGAGAGGTCCCACGGCTGGCCCAGCGCGTACTTGATCGTCACGGCGGTCCCGCCCAGGGCGATGGCCGCCCCGACGGTCACGAGCCGCAGCGTCGCCGAGGGGGCTTCCTTGATGCGGTCGATCCGGAGGTGGAAGGCCCCCTCGAAGACGATGATGGCGACCGAGAGACCGACGATGGCCGGGAGCGCCTCGGTTCCGAACGTCGCCGCCGAGAGGATCCGGTTCCCGAACAGCAGCCCGGAGAGCGGTCCGAGTATCAACCCCGCGGAGATGAGAAAGATGATACTGGGGACCTGGAACCGGGCCGCGAGCAGTTGCGCACCCACGCCCAGCCCGATGATGGCGGCCACCAGCGGAATTATCTCGCCGCCGGCCACGTCCGACCCTCCATACACTCCGGGCGAGGAGCGCGCGTGGCTTAAACGCACTCACTCGCGACCACCACGACCCGTCGACCCCCTTCAGTATCGGCGACGATAATGCCACCCGCAGTTATTTATGCTACTCTGTATCAAACCACGACGATGAATATCCTGAGCCGCGTCTCGGCGCTCTTCGGGTCGTCCCGCTCCGCCTCCGGTGACGCGGACGGCGGCCGGGAACCCGACGGGGTGTCGGGACGTGCGGAGACGACGGAACGCGATCCAGCCGCCCAGACGGACGGCAGGACCGGCGACGCCGACGGGACCGAATCCGGCGAGGCCGAAGCCGATACCGACGAGTCAGCGTCCGAGCAGATCGCGGCCGACGGCGGCGCACAGGCCAGTCGGGAACCGCTGGAAGCGACGGCCCGGGAGTTCCGGGACGCGATGCAGGCGGCTGCGGACGGCGACTTGAGCCAGCGGCTCGACACCGACCGCGAGAACGAGGCCATGGCCGAGGCCGCGACCGCGTTCAACGAGTTGCTCGCGGACCTCTCGGGGACGGTCGACGAACTGGACGAGTTCGCCGACGAGGTCGACGACAAGACCGAGGAGATGAGCGCGGCGACCCGGGAGGTCCGGGACGCCAGCGAGGACGTCGACTCTTCGATGGACGAGATCACCGACAACGCCGCCGAACAGGAGGAACTGCTCGAACGCGTCACCGACGAGATGACGGACCTCTCGGCGACGGTCGAGGAGATCGCGTCCTCGGCCGACGAGGTCGCCGACATCTCCCAGGAGGCCGCCGAACGCGGGCGGGAGGGGCGGGACGCCGCCACCGAGGCCCTGGAGGAGATGCACGATATCGAGTCCCACGCCGACGCCACCATCGACCAGGTCTCCTCGCTGGAGTCCCGGATCGAGGACATCAGCGGCGTCGTCGAGGTGATCGACGACATCGCCGACCAGACGAGTATCCTCGCGCTGAACGCCTCGATCGAGGCCGCGCGGGCCGGCGAGGCGGGCGAGGGGTTCGCCGTCGTCGCCGACGAGGTCAAACAACTGGCCGAGGAGGCCGGCGAAGCGACCGAGGAGATCAACGCGATGATCGAGGACGTTCAGGAGGAGACGGGTGAGGCCGTCGACGAGGTGCGAGCGATGGGCGACCGCGTTTCGACCGGGACCGAGACCGTCGAGGACGCCCTCTCGGCGCTGGAGGAGATCGCCGACCGCGTCGAGGAGGCAAACGACGGCGTCCAGTCGATCAACGACGCCACCGACGAGCAGGCCGCGAGTACCGAGGAAGTGGTCGCGATGGTCGAGGACGTGGCCGAGTTGAGCGAGGAGACCGCCGCCGAGGTCGAAGACGTCTCCAAGGCGACCGGCACCCAGACCACGATGCTCTCGGAAGTGGCCGTCCAGATGGACCGACTGGCCGACCAGGCCAACACCCTCCGAGACCTGCTGGCGGGCTACGAGGACGAGAGCGACGACGGCGACGACGACCTATCCTGGGACGACGCACAGGTCCACGACGGTGACGACGGCGGGAGTGACGACGGTGACGACGACCTATCCTGGGACGACGCGAAAGTCCACGACGGTGCCGGCGACGACGGTGAGGATGCCGACGACGGCGGTGACGACGAGTTGTCCTGGGACGACGCACAGATCCACGACGGAACCTGAACTCCCTTCGTTCTGAATTCTGATAACTGGCAGGGGGACCTCGATTGTGATGTATGAGAACAGTTCACGACATGGCGGACTGGAGTGTCGACGTGGACGAAGCACAGAACAGACTGTACCTCGACGTGGGTGGCTATTTCGGCCCCGAAGAGGCCAAGAAGGCAAACGAGGCGACCAAGGAAGCGGTCCAGCGACTCGATTCGGGGTTCGAAGTGATCACCGACCTCTCGGAGTTCGTCCCCGGCGACCAGGACGCCGTCAAGTACATCGAAGGGGGCAAACAGGTCGTCCGCGAGCCGGGGGCCTCTGCCGCCGTCCGCGTGGTGGGCGAGGGGTCGGCGACGGGCCAGATGCGCTTCGAGCGCGTCGGTGAGGACGAAGAGGAGCACGCCGTCGCCGTGGCCGACACCGTCGAGCAAGCCGAGAAATCGCTGGACAAGCGGACGCCCTCGCAGTAACACGCTCCCACCGCGAGCGCCCGGCTATCAACCGTGAAAACTGGCCGACAATTCTTATTGTGGATTGGTAACAAACATGGAGTATGGCGGACTGGAGTGTCGACGTCGACGAAGCACAGAACCGACTGTACATCGAACTCGTCGGGAGTCACGATCCGGAGATGGCCAAGGAGTCCTCGGAGGCGGTCAAGGCGGCGGCCGAACGGCTCGATCCCGGGTTCGAGGTCATCACCGACATCTCGGAGTTCGTGCCGGGCGATCAGGAGGCCGTCCAGTACATCGAGGAGGGCAAAAAGGCCGTTCGGGAGAACGGTGCGTCGGCGGCGGTCCGCGTTCTCGGTGAAGGGTCGGCGACGGGCCAGATGCACTTCGAGCGGGTCGGCGAGGACGAGGAGGAGTACGCCGTCGCCGTGGCCGACACCGTCGAACAGGCCGAGAAACTGCTCGACAAGCGAGCGGCCTCGCAGTGACTGCCACCAGTGGCCGTGATGGCCGCCTAGAGCTCTCTAGTTCTACGAAATGATAATGTGCGGAGAACACTCATACTCGATCCATGCGACACTGTGTCTATGGCGGAGTGGAACCACCGTGTCGACGAAGCGGAGAACCGACTGTACATCGAACTGGGCGGCCACTTCACCGCCGAGGAGGCGGAGAGATCGACCGCCGAAGTGAAAGAGAAGGTCGAGCGACTCGACCCTGGCTTCGAGGTCATCACGGACCTCGAGGACTTCATTCCCGGTGACCAGGACGCCATGAAGTACGTCGAAGAAGGGAAACGGGTAGTTCGTGAACACGGTGCGGAGGCGGCCGTCCGTGTAATGGGTGAAGGGTCGACGACCGGTCAGATGCAATTCGAGCGCCTCGGCGAAGACGAGGAGGAGTACGCCGTCGCCGTGGCCGACACCGTCGAACAGGCCGAGAAACTACTCGACAAGCGCCGCGAACAGGAGTCGCAGTAGTCCGTCGCTGGCGGCGCAGTCGACTATCAGTGCTGAAAACGACGCGGTAATGCTTAAACACCGGTGGGTGTCAACCCCGGTATGGGAAGTTGGAGCATGGAAATCGACGAGGAGAAACAGCGAGCTTATCTGACACTGGCGGGCGACCTGGGCCCCGAAGGGCACGCCGAGGCCGCCGACGCCTGTGAGCGGGCCGCGGAACGACTCGACGAGGGGTTCGACCTGATAAACGACATGCGGACGCTCAAGCCGGCCGGCGAGGAGGCCATGCGCGAGACCGAGCGCGGCAAGCGAGCGCTGGCGGAAGGCGGCATGGCCGCGGCCGTCCGGGTCGTCTCGGAGTCGACGACGGGTCAGATGCGGTTCGACCGGGCCGGCGAGGGCGAGGAGTCCTACGCCGTCGCGAAGGCCGACTCCGTCGAGGAGGCCGAGCAACTGCTCGACAGCCGGCGATCGGGGTAGCTACGCCGCCCGACTGTCGAGGTAGGTCAGCACGCCACGCGTGTTCATCCGCTCTTCTGCGGTCGCTTTCCGCTCACCCCAGGTCTCGATCATCGACGTGTGGTCGCCGAAGTACTCGATCACGGCGTCGTCGTCGCCGAGTTCCTCGCGTTTGGCCGCGACCGCCGCGACCCACTCGCTCAGCGCGTCGGCGTACTCGTGCAGCCGGTCGTCGGCCGCGGCCGGCCCGAAGTGTCCGTAACAGAGCACGTCGGGGTCGCAGTCGCGGATGGTGTGCAGGTCCGCGAGACACTGCTCCAGATCGAAGTCCGGCGGCGGCGTCGTCTGGCGAACGCGGTCGAGTTCGGGGACGTAGATCCCCGCCGCGTCCGCGGTGAACACGACGGACTCGTCGGGCAACTCGAAGACGACCTGGTGTGGCGCGTGCCCGGGCGTGTGGTGAGCCCGCAGTTCCCGGTCGCCGAGATCGACGGCGTCCCCGCCCGTGATCTCGCGGATGCGATCCTCGGGGATCGGTTTCGGGTCCGCGTAGAACTCCCACTGGTCGCCGACGGCCTGCTTCGTGCCCGCGACCAGCCGCGAGGGGTCGACGAGATGGTGTGCGCCCGACTCGTGGACCACCACGTCGGCGTTCGGGCACGCCTCGGCGAGATAGCCCGCGCCGCCGGCGTGATCGAGGTGGACGTGGGTCAGCGCGATCGTGGTGAGGTCCTCCGGCGCGATCCCCGCCTCGCGGAGCGCGTCGAGGATCGCCCCGTAGTTGGTGCCGATGCCCGCGTCGACGACGGCCGGATCCGCGGCGTCGACGACGTACACCGCGCCGTACTCGGCGGTGTCGTACATGCCCGTATCGACGTAGGAAACGCCGTCGACCCCCTCGACGGCCAGGTGATCGCCGATTGCCATATGCTCCTCTCCGTGGCCCCGGGGGGAAAGCCGTTCCGGCGGTCGAAGCGTCACGCGACCGCGCGGTCCGTGGTAACTCGACTCTCGCCACCCTTATGCCTCCCCCGCGGTTGTGTACAGAGGCAATGGCAAACGGTACGGTCGATTTCTTCAACGACACAGGCGGTTACGGTTTCATCGAGACTGACGACGCGGACGAGGACGTGTTCTTCCACATGGAAGACGTCGGCGGCCCGGATCTCGAAGAGGGACAGGAAGTCGAATTCGACATCGAACAGGCCGACAAGGGCCCCCGCGCGAAGAACCTCACCCGCCTGTAGTCAGGCGCGCTGCGTTCTTTCATTTATCAGTTCGTGAGCGGCGGCGCTGTCGATCGCGAGTTCAGACGGGTTCGAGCGGCGACTCCGCCCGGTAGACCAGTCCCATCCGGAGTCCCGTGGGGTCCGTCGGCGGGTCGGCGGGGAGCGTGCGGGTCGATCCGGGGCCGGGGCGTGCGGTGTAGCCGAGCGCGACGGCGTCGAGGACGTCGGCGACGGTGACGGCGTGGCCGGCGGTGGCCTCGGCCGCGCTCTGGACGACCGGCGGGGCGTCACGGTCGAAGGTCGCGAGCGCGCGCATCCGCTCGGCGTAGCCCGCGGCCGTCGCGGGATTCTCGGCCAGCGTCGTCCCGGCGAACGCGCGAAAGCAGACCTCCGGGTGGGCCTCGGCGATCACCGGCCGGGCCTCCGAGACCTCCTGCAAGAGGTCGTCGAGGGCGACGATGGCGTCGCTGCGCTCGAAGGCGGTCCGCGAGAGGTCGCGCCCGGTCTTGCGCTCGGTGACGCGGGCTGCTGCCGGGTACCGGCGCTTCCGCGCGGCCTCCCTGACCGGCGGATCGGTGACCGCGTCGGCACGGGGGCCCAGGACCTCGCGGGCCGCTCGCTCGGGCAGTCGCGGTTCGTCGCCCGCTTCGAGGAGCCCGACGGGGACGTCGACGAGGATCGACTCGGCGACGCCCTCGTAGTTGGCCCAGACGTTCCCGATCTCGGGGAACACGTCGGCGTGGTCGAACTCGTCGGCGGCGAACGCGGTCGCCAGCCACTCGCCGTCGCTGTAGGCGACGCCGACGTACAGGGGCTCGTCGCTCATCGCTCGAACCGAGGGACTGCGCGGTCAAAAATCACGGGGCAGCGTCTGACGCGTGTCGTTTCGGTCCGCCACTCCGATCCGGAACCGAAGGCTACTCCGCCCGTGACGGGCAACCGGCGGGTATGGAACGCGTGGACTTCGATGCGGCCGAGACGTACGAACCGGACGCGGGCTGGCGGCGGGTCGCGCTCGCGGGGAGCGACGACGCCAGTCTGGAGTGGTTCGAGAAACCACCGGGCCACTCCTCGCCGATGCACGACCACGAGAACGGGCAGGTCTGTCTCGTCCTCGCGGGCGAACTCACCGTCACCACCGAGGACGACGCGGCCACGCTCGGACAGTACGACTCCGTCTACCTGGACTCCTGGGAGTCCCACCGGGTCGAGAACACCGGCGACGAGACCGCGGTCGGACTGGACGTCTTCACGCCCGGCCGCTCCTTCGACTTCTGGACCGACCGGGAGTGAGTCACTCGGATTTCGTCAGCTGGGTCAGTGGTACCAGCCGGTGAGCCATCTCCGGTTTCGTGTAGCCCGCCGACTCGCCGTGATCGCCGCCGTAGACCACGACTCGCTGCTGGAGGACGTGTGGCTCGCCCTCCCGGTTTTTGATGACGTCGATGGACTGCCAGGCTTCCTCGGGCATACCCGGTTCGAGGCGATCCGGACACGTTAGCCTTGCCGCCGCGCCGGCCGTCCGTCCGACGGCCGGAATGGGGTCCGGCGGACGGCCTACTCGCCCAGACGGGCGATCTCTTCGTCGGTCAACCCGATCTCCGTGGCGGCGACGTTCTCCTCGAGGTGGGCGACGCTGGAGGTGCCGGGGATCGGGAGCGTGACCGGCGAGTGCTGGAGGTGCCAGGCCAGCGTGACCTGCTCCGGGGTGGCGTCGTGGGCGTCGGCGATCTCGGCCAGCACGTCGCTCTTTTCCTCCATGTCACCGGCCCCGAGCGGGAACCACGGGATGAAGCCGATGCCGTACTCCTCGCAGGCCTCGAGTACGCGGTCCGACCCCTGGTCGGCCTCGCGGTCGCCGGGGTTGTAGCGGTTCTGGACGGTCGCCACGTCGACGATGTCGCGCGCGGTCTCCAGTTGCTCGACGGTGACGTTGCTCAGGCCGACGTGGGCGACCAGCCCCTCGTCTTTCAGCTCCGCGAAGGTCTCCACCGAGTCCTCGAAGGGGGTGTCCGGGTCGGGGCGGTGGAACTGGTAGAGGTCGATCTCGTCGACGCCGAGTCGGTCGCGGCTCACGAGGACCTGGTTGCGGATGTAATCGGGGTCGCCGTGGGCGAGCCAGTCGCCCTCGCGGTTGCGGAGCAGGCCGGCCTTGGTGGCGACGACCATCTCGTCGGTCACTCCGGCCTCCCGGATGAGCCGCTCACTCACGCCCGGCCCGTAGGAGTCCGCCGTGTCGACGAAGTCGACGCCGAGTTCGGCCGCCCGCCGGAGGACCGCGCGCGCCTCGTCCTCGTCGTCGGGCGGTCCGACGATCGCCTCGCCACAGAGCCGCATCGCGCCGAAGCCCAGCCGGTGGACGGTCAGTTCGCCGCCGATGTCGAACGTGTCGCTGTGGTTGTCGACCATGCACTCCCTGCGGGTGCGACCGGGAAAGGCCTTGGCGGTCGCCCGGTGTCGGCCGTCACTCCTCCCTGCCCACGAAGACGGTCTTGAGCCGGCGACCGCAGTTCGGACAGCACAGCGACTGCCACTTCGTCGGGTCGAGATCGCCCATCGTCTTCGTCCGGATGGCCTCCTCGCGCGTCACGTCGCGCTCGCAGGTATCGCAGTGCAGTCGGTCCTCGCCTGCCATCACTCCCGCTTCGGCCGGACCGGCCAAATCGGTTCCGGGAGACCCCCGGTCGGCACTCTCTTTCGTCCTCCCGCGAACGGCCGCGGGACTGCGCCGCTCGCCCTAGGCCAGCGGTAGCAGGTCCTCGGGCGGGCTCCCGGGCAGGGCGTCGCGGTCGTGGTCGGCCTCGAAGTCCAGGTCCGGCCCGGTCGCGATAATGCCCGAGGGGTTCACGTCCGGGTGGGTCGTGTAGTAGTGTTCCTTGATGTGGTCCATGTTCACCGTCTCCGCGACGCCGGACTCACGGGTCGCGTCGCTCCCCGTTCGCTCGTCCGCCGTTCCCGTCTCTCGGCTGAGACCGCCCGTCTGGTAGAGGTCTCGCAGGTACGGCCAGAGGTTGTCGTACTCGTGGACGTGCTGGCGGTTGCACATGAAGTGGGTGTGGTACACCTGGTCGAACCGCACCAGCGTGGTGAACATGCAGATGTCGGCCTCGGTCAGGCGGTCGCCCGCGAGGTAGCGCCGGTCGGCCAGCACCTCGTCCCAGTGATCCAGCGCCTCGAACAACTCGGAGACCGCCTCGTCGTAGGCCGACTGACTCGTGGCGAAGCCGGCGCGGTAGACGCCGTTGTTGATCGGCTCGTAGATCTCGTCGATGATTCGGTCCACCTCGTCCCGATACCCCTCGGGGTAGAGATCCACGTCCCGTTCCGCGACCTGGCCCATCTCGGTGTCGAGCATCCGGAGGATCTCCGCGGACTCGTTGTTGACGATGGTGTCCTGCTTCTTGTCCCACAGCACGGGCACCGTCACCCGGCAGGTCGCGTCGGGGTCGGCCGCGACGTAGGCCTCCCGCAGGTAGTCGAAGCCGTTGACCGAGTCCTCGGTGCACCCCTCCTTCTCGGGCGTGAACTGCCAGCTGTCTTCCTCGCGGTAGGGGTCGACCACGTCGACCGTGATCGCGTCTTCCAGGCCCTTCAGCGCCCGGACCAGCAGCGTCCGGTGGGCCCACGGACAGGCGTAGGAGACGTAGAGGTGGTACCGGCCGGCCTCCGCGGGGAAGTCGGCGTCCGGATCGTCTTCGATCCGGTCCCGGAACGTCGTCTCCTGTCGCTCGAACTCGCCCTCTTCGTTCGTCGTTTCGTACGCGTCCGTTCGCCACTCGCCGTCGACGAGCTGGTTCATACTCCTCCAATTGGGCGTCCGGACCTAAAAACGGAGTAGTGTGGCCGGTGTAACCGGGTATCGCCACCCCACCCACGTCACTCGGTGTGACAGTTGGGATTCTTCTGTGCGACCACGTCGGCACCGTTCTCACAGCCCGGGACGGCGTGGCCCGCCGGATCGTGCGCGACGACCTCGCCCGCCGCCCCTCGTCCGGCCACGGTACAGTTCGACGGGTTTTTGTACGCGCTTGGCCTCGCTTTCGCCAAGAGACACTCATGTCGGACAAGCCTGCCTCGATGTACCGGGAAATCGACAAGCCGTCGTACACCCGGCGCGAGTACATCACCGGAATCCCCGGTTCGAAGGTTGCACAGCACAAGATGGGCGACAAGCAGAGCGACGCCGAGGACTACCCCATCCAGATCAGCCTCATCGTCGAGGAAGAGGTCCAGATCCGTCACGGATCTCTGGAGTCGTCCCGCCTGTCGGCAAACCGCCACTTGATCCAGGAACTCGGCGAGAACAACTACAAGATGATCCTCCGGAAGTTCCCCCATCAGGTCATCCGGGAGAACAAACAGGCGACCGGGGCCGGGGCGGACCGTGTCTCGGACGGCATGCGCCAGGCGTTCGGGAAGATCGTCGGCACCGCCGCCCGCATCGACAAGGGCGAGCGCCTGTTCACTGCCTACTGCGACGAGGACCAGGCCGACGCCGTCAAGGAAGCCTTCCGCCGCGCCTACAACAAGATCTCGCCGCCCTGCCGCATCAAGGTCGAACGCGGCGAGGAACGCCTCATCGCCTGATATCCGGCGGACGTACCGCCGATCTCTCGCTCCCGTCGGTATCTTCCCGGATCTCGTCGGCGGGCCCGCCACGATCTAGTCGTGGGCTCGCAGGATCGCCTCGTAGTAGGGGGTCATCACTTCCGTCCCCTGTTCGACGTGGTCCGCCGAGCGGAAGTCGTGGAGTTCGACCGCGAGCGCGTACCGGGTCGGTTCGGGGCCGAACCCCGACTGGCCGTACCGGGGCTTGTCGGGGTACTCCGGGTTGCCCATCGCAACCCGGAGTTCGAGGGTCTGAGCGTGCATGATCGGCGTCCAGTAGTCCCCGCCGGTCTTGTGCCGCCGCCAGGCGGTCGTCGACAGGTCGGCGTAGTCCTCGTCGATGCCGAGCAGGCGCGCCCGTTCCGCGAAGTTCTCCCGGACCGGCCCCCAGTCGGCCGCGTCGAGCGCCTCGCGGTCGAAACCCTCGCCCGTCTCGTGGGCGGCTTCTATCTCGTCTTTCTTCCAGAGGGCGTTGACGTAGGCCACCGCGGCCCGTCGCGCCGTCGCGCCGTCGACGTGCTGGAACTGCGCGTCGTCGACCGTCGCGAACGCCTTCACGGCCGCCATCCTGTCACGCTCGTCGTGTGCCACGAACCCGTCCCAGACCCGCTCCGCGAGGAACGCCGCGCGCTCGGCCACCGACCCCCGTCGCTCCTGTCGCTCGCTCATGGCCGCGACCCCCTCCCGACCCCGCCACGGTTCCCCGCGGGACGATCCCCCCTGACCCGGCCCCACCGACCGGGTCCGACTGGATACGCCGCCATAGTAGAAAACACAACACCGCGGTCGTATTTAAATATTCTCCGGACGTCACGTCTCCGTCGACCGGACCCACCGCGGCGAACGGCGGCTTTTAGTCCGCTCGACCCCGGAGTGAGGATATGCTCCGGCTGGCGGTCGCGACCGACGCGGAGACGTACGAACGGATCCAGGATCCCCTCGGAGAGCGAGGGATCGCGGTCGACGCCGTCGCCATCGCCGAGCGGACGCTGCCGCTGACGGACGCGCCCCCGGAGTTCGACGACTTCGACGCCGGGTTCGTCTACCCGCCCCGGATCATGGAGGGCGGGGTCGCCGACGCTTTGCTCGACGTGCCGTGGGTCAACGACCGCGAGGCGATCCTCACCTCCCGGAACAAGGCCGACGTGATCGCCCGCCTCGACCGGGCCGGCGTGCCCGTGCCCGAGACCGTCGCCGTCTCGAACCCGGTCGACCGCGCCGAGCTGGTGGCGGCCTTCGAGCGGTTCGATCCGCCCGTCGTCGTCAAACCCAACTCCGCGACCCGCGGCGTCGGCGTCGCGAAGGCCGCGGATCTCGATTCCTTCCTGGGCATCGCCGACTACCTCGATCTGGTCCACGACTACCGCGCGACCGGCGATCAGTCGTTCCTGCTTCAGGAGTACCTTCCCGACGCCCGGGACTACCGGGTCATGCTCGTCGACGGCGAGTACGTCGGCGCCGTCGAGCGCCGCCTCCCCGCGGACGCCATCGAAGCCGGCCAGTGGAAACACAACGTCCACCGCGGGGCCGAGGCCGTCGGCGTCGACCTCCCCGCCGAGTTGCGCGAGCTGGCCGAACGCGCCGCCGCCGCGCTCGACATTCCGTGGCTCGGCGTCGACCTGCTGGTCACCGACGATCGGGCCGTCGTCACCGAGACCAACGCCCGCCCGACCGTCGACAGCGCGACCAAGTACGAACCCGGTTTCTTCGACGACCTGGCCGCGCTGATCCGTGGGGCCGTCTGACGCGGGACACACGGTCGTTCGACACGACACGAAGGTATATTACCCCGGATATGCAATCCCCCGAAAACATGCCCGAAAGCCAGCGGAACGACCTGAGCCGGCCGTTTCTCGCTCTCGGGCTCGTCCTCGCCGGTGGTGTGGCGACCGGGACCGTCCGGTACGCGACCCCGTCGCTCCAGCGGGCGGAGACGCTCGCGTTCGGCTGGTTGCTGGTCGCCTTCACCCTGACATACAGCTATCGGCCGCTCCGGGAATCGGTGTACGGGCGGCTGGTGAGTTCACTGTTCGTCATGCTGTTCGCGACGTTTTTCTACCTTCGTGGGAGCCGCGGGCCCCTGCTCCCCTTCGGCCTGTTCGCGCTGGCGCTGGCGGCGTTCTGTTATCAACTGTACCGCCTGGGTGAGGACGATCCCCGGCGGGGCCAGGTCTCCTAGAGGTCGATGTCGGCCGAGTCGTCGACGCGGTCGAAGGTCACTTCGAGGACGCCGTTGTTGTAGGTGGCACTGGCGGAGTGTTCGTCGACGGTGGCCGGGAGCCGCACCCGTTCCTCGTAGTCCCGGCGGTCGGAGGCGGCGGTGATGGTCAACACCTCGCCGTCGCACTTGAGGTCGATGGCCTCCTTCTCGACGCCGGGCAGGTCCGCGACGACCCGCAACTGGTCGTTCTCCTCGAACACGTCCAGGTGGAGGTCCGACCCGAAGCCGGCGTCGTCGCTCCGGTCGAGGTGGACGTCGTCGCCCATCATCTCGTTCATGACCCGCTCGATCTCCCGCAGGATGTCGTCGATTGGATCGTGGTCGTCGCGGTCGTCGTTCATACACGTCGGTAACGCGCGGTCGGCGGAAAAGGCTTCTGCCCCTGTTGTGCCTCGATTCAGGAGGGTTTCCGCGTCAGTGACCGAACCCCACTCCGAGGGCCTCGTTCGTCCGTTCGATGCTCTCGCGACGGTCGGCGGTCCCCAGCACGGCCCGGATCGCGTCGACGTTTTCGGGCACCACGTCCGACTCCTGGTGGATCGCCTGGAAGAGGTAGAGTTCGTCGCCGCCCTCGACGGTGATCGACTCGCCCCAGATCGCGTTCTCCCAGACGTCACCGCGGGGCCGCCCCGCGTCCAGCGCGAACTCCTTGAGCTTGCCCGAGCCGTCGATTCCCATGTGTTCGGGGATGACGAACAGCCGTGACTCGCCTTCGAGCAGGTCCCGGACCCCGTCGGTGTGGGCGTCGCCGGCGAGTTCGACGTTGACGCTGTGGGTGTGGGTCAGCGTCGCCGGCACCTTCATCCCGAGCGTGTCGATGTCCAGGTCCGGGAAGATGGTGTTCACGTCCGGCCCGTGGTGAGAGGGGATCGTCACCGGGTCCGGCAGCGTGTCGTTGATCGGGCCACGCGAGGACTGGGCGGGATCGCCCCCGCGACGGACCAGCGTCGCGCGCACCTTCTCGACGCCGTATTCGTCCTCCAGCGCCGCGATCAGCCGCGAGAGGCCCGTCGTGTTACAGGAGACGACGCGCGTGTGATCGGCCCCCTCCGCCTCCGGGAAGTTGGCGCGGGCGTTGAAGCTCACGTCCACCAGGTCGGCGTCCTCCCCGCCCTGGTAGATCGCCGGCGTGTCGTGGGCCTCGTACATCGACTTGTTCTCCGCGCCGATCCCCGAGGGCGTGGTGTCGACGACGATCTCGCTCGCTTCGACCAGTTCCTCGACCTCGCCGGCCAGTTCGATGCCGGCCTCGCCGAACTGGTCGATCCGGTCGGGGACGGCGGCGTACAGCGGGTAGTCGTTGGCGACGGCCTGCTCGGCCTCGAAGTTCGGCCGCGTCTTGGCGACGCCGACGACTTCCATGTCCGGCTGGGCGCGGACGGCGTCCGCGACCCGCTTCCCGATGGTCCCGTACCCGTTGATTCCGACCTGGATTGTCATATCCGGGAATGCCACAGCGACGGGGATAACCGTTTCGAGGTCTCCTGACGGGAATTGACTCGGCTCCGAGTCACTGCTCGCGACCCGCCCGGCGGCCCCGTCCGAGGGGCAACGACTAATCCGACGGCCCTCCCAGTCACCCCCATGAAACACGAGCGGCTCCGGGACCCGGCCGAGACGGCCGTCCGGAAGTGCATGCGCCTCCAGTCGACCGAGTCCTGCCTGATCGTCACCGACCACGAGCGCCAGCCCATCGGCGAGGCTCTCTACGAGGTCGCAAACGAGCGCACCGACGACGCCAGCATCGTCCGCTACCCGCCCGGGAACCAGCACGGCGAAGAGCCGCCCGCCGCCGTCGCCGCCGCCATGCGCAACGCCGACGTGGTACTGGCCCCGACGAAGAAGAGCCTGACCCACACCAAGGCTCGCTCCGAGGCCACCGCGGCCGGGGCCCGCGTCGCCACCCTCCCGGGGATCACCGAGGAGGTGTTCGTCACCGGCCTCGACGCCGACTACGCCGACATCAAGCGACACTGCGAGGACCTCTACGCGAAGGTCTCCGGGGCCGAGAACGTCCGCGTCACGACCGAACGGGGCACCGACATCGTGTTCCGCCCCGGCGACCGGGAGTGGCGACAGGACACCGGCATCGTCCACGAGTCCGGCGCGATGTCGAACCTCCCCGCGGGCGAGGTGTTCCTGAGCCCCGAGACCGCCGACGGTACCTTCGTCGTCGACGGCACGATGATGCCCCACGGCCTGCTGGAGGAGGGTCACGTCCTCGAGTTCGAGGTCGAGGACGGCTACGTCACCGAGGTCTCCGACGACGGCGTCCGCGAGGAACTGGACGCCGCCGCCGACGAAGTTGGCCGGGACGCCTACAACCTCGCCGAACTCGGAATCGGCACCAACGTCGGCGTCACCGAGTTGATCGGCTCGGTCCTCCTGGACGAGAAGGCCGCCGGCACCGTCCACGTCGCCATCGGCGACGACCACGCCATCGGCGGCGACGTGGAGGCTCCGGTTCATCTGGACGGGATCGTTCGGGAGCCGAAAGTCTTCGTCGATGGGGATCAGATCGACCTGCCGTCGGGCGTCTGAGTCGCGCGGACACCGCGCTCACGCCGTGTCGGCCCGTCGACGGCCGGCACACGCCCCGCGGGTCAGCGACCTTTTACGTGCGCGCCGAGTACTGTCGGGTATGAGTACGGAAGCCGGGGACAGGGTCGCCATCGCCTGTCCGTCCTGTTCGCCGCAGTTCGAGACGATTCACGAGGTCCTGACGACGGGCGGCGGTGCGGCGACGGTGCGGTGTACCGAGTGCGAACACGTCCACAAGGAGCAGTTGCCCGAGGAGCGCTCCGCGACGCTGGACGTGGTGATCTCCCAGGACGGGGACTCGTTCTCGGCGCAGATCGAAGCGCCCGCCGACGCCGAACTCGCGACCGGCGAGGAGTTCGTCGCCGAGACCGACGCGGCGGTGATGACCGTCCGGATCACCAGTCTGGAGGTCGACGACAGCCGGGTCGAGTCCGCGCCCGTGACCGACGTCGACACCGTCTGGACCCGCGCCGTCGGGAACGTCTCCGTCAACGTGACCAAACACCCCAAGGACGGCAAGCGCGAGGAGACCGAGTCCACCAAGGTGCAGGTGCCCGGCGACCACGAGTTCGTCGTCGGCGAGACCGAACAGCTGGGCGACATGGAGTTCACCGTCGAGGGCATCCTCGTCCGGGACGACGCACAGGGCTACGAGTTCGACAAGCTCGACTACGACGGCGACACCGTCGCCGCGAAGGACGTGAAACGGCTGTACGTTCGCGACGAGACCTCGACCGCCTGGTCGGCGTGGTAACATGGACTGGGAGTCCCGACGCGAGTCGATGGTCGACCGGCTCGAAGCCGAGGGCCGCGTCGACGATCCGGCAACTCTCGACGCCATGCGCGCGGTCCCGCGCCACGAGTTCGTCCCCGAACGGGAGCGCGACTCGGCGTACGCCGACACGCCGTTGCCCATCGGTGACGGCCAGACCATCAGCGCGCCCCACATGGTCGCGGTCATGACCGACCTGCTGGACCCAGAACCCGGACTCGACGTGCTGGAGATCGGCACGGGCTGTGGCTACCACGCCGCCGTCACCGCCGAGATCGTCGGTCCCGACCACGTCTACTCCGTCGAGTACCACGACTCGCTGGCCGAACGGGCTCGCGAGCGACTCGCCCGGCTGGGCTACGGCGGCGTCTCGATCCGGGCGGGCGACGGCAAGCGCGGCTGGCCCGACCATGCCCCCTACGACCGGGCCTATCTCACCTGTGCCGCGCCCGATTTCCCCGAGGCCGTCGTCGAGCAGGTCCGGCCGGGCGGCCTCCTGCTCGCGCCGCTCGGGACCGCCCGGCAGACCCTCGTCCGCGCCCGCAAGCGCGAGGACGGGACGCTCGACCGCGAGGACCACGGCGGCGTGCGGTTCGTCGAGATGCAGTGAGCGGCCGGTCGGGGACCCGACGCATCGCCCCGTCGACGGGCGGGCAATTCAAGAGCCTCCGCGCGAACGTCCCTACAATGGATCCCGCGGTACTGCGCGACGACATGGTCGACAGCCTCGAACACGAGAGCAAGGGCTGTGTCCACAGCGACGCCGTCAGCGTCGCGATGCGGGCGGTGCCCCGCCACGAGTTCGTCGCCGACGAGCGCGGTGCCTACGCCGACCGCCCCTTCGAGCGGTTCGGCACCCGCGTCCTCGCCCCCAGCACCGCCGCGCGCCTGCTGGAGGCGCTCGCGCCCGATCCCGACGACTCCGTGCTGGTCGTCGGCGCGGGCGTGGGCTACACCGCCGCCGTGATCGCCGAGATCGTCGATGATCGGAACGTCCAGGCCGTCGACATCACCCGCCGGGTCGTCTACGAAGCCCGCGAGAACCTCGCCGACGCCGGCTACGGTGGCGTCCTCGTCGACTGCAGGGACGGGGCCGACGGCCTCCCCGAGTACGCCCCCTACGACCGCATCCTGCTGGAGGCCGCCGCGGTCTCGCCGCCCCGGGCGCTGGTCGACCAGCTCGCAGAGGACGGCCGGCTGGTCATGCCGCTGGGGACCCGCGAGCAGACTCTCGCCGTCGTCGAGGGCGGCGAGGTCACCGAACGCCTCGGCGGCGTCGCCTTCCGTCCCATGCTCGTCGAGGGCGAGCAGGCCGACACGCCCGAACGCAACCGGACCCGCCGCGAGGACCGCGAGTACGAGCGCCGGGACGCCCGCCGTCGCCGCGGCTGGGAGCAGTCCTGGATCGACTGGGACGAGCGCACCGACGCCGGTCGCTCCTCCGAGGACTAGCCCGACCCCGCGACTACCAGCACCTTCGTGTTCTCCCGGTCGTCCGTGTACCCGCCGCCGGCCGGCGGTTTCACGTCCAGCGTGATCGTCCCCTCCTCCTGGTTGGGGCCGAGACGCGGGGACAGTTCCAGCGTCGCCTTCCCGTTCGGGCCGGTCTTCGCGGGCTGGATCCGCGGGAGCGTGGCCGTACCGCTTTTCGCGACGACGGTGGCGTTTGCCACCGGCTCGCCCTCCGGGGTGACCACGGTGACCGTCACCGTGCCACCGCCCTCGGCGACCACCTCCGGCTGGGGTCGCACGTCGAGTTCGGTGACTCCCAGCGTTGAGAGGCCGCCGATGGTGTTCATCATGACGCTGAGACTCGCGATGCCGACCACCAGCGCGATGACGAGCCGTACCGGCAGTCCCTCGATCGCCCGTTCGTCGCGACTGAAGCGCTCGAACATGGTCCGGGCTGGTCCGGCCTTCGGGGATAAGGGCTCGCACGAGGGGCTATCTCGATTCGGCGAGAGAATCCCGCCCTTCGTGCGGACGGGCGGGCAGTGCGGGGCCGAACCGAAAGCACCGAGTAGCCGCTGGCGCTCGCTCCGAGTGAATGAGCGACGGGACAGCCGCCGACGGGTCGCACGCCCTGACCCGCCTCGAACCGCTCCTCCTGATCGCCGTCGGTGGGTTCGTCGGGGCCGTCCTCCGCCACGGCGTGGCGCTCGCGCTCCCGACGACGCCGTTGCCGTGGGGGACGCTGGCCGCCAACGCCGCCGGCAGTTTCGCGCTCGGCGTCCTGCTGTACGAGTCCCACCTCGCGGACGCGCTGAGCCCCGAGACGCGGCTGGTGTTCGGGACGGGCTTTCTCTCCTCGTTCACCACGTACAGCACCTTCGCGGTCGAGACCGCGGGGCTGGCTCCCCGTCTCGCGGTCGCGAACGTCGCGGCCAACTACGCCCTCGGGTTCCTGGCCGTCCTCGTCGGGCGCCTCGTCGCCCGGGTGATCTCCTGATGGCGAGTTCGACCCTGCTCGTCGGCGTCGGCGGCGTCCTCGGGGCGCTCTCGCGACATCTGCTTGGCGAGCGCATCGACACCCGGACGGCCGACACGCTCGCGGTGAACGTCTGCGGGAGTTTCGCGCTGGGCCTGCTGGTCGCCCTGCCGGTTTCCGACTCGCTGCTGTTGCTGTTCGGAACGGGCTTCTGTGGTGCCTTCACGACCTTCTCGACCTTCGCCTTCGAGACGGTCCGGCTGTACGAGACCGGCGAGCGACGGCGGGCCGTGGCGACGGCGGCGCTGAACCTCGTCGGCGCGCTCGCCGCGGTCGCGCTCGGGACTGCCGTCGCCGGGCTCCTCTAGGCCAAAGCTATACCTGACCGCCGCACTCGGATGCGAGTATGCGACTCGCCAGTTTCGCGGTCGAGACGCCGGTCGGGCCGGCCCGACGGGTCGGTGTCGTCGACGAGGGGGACCTGCTGGACGTGAACGCCGGCTACGCGTACGTCCTCGCGATGGACGGTGAGGCCGCGCCGGTCGATCTCGCGGAGACCGTCGCGCCCCCCGACATGATCGACTTCCTCCGGCGCGGCCAGCGCGCCTTCGACGCCGCCGAAGAGGTGCTGGAGTGGGTGCCCGACGCCGACGCCGAGACCGGTCCCGGCGGCGCGCGCCTCCGGTACGAGCGCAGCGAGGTCGACCTGCTGGCTCCGGTTCCCCGCCCGAACTCCCTGCGCGATTTCATGGCCTTCGAGGAACACGTCGCCAACACGATGGGCGAGGTCCCGGACGTGTGGTACGACCGCCCCGTCTGCTACAAGGGCAACGCCGATCAGGTCGTCGGCGACGGGGACGTGGTCGAGTGGCCGCCCTACTCGGACCTCTGGGACGTCGAACTGGAGATCGGCGCGGTGATCGGCCGGCGCGGGACCGGCATCGACGCCGACGAGGCCGCGGAGTACGTCGCGGGCTACACCCTGTTCAACGACTTCTCGGCCCGCGACGAGCAGGGCGAGGAGATGGACGCCAACCTCGGCCCCGCCCGCGGGAAGGACTTCGCCAACGCCTTCGGTCCCTACCTGGTGACGCCCGACGAACTCGACCTCCCGAACGCCGAGTTCTCCATCGAGGTCACCGACGCCGACGGCGAGACCGAGACCTGGTCGGAGGGAGTCGTCGGCGAGATGGAACACTCCTGGGGCGAGATCGTCGAACACACCTCGGAAGCGGAGACCCTCTATCCCGGCGACGTACTCGGGAGCGGTACCGTCGGCACCGGCTGTGGGCTGGAGCTCGGCGAGTTCCTCGACGACGGCGACACCGTCGCCCTCTCGATCGAGGGGCTCGGGACGCTGACGAACACCGTGGTCGAGTCCTGACGCGTCGGCATCTGAGGATTCAAACGGCTGGCTTTCGAACGGCCGGCGTATGGACCCCGAGGACCTGCGCGACGAGATTCCCGCCGTCGAGGACACCGTCTACCTGAACACGGGCGCGAGCGGCCCCAGCCCGCGTCCGGTGGTCGAGGCCGCGACCGACTTCCTCCAGCGCCACGAGTACGACGCCCACGCCGCCGGCGAACCCTACTCGATGGCCTACGAGGAACTGGGGGCGGCCCGCGAGCATATCGCCGCGTTCGTCGGAGCCGACGCCGACGACCTCGCGCTGACAAACAGCACGGCCGACGGCATCTCCCGGATCGCCGCGGCGGTCGACTGGGACGCCGGTGAGACGATCGCCTACACCGACCTCGAACACCCCGCCGGGATCCTCCCCTGGGAGCGGGTCGCCGACGTACACGGCCTCGATACGCGCGTTCTCGACACCGAGCGCGGCCGCGTCGACATGGACGCGGTGAAGGACGCGGTCGACGAGGCCAGCCTGCTCTGCGTGAGTTCCCTGTCCTGGAACTACGGGACGCGCCTGCCGGTCGCCGAGATCGTCGACGTGGCCCACGACGCCGGGACGCGGGTCGTCGTCGACGCCGTCCAGTCGCCCGGCCAGCATCCCGTGGACGTACACGAGTGGGGGGCCGACGCGGTCGCGGCCGCCGGCCACAAGTGGTTGCTGGGGCTCTGGGGCGCGGGCTTCCTGTACGTCGACCCCGAGTTCGCGGCCGAACTGGAGCCCCGCCGTGCCAGTTACCGGAGCGTCGACGACCCGAACGCGCCGGGCTATGACCTCACCGCGGGCGCGGGGAAACTCGAGATCGGCACCGTCTCGCCCGCGCCCCACGTCGCGCTGGCGACGGCCATCGACCGGATCCAGGCCGTGGGTCTCGGGACGGTCGAGGACCGGATCGAGCGACTCACCGACCGGCTCAAATCCGGATTGGAGGATCGCCTGCTCTCGCCCCGGGCGTACGAGTCCGGGCTCGTCACGTTCCGTGCCGACGAGCCGGAGGCGCTGGTCGAGCGACTCGGCGAGGACGGGATCGTCGTCCGGTCGCTGCCGGACGGTACCGCCCGGGCGTCGATCCACGCGTTCAACACCGCCGGCGACGTGGACCGGCTCCTCGGGGCGCTGTGACCGCTCGATCGGAACTGATAATTCGCACCGAATGTTTAATTCCCTCCTGACGCTGGACTAGGTAGAGCTTACCGGCGAGCGACTCGCGGGGCGCGCGGGGGGTACTCGCCGGGGCCGACACGCACCATGGCATCCGACGCGGGGACAGGTTCACGCGAGCGGGCACGCACTGCGGTCGCGCTCCTGGCGATCGCCGGGGTCGTGCTGGTCGCCGTCGTCCTGCCGGCGGTGGGGGCCGACGCACCCGGGCGGTCGCTGCTCCCCGGCAACGCGTCCGGGAACACGGGATCGACCGACGGGAGCGGCGCGATCGGCGACGTCCTCTCGGGCCGGTCGGCCGGTTCCGGCGGCGGGAGCGCCGGCGGCCGGGCGTCGCTGGTCGGCGGACTGCTGGGATCGCTCTCGTCCGACGGATCGCCCGGGTCGGGGGAACGAGGCGGGCGACGGCTCGGACAGGGGTCCGGGAGCGCCTTCGGCGCGCTCGCTCCCGGCCGGCGGACCGGCGTCGGCTCGCGGGGGTCGCCCCTCTCGGCGAGTCTCCGGAGCCAGTCCGCCGAACCGCACTTCCTCGTCCGGAGTTCCGCCGCGACCTACTGGCGGACGGCGGCGTACACCCGGTACACGGGGACCGGCTGGGCCGGCCGTGGCGAGGCGATCCGCACCGACTGGCCGCGGAACCCGGGCGTCGCCGCGGGCGATCGACGGACGATCACCCAGCGGTACCGGTTGCTCCGACCCGCCTCGGCACTCCCCGCGGCCTGGAAACCCGTCGACGTGAGTGGCATCCCCACGGAGAACGTCCGGCTCACCGACCGAGGGGGCCTGCGGTACCGGGGCGACCGGCTCCCGGCGAACACCACCTACACGGTGACCAGTTCGGCACCGCCGCGGGATCCGGCCCGCCTCCGCGGGGCCGGGACGGACTATCCCGACCCGATCGCGGAGCGATACACCGCCCTCCCCGACGCGACGCCCGACCGGCTCCGGTCGTTCACCGACGAGCTGACCGCCGAGGCGGGGACGCCCTACGGGACGGCCGTCGCCATCGAGCGCTGGCTCGAATCCAACAAGGAGTACTCCCTGAACGCCAGCCACGAGGGGGGCAACGTGGTCTCGACGTTCGTCTTCGAGATGGAGAAAGGCTACTGCGAGTACTTCGCCAGCGCGATGACGGTCATGCTCCGGACCCAGGACGTCCCCGCGCGGTACGTCGTCGGCTACTCGACGGGCGAACCGCGGGCCAACGGGACCTACCTCGTGCGTGCCATGAACGCCCACGCCTGGGTCGAGGTGTACTTCCCGGACACGGGCTGGGTGCGGTTCGACCCCACGCCCGGTCGGAGCCGGCTGGCCAGCGAGTTCCGGGCCTACCGGCGCGCCGCCCGGAACGGGAACGCCGAGGCCGCCGCCCGCCGCTTCCTCGAAGCCGCCAGCCGCGAGGACGGCGGCAACCCCTTCCGCCCGAACGGTGGCGGTGGGTCCCCCGGCGGCCGGTCGCCGCCCGACGGGAGGTCCGGGACCGGCGGCGGGAACGGGACCGACGGCAACGCCTCCGGGATCGCCGAGACGTACAACCACACCGAGTCGGGCAGTCCGGGCGAGACCTTCGACGCGGACGGGAACGCCAGCGTGCAGGTGTCCCTGGTGTCCGACCCCGTCCCGGGCCAGCCGGTCGCCGTCCGCGTCGAGCGTGGCGGTGCCCCGCTGGCCGGCGCGGCCGTCGCCTTCGACGGCCGCCGGATCGGGGTCACCAACGCCTCCGGACTGGTCACGGGCACGGTGCCGTTCACCGGGACGCTCGACGTGACCGTCACGGTCCCCGACGCGCCGGCGGGCAGCGCCGCGCTCGCGCTTTCACCCGCTGCGGGCGTCGGCGTCCCGCGTCCCACGACCGACGGGATCAACACGACCCGATCGTTCAGCGTACCCACGGACATCCGTGTCGGGATCGAGGGCGACCCCGCTCCCGGCGCGACGGTGACGGTCAACGCGACCATCGCCGGTCGGCCGGTCCCCGGAGCCACCGTGTCGGTCAACGGGACCGTGGTCGGACGGACGGGCGCGGACGGTCGGCTCGACGTGTCGCTCCCGGTCAGCGAGCGCGCGTCGATCCGGGTCCGGCGCGGCGAGGCCTCGGGCAACCGGACGATCGAGATCGCCAACCTCAGCGTCGCCGTGTCGGGGTTTGCCCTTCCCGGACTCGCGGTCACCGTCACGGTCACCGACGGGGGCGACCCGGTCTCGGGCGCGACGGTCACTGTCGGCGACGCGACCGCCGAGACCGGTTCGGACGGGACGGCGACCGTCCCGCTCCCGCTGGCGACCGAGGCCACGGTGACCGTCGAGACGGCCGCCGGTCTCACCGCGACCGAGCCGGTCCGGATGCGGTTCCTGACGGCGGGGCTGCTGGCCGTCCTCGCGCTCGCGGTGCTGGCCGGGGCCGCCCTGCTCCGCCGGCGCGCGGTCGCGGCCGGCCGGTCGCTGCGCGACCAGCTCCGGGTCGCCCTCCGCTGGCTCTCGGGCGCGTTCGTCGCCGCGCTGGTGGCCCTGGCCGCTCGCGGCGAGACGGTCCTGGCCGCACTGCCCGCGTACCTGCGCCGCGCTCGCGACGCGCTCGCGGCGCTGGCTCGGGGTCTCGCCGCCGCCGTCCGCGCCCGCGAGTTCGACCTCGGCCGGCTCCCCGGGCCGCGGACGATCCTCGCGCGACTGCTGGCCGCGCTCCGGGGGTTGTTCCCGGGCGTTCGCGACCCGTTGCCCGGCGACGACGCGGCGGCCGGATCGGACGGATCGGCGGCGACGGGGGCCGACGCCACGCCGGACGCGCCGGAGGCCAGGGAGCGGGTCCGGCGCGCCTGGCGGGAGTTCCGCGCGCGGGTGCCCGTCGCCGATCACCGGACGAAAACGCCCGGTGAACTCGCCCGCGCGGGCGTCGACGCCGGTTTCCCTCGGGCCGCCGTCCGGACGATCCGGGACGCGATCCGGGACGTGGAGTACGGCCGGCGCGACCCCGCCGAGTACGTCGACGCCGTCGACGACGCCCGACGGGAACTGACCCCCGAACCCGACGGATCCGACGGTGCGACGGCGACGGACGGCGGGCCCGCGAGCGAAGCGAGCGGGCCCTCGTCGGAGCCCCGATCCGACGGTGGTACCGCGAGCGAAGCGAGCGACGCGGACGGAGGTGATCGGTCGTGATCTCGCGGACGCGACTGCTGGTCGGTGCGGCGGGGGCCGCGTTGCTCACCGCGGCCGTCCTCGTCCTCGCGCCGGGGCTGCTGCCGGTGCCGCGTTCGCGGCTGGCGGCCGTGATGGCGGCGCTGACGGGGACGGTCGGGCTGGCCGGCCTCGCGGTCCTCGCCGGGCTGATCGCGGTCGTTCAGGGGCTGTGGTCCTCGACCGCCCCCTCGCGTCCGCCACCGCTTCCCGTGGACGGCGACCCCGAGGCGCGTGACGTGCCCGGTCCGGTCGTCGGTGAGGCCTTCGACGAGCGCCTCGCGGCGGTCCAGCGGGTCGACGGTCGGTCGCCCGACAGCGAGGCGGTCGTCCGCGAGGACCTCCGTCGGCTGGCGACAGACACCTACCAGCGCACCCACAGGTGTGACTGGGAGACGGCCGCTCGCGCGGTCGAGTCGGGGGACTGGACGGACGACCCGGCGGCCGCGGCCTTCGTCGGCGGGGCCGACGCGCCCGACGTACCCCTGCGGCTCTGGTTCGAGGACATGCTCAGCGAACACGGTGCCTTCCACCGTCAGACGATCCGGACGCTCCGGGAGATCTACGCGCTCGAAGCCGCGACCGACGGCGAGTCGGCGGCCGAACGGACCTGGACGGCCGACGGCGAACCGGCGACCGCCGAGCACGCCGCGTCCGACGGTCCGACCGGGGCGGAGGTGACCGACGCGTGATGCGCGTCGCCCGCTGGCACGGCGCGCTGGTCGGCGCGCTCTTCGCCAGCGCCCTCGGCCTGTACGTCGGCGATCACGTCTTCTTCCTGCTGGCGACGATCCCGCTGGCCTACGTCGTCTACGGTCACGTCACCGGTCTCGGGCCGCCGTCGCTGGCCGTCGAGCGGTCGTTCGACGACGACCGCGTCGATCCCGGCGAGACGGTGACCGTCCGGCTCACGGTCGAGAACACCGGCGACCGTCCGATCCCGGACCTCCGGCTGGTCGACGGCGTCCCGGAGGACGTGGCGGTCGCCGACGGGTCGCCGGCCGGCGCGGTCGCGATCCGGCCGGGCGAGTCGGCCACCGTCTCCTACGCGGTCCGTCCCCCACGGGGAGCCCACGAGTTCGGGACCGTCGCGGTCCGGGGCCGCAGTCTCGCCGGCACCGTCACGGGGACGACCACACTCGATCCGGACGGCGACGGGACCCTGCGCTGTACGACCCTGCTCGACGAGTTCCCCCTGCAGGACCCGACGACGCTTTTCGCCGGCCAGGCCCCGACCGACACCGGCGGCGACGGGATCGAGTTCCACGCCATCCGGGAGTACCGGCGCGGCGACCCCCTCTCACACGTCGACTGGCGGCGGCTGGCCCGCACGGGCGAACTCGCGACCGTCACCTACCGGGAGGAGCGGGCCGCAGCCGTCGTGTTCGTCGTCGACGATCGACCGGCGGCGCGCTGTCAGCCGCCACGGGGCGGCCCGTCGGCCCTCGATTACGTCGTCTACGCCGCCTCGCAGGGGCTGGTGACGCTCACCGACGAGGGCCACCGGGTCGGCGTCGCGCCCCTCTCGCCCGGGACGGATCGGGACTGGGTCCCGCCGGGTCGGGGCACCGCCACGGAGTCGGCCGCGTCCGATCTCTTCGACCGGGTGCGGGACGACGGTGCCGACCCCGCCGCGACCGAGCCCGGGACGACCCCGGTGGCGACCGACGGCGCCGGGGCCGACGCGACCCCCGACGGATCTGCGGACGGATCCGACGCCGACGGCCCCGACGGGACGGCGCTCGGACTGCGCCTCGCGGAGCGGTTGCCCGCGCACGCGCAGGTCGTCCTCTGTACGCCGCTGGTCGACGACGTGCCGGTCGCGGTCGTCGAGACGCTCCTGGAGAACCGCCACGCCGTGACCGTCCTCAGCCCGAACGTCACTGGGGCCGGCGACGGCACCCATCCGACGCCGGGACAGGCGGTGGCCGACGTTCAGCGCCGGCTCCGGCTGACCGATCTCGAACGGCTCGGCGTCGCGGCCGCCGACTGGCGACCCGGGACGCCGCTGCAGGTCGCGCTCGCCGACGTGCTGACGACGAAACGAGGGTGGAACCGATGAGCGACGACCGCGCGACCGACGGCGGTCCGCGCCCCCGCGAGGAGGCAGTCCTGCCGCGGCTCGGACCCGGCGACGGGGTGTTCGCGACCCTCGCGGAGACCGCCGCGGGCGTCCAGCTCTCGGCGCTTGCCGCCGGCGTCGTCGCCCTCGCCGCCACGCTGCTGGTCGGCAGGCAGTTGCTCGGCGTTCGACTCACGCTGGTCTCGGCCGTCTCGGGCGTCCTGCTGGCGGCCGGGCTGTACGCGCTCCGGAGCGGCCGCGTCCCGGTGCTGTTCGCCGCCGGCGCGCTCCTGACCCCCGCGTCGATGGGGCTGGCCACCGCGCTCGGCGTCGGCGTCGCCTTCGGACTCGACGTGGGTCGCCCGCTGGGTCACCTCGCGAGCGTGACCGTCTGCCTGCTCGTCGGGAGCGGATTCGGTGCCGTCCTGACCGCCGTCCCGCTCGACGAGGGCGAGGTCCTGGCGGGCTCGTTCATGCGGTTCGTCGGCATGTTCGTCCCGCTGACCGTCGCGCAGGTCGTCGTCGTCGCCGTCGCCGCCTGGGACTCGCTGGTGCTCTCGCTGGCCCGGCTGATCGTCGACAGCCCCGAGCCGCTGCTCGCGGTGGGGCGTTCGCTGCTGGCCCCGACCGGTAGCGCGGCGCTGCTCACCTTCCTGCTGTACGTCCTCCTGTTGCTCTTTCTGTTCCGGCTCGTCCTGCGGTCGCTCCCCGTGGTGAAGCTGTTCCCGCCGCGCCAGCGCCCGATGGTGACGGCCAGACTCGACGCCATCGCGGGCCGGCTGGGGTGGGGCCTGCTGGCGGCCACCGGCGGTGCCGTGGTGGTGTTCACCGCCGCGGTCGTCGCGGGCGTGGCGACCCCCGCAGCGCTTGCCGCCCGGTTCGGGGCCGTCGCCGCGCCGGTCGTCTGGCTGTTGACGACCGTCTGGGTCCGCGTCCTGTTCGTCCTCGCGATCGGGACGATGGCGGCCATCCTCGTCGGCGAGCGGCTCCGACGGCGCGTGCGCCGCCTCTCCGAGACCGACCTGCTCCGGCAGGGGGCTCCGCCGCTGGGCGCGTTCGCGACCGCCCTCCTGTTCGGTATCGTCGCCGACCTGCTGATCAGCAGCGACGAACTGCTCGCTCGAACCCCCGCGACCGTCCGCCCGGCCGTCGAGGCGCTGCTGGGTGCGGGCGTCGTCACGGCGGTGTTGGTGGTCGCGTTCGGGGCGCTCATCCTCGCCGGGATCGCCTTCGTCTCCCTGTCCGTGCTGGTGAGTTCGCCGATCCTCCCCGAGCGGGCGCTCGGCCCCACTCTCGCCAGCGCCGCCGTGTTCGGGCTGGCGCTGTTGCTCGTCCTCTTCGGCGGCTCGCCGCTGGTCGCCTTCCTCGCGGCCGCGGCCGCACTGTTCGTCTGGGACGCCGGGGAGTACGCGACCGGCCTCCGCGAGGAACTGCCCGACGGCGCGACGACGACACGAGCCGAACTCGTCCACGTCGGCGCGGGGCTGGTCGTCGGCCTGCTGGCGGTCGTCGTCGCGCTCGCGCTCGCGGTGCTGGTCGCCAGCGACCTGCTCGTGCCCGCCGCCCCGGACACGACCCTCGCCGCCGGCGCGGTGATCCTCGCCTTCGCGACGACGGTCGTCCTCCTGTCCTCGCTCCGGGAGTAGTCAGTCCTCGACGCTCGGGACCTCGACCCGGCCCAGCACGTCCGACAGGACCGCCCGCCTCGAGACCGACCGGACGCTCGCTTCGGCGGTCAACACCAGCCGGTGGGCGAACACCGCGTCCACGACCGCCTTCACGTCGTCGGGGACCACGTAGTCTCGGCCGGCGATGGTCGCGTACGCGCGTGCGGCCTCGAACAGCCGCTGGATGCCCCGCGGCGAGACTCCCACCTCGACGCGCTCGTCCCGCCGGGTCGCCCGTCCGAGGTCGACCACGTACTCGCGGACCTTCCGCTCGACCGTCACCGACTCGGGCACCGCCTGGAGGTCCCGGACCGTCTCGGTGTCGATCACCGGCGCGACGCTGGGGGCCTGCGCGGTGCGGTCCGCCCGCCGATCCAGCAGTTCGAGTTCGCCCTCCCGCTCGGGGTAGCCCATCGAACTCTTGATCATGAACCGGTCGCGCTGGGCCTCCGGCAGCGCGAACGTCCCCTCCTGTTCGACCGGGTTCTGGGTCGCCATCACGAAGAACGGCTCCGGGAGCCGGTGGGTCTCGCCGTCGACGGTGACCTGTCGCTCCTCCATGGCCTCGAGCAGTGCGGCCTGGGTCTTGGGCGGCGCACGATTTATCTCGTCGGCCAGCACCACGTTCGCGAAGATCGGCCCCTCCGCGAACTCGAAAGTCCCCTCCCCCTCGTTGTAGACGTTCGTGCCGGTCACGTCCGCGGGGAGCAGATCCGGCGTGAACTGCACCCGCGAGAACTCCAGTCCCAGCGCCGTCGCGAGACTGCGCGCGGTGAGCGTCTTGCCGACGCCCGGCACGTCCTCGAACAGGACGTGTCCGCGTGCGAGGATCCCCGTCAGCACCCGCTCCAGAAAGGTCCGATCCGTGATGACCGCCGACTGTACCTCGTCGAGGACCGCCGTACACTCGTCGGCGGCGTCCGCCACGTCCATGTTCGTACGTGTTAACTCGCCCCCATGAATGTTCCTGCTGTGGCCGGCTGGCAGTCCGCGGCCGCGGTCACGGTTCGTCGACGACGACCTCGTCGTCCCGGATCCGCTCCAGCCGCCCGATCAACTCGTCGACGCCCTCGTTGACGCGTTCGATCTGCTCCTCGATGTCGTCGGCCGGGGTCGCCCCCTCCGGCGTCGGCTCGACGAACCCGTCGTTTTCCAGCATCCGTAGCGAGTACCGAACCTTGTGTTCGGGGATGTCGGTCCGTTCCGATAGCTTGACGATTCCGATCGGTCCGTCGGCGACGACCGCCCGCAGGACCGTCAGATCGCGGCGCTCCTTCTCCACTTGGTTCCTGAGTCGCTCGTCCATACTGGGGTATCTTCACAGGAGTACCCATCCGCGACATATAATTCTTGTATCTCCTTCGACGCCGGAGCGTCACGACGTACCACGCAGGCCCGCCGGAACGGGGACTGACGGGCCGCCGCTCACTCGTCGACGGGCGTCCGCCGCAGCTCGTCGATCCGGTCGCGCAGCGCCCCCAGTTCCGACTCAAGCTCCTCCCGGCGGTCGATCAGCGCGCTCAACTCCTCGGTGTTGACGGGTTGATCGTTCTCCAGTGCCACGTCCAGCGCGTCCGTCGTCGCCCGCACCATGAAGTGGGCGATCTGGAGGATCTCCTCCGGCGACTCCCGCCCCTCGTACAGTTCGACCTCGCCCGACAGCGGCGTGTACTCCACCAGCGGCACCTCCTCCTCGCTCTGGTAGGTCGTCGCCGTACTCAGACTCGTCACCGGGTTGTGTCGCTCCTGGGTCCGTTCCGACCGGACGATGCTGAACTCGTCGGCCAGGTTCCCGTAGGTCTCCTTCAGCTCCCGGAGTTTCTGTCCGGTCTCGGCGTCCATCTGTGCCTCCACGTCCGCGAAGAACTGCGCCGACCCGCCGAGGCTCAGCGCGACCGCGAAGAAGGCTCCTTGGGAGTGGTCGGCGAACTCCCGCAACCGCTCGCGAACCCGCGCGTGTCGCCCCTCGGCGGCCAGTTTCTGCAGGTCGTCGAGAAACGCGCGCGTCCCAGCCTCCTGCTGGAGGTAGTCCTCGACCAGCGCCTTCGGCATCTCCCGGGGCGCGTCGTCCCGGCTGTTCATACCGCGCAGTAACGGCCCCCAGCACAATACGCTTTGGTCCGGGTTCTCGGCGGTGGGAACCGGGTAGTCGTCGACGCTGGTTGCGGCTTCAGCTGCAGTCTCAGTCACGGAAGTGCGGATTCGAACCTGAACGCTGCGGCATCGTTGATGCTCGGGTGATCGATCTCGGGATCGTCGATTCTGAGATAGGTGTTCTTCTGCCCGGCCTCTGTCTGTGGAACCCAGTACAACTGGCCGGTGTCCTTGCATCGAATAGCGAACGCGTCGACAGAGTCTCCGTAGTCTCTCGCCACAGCGTCACCGTCGACGGTCGTCTCGCTAGCCGTCTTGAACCGCACGCATCCGTCCTCGATCCACCCCGTTTTGCACTGTACCCGATGGAGCGTCGACCCCGCGTCCACGAGCAGGTCGTAGCTGTCGTTGTCCCCGAACGGGACCGAGACGCTGTATCCGCGGGCGATCAGCGCGTGAATGATACGCGCTTCGGTCGTGTCTCCCGTATCCTTCGTGTTCCCCATCGGTCAGGGGTTGCCTCGGATCCACGTTTCAACCCTTGGACCAGCCCACCGTCGTGAACACGCGACGCGGTTCTCGGTGAATTAGTTCGCAGTAGAAGCGCCCGGAGCGGGATTTGAACCCGCGTCACGACCGTGACAGGGTCGTATGATGGGCCACTACACCATCCGGGCGAGCGCATCTCACCGTATCCGGGTAGCAGTATTAAGGCTTTCCAATGCGACCCGAGTCGTCACCCGTTCCCACGACCCGTCGTCGCCGGACGGCATGTGAGCAAGACACAATAACCCAAACCCCTATGTACGCAGTTCTCCTACGATGCGGTGAGCACGCTCGCGCCGTCACCGACGGCAGGAGGTCGCACAGCGGCGCTCGGCGGGTTTTGACAAGTCTTAAATGCTCCCCACCGCAAGGAGGCTGTAGTATCTCGTGACAGTAACCTTCTCCAGCCAGCCAGGCCACACATGGTAGACGTAAGCGAACACGAACTCGTACCGGAACACAACGTCCTCGACGACGAGGATCTCGAGGACGTGCTACAGGAGTACAACATCGACCGAACGGACTTGCCGAAGATCAAGCGTGCGGATCCGGCCCTCCCCGACGGGGCCGAGGTGGGCGACGTGATCGAGATCGTCCGCGACTCCCGCACGACGGATCAGGCAGTCGTATACCGTCTCGTGGTGGAATAAATGAGGATGGACGACAGACGCGCGATCTCGCGCGAGTACTTTTCGAGGGAACGGCTCGCAGAACACCACTTCCGGTCGTTCAACGCGTTCCTCGACCGGGGGATGCAGGAAGTGGTCGACGAGAAAGAGACGATCGAAACCGACATCGGCGACAAGGAGGGCGAAGAGCCGGTCTACGTCGAACTCGGCGACGTGCGCGTCGTCACGCCCCGCGTCCGGGAGGCCGACGGGAGCGAGGAACTGCTCTACCCCCAGGAGGCCCGCCTCCGGAACATCACCTACGCCGCGCCGGTGTTCATGGAGATGCGGATCATCAAGGGCGGCGACGAGGAGGAGGAACACGTCGTCGACCAGACCGAGACCAAGATCGGTCGCATGCCGATCATGGTCGGGTCCAAGAAGTGCAACATCTCCGGGTTCAGCCGCGAGGAACTGATCGACATCGGCGAGGACCCGGCCGACCCCGGCGGGTACTTCTGTGTCAACGGCTCCGAGCGGGTCCTGATGACCAGCGAGGACCTCGCACCCAACAAGATCCTCGCGGAGTACGACACCAAGTACGGCGACGAGATCCAGGTCGCGAAGACCTTCTCCCAGCGCCGTGGCTACCGCGCGCTCGTGCTCTGTGAGCGGACCCGCGACGGCATTCTGGAAGTCTTTTTCCCGTCGGTCTCGGGGAGCATCAACTTCGTCACGCTCGTGCGCGCGCTCGGACTGGAGTCGGACGAGGAGATCGTCCACCGGGTCAGCGACGACCCGGAGATCGTGAAGTTCATGCTGGAGAACCTGGAGGAGGCGGAGGTCCAGACGACCGAGGAGGCGATAGAGACCCTCGGGAAACGCGTCGCCTCCGGGCAGGGCAAGAACTACCAGCTCAAACGCGCCAACTACGTCATCGACCGGTACCTGCTCCCGCACCTCCACGAGGAGGGGGTCGACGAGGAGGAGGTCCGGATCAACAAGGCCTACTACCTCTGCCGGATGGCCGAGGCCTGCTTCGAGCTGGCGCTCGGCCGCCGCGAGGCCGACGACAAGGACCACTACGCCAACAAGCGGCTGAAGGTCTCCGGCGACCTGATGAAAGACCTGTTCCGGACGGCGCTGAACAAGCTGGCCCGGGACGTGAAGTACCAGCTCGAACGCGCGAACATGCGCAACCGGCAGCTGTCGGTCTCGACGGTCGTCCGGTCGGACGTGCTGACCGAGCGGCTCGAACACCCGATCGCGACGGGCAACTGGGTGGGCGGTCGCTCCGGTGTGAGCCAGCTCGTGGATCGGACTGACTACATGGGCGTGCTGAGTCACCTGCGGCGGCTCCGGTCGCCGCTCTCGCGCAGCCAGCCCCACTTCGAGGCGCGTGACCTGCACGCGACCCAGTGGGGTCGGATCTGTCCCTCCGAGACCCCGGAGGGACCGAACTGTGGACTGGTGAAAAACTTCGCGCAGGCGATGGAGCTGTCACAGAACGTCGAGGACGAACAGGAACTGAAACAGGAACTCGCATCGATGGGCGTCGAGGGCATCCCCGGAATCGAGTCCATCGAGCAGCAGACACCAGCGGACGACTAATATGAGTCAAGGACGAGACGCGAAAGTATACGTCAACGGCAGTCTGGTCGGGACACACCCCGAACCGGAGAAGCTCGCAGAGGACATCCGACAGGCCCGGCGACGGGGCGACGTCAGCGAGATGGTCAACGTCTCGGTGAAAGACCGAACCGACGAGGTCATCGTCAACGCCGACGCCGGCCGGGCGCGCCGCCCGCTGATCGTCGTCGAGGACGGCGAACCCCTGATCTCCGAGGAGGAGATCGCCGCGGTCAAGGCCGGCGAACTCGGGTTCGACGAACTGGTCGACCGCGGGTACGTCGAGTTCATCGACGCCGAGGAGGAGGAGGACATCCTCGTCGCCGTCGAGGAGGACGACCTCACGGAGGACCACACTCACCTCGAAGTCGATCCCCAGCTGATCTTCGGGATCGGTGCGGGGATGATCCCCTACCCCGAACACAACGCCAGCCCCCGGATTACGATGGGATCGGGGATGATCAAGCAGTCGCTGGGGCTCCCGAGCGCGAACTACCGGATCCGGCCGGACACGCGCCAGCACCTGCTGCACTACCCCCAGCTGTCGATGGTCAAGACCCAGACCACCGAACAGATCGGCTACGACGAGCGGCCGGCGGCCCAGAACTTCGTCGTCGCCGTGATGAGCTACGAGGGGTTCAACATCGAGGACGCCCTGGTGCTGAACGGCGGCTCGGTCGACCGGGCGCTGGCCCGGTCGCATTTCTTCCGGACCTACGAGGGGGAGGAACGCCGGTACCCCGGCGGGCAGGAGGACCGCTTCGAGATCCCCGACGACGACGTGCGCGGGGCCCGCGGCGAGGAGGCCTACACCCACCTCGACGAGGACGGCCTCGTCAACCCCGAGACCGAGGTCGGCGAGAACGACGTGTTGCTCGGAAAGACCTCGCCGCCGCGCTTCCTCGAAGAACCGGACGACATGGGCGGCCTCTCCCCGCAGAAGCGCCGTGAGACCTCGGTGACGATGCGCTCCGGTGAGTCGGGCGTCGTCGACACCGTCACGCTCATGGAGGGCGAGGACGGCTCGAAGCTCTCGAAGGTGAAGGTCCGCGACGAGCGGGTCCCCGAACTCGGGGACAAGTTCGCCTCCCGCCACGGCCAGAAGGGTGTCGTCGGCCATATCGCGCCCCAGGAGGACATGCCCTTCACCGAGGAGGGCGTGGTGCCGGACCTGATCCTCAACCCCCACGCGTTGCCCTCGCGGATGACGGTGGGCCACGTGCTGGAGATGCTGGGCGGCAAGGTCGGCTCGCTTGAAGGGCGCCGCGTCGACGGGACGCCGTTCACCGGCGAAGACGAGGAGGAACTCCGCGACTCGCTGGAGGAACACGGCTTCAAGTCCAGCGGCAAGGAGATCATGTACTCCGGGATCACGGGCGAACAGATCGAGGCCGACATCTTCGTCGGGACCATCTTCTACCAGAAGCTCTACCACATGGTCTCGAACAAACTGCACGCCCGCTCGCGCGGACCGGTGCAGGTGCTGACCCGCCAGCCCACCGAGGGTCGGGCCCGCGAGGGTGGCCTGCGTATCGGTGAGATGGAGCGGGACGTGTTCATCGGGCACGGCGCGGCCATGACGCTGAAAGAGCGCCTGCTCGACGAGTCCGACCGCGAGTGGATCTACGTCTGTGCCGAGTGTGGCATGGCCGCGGTGGAGAACGTCGAGCAACGGCGCGTCTACTGTCCGAACTGTGAGGAGGAGACCGACATCCACGAGATCGAGATGTCCTACGCGTTCAAGCTCCTCCTGGACGAGATGAAAGCGCTCGGGATCGCACCCCGGATCGAACTGGAGGACGCAGTCTAATGAGCCAACACGCACCCAAAGAGATCGGCGAACTCAGCTTCGGGCTGATGGACCCCGAGGAGTATCGGGACATGAGCGCCACGAAGGTCATCACGGCCGACACCTACGACGACGACGGGTTCCCCATCGACATGGGGCTGATGGACCCCCGCCTGGGCGTGATCGACCCTGGCCTCGAGTGCAAGACCTGCGGCAAGCATTCGGGCTCGTGTAACGGCCACTTCGGCCACATCGAACTCGCGGCTCCCGTCATCCACGTCGGCTTCGCGAAGCTCATCCGGCGGCTCCTGCGCGGGACCTGTCGGGAGTGTTCGCGGCTCTGTCTCGACGACGACGAGCGCGAGGAGTTCACGAGCCGCCTGCGCCGCGCTCGCGAACTCGGCAACGACCTCGACGACGTGACCAAGGCCGCCATCAGGCAGGCCCGCAAGAAGGACCACTGTCCGTTCTGTGGCGAACGACAGTACGACATCAACCACGAGAAACCCACCACCTACTACGAGGTCCAGCAGGTGCTGTCCTCGGAGTACCCGGACCTGATCGCGGAAGCGATGGAACCGGATCCCGACGACGAGGACGACCGCGGGACCTCTCCCGTGGAACTGGCCGAGGAGACCGGCATCGACCAGAGCCGGATCCAGGAGATCCTCTCGGGCGAGTTCCGGCCCCGCGAGGAGGACCGCAAGGCCATCGAGCGGGCGCTGGACGTGGACCTCACCGAGGAGGACATGAACAAGCTGATGCCCTCCGACATCCGGGACTGGTTCGAGGCCATCCCGGACGAGGACGTCGAGGTGCTGGGGATCAACGCCGAGCGCTCCCGGCCGGAGTGGATGATCCTCACCGTCCTGCCGGTGCCGCCGGTCACCGCGCGGCCGTCGATCACCCTCGACAACGGCCAGCGTAGCGAGGACGACCTCACCCACAAGCTGGTCGACATCATCCGGATCAACCAGCGGTTCATGGAGAACCGCGAGGCCGGTGCGCCCC
>JBDGUF010000014.1:0-38925 GCA_042216105.1 Halorientalis sp.
AGCCGCGGGAACCGCGACGGCGACGGGAGCGGCGTCGGGGACCGGAACCGCCGGGCTCGGGCTGGCCGTGGGCGCGTACGCGCTCGTCCTCGCGGCGATCCTGACGGCGCTGGCGACGGGACTTGCCCACGGCCTCGACCGCGCGCTGGTCGGTTACCGCGTCGGCTGGGCGCTCCTGGTCGCGACCGCGACCTACCTGGCCGCGATCCACGCCGTGGGCCTGTTCGTCTAAGGCTTAAGTACCGGAGCGGGACCACCCCCGCCCATGTTCGACGCACCGATCGACACGTGGTACCTCTGGCTGGGCGTCGCGACGGCGAGCGCGCTCGCGTTCGGGGTCGCGATCGCACTTCCGACGACGGTGCCGCCGGACGCACAGCGCGCGGCGGCGACGGTCGACGCCGTGGCGACCAGCCCACACAACGCGACGGGCGAACACCGGCTGGACGCGACGGCGGTCGAGATCGGCAGCCACCGCATCGCCCTGCGCAACGACGGCGGCACCGCACACGCGGCGTTCGCCTACGGCCCCGTCACGCCGGTCCGGGACGGGACGGCGCTGTCGACGGTCCTCCGCGGCGAGCCACCCGCGGCGGTGTTTCCGAGCGCCGCCGCGTTCCGGGCGGCCGCCGCGGACGCGCGGAACCGCACCCGCGCGTGGCGGGAGACCGAGGGTCGCCTCGTCGCGCGACGGGTCACCTGGGAGGGAGTCGATGTCACGCTCGTCGGCGCGTAGGGGGCAGGTCGAGCCGCTCGCGGCCATCGTCGCGGTGTTCGCGCTCGGGGTCGGGCTGACGATCTACGCGGGCGCGGTCGGGGACGCACTCCCGGACACCGAGCCCCGGAACGTCGCACGGCCGGCCCTGTCGGCGGTCGAGGACGCCGTCGAGAGCGCCGGCGTGGTGCGACCGGAGCGGCTGTCCCGCGTCGGTTCCGCCGCGCCCGCGGGACGCCGACTGAACGTGACGCTCACGGCTGGTGGCAGGCGGTGGAGTCGCGGCCCGTCGCCGCCGGACTCGGCGCGGACGGCGAGTACCGGCGTGAGCGTCGCGCTCGGTTCGGGGCGAGTCCGGCCCGGTCGGCTCACGGTGCGGGTGTGGTCATGAGAGCGACCAGCACGGTACTTGACGCCGCGCTGTTCCTCCTGCTCGTCGGGGCCGCGGTCGGGACCCTCGCGCTCGGGACGAGTCCGCCGCCGACGGCGAGTGCCGACGCGGCCGACGGCGTCGCCGACGCGCTCACGACGAGTACGGCGACCGTCCACTACACGCTCGCGCCGGGTGCTCGCCGGGCATCGTCGCGGATCGTTCGGTTTCCGGTAACGGAGGGGCCGAGGTTCCGGCGGACCGTCCACGGGACGCTCGCGAGCCACCTCGTGACGGCCGCGCTCGGGAACCTCGCCGTGGGCGGCCGGCGCGTCAGCGACACGCGGGCGGACTACCAGCGCGCGGTCGCGAACGCGACGCGGACCCTGACCCGGGGTCGAACCCACCTCGCGCGGATCCGCGCACGGTGGGAACCGTATCCCGGTGCCCCGATCCGGGGTGTGTACGCCGTCGGCCCCGCGCCGCCGCCCGACGCGACGGTTCACGCCGAGACGGTCGTCGTCGCCAGCGGGTTCCCGTCGGCGCGCGGGCCAGCGCGACGCGTGACGAGCGGGAACGCGACGAACGCCACCTTCGATCGAGTCGGCGCGGTCGTGGCCCGGCGGGTCGTCCGGGGGCTGTTCCCGCCGGCCCGGACCCGGAGCGCCCTGCTCGGGGACTACCCGGTCGAGGGGCTCGTGACCTACCGGTACGAGCGACTCGGGCGACTCCTCGGCGTGAACGTAACGGGCCGGGCAGTCGCCGAGAACGTCACGGGGGCGAACGCCGAGCTCGCGGCCGCACTCGGCGATCGACTGGCCGCGGACATGCGCACGCGCTTCCGGACGCCCCGGGACGCGGCCGAAGCGGTGGCGGTCGGCGAGGTGCGGATCACCGTCAGGACGTGGTCGCCGTGAGCCGGTCGTTCCGGGACGACGACCGCGGGTGGCTCCCCTTCGCGCTGGTCGGCGTCGTCCTCCTGGTCGGGAGCGTGGCGCTGTTCGTGGGACTCCAGCCGGACCGGCCGGCGGCGGACCCGACGACGGACGTGGCCGTCGAGCGCGTCGTCGGCGAGACCGGGACCGCGATCCGGACGGCGGTCGTCGAGGCCGCCGACGCCGCGGCGCGGAACCCCGTCCTCGACCCCGCGGACACGCCGGCCGGTCGGGTGCTGGACGGGGAGACGCCGTTCCGTGACGCCCTCCGGATCCGGATCTACCTGCGAGCACGGGCGCGCCTGGACGACGTGTCCGTCACGCGCAACGGCGTGACGGCGACGGCCTCGCTCCCGGCGACGCCGAACGCCAGCCGGCTGGCGGCGGCGATGGAGCGCGTCCACGTCGACGCAGCCGACGACAACCGGACGCGGCTCCGGGTGCGCGTCGAGAACGTCACCGTGACCGCCAGACGGGGGGACAGGACCGTCGTCCGCCGGACGGTGAGCCCGACGGTCGTGGTCCGGACGCCGGTACTGGCCGTCCACGAGCGGATGGAGCGGTTCGACCGGCGGCTGAACGCCGGGATCGGTCGGCCGGGCCTGACCAGACGGCTGACGGCGCGGCTGTACGGCGTCGTCTGGGCACGCGGATACGCGCAGTACGGCTCCGGTGGCGTCGCCATCGAGAACGTGCTGGCGAACCGCCACGTCGAGATCATGACCAACGGCGCGATCCTGCGCGAGCAACGCCGCCTGTTCGGCCGGAGCGACGCGGCCGGTCGCCGGGCGATGGATCGGGCGATGGTCGGCGTCGCCACGACCAGCCTGCTCCGCAGTGCCGGGATCCCCAGCGGGTACGTCAAGACGCTGTTCGCGGGCGGACGGCCCGGTCCGAACCCGAACCTTCCGGTCGCCATCCCGTCGCTCGACACGGCCACTGGGGCCCCCGACGCCGGGGACCCGATGACCGTCGGCGTCGACGGCACCGCCGACCAGGGGCTGGCCAGGGCCGCCGCGCCCGCGCGGCTCCGGTCGCTCGTCCGGTCGGTCTACAGCGCCGAGGTCCGAACGATCGGCGAGGTCGACCGGACCACGGGATCGTTGCCGAGTTGTGGGGCTGTCAGCCCCGACGGCTGGTGGCGGCTCGACTACGAGAGTGTCGACCGCGGCGAGCCAGTCGTGACCGGGACGACCGGGGTGCGCCCGCGGATCCCGGAAGGCTGGCACGCCTTCGAATCCTTCGGCCGGCGCGTGAGACAGGAGCGGACGAGGTACTGCCACTGGGTCGACGGCAACGAGACGGCCGTCACGACGGCGAGCGACACCTTCCGTTTCGACGTCGGCATCGCGCTGGTCGGTCGCCACGCGTCGACCCCGTACGCGCCGAGAAACGGGATCGAGACTGTCCACGAATCCGGGACGGGCCCGCTCGATGGGCCGAACCTGGCGAGCGTCGGTCGGCGGGCGCGGCTCCGGCTGATCGCCGGCCGTGGCGGCCCGGACGCGCTCGCTCGGGCCGCGGTCCGGGAGGGGGCGAACGTCTCGGGCATCCGGACCGTCCGCGGGCGGATCCCGGACGGGATCCGGCGGTGGCTGCTGGCCGATCTGGTCGCGTTCCGCGACCGGGTCGCGAACGTCTCCGTGGCCGTCGAACGGGGTCGCGTCGGGGCGTTCCGGGCGAACCCGGCCGCCGAACTGCACCGGAAGCTCGGCGGCTTCGTCGATCCGCCGAGCGAATACGGGAGCGTCGCTCAGAAGGCGCGTTTCGCCGCCCGGAGCTTGCTGGTCGAGCAAACGCGGAAACACCTGGAAGAGCGGGCGGCGAAACAGGCCCAGCGGAGACGGAACCTCGACGACGCGGTCGCGCGGACCGGCGTCGGGTCGGCGGGTCTGCTCGGGGCGACACTGGACAACCGGAGCAGGGTCGGCGACGGGGGCGTCGACGCGGGTATCGACGGCGTGGAGATCACGGCCGTCGAGGGGTCGCCGGCGTACCTGACGGTCGCCGAGGTCGGTCCGAAACACGCCGACTCGTTGCCCGAGGGCGAGCGCATCACCCCGCTGGCGGCGAAGAACGTCAACCTGTTCACCTCGGCACACGGCGACATCGCGGACGCCCTGCTCGGGAGCGTCAATCTGGGATCGACCGTCGGGCTCCGGACCGCCGCCCGCACCCTGCGCGCGGCGCGGACGGCCGGGAAACTGTCGGCACGAAACGAAACGCTGGACCGCGCGCTCGACCGGAAGGCGGCGTCCCTCGACGCGGTCGTACGACGGACGGTCGGTGACGCCCGGCAACTGCTCAGGGCCCGGCTGGCCGGTCTTGGCGTCGGCGACGACGAGGCGGACCGCCGCCGCATCGTCGGGGAGGCACTCGCACAGTGGGAGGGACCGGGGGCGAAAGCGCTGGCGCTGACGAACGGGTCGGCGGCGGCGGCCATCGCCGAGCGGACCGTCGAACACAACGAGACCAGGCGGGACAGGTTGCGAGCCGTCCTCCGGTTGGTGTTGCGCACGATCGGGACGGACACGCGAGTCTCGCGGAAGAAGATCGGTACGACTTCGGAGTTGCTCCGGCAGAAACTGAAAGTACATCTGGCCGCCGGAATCGAGAACGCGACCCGGAAGGGCGCGAGCCGACTCGCAGACGAACTCGACGACCGACTGGCGCGGTCGGTGAACAGGGTTCCCGCGGGCCTCCCCATCGTGCCGGTCGGCCCGGCGTGGTGGTTCACCGCCAACGCCTGGCTCGTCGACGTGCGCGGCGGGTACGACCGCTTCGCGGTCCGGGCGGAAACCGGCGCGGCCGGGGGATCCGGCGGCGGGCTCACCTACGTCCGGGACGGCGGCACCGCGACCGTCGACTACGACGGCGACGGCGAGGCCGAGCGGCTGGGTCACGCCGACCGGATCTCCTTCGCGTCACAGACCGGCGTCGTCATCGCGGTCCCGCCGGGGCCACAGGGCGTCGGCGACAAGGGCGGCAACCGGGACGAACGATCCGCGGGCTGGGCGGACTGGCGGTCCGTCCGGCCGGCGACCGCGAACGGGACGGCGGTCCCCGAGACCTGGCCCGACCGCCGGTGATCGGCCTCGCCGTCGGTGACGAGGGTGGAGAGCGGCTGACGCGTCGCTCCGACGGTGAGTGTCCCAGACTTCGCCATGTTCAAGCCGGGTGACGACGAGGCCTGACACATGACACGTTCGGTCTGGCTGAAAGCCGACGACGAGGTCGGCGACTGGGAGGCACGCAAACGCCGCATCACGGCCGGTCTGGAGGCCGGCGTCGACTGGGTGCTGGTCGACGAACACGACGTCGGGCGCGTCCGCGAACTCGGCGAGGTGAACGTCGCCGCCTTCTCGAACGGCGACGTCCACGTCATGGAGGCCGAAGAGGACGAGACCGACGCCGACGCGGTCGTCGTGGGCAAGGACGGCGAGGGCGACGGGACCGTCGACCTGCCGAGCGACTTCTCCGGGTCCGCGGACCTCTCCTCGCTTCGCTCCAGCGGCGAGAGTCCCCAGGGCGGGTACGTCCGCATCCTGAACGAGGACTACGAGGCCTTCGCGCAGGCGGTGGCCGAGGAGGCCGAGTACACCCTCGTCGTCGGGGAGGATTGGCAGATCATCCCCCTGGAGAACCTCATCGCCCGCATCGGCGAGGAGACGGACCTGATCGCCGGCGTCCAGACGGCCGAGGAGGCCCGCACCGCCTTCGAGACGCTGGAACTGGGTTCCGACGGCGTCCTGCTGGACACCGACGACCCCGACGAGATCCGCCGGACCGTCGAGGTCCGCGACGAGAGCCAGCGGGAATCGGTCGACCTCCAGTGGGCCGAGGTCACGGCCGTCGAACAGACCGGCTCCGCGGACCGGGTCTGTGTCGACACGGGCAACCTGATGGACCACGACGAGGGGATGCTCGTCGGGTCGATGTCCCGCGGTCTCTTCTTCGTCCACGCCGAGACCGCCGAGTCGCCCTACGTCGCCTCCCGCCCGTTCCGGGTCAACGCCGGCGCGGTCCACGCCTACGTCCGCACGCCCGACGGCGGGACGAAGTACCTCTCGGAGCTGCAAAGCGGCGACGAGGTCCAAGTCGTCGACACCGAGGGCAACACCCGCGAAGCCATCGTCGGCCGCGTGAAGATCGAGAAACGGCCGATGTTCCGGATCCAGGCCGAGACGGCGGACGGCGACCGCATCGAGACCCTGCTCCAGAACGCCGAGACGATCAAAGTCGCCACCAGGGACGGCCGGAAAGCCGTCACCGATCTCGAAGCCGGCGACGAGCTGAAAGTGTTCTACGAGGACACCGCCCGCCACTTCGGCGAGGCCGTCGACGAGAGCATCATCGAGAAGTAACCGGGGCCGTTTCCGCTACCTCCGCCTTTTTGGACGTGCGTAACTACTTGTGATTGATGGCGCAGACACCACAGACCGAGCGATCCGAACCGCAGCTGTCCGCGGACGCGGACTGGAACTGCCTGTACGTCGACGGAAGCTGGCACGGCCCGGGCGACCGTGACACGATCTCCGTCGAGGACCCGTCCACACGCGAGGAGTGGACGCGGGTCCCCGCGGGGACCACCGAGGACGTAGACGACGCCTACGCCGCGGCCAAGAGCGCCCAGGAGAGCTGGGCCGAGAAGAGCCCGGACCGGCGGGCCGAGGTCGTCCAGACCGTCTATCAGCTGATCGAAGAGTACGACGAGGAGTTGACGGAACTGCTCATGGCCGAGTCGGGCAGTGCCCAACTCAAGAGCAACGTCGAGCTCCAGACCGCGGCCGGCGGCGTCGCCGAGGCGGCGACCTATCCCTCGCGGGCCGGCGGCGACATCCGTGATTCGACCATCGAGGGCAAGGAGAACCTGGTCAAGCGGGAACCGGCGGGCGTCGTTGCGGTCATCCCGCCGTGGAACTTCCCCTTCCACCTCGCGATCCGCGCGGTCGCGCCCGCGGTCGCGCTGGGCAACGGCGTCGTGATCAAGCCCGCCTCGGACACGCCGGTCACGAGCGGCCTCGCCATCGCCAAGCTGTTCGAGATGGCCGGCGCACCGTCGGGGCTGGTCAACTGCGTGCCCGGCAACGGCTCCGAGATCGGTGACCGCGTCGCCGGCCACCCCGACGTGGACGTGGTCGCCTTTACCGGCTCCACCGAGGTCGGTCGCCACGTCGCGAAACAGGCCGTCGACTCGCTTGCCTTCCCCGCGATGGAACTGGGCGGGAACGGCCCCAACGTCGTCCTCGAAGACGCGGACCTGGACAACGCCCTCTCGGGCAGTGCCTTCGGTACGTTCTCCCACCAGGGACAGGTCTGCATCTCGATCAACCGCCATCTCGTCCACGAGTCCATCTACGACGAGTTCGTGGAAGGACTGGTCGAAAAGGCCGAGATGCTCCCGGCAGGGAGCGTCCACGACGGCAACATCGTCGGCCCGATCATCAACGAGAGCCAGCGCGACCAGATCCTCCAGTTTATCGAGGACACGGTCGAGCAGGGCGCGACCCTGGAGACGGGCGGCGGCACGGTCGAACTCGACGGCGTCGAGGACTCGCTGGTCGTCGAGCCGACGGTGCTGTCGGACGCGACCAACGAGATGACCGCGGCCTGTAACGAACACTTCGGGCCGGTCGCGCCGATCATCCCCGTCTCGGACGACGAGGAGGCCATCGAACTGGCCAACGACACGGAGTACGGGCTGGCGGCCTCGGTCTGGTCGGGCGACCGCAACCGCGCCGAGGACGTGGCCGACCGGATAGACGCGGGGATGGTCCACATCAACGACCAGCCGATCAACGAGGAGGCGAACGTGCCCTTCGGCGGGATGAAAGCCTCCGGCATCGGCCGGTTCCACGGCGACGCGATCATGCGCGAGCTGACCGAGACGAAGTGGATCTCGGTCCAGCGCGAACCGCGCCAGTTCCCGATGTAGGCGTCGGGACCCGGCTCGCCATTCAGTTTTCTTCGGCACGCCCGTCGAGTTCCGTCGTACACCAGTGACAGAACTCCAGGTCGGGATCGACCTCGCGGCCGCAGTTGGGACACTCGGTCCCCGCGGCGACGCCCCGGCCGGCCTGGTCGGTCCGCGAGGCCAGCACGTAGGCGTCGACCATGTTCATGCCGGTGATGGCCGACAGTGCGACGACCGCGTTCAGTGGGATGGCACGCGACATCCGCAGCAGCGACTCGGCGGAGAACGTCGTCGGGTAGACGCCGTCGGGGATCATGAGCGACCCGGTCAGCACGACGAGGCCGAACCAAAGCAGCGCACGCGCCCACTCCCGGAGGTAGACGTGCCCGAGTCCCGGATAGACCAGCCCCAGCGCGGCGGCGAGTAGCGGCCGCTTTCGAGTGCTGTCCGTCACTGTTCGGAACATTTCGACGGGCAGTTGTTAACCTTCCGCCTTCGAGAAACGGCACGCTCGGCTCGCAGCGGGCGGAACTCCGGGCCGGCTCAGTCCTCGCCGGGCTTCGTTCGCAACTCGGTGACGAGTCGACGCAGCGTCGCCAGGTCGTACTGCCCGGGCGCGGTCGCGTCGGCCGGGTCGACGGGCGCGTAGCCGATCCGCGAGCCGTACAGCGGCGCGACGGCCCGGGAGTGTCGTCCCGGTTCGCCCATGGCCATCGTCGCGACGCGGTCGCCGCCGGCCACGGAGGCCCGGGTCGCCGCGAGCAGTTCCAGCACGTCGTCGGGCGAGCGAGCCGTCACCGCCAGCTTGCCCACGTCGCCGTACTCGCAGGCCCGGTCGAGCAACCGCCGGAGCTTCGGCGGTTCGGGCGTCGTCGCGAAGTCGTGGGTCGACACGATCACCGACGCGCCGTGCTCGCGGGCGTGGTCGATCACGCGCTCGCCGTCGCCCTCCGCGGCGGTCCGGAGTTCCACGTCGACGGCCTCGACCGCCGAGTGTTCGGCGGCGGTCCGGAGCGCGTCGAGGCGGGCCGCGTCGTCGGCGGCCCCCCCGCCCTCGAAGTCGGCGCGGTTGGTCGCGATCAGCGGCAACGCCCCGTCGTAGTCGGCGAGTGCGGCGAGCGGATCGTCGGCCAGATCCATCCGGAACTCGACGGCGTCGGCGTCCTCGCGGGCGGCCGGCTCGTCCCCCAGATCGGCCGTGGACGCCGCCAGCACGAACGACTCGAAGTCCATACGCCCGGTAGGAACGAGTCCGAACAAAAGCCTGTCCAATCCCCGCGCCGGGCCGCCCGCGGCCGATCAGTACGGCTCGTGGGTCGCCACGTAGCGACGGTCCCCGCCGGCCCGCTCCCGCTCCACGTCGGCGACGGTGTAGAGCTGGATCCGGCGCTCGTTTTTCGTCGTCACGGGGAACCCGTAGTTCTCGGCCTCGTAGCCCGGCGGGTCGCCCTCGGCGCGACGGCGCGCGACGAACTCGCGGTGTGCGTCGAGGCGCTCCTCGGCGAGCCGTTCGGAGAGGTCCGGAACCTCGTCGACGCCCCTGTCGACGGCCGCTGCGACGGCCGGGTCGAGTTCGTACCCCACCGAGTCGCGGCCGGCGACCATCGCTGCGACGGTCGTCGTGCCCGTTCCGAGGAACGGGTCGATGACGGTGTCGCCGTAGGTCGAGAACATCCGGATCAGCCGGAGCGGGATCGCCAGGGGGTAGGCGGCCGACCGCTCGCGAGTCCCGTCGCCGTCGAGGTGCTGGTCCTCGCCGCGGATCTCCCACTGGTCGGAGAACCACTCGTTGCGCTCTTCCCAGAAGTAGGCGCTCTCGTACCGGTCGTCGTCGCCGGGCGGGAACTCCCGGAGGTCGCCGTTGCGGAACAGGAGGAGGTGTTCGTGTTCCAGCGTCGGATAGGCGTTGGGCGGCAGGGTCCCCGATCCCATGAACTTGCTCGGGCTGTTCGTGGGTTTGCGCCAGAGGATCTCGGGCAGACTGGTGAACCCCCGCTCGCGCATGCGGGTGACGATCTCGGCGTGATTGGGCCAGAGCTGGAACTCGCCGTCGACGGTGCGGGTGGCGTCGCCGACGTTGATGCAGGCGATCCCGCCGGGTGCGAGGACGCGTTCGAGTTCGGCCCAGACCGAATCGAGCGCGTCGTGCATCAGCCGGAAGGCGCGGTCGCCGTCCCCGGCGGAGAGCGCCTCGCCGACCGCGGGGTCCAGCTCGGCGAAGAGGGCGTCCCACTGCTCGACCAGCGGGTAGGGAGGCGAGGTCACGACGAGGTCGACAGCGTCGTCGTCGACGGCCGACAGCGTCCGCGCGTCGTCGAGGACGACCCTGTGTTCGGTCTCCATGCGGGTGGCCACGAGCGGCCCCCTTTCGACTCTTGTGGTCCGGCGGTCGCCGGGACGGCCCCGCTGTCGGGCGGACAGTGACGGAGTGAGAAGTCGAACCGGGATCAGGCCATCGGGAGGTCCTGCTCGGCCTCCAGCAGTTCGTGGTAGCGGTTGCGGATGGTGACCTCGGAGATGTCGGCGACCTCGCTCACGGCGGCCTGGGTGGTCTTCTCGTTGGTCAGCAGGGCGGCCGCGTAGACGGCGGCGGCGGCCAGCCCGACCGGGGACTTCCCGGAGTGGACGCCCTTCTCCTTGGCGTTCTGGAGGAGCTGGCGAGCGCGGTGTTCGGCCTCGTCGGACAGTTCCAGCGACGAGGCGAAACGGGGCACGTAGCTCTCGGGGTCGGCCGGCTTCACTTCCAGCCCGAGTTCGCGCACGACGTAGCGGTAGGTGCGTGCGATCTCGCTCTTCTCGACCCGGGAGACCTCCGTGATCTCGTCGAGACTGCGCGGGACGCCGGCCTGCCGTGCGGCGGCGTAGACCGAGGCCGTCGAGACGCCCTCGATGGAGCGGCCCGGCAGGAGGTCCTCGTCCAGCGCCCGGCGGTAGATCACCGAGGCGGTCTCGCGGACGTTCTCGGGGAGGCCAAGCGCCGAGGCCATGCGGTCGATCTCGCCCAGGGCCTGCTTGAGGTTGCGCTCCTTGGAGTCCCGGGTGCGGAACCGCTCGTTCCACTTCCGGAGGCGTTGCATCTTCTGGCGCTGGCGGCTCCCCAGCGAGTTGCCGTAGGCGTCCTGATCGCGCCAGTCGATGTTCGTCGAGAGCCCCTTGTCGTGCATCATGTTGGTGGTCGGGGCCCCGACCCGGCTCTTCTCGTCTTTCTCGCTGGCGTCGAAGGCCCGCCACTCGGGGCCGCGGTCGATCTCGTCCTCTTCGACGACCAGGCCGCAGTCCTCACACACCGTCTCGCCGTGTTCGTCGTCCATGACGAGGTGCCCGCCACACTCCGGGCAGTCGATCTCCTCGGCCTCGTCGGTCTCCTCTGTCGTCTCCTCGGTCGTGCGCGTTCGCGCTCTCGTGTTCTCGCTCATTGGTACGAAGGCGAATGCTATCCGGGCAGGGTACGACCTGAAAAATCCCGGACAGTCGTGAGTAACGTATCCGTTCCGGCGAAAATTGTTTAAACATTTCGATGTCGTTCGCTGTTCCTCCGACAAACCAGTTGAGAAGCGGGATCTCGAGCGGGCGGCGGGGATATTAATACGTTGTTACGGTGTGACACCCCACACGGGAACCGGTCCCGGGGCTCACTCGACGGCGCGTTCGACGTGGTCGACGACGTAGTCGGCGAACGTCTCGCCGGCCTCGTGGCTGAACTGGCTGCGCAGATAGCGGAAGGACATGTTGACCTCGCCCTCGAAGGTGGCGACGCCGATGGCGACCGGCGTTCCGCGCCAGGCCGGCGGCGAGAACCACGGGCGCTCCTCGGCGTCCGGCTCCAGCGAGGGCATCGCGGGAATGCGGCCGAGGTTCGACAGCATCGCGGTATCGAGCAGTCGCCGGCCCGGCCCGCGGAGCAGGCGGGGAAGGTGGCGTTTCAGCTCGACGGGCGTCCCCGGCGGCAGCATCTCCAGCATCTTGTAGAGGGCGGCCCCGCGGTCGCGCTCGGTGAGTTCGTCGGTCTGGTCGCCGATCTCGCGGGCCGCGGTCATGTGGTCGACCCGGTCCCGGGCTCGCGTCTCGACGCTCTCGAAGATCGAGTACATCCCCGCGACCTGGTAGAACCAGTCGTCGGGCCGGAGGTTGATCGGCATCATGACGCTGATCTTCCGGGCCGACTTCCCGTGGTCCTCGTTCCACTCCTCGATGGCCATGTGCAGGGCCGCCTGCAACACGTCGTTGACCGAGACACCGTCGGGCCGGTCGCCGATCAGCCGCGCCGTCAGGTCGGGATCGAGTTTGCGGCGGGTGAACCGCCACCCCTCCTCGTCGGTCCCGCCGACCTTCGCGATTCGGGTCGGGGAGTCGACGACGTTCTGGAGGTGGTCTACCGCCGAGTCGACCACGTTCAGCCCGTCGTCGAGGGAGTCGGGCCGCAGGTCGTCGAGCATCGCCCGGGACTCCCGGAACGTCACAGAGTCCTGCATCGGCTCGTCGCCGCGGTAGGCCTCACAGAGCGCCTGGGCGATCCGCAGGGTCCCCACCCCGTCGGCGGCGACGTGGTTCATGCTCACCAGCAGGCGGTCGCCGCCGTCGATCCCCTCACCCCGGACCACGAGGAGCCGGAACGGCGGCTCCTCGGTCAGGTCGAACCGCCGGTAGTAGAGTTCGTTCTGGATCTCCTCGAGGTCGCGGCCGCTCCCGTCGATCTCGCCGACCTCGACCTCGTACTCGTCGTCGGGAAGCTCCCACTCGAACCGGGTATCGGAGAGGTCGCTCGGCCGCCTGCGCGCCCCGGCGATCGGGTGGACCGCACAGGCCGTCGCCGCGGCCTCGGCCAGCCGGTCGATATCGACCGTCACCGACGTCTCCAGTTCGGCCTGGATGTTCCAGGGCTGGAACTCGTGTTCGATGTGATGGACCGACTCCTCGATCATCGAGAACGGTACCGTCGTACTCACCGGTTCTCACCCCGTTTCTGTCCCCACATATCCGGAAGGAAATCGCGACCGCACATAAATTCACGCGAATCGCCCCGGTTTTTTGGGGCGACCACGAGGGGTCGGCCTCGAACGCAATCGAAAAGCCCGCTCCCGCCCCAGCGGTCGACATGCACGTCGCAGTCGGGAGCGAGAACACGGTGAAGGGGGCCGCGACCGAGCGGGCACTCCCCGAGGCGGTCGTCGAGTCGGTCGGCGTCGAGTCGGGCGTCCCCGAACAGCCCCGGGGGCGCGCGGAGACGATCACCGGCGCACGGAACCGCGCCGCGGCCGCGCTCGACGCGACCGACGCCGATCTCGGCGTCGGCATCGAAGGCGGCGTCGCCCGCGTCGAGGGCGCCGACGGGCTCTTCCTGATCATGTGGGCCGCGGTCACCGACGGGGACCGATGGGGCGTCGGCGGCGGTCCCAGCCTCCGGTTGCCCGAGACCGTGGCCGCACGTGTCGAGAGCGGGGAGGAACTCGGGCCGGTGATAGACGACCTGCTCGACACCGACGGCGTGGCCGAGCGGGAGGGTGCGGCGGGCGTCCTCACCGGCGAGCGGATCGACCGCGAGTCGGCGCTGGTCCACGCCGTCGCCGGCGCGGCCGGGCCGTTCGTGACCGACCGGTACTAGGCCGGCTCGTCGCCGGCTTCGGCGGCGCTCGCGCCCGTCTCGCCGTCCGTCTCGGCGACCGCGGTGGTCAGCGAGACGTTGAGCCAGGCCATCGAAGTCAGTCCGCCGGCGACGGTGATCAGGTTCTTGACCGCGTGATCGACGATGGCGACGCCGAGCGCGATCACCGCGGTGAGTTCGGGGACGGCGGTCAGCCCGACGACGATGATGGTGAACGCGCCCTCGTACAGGCCGATACCGCCCGGCGAGAGCGGCAGGATCTTCGCGAGGTTCCCAACGCTGACCGCGAAGAAGGCGACCGCGGTCAGGTAGGGGGTGACCGGGATCCCGAAGGCCGCGAACACGACCAGCGCGGTCACCACGTCCAGCGACCAGATGGCGAGGCTCGCGAGGCCGACCCGGAGGAAGGCCCCGCGGTCGCTGACGACCCGTTCCACGTCGCCGACGAACCGCTCGATCGCGCCGGCGACGTACTCCGCGTAGGAGTCGTTGCTGATGGCCCGGACCGCACGGCGCACGAGGTTGGTCTCCCGGCGGGCGTTGACGACGATGATCGTCACCGCGAGGATGGCGACCAGCCCGACGCCGGCCGCGACCTGCATCGCCGTCCCGGCCGCCGCCGCGGGCTCGATGGTCTCCCCGCCGATGGTGATCGTCCCCACGTCCGCGGCGATGGCCGCGGCCACCTGTTCGGTCCCGCCGGTCGCGACGAGTCCGACGAGGACGCTCCCGCCCAGGACCGTGATCGCCAGCAGGTCGAACACCCGCTCGACGGCCAGCGACGCGAACCCCGTCGGGTAGGGGATCGACCGGCGAGCCTTCACGACGTAGGCCCGCACCGCGTCGCCGGCCCGCGCCGGAACCACGAGGTTGCCGGTCTGGCTGATGAATATCGCGCCCGTCAGGAACCCGACGTCGCCCTCGTAGTCCAGCCGCGACAGGATGTCCCGGTAGCGCAGGCCACGGAGCGGCCACGAGAACAGGTAGACAACCCCCGAGAGGGCGACCAGCGCCGGGTCCGCGCCCGTGATCGCGTCCAGTACCGCCGCGGACTCCAGGTAGACGAGCATCAGCGCCAGCGCGACGAACACCAGGGCCGATCCGGCGGCCATGCTCACCCGGCGGGTCAGGCGGGGACTGACCGACAGTTGCCACCAGGTCCGGACGATCTGGCTCCCCATCCCGAACACGTCCCGCACCAGGTCGACCTTCGAGTCGCCCTGTGGCGTCCACTCGACGGGGAACTCCGCGACCCGGTAGCCCGCCCGCTGGGCCCGGACCAGCACCTCCGTGTCCCAGAACCAGTGGTCGTCCTCCACGTCGTCGAGCAGGTCGAGCAACGCCTCGCGGTCGAAGGCCTTGAAGCCACACTGGTGATCGAGCAGGTCCGACCGGAGGAAGAGGCGCACGAGGCGGTTGTACCCCCGCGAGGGGATGCCCCGTCTGGCCGGCCGGTCGGCCTCGGCTCCCGGGACCCACCGCGACCCGGTCGCCACGTCGTACTCGCCGGAGCGGATCCGCTCGACCAACTCTTCGAGGTGGCGCATGTCCGTGGCGAGGTCGGTGTCGAAATAGACCAGCGTCTCGCCCTCGCTGGCGCGGAAGGCCCGTTCCAGCGCTCGCCCCCGGCCCAGTCGCTCGTCGCTGTGGACGTGCCGGACCCGGTCGTCCTCGCTGGCCAGTCGGTCGGCGATCTCCGGCGTCCGGTCCGTACAGCCGTCCTCGGCGACGATGACCTCGAACGAGTCGGCCGGGAGGAAGGATTCGAGCGTCTCGAGGGTGACCGCCACCGTGTCCTCGATCGTCGCCGCCTCGTCGTAGGCGGGGAGGACGACGCTGACCTCCCGAGTCGGACTCATTGCCCGTCCTTCCACCAGCGCGCAAAAGTACCTTCTGTTAGCCCGCGCAGGGCGGGAGCGAGCGACCCGTCGCATCCGGGGCCCGAGCGGGACCGCCACCGAAAAATCCCGCCCCGTCCGTTCTTTCCCGGCGGGAACCGCCGTCACTTTTTCACGTCCGCGTGGCGCAGGTCCGGACATGGACGAGGCGTTCGTTCAACTCCTGTGTCCCGAGTGTGAGAAAGACTGGGAAGCGACGCCGACCGACCTCCCGGCCCCCGAGGCCGACTTCTCCTGTCCCGACTGTGAGACCGAGCGTCCGACCGCCGAGTTCATGCGCACCGACCGCGACCTGGACGTGCTGAAAGAGATCAAGACCGCCTGAGTCGGTCAATCGGCGCTCTCTCGCTTCTCGACGGTCACGAACCGCCCCAGCTCCGCGTCCGGCGCGACCTCGCCGACCGACTCGTGTGGCCGGTCGACGACGATGTTCCCCGCGGTCCGGTCCCCGATACCCGGGATCTCGGTCAGCTCGTCCATCGAGGCGGCGTTGAGATCGAGCGGGTAGGGCACGCCCGAGACCGAGCGGTAGCCGTGGCCCGTGACCGCCACGTCGACGGTCCGGCCCAGCTCGCGCTCGCCCGGAATCCCCACGAGCAGGGGGTAGGTCCCCAGTTGCCGGCCGAACGTGTAGCCGTCCTCGTGGTACTCCAGGTTGACATCGGGCAACACTGTGCCCGGCGGGGCCACGCGCTGGAGCATCGGGTTGTCGATGGTCTCCCGGACCTCCCGCTTGTAGGACTTGAACTGCTGTTTGTGGTCCTTCGCGATCTCCGCGCCGGTGTCGGCCATGTCGGTCCCCTCGAAGGCCATCACCTGCCGGATGTTCACCCGGCGGAGCATCAGTCCCTCGTCGTACACCCGCTGGAGGAACCGCTTGTTGTGCTCGAAGGTCTCCTCGCGTTCGCCCTTCAGGCCGTGGACGAGGTTGATCCCCGGCAGGAGCTTCGGGAGCCGCCGGGCGGCGTCGTCGCCGAAGTTCGGAGCCGTCTCCCTGTCACCCCCGGGTCGCCAGCCCGCCTCCTCGTTGACGATCTTCACGGCCTCAAAACACTCGTCGGCGGAGACGTTGAGGTTGTTCTCCGCCTGGACCACCGGGTCCGCGGACTCGAGCCCGAACGCGGCCGTGTCGCCCGGGGTGTTGTGTTCGGCGATGATCCGGATCCCCTCGCGGGCCTTCTCCGGCCACTTGACGACCGTGATCGGGTTCATGTTGTCCAGGTGCAGCGTGTCGAGGTCGGGGACGGCCTCGCGGATCCCCGCGTACAGTTCCCGGAGCGCGTCGGGGTTGGGGGCCTCGCCGTCGCCGCCGTAGGCCAGGATGTCGGCCTGCCGGCCCAGGCGGAAGTCGGAGACGCCGTGCTCGGCCAGCGCGGCCACCTCGTCGACGACGCTCTCGGGCGGCCGGAAGTCCGGGTCGCCGTACATGGGTTCGGTGCAGAACGAACACCGGTAGGGACAGCCCCGCGAGGTCTCCAGTTCCGCGAGAATGTACTCGGGGTGGTTGGGGTGTTGCTCGACGACGAACGCGCCCCGCTTCGCCCACCGCGTTTCCTCGGACACGTCGCGGTAACGGTCCTCGAACCCTTCGAGTCCGTCGTGAACGAGATCGTAGGCCGCGGCCTCCACGTCGGCCATCGCGAGGAAGTCGAAGTCGAGGTCGTCGCGGGCGGTCTCCTGTGCGCCGGCGTTCTCCTCGCCGACGCCGAAGCGGACGGGGCCGCCCATCATCGAGACGCCCTCGGCGGTCCAGGCGATCCGGCGCACCTCGTCGGGTTCGGCGGGCGTCCCACCGACGTAGCTCCCGGGGACGGTCATCCCGCCGACGTAGATCAGCAGGTCCGCGTCCTCCACGTCGCGCCACCGGGTCGAGTCGTCCCGGAGCGCGTCGATGGTGTGGTAGGTGATCCGCTCGCGGGGGACACCGGCGTCGACCAGCGCACCCGCGGTGTAGCGCGGATACGTCGAGATGTAGGGAGGGACGCCGAAGTGGGCCGGCTCGTCGACGTAGCCGTCGACGATGGTCACGTCGATCTCGGCCGGGTCGGTCATGCCCGCCCCTTGCCCGTCGACGCGTATAAGGTGTCTGCCTCCCGGTCCGGACGTGACGCCGACCGGTCGCGGGAGCCGTCCCTAAACGTAGATGTGGCCCTCGGTGGGGTCCCACGGTCGGTCCGGCTCGAAGTCCGCCTCGCGGGCGCGATAGGTCGCCAGCGCCGCGACGACCGCGTCCAGCGCGTCCCCGCCCGCGTCGTCGATCAATTCCGCGCGGACGCCCTGCGCGAACGCCAGGGGCGTCTCGGCCTCCAGTCCCTCCACGATGGTCCGGCGGCGCTCCCGCGCGGGCTGACCGCCGTCCTTGTACTCGGCGGCGGGCAGGTCACAGCTCGCCAGCGTCGCCGCCGGGTAGACCTCACAGAGAGACACGTCGCCGGCGTCCTGCATCGGGCGGACCGCCACCGCGTCGGTGCGGGCCAGCGGAGCCAGCACGTCCCGGATCCCGAAAAACGTCTGCTTCCAGACGTGGCTCCCGTAGGGGCAGAGCGCGCCGACGGGACCGTCGGTCTCGCGCCGGAGGTCGGCCCGCTCGCCGTCGGTCGCCTCCCGCGCCCGAGAGCGGCACTCGGACTGGAACGCGTCGGCGTCGGTCGCGACGGTGGCGACCCACTCCAGACTCCCGGTCCAGGTGTCGCGCCCGTGGACCGCGGCGGGCACGCCGAAGGGGAAGTCGAGGCCGACGGTCTCGGCGTCCCGGAGGAACTCGGTCAGGCGACCGAGACAGGGGGCGCGCTCGGCGACGCCGAAGCGGTCGGCGGCCGATTCGCAGGACTCGATCCGCAACTCGCCGCCGTCCGCCGCGGCCTCGGCGATCCGGATGCCGTGGCCGGCCTGTGCCGCGCCGCTGAAGTCGACGCCGTGGAGCATGTCCGGGAGTGGGTACGACGGGTGCAAAAAGCCGGGGCATTGATAGGCGTGGCAGCCCTACCGGAGGGTATGCCCAAAACGCTCGAAGTCACGTGTACGAGCGGGGACTGTGAACTCGACATGTTCGAGATGCACTACACCTACGACATGCCCGACGACGTGGGGGTCGCGGACTTCTCGTGCCCCTACTGCGGCGGGACGGACTGTCTCGAGGAGATCGAGCTATGATCCGGGAGCTGGGCCGCTCGCTCGGCAACACGGTCATGGAGACCGTCGGCCGCGCGGCCAGTCGCGTCCAGGAGCGCCGCCCGCTCCCGGTCGACCTCCTCGAATCCGAGGACGCCTTCCTCGCGGTGTTCGACGCCCCCGGTGCGACCAGCAGCGACGTACAGGTCCGGTTCGACGACGACGCCGTCGAGGTCCGGATCGACCGGTTCCGTGACTTCCACGAGGGGTTCGAGATGCTCGTCCCCGGACGGGCCCTCTCGCTGGACGGGCGCGTCACGCTCCCCGAGGAGGCCGCCGTCGACCCGGACGCCGCCGACGCCACCCTCCGGCACAACGGCACCCTCGAAGTCCGCGTTCCCAAGGCCGACGACGACACCGAGATGCACGTCACCGAAGAGGGGACCGGCGACGCCGACGAGCCCGACGTGCCGGACGCCTGACTACTCGACGGTCATCCCCTCGACGACCGGGAACTCCTCGTCCCCGTCGAACCGCGCCGGATCGAACGCCTCGATCCCGTCCGCGCCGAGGACCTGCGCCGCGACCGTCCTGCCGAGCGCCGGCGCGCGCATGAACCCGTGGCCGTGCCACCCCGCGGCGACGAACAGGCCGGACGCGACCGCGCCCACCAGCGGGTCCCGGTCCGGCGTGGCGGTACAGAGCCCGGCCCAGGACCGCGCGATCCCGGCCGGTCGGCCCACCCCGGGAGCGACCACTGCGTCGAGTCGCTCGACGGCGGTATCGAGGAAGGCCTCGTCGGCCGTTCGATCCCAGTCGTCGGGGTCGAAGTCCCGCTTCTCCACGCCGTCGCCGACGAGCAGGCCGCCGTCGCGCGGCCGGACGTAGAACTCCCCCGACGCGTCGTACAGCGTCGGCAGGTCCGCGCTCGCCGAGAACGGATCGGTGACCAGCGCCTGCACGCGGTAGGCCTTGATCGGCACGGCGACGCCGGCCTCGGCCAGCAGCGGACGGGTGTGCGCGCCGGCCGCGACCAGCACCGCGTCGAACCGCTCGGTGCCTTCCGGAGTCACGACCCCGGGATGGGCGGTCACGCCGACCTCGGTGTCCGTCCGGATCGTCGCGCCCGCGTTGCGCGCCCGCTCGGCCACGACAGCGGCGTACTCGGCCGGATCGGCACAGGCCGCGTCGCGGGCGACGGCGGCGACGGCCACGTCCCCGGTCGCCAGTACCGGGAACTCGGCGGCCAGTGCCGACGGGTCGAGCAGTGCCACGTTCCGACCCCGCTCGCGCATCCGGGACACCTGCTCGCGGATGGCCTCGGCTTCGGTCCCGTCGCCCTCGCGTGCGAGCCAGACGTAGGGGCGCTCCCGGAAGGAAAAGCGCGTCTCGGCGGCGAGTTCCCGGAAGCGGTCCATCGCCCGCGCGGCGACGGCCGCGTCGGTCCGGCCGGCGAAGGCGTCGTAGCAGATCCCCGCCGCGCGGCCCGTACTCCCGGCGGCGATGTCGCCGCGCTCGAACAGCGTCACGGCAGCGCCGCGGACGGCGAGTTCGCGGGCGGCGGTCACGCCCACCGCGCCCCCGCCGACGACGGCGACCGAGTCGGTCATCACTGGCCCTCCGGGCCGCCCGCACTTACCGGCGTCGCCGGACGGTATCGACCAGCCCCACGAGCGCGAGCGCACCGAACACCGCCAGGCTCGCGTAGAACAGCAGGGCCTCGGGGAGGTCGACGCCGGTCCACGCCACCACGCCCGCGAGCAGGGCGGCGAGATCGTCCAGCACGACGAGCGGGAACAGGAGCGACAGCGCGAGAACGCCCGCGATCCCGATGGCGATCCGTCGGGCGACCCTCCCGTCGACGCTCCCCCGGCGCTGGTGGTACGCGGAGTAGACGACGACCGCGAATCCGAGACAGAACGCGGCGACGACGGCGAGCCGGAACGAGACGAAGACGAACAGTTCGGCCGCCCGCGCGAGCGTCGCGGCGAGTCCCGGCGACCGTTCGAGGACGGCGGCCAGCAGCGTCAGGAGGAGGCCGACGACGCCGACGACGCCGGCCGCGCGGGCTCGATCCACGCTCATCGGCCGACCGCGTCGAGCCCGCGGGCCGGGTACGCGACCACGGTGTCGGCCCCGGCCTCGCGGAGCCGTTCGACCCGCCGCTCGACCCGTTCCCCGTCGCCGACCAGCGCGTAGTCCCGGACGGCCCGCGCGAGGACCTCGCGGGCCCGCCCGGACGCCGTCGCGTCCGTCGCGGCGTCGTCGGGCAGCGCCGCCCGGACCGGCTCGCGACGTGCGGCGTAGTCCCCGACCGCGTCGAGGACGGCGTCCGCGTCGTCGGTGACGACCGTCGGCGCGTAGACGGCCAGTTGCCCCTCGAACCCGGCCGCCCGGAGCGCGTGCAGGTCCCGCTCGGTGGACCGGGAGAGCAACTCGAACTGGGTCCCGCCGGCCGCCAGCGCGACCCGCTCGACGCCCTCGGTCCCGACCCAGGCGTCCGGCGCGCGCTCCCGTGCCGCGCCGAGCCGGGGCGCGACCGCCCGCCCCCGTTCGGTCTCGGTCAGGTACGTAGGGTTGCCCGCGACCAGGATCCGGCCGACGCCATCCGGCACCCGGTCCCACAGGTCGTCGTCGCCGAGCGGGTCGAACCCGTCGGCCCTGATCGGCGTCGTCACGCGCACGTCACGGTCGGCCGCCAGCTCGGCCAGCACGTCGGCCTCGGGCAGGGCGTCCCGTCCCTCGTAATCGACGACGGCGTCGACCGACAGCCCCGCCGCTCGCCGGAGGTCGACCTCCGTGGGTTTCAGCGCCACCGCGTCGATGCCGGTCCCGGCCAGCACGCTCTCGGTCGACATGGTCTCGGCCGGCCGCGTCCCCGCGGCCCGTTGTGCGCCAGTGTGGGACTGGCCCGCAAAACGCTGTCGTTTCCCGCCTCGCGCCGACGGACGACGCCCCGTCAGAGGGGTCGGTCCACGGGGGACTACATCGGGAGATCGGCGTCCGGATCGACCTCCCGATCGGCTTCCGGCGGCATCTCCCAGTCGGTCGTCAGTTCCAGCAACTGCACGAGGATGCGGGCGGTCGCGCCCCAGACGGTGTAGCCGTCGACGTGGAAGAAGTGCAGGCGGATGTCGCCGTAGTGTGGGTGGTCGCGGCGCTCGGACTCGTAGTTGTCCAGGTCGGTGATGTCGTCGACCGCCAGCACCGCGATCTCGGCGACCTCGCGCTCGTCGGGCGTGTACTCCCGGTCGGGGATCCTGGCGACGAACGGCCGGACGGAGTAGCGGGTCACGGTGCTGATGTCGTCGATGCGGCCGACGATGTCGGCCTCGTCGGGTTCGAGTCCGATCTCCTCGTTGGCCTCCCGGAGCGCGGTCGCCTCGAGGTCCCGATCGCTGGGCTCGCGGCCACCCCCGGGGAAACTCATCTGACCCGGATGCTCCCCGAGGTGGTCCGCCCGCTTCGTGAACAGTAGGTGATCGCCGTCGTCGCAGGCGATGACGGGCGCGAGGACGGCCGCCTCGCGCTCCTCGTCGTCGACCCCGGTCGCCCGGAAGTCACCGACCCGCTCCAGGTCCATACCCCACACGAGGAACCCCGCGCTCTTAATTTACCCGGGGACACCACTGTCCGTGTGTCATGCTAACGCGTCGTCGAGCCGGTCTCGCGCCGACGCCAGGTCGACCGCCCCCCACACTTCGAGTTCGTAGCTCACGTCGAGCAGTTCCCGCATCCGCTCGTCGTCCCCGTCGGCGACGGCCTGGGCCGTGTCCGCACGGAAGCGTTCCTCCGCGGCCGCTCCCAGCGCCTCGCGGTCGATCGTCCGATCGGGTACGTCGAGGATGTGTGGCAGGTCCGTCGCGTCCTCCGGGAGTTCCGGGAACGCCACCGGTCCGGCGACCAGCCACTCCGCGTCGGCCGCCGCCGGCTCGAACCCGACGAGGTGGTAGGTCTCGCGGGCCGCGGCGACGGCTTCGTCGAAGGCCGCCGGCTCCAGGTCCTCGCCGTGTCGGTAGGCGAGTTCGACCAGCGCCCGCCGGAGTTCCGCGGGCGTCAGCGCGTCGAACAGGTCGACGACCCCCGCCAGTTCGTCGCCCGTCACGTCCATGCCCCGACCGGCGTCGGGCTCCCTCTTTACTTTGGCGGGGCCGTCACCCCCTCACGTTTATTGTGGATTGTCACCAATGTGAAACCAACATGGGCGCGTCGACCGGCGGTCCGATACAGGTGCTCCACGTCGACGACGAGAGGGGGATCCTCGAGGTGACCGAAGAGTGTCTGCGTCGGTGTTCGGACCGGTTGACGGTGGTCAAAGAGACCACGGTCGCGGCCGGCCTGGACCGGCTCGACGCTGACGGCATCGACTGCGTACTCAGCGACTACGACATGCCCGGGACGGACGGGCTCGACTTCCTCGCCCGGGTACGCGAGGAGTACGGCGATCTCCCCTTCGTCCTCTATACCGGCAAGGGGAGCGAGGAGATCGCCAGCGAGGCCATCTCCGCGGGCGTCACCGACTACCTCCAGAAGGAGTCGGGCACCGATCACTACGAGGTGCTGGCAAACGAGATCGAGACGGCCGTCGCGCGCCACCGGGCCGAGCGGGAACTCCGTGACACCAAAGAGCAGTACCAGGCCCTCGTCGAGCAGGACGTCGTAGGGATCTATCTCATCCAGAACGGCGAGTTCCGCTTCGTCAACGAGAAACTCGCCTCGATCCACGGGTACGACCGCGAGACCGTCCTCGGCATGTCGCCGCTGGAACTGGTCGCCGAGTCCGACCGCGACCGCGTCCGGCGGAACCTCCAGGAACGGCTGGCTGGCGAACGCGAGGAGGTGAACTACCGAATCGTCGGTAAACACCGTGACGGTTCGACACTCGACCTGGAGCTCCACGGCGGCCGGATCGAGTACGACGGTGAGCCCGCCGTGATGGGCGTCGTCGTGAACTGGTCGGAATCGGACCGCGAGGACTGAGCGCCGGTCACCGGTCGGTCGCTCGGTCCAGCCCCTGCCGGGCGGCCCGTTCGACCGCACCGGGTTCGAGGTCGGTCTCGGCCCAGGCGGGGAGTCGGGTGTCCGCCCCGGGCGGCGCGACGGCCTCGGCGTAGGTGTCGACCTGTTCGCGCTCGCCGGCGGCGTCGAACGCGAAGCCGTTGAACGCCGCGTCGGCCCCGTACTGGTCGACGAGGGCGTCCGCCGTCTCCCGGTAGCGCTCGCGGAGTCGGTCGTAGTCGGGGTCGACGCCCGCGTCCTCGACGGCGTGAAAGAGGGCGGTCGCGACCTCGCGACACATGTCGCCCAGCCCCTGTGGCCCGCCGACGGCGCGGTGGTCGTGTTCGTGCCGCCCGAGGTCGACCTGTGCGGTGCCGTCGAAGCCGGCCGCCGCGAAGGCGTCGCCCAGCGTCCCGACCTCCAGCCCCCAGCCCCGCTGGGCGCGCAGGCGGCGAGCGAGGTCGCTCGTGGCCGCGAACTCGCCGGCCAGCGCGTAGCGGAAACTCGCCAGGTACTCGACGATCGGCGCGTCGTCGGTCTCCGCGAGCGCCCGGACCAGCGGCGTGTAGAACAGCCGGAAGAGCCGCCCGTACAGCCGGTCGTTCTCGACGCGGGCGTAGTACCCCTTCGAGAAGTCGTACCCCCGCGAGAGGGGAAAGAGCAGACGCGGGACGTGGGCGCGCGAGTAGGTGGTCGCATCGGCATCGTGGACCGCGACGTAGTCCTTGCGGGCCGCGAGTCCCAGCGCCAGCCACACGTCCCGGCCCTTCCCGGCGGGGCCGTTCAGCCCGTGGTCGTCGAGGACGTCCCGGACCTCGGGGGCGTTACACCACAGCACGTCGGGACCGAGTTCGAAGGAATCGAGCCAGCGGGCGACGGTGTCGACCCGCTCCTCGCTCGCACGGAGCGCGACGATCACGCGTGCGGGGTCGACCCGATCCAGCGTCGTCAGCACGCGTTCGGCGGCGAGGCTGGCGTGTTCCCGCTCGGTCAGCGGGACGACGACCGCGGCGCTCTCGGTCGGGGCCTCGGGGACGCGGTCCTCGAACGCGTGGAGCGTCGCCACCCGCTCCTGAACGTATTCCATCGCCCCGTCGTTGGGACTGGCCGCGAAAAAACCCGCCGTTCTCGGCACCGTCGTCCCCCGTCGCGCCTGGCGGACGACCTGCCCGTCGAACGTGTGTCTGACGGGACAGCGCGGGCTTTTTACTGTGGCCGCCAGTAGGGCCGACCATGGACTCCGTCCGCAAGGGGCTACGCTCGGGCGACATCGAGAAGGACACCTACGAGCGGCTCACCTGTGCGGAGTGTGGGGAACAGCTCGGAACCAGGAACGACCCGGACGCGCTCAACGCCATCCGGTTCTGTCCCGAGTGTGGCCGCGAGTGGGAGAAGCTCGGGTAGTCACTCGAAGACCGCGTCGAAGGCGTCGGCACCGAGCGGTTCGAAGGTGCCCGCCGCGACGTTCTCCGCGACGTGTTCGGGCGACCCCGTCCCGACCAGCGAACTCGTCACGCCGGGGGCGCTCCGCGCGAAGTTGATCGCCCGCTGGGCCCGCGTGTCCCCGTCCAGTCTCGCCTCGACCTGCTCGGGCATCTCCTCGGCCAGCCGCCCCTGCATGAGCGACGCGCTCGTGAACACGTCCAGGCCCGCGTCGTTGGCGAACCACAGCGCCGACTGTGGCCCGTCCGCGCCGTCGTGGGCGGCGACGGTGAACGCGTCGGCCATGAACACGTTGAACGGCAACTGGATCGCCCGGAGGTGGGTGGCCGCCGTCCCCGCCCGGTCCGACGCCGTCCGCGCCCGCGAGACGACCTCCGGGAGCGAGAGGTAGCTCTCCGCGCCCGCCGCCACCCGGAACGACTCCCAGGAGGCCACGCCGTAGTGGCGCAGGTCGCCCGCTGCCGCCCGCTCCTCCAGCCGCGTGAACGTCTCCTCCAGCTGGTCGTAGACCGCCGCCCGGGACTTCGCCTCGAGCTGTGTCTCCGGGTTGTGGACGTAGTAGAGGTCGACCGTGTCGAGTCCGAGGTTCTCCAGCGACCGGTCGAGCTGGTCGTCGATATACCCGGGCGCGATGCAGTGTCGCCCGGCGACGAGGTCGTCGGGATCGACCACGCCCGTCTCGACGTACTCCTCGCGGACGAACCGGCCCGGATCCGCCGGACGCTCCCCGTCGAAGGGGACGAACCCGCCCTTGGTCGCCACGAGGACGGCCTCACGGTCCACGTCGGCGGCCTCGATGGCCTCGCCCACCACGCGCTCGGAGCGCTGACACCGGTAGTTGATCGCCGTGTCGACGACGTTGATCCCCGACTCCAGCGCCTCGACGACGGCCTCGCGGTAGTTCTCGTCGGCCGCGTCGGTCGGGTCGCCGAGGTAGGTGCCGACCCCGACCGAGGAGACGACGCAGTTCCCGAACGAGCGGAAGTAGGTGCGGGCGAACCGCTCGTGGTGGCGGTCGCGGTAGTCCCAGGTTGCCTCGCGGGTTGCCATGGGCGTCGGTTGGGGCGCGGGCTGTAAAGGCGGGACGGTCGCGGGGAGTGCGGTCGGGACCCGGGGCCGTCACTCCGACGTGTGTACCACGTCTCCGTGTCGTACCGGACGCGAGCCGCTTGTTCGCGTCCGGCAGTTTTTCCTCACGTTGCGATGGGGAGTCGCCGCTGGCGATCCCGACGTAAAAAGTGGGTGCGTCAGATATCGCCGGACATCGCGTCGAACAACCGGTCGGTGAGTTCGGGCATCGTGATGCCCGTCGAGGGGCCCAGGCCCTCCATGTGGTCCAGCGAGATCTGGCCGCCGCCCATGCGGGCGTGGCCGCCGGCCTCGGCCATCGGGATGTCGTCGACGGCCGCGCGCAGGGTCTTGCCCATGTGGACGCGGTCGTCGCGGGAGCGTCCCGAGAGGTGGACGGTCCCCTCCTTCTCGCCGGCGACGACGACGGCGGTCACGCCTTCCAGCCGGAGGAGTTCGTCGGCGGCCTGCGGGATGGCGTCGGCGTTGTCGACCTCGCCGACGTTGGCGAAGGCGAAGGCGTTGCGGACCTCGCGGTTCGTGATGGCGCGAGCTTTCACTTCCAGCACCTCGGCGTCGACCTCGGGGTTCGCGATGCGGTCGAGCATGTCCTCGTCGACCCCCTCGTAGAGGTAGGAGGCGGCACCGAACTCGTCGGCCGAACAGCCCTTCGTGAGGTGTTTCGTGTCCGACTGGATACCGTAGATGAGGCCGGTGGCGAGATCGGTCGGGAGCTGGTCGGGGCCGGCCTCGTCGTCGGGGTCGACCGTGTCCCAGCCCAGGTCCTCGAAGTACTCCGCACAGATTGTGGCACAGGCCCCGGTGTCGGTGCGTACGTCGGTGAACTCCGACCCGGTCCCCTCGCCTGGGTGGTGGTCGACGACCGCGAAGGGATCGGCGCCGTCCGCGCCGGAGAAACCCCTGGGCGTGTTGTGATCGACGAGAACGACTTCTTTCGCGGCGAGTTCGCTGGCGTCCTCGATGCGGTCGAAGTCCAGATCGAGGACGGTCTCGAAGGCGCGGTTCTCCTGGTGGCGGATCTGGCCGGTGTACTGCATCGCCGCGTCGGTGTCGACCGACTCGGCCAGCGTCCGGACGGCCATGGCGCTGGCCATGGCGTCCGGGTCCGGGTTGGGATGCATCAACACCGACACCTCGTCGCGGGCCGCCAGGAGCCGTTTCAGTCGCTTCGCCTTCGGACGGCGGCGACGAACGACGGCCCAGGCGACCACGCCGAGGGCGACGAGCGCGGCGACGGCCACCGCCACGAGCGGTAGACTCTCCAGGGCGAACGCCGCGGTGGTGTCGACGGCGTCACCGATCCCGACGCCACCCGCGGCCGCAAGTGGCATACTCGCGTTGTGTCGCGCTGGACGAACATCAAGGTTCCCCAATCGGCGCGACGCTCGCAGCTCACCGCCAGCGGACACCTGCGGCGCTGTCCGGCCGGTTCAGTCGTACTCGCCGCTCCGGTAGGCCTCGATCGCCGCCCGGTACCCCTCCCGGTAGGTCGGGTAGGCGAACTCGTAGCCCCACCCGCGGAGGCGGTCGTTGGAACACCGCTTGCTCGTCTCGATCCGGCGGCGCGCGGCCGCCGACAGCGAGTCGTCGGCCAACCGTTCGGCCGTCGTCCGTTTGGGCGGCTCCGGGACGCCACACGCCTCGGCCAGCCAGTCCGCGAACTCCCACTTCGAGACGGGCTCGTCGTCGACGACGAGGACGGCCTCGTCCCGCCCGCGGTCGGTCTCCAGCAGGTACCGCACCGCGCCGGCGGCGTCGTCGCGGTGGACCATGTTCAGGTACCCCTCCGTGACCGGCCCCTCCAGATACCGCTCCAGCCGGTAGCGATCGGGGCCGTAGAGACCGGCGAAGCGGGCGACGGTCCCGTCGATACCGCGGTCGCGAGCCACGTCGGTGGCGATCCGCTCGGCCTCGGCCAGCACCGCGGTCTTCTCGGTGGTCGGGTCGAGCGGCGTCTCCTCGTCGACCCAGTCGCCGTCGTGGTCGCCGTAGACGCCCGTGCTGGAGGTGTAGACCAGCCGGTCGGGCGGATCCTCGCGGGCGGCGAAGGACTCGACGGCCGTCCGGAGACCGTCGACGTAGATCTCGCGGGCGGCCTCGGCCCCGCGACCGCCGGAACTGGCCGCGAACACCACGGCGTCGGCGTCCGGGACCCGTTCGAGGTCGTCGCCGTCGGTCACGTCCGCCTGCACGGCCTCGAACCCCGCCGACTCGATAGCGTCGACGCCCGAATCGGAGCGGCGGACGCCGACCACCTCGTGGTCGGGCGTCAACTGGCGACCCAGTTCCAGGCCGACGTAGCCACAGCCCAGTATCGCGACCCGCATGGTCACTTCCGGCTCTCGATGTACCCGTGCAGCAGGGCGTACTCGGCCAGGGTCATCGGGTACCGGCCCTCGACTTTCTGCTGGATCTCCTTGGCTTCGAGTCGGCTGTCGATCCCGGACTGGATCGCCTCCACGTCGAGGACGGCGTTGCTCATCCCCATCAGGAGCATGTCGCGGGCGTCGGCCACGAGGAAGTCCGCGTCGGGTCGGTCCGGGTCGGTCGCGAGGATCGCCGCCGCCTCCTCCAGCGTCAGGTCCGGCGAGTCGCCCGCGACCAGCGCCGACAGCCGGTCCTCGTCGATCTCCGTCTCGGCCGCGACGGTCTCGGTACCGCGGTCCTCGATCACGTCCCGCAGGACCGCCTCGTAGGCGGCCAGCAGGTCCTCGGGATCGCGTTCCCCGACGGCCTCGAACTCGTCTCTGAGCATGTCCGTCGGTATGGCATCGTCCCGTAAATCAGTGTCAGTTCCCGCAAGCCGTCGCGAGCCAGTGGACCCGAAACGGTGGGTCCGGCATCCCCGCGGACCGATCGCGGTTCTCCGACGGGATCGAACGGGATTTTATTATCCGGCCGGTCGCAGTGTACCGTGATGCTGGGGGCACCCTGACTCGCCGGACGGGAGCCGGTGCCGCCGATCACGGGGTGGATACGCATGAGTGCACGACAGGACGGGACGCCGACGGACGAACTGACCTACTACGAACTGGACGCGTACTTTCCGACCACGGCGTGGTTGGAGACCTACGCCGACCGCCTCTCGGCGAGCGAGGCCCTCGACCGGGAGATGGACGGCTGGGGAGTCGACTGGAACGGGGCGTTCGTGTTCGAGATCCGGAACCTGCCGATCTTCGAGACTGCCGTCGACGACCTGCCCGAGGAACTCTGGCGCAACCTCGGTGACGCCATCCGGCAACTGCCCGACAGCACGCTCGAAGCCGTCATGGAGACCGCGCCCGAAGAGATCCAGCGGAACGTCGAGGCCCGGACCGGGAGCCTCCAGGAACGCGCGGCCGCCGAACTGCTGGAGACGCCCGTCGCCGAGTCGCCCGAGAAGGTCTGGCCCGGCCTGCGCAACATCATGCCGGACGTGCTGGACGCGCTGGTCGACGAACTCGACGAGCACGTCACCGACGAGGGCCACGTCTTCGCCTGGCTCGACGTGGTCGACGGCGACTGCCGCGAGACCGCGACCATGCAGACGCTCGACGAGCGCGAGCACCGCGTCCGTCTCACCGGCGAGTACGCGGACTGGAAGCGCCTGCTCTCGAGCGACCTGGACCTCCTCGACGCCGTGATGGGCGGAACGCTGAACGTGACCGCCGACATGAAAAACGTCCTGCAGTACATGGACGCCCAGCAGGTGATGGTCGAGATCGCCGCGGAGACGGACAAACGATACTTGTTTTGAGACCGATCAGGCCTCGACGGCCAGCCCGGCCTCGCGGGCGGCCTCCTCGGCGCTCTCGTCGTCGTGGAGGACGGCCGCGACGCCCTCGGTGATCGCCTCGGGGTCGTCGTGCTGGAAGATGGAGCGTCCCATCGAGACGCCGGCCGCGCCCGCGTCCATCGCGCCCCGGACCATCTCCAGGGTCTCTCTGTCGGTGCCTTTCGACCCGCCCGCGATGACGACCGGCAGGCTGGTCGACTCGACGACGTGCTGGAAGCTCTCGGCGTCGCCGGTGTAGCCGGTCTTGACCAGGTCCGCGCCGAGTTCCTCGCCCAGGCGGACGGCGTGGCCGACGGCCTGGTTGTAGTCCTCGCTCTCGGGGTCGATGTCCGGGCCGCGCGCGTAGGTCATCGCCAGCACCGGCATCCCGTAGCGGTCGGCCTCGCTCGTGACTTCGGCGAGTTCCTCGATCTGTTCGCGCTCGTACTCCGAGCCGACGTTGATGTGGAAGGAGACCGCGTCGGCCCCCGCGCGAATGGCGTCCTCCACAGTACCAGTGGTGCGCTTGTCGTTCTCGTCCGGGCCGATGGCCGTCGAGCCGTTGAGATGACAGATGTAGCCCGCGCCGTTCTTGTGTTCGTGGACGCGGTCCGCGATGCCTTTCTGGGTGAGGACCGCGTCGGCCCCGCCCCGCGTGATCGCGTCGATGGTCGATTCGATGTCCTTGAGGCCTTTGACGGCCCCCAGTGTGATGCCGTGGTCCATGGGGACGATGAGGTGGCGTCCCCCTGTCCCGATCCGGGCCAGCCGCGCTGTGTTCCCCGTACTCATGTTACGGGAAGGTGTGGCAAGTACGGACATAAGCGTTGCGAGACTCCGACATCGACGGCAGTCTCGGCGCGGTCGCTGTCGGTGACTTCGTGTCCGGCGACCCCATCCAGCGAGGCGTGTCAGTGAGCCGGAGTTCGAGTCAGCCGCCGCCCGCCTCGGCGCGCTGTTCGGCCCCGCGCAGTGCGCCCTCCTTCAGTTCGCGGGCCTTCGCCTCCAGTCGGTCCGCAACCTCCGAGACTGGCTGGTCGGTCTCGTAGCCCTCGGCGATGTTCCCGGACTCCGTCCGGGAGCCCGCTGAGCCGTGGTGCTCGGCGATGATGTCCACCAGCGCGGAGCCGACGATGATCCCGTCGGCCCCGGCCCGGACGATGCGGGCGGCGTGGTCGCCTTCCTTGATCCCGAAGCCGACGGCCTTGGGCACGTCCCAGTCGGCGACCCGCGCCAGGCTCTCCTCGGTCCGGTCGCTCACGTCGTCGCGGGCCCCCGTGGTGCCGAGGCGGGCCTGCACGTAGACGTAGCCCGACACCTGCTCGCGCATCCGGTCGAGGCGCTCGCCGCGGGTCGTGGGCGCGACGATGAAGACGAGATCGAGGCCGAACTCGTCGCAGGCGGCCCGAAGCGGGCCGGCTTCCTCGGCGGGCAGGTCCGGCACGACCAAGCCCGAAATGCCGGCGTCGGCCGCCGTCTCGACGAACGGACGCGGCCCCTCTTCCTGGCCGTACTGGTAGATCAGGTTGTAGTAGGTCATACAGACCAGCGGCACGTCCACGTCCAGGTCCGCGACGAACTCGAAGTAGCGGTCGGGGGTCATGCCGCCCTCCAGCGCGCGGACGATGGCGTCCTGGATCGTCTGCCCCTCCGCGATCGGTTCAGAGAAGGGCAGGCCGAGTTCGATGGCGTCCGCGCCGCCGCGGGCCAGCGCCTCGACGTACTCCAGGGAGGCCTCGTAGTCGGGATCGCCCGCGACGAGGTAGGGGACGAAGGCGGGGTCGTCGTCACCGAACGCGGCCGACAGGTCGGGGTTGTTCGCCATCTACATCCCCTCCCGGCCAGCGCCGGCCGCCTCGAACACCGACATGTCCACGTCCACGTCCAGGTCCCGCTTCTCGGTCTCCTCGACGACCGTTTCGAGGTCCTTGTCGCCCCGGCCGGAGACGTTGACGACGGTCACGTCACCGACGGCGTCGGGGTTCTCGTGGAGGTAGCCGAAGGCGTGGGCGGTCTCCAGCGCGGGGATGATCCCCTCCTCCCGTGAGAGGCGGTGGAACGCCGCCAGCGCGGCGTCGTCGCCGACGTTGGCGGGCGTGACTCTCTCCTGGTCCACGAGGTGGGCCAGTTCCGGGCCGACGCCGGCGTAGTCCAGCCCCGCCGAGACGCTGTGGGACTCCATGATCTGGCCGTCCGAGTCCTGCAGGAGTTTCGTCCGCGCGCCGTGGAGGACGCCCTCGTCGCCGGTCGACAGCGTCGCCGAGTTGGGGGCAACGCCCTCCGCCTCGTTCACGGTCAGGGCGGAGCCGCCAGCCTCCACCGCCAGCAGGTCCACGTCGGCGTCGTCGACGAACTCGGCGAACGCACCCATCGTGTTCGACCCGCCGCCGGCACAGGCCACCACGGAGTCGGGGAGCCGGCCGGCCTGCTCCCGGATCTGCTCGCGGGCCTCCTCGGAGATCACGGACTGGAACTCCCGGACCATGTCGGGGAAGGGCGCGGGGCCGACCACGGAGCCGATCACGTAGTGGGTGGTCTCGACGGTCGTCGCCCAGTCCCGCATCGTCTCGCTGATGGCCTCCTTCAGCGTCCCCCGACCCACGGTGACGGGGTTGACCTCGGCCCCGTTGAGCCGCATCCGGAAGACGTTGGGTCGCTGGCGGTTGATGTCGGTCCGGCCCATGTAGATCTCGCAGGGCATGTCCAGGTGGGCCGCCGCCATCGCGGTCGCGGTGCCGTGCTGGCCGGCTCCGGTCTCCGCGATGATCCGCTCTTTGCCCATGTACTTTGCCAGCAGGACCTGCCCGAGCGCGTTGTTGAGCTTGTGTGCGCCCCCGTGGAGCAGATCCTCCCGTTTGAGGTAGACATCGGTGTCGTACCGTTCCGAGAGCTGATCGGCGTACTGGAGCGGCGTGGGTCGGCCGCCGAAGTCGCGCAGTCGCTCCCGGAACTCGTCCATGAAGCCGTCCTCGTTGTCCAGCACGTACCGCTCGTAGGCCTCGGACAGCTCCTCGATCGCCGGCATCAACGCCTCGGGCACGTACTGACCGCCGTACTCGCCGAATTTTCCTGTCTCGCTCATGTGTCTCGCTCCGCGTTCGTCAACCGCGCCGTGTTCTCCGTGACGGGGCCGTCCATGATCGCGCTGCCGATCAGCAGGCCGTCCGCACCCGCCGCGCGCATCCGGGCCACGTCGTCGGTCGTCTCGATCCCGCTCTCGGCCAGCAGGGTCACGTCATCGGGAACCTCGGGCGCGACCCGCTCGAAGGTGTTCAGGTCGACTTCCAGTTCGGCCAGGTCGCGGTTGTTCACGCCCACGATATCGGCTCCGGCGTCAAGTGCCTGCTGGAGTTCCGCCGCGTCGTGGACCTCCACGAGGACCTGAAAGCCCCGGTCCCGGGCCGCCGCCAGCAGGTCGGTCAAGTCGTCGGTATCCTCCTCCCGCAGGAACCGGACGATCAGCAGGACCACGTCGGCCGCCACGGTGTCCAGCTGTTCCTCGCGCACCACGAAGTCCTTCCGCAGGACCGGCACGTCGACGGCCTCGCGGACCCGCCGCAGGGTCTCGGGCGACCCGCCGAAGTGTTCGGGTTCGGTCAGCACGGAGATAGCGGCCGCGCCGCCGTCGACCATCGCCTCGGCGAGGGCCACGGGGTCGTCGGTCCGCTCGCCGTCGGTCGTCGGACTCGTCGGCTTGACCTCCGCGATCACGGGCACCCGGCCGTCGGCCTCCGCGGCCGAAAACGCCGCCGGCAACGGCCGCGCGTCGACCGACAGCCGCCCGTCGCCCCCGCCGCGCTCCCGGGCGGCCGCGAGGATCGACTCCACCGCTGGTGCTATCTCTCCACTAGCGTCCATTACTGTACATTGACGGACGGAACTGCACATAAGACTTGCGTCACGGACCCGGCCCGGTCGCGAAGGGATAAGAGGGTGGCACGGTAACCGTCGGACAGACGTGACGGGGAGACGAGGGTTCCTCCGGAGGCTGGCAGTTCTCGGTACGGCCGGGGCGGCCGGCTGTCTGGGTGGGAACGACGGCGACCGGAACGCGACGCCGACCACGGTGGGACCGGGCGCGGCCGAGCGCCAGGGATCGGACGGGTCGGAAACGGAAGGGTCGCTCCCGTCGGCGCTCCGGGTGGTCTCGGCGGTCGGGACCAACGTCGAGGCCCGCCGGATCGGGACGGTGAAGGTGACGGTCGCGAAGGTCGACTGGGTCGAGACGGTCGATCTGACTCAGGTCACCGTCGACTGGCGGGTGCCCGGCGAGAGCTACGAACTGGCCGCGGCCGCTTCCGAGAGGGACGCCGAGGGGTACTTCGGGATCGAGCCGGCCAAGGCGACGGGGGCGGACGAGACGCTGGAGATGGCCCACGAGCGCCACCGACTGGTGTTCGACCTCGGGGACGACGACGTCGAGAGCGACGACCGGCACCGGCGACTGGAGCCCGACGCCACGCACTTCGGCAGCGTCTTGCGGGACGACGACGTGGTCGCGCTCCGGCTCACGACAGCCGGCAGTTCGACCACCGACGCCCGCCTGCTGGTCCCCAGGGACGTGACGGAGATCGAGGGGACAGTCGCGTTGACCGTCGACTGAGTGTCGGCGCTCGTTACGACACCCACAGTTACCAGGCGGGGCGGCACACGACCGTCCATGTACCGACGACGGGCGCTCCTCCGGGCCGGCGTCACCGCCACGGCGCTCGCGGTGGCCGGCTGTACCGGACGGGACGGCTCGACGGCTTCCGACGACGGCGGCGACGAGGACGATACCGAGAGCGACGACGCGGGCACCGAGACACCCGACGAGAGCACCGCCACGGACACCGAGACGGACGATCCGACCGGGACTGCGACGGACGACGGCGGGCAGACGACACAGCGCGTCCAGGTCGTCTCGAGGGTAGGTAACGTCTCGGACGGCGCGATCAGCGCCGTCGAACTGATCGTCGCTCCCGCGCCGGGTTCCGGCCGGATCGACCTCGCCGAGGCCACGATCCAGTGGATCGACGCCAACGGCGTCTACACCCTCCTCGCGTCGTCGGCCGACGCGACCGCCGCGGCCGACGGCACGTTCCGGATCACCCCGATCAAGGACGGCGACGGCTCCGCGCCAGTTCTGAACGACGCCGCCGACCGACTGCGACTCTCGATGGACCTCGGAGCGACCGACGAGGTGTCCGGCGTCGAGGGGTTCGGCGCACCGCTGGAACCGGGCGAGTCCGCGACGCTCCAGTTCACGACACAGAGTGGAGCGACGACCACGATCCGGCTGACCGTCCCCGACACGCTCGCGGGCCGGGAAGCCGTCGTCCTGTAGTCAGTTTCAAGACGGTCTCACTCCTCTATCGAGTATGAGCGACGTTGCAGGTATCTACGCGCGCGAATCGGCGTATCTCGACCGCCACGTGCAGGTCGGGATCGCACAGGGTCGGGTCATCTCCGTCTCCTTCCCCGAGACGCCCGACGAGGGGGCCGAGGCCGACCACGACCTGCTGGACCGGATCGACGCCTACCTCGACGGCGTCGAGGAGACCTTCGAGGACGTCCAGGTCGCGCTGACGGTCCCGACCGACCAGCGGAAGGTACTCGAAGCCGTCCGCGAGATCCCCTACGGCGAGGACGCGTCGGTCGCCCAGCTCGCCCGGATGACCCCCGGACTCGACGACGAAGACGACCAGCGCGCCGTCCGCGAGGCCCTGACCGAGAACCCGGCACCGCTCCTGATCCCCGACCACCGCGTCCGGGACGGCCCCGGCGCGACCCCGCCCGCCGTCGTCGACAAGCTCCGCTCCATCGAGGGGATCTGAGTCGCTGCCCGCCTGCGGCTACCGCCCCTCGAACTCCGGTTCCCGGCCCTCGATGCGGGCCTCGAACCCCTCGGTGTAATCGTGCGTGTCGGTGAGCGTCCCCGAGAGCGCGCTCCATCCCGGGGGACGCGTTCTCCGCGAGGCTGTCCGCCAGCGCGCGTGCGCGCTCGTCCTTGGTTCTACCCCCCGCCGCGCGCCGCCCACTCGATCCCGAGCAGTTCGTGGACGACGAACTCCAGGGCGTTCACGAGGTAGTGGGCGACGAACACGACCAGCAAACTCCCGGTGAGAACGAAGGCCGCCGCCAGCACGAGGCCCAGCGAGCCGGTGACGGCGATCCCGGCCCGCCCCTGCGCGCCGTGACCCAGCGCGAACGCGAGCGAGGAGACGACCGCCAGCGCCCACACCGGGGTCCCGAATCCGGCGGTGGTCGCGCCGATCACCGCCGCCCGGAAGATGAACTCCTCGACGCCCGCGACGACCGGGAGGACGACGAGCAGGAGAACGACCCATCCGCCCGCCGACTCCGGTGCGAGCATCGACCGCAGCCGCTCGTCGTGTTCGACGCCGACCGCGTCGGCGCTGACCGCACCGATCTCGTTGGCGGCGTACAGCGTGACGCCAAGCAGGGTACCGACCGCCAGCGCCGGCAGGCCGGTACTCAGCGGGGCCGCGGTGACGCCGAAGGCCGACGCGGGGATCCCGAAGTACCACGCGCCAGCGAGCAGGAGGCCGCCGAACACGCCCTGCGTGAGCGCGACGTTGGCGAGCAACGCGCCCGTCGAGAACTCGCCCGCGAGGGCCCGCGAGGGCGTCCCGTCTCCCGTCCCGGTCGCCGCGAGTTCGCCGTCCGCCCGGAGCGGCCCGTCGTCGGCGTGGGATTTCGCGGCGTCCGCGTCGAGGCCGGACTCGTCGGCGTTCGCGTCGGGCGGGACGAACCGCGGGATCTCCTCGGTCCGTCGGCGGTCGGTCGGCGACGACGGGTGACTCGCCCCCGCCTCGCCCGCGTCGTCGCGGACGAGGCCCTGCGAGAGACGAGCGAGCGCGAGCAAAAGGGTGCAGACGACGCCCGTCAGGCCGACGAACGCCGCCCACTGCGGCACGGTTACTGCGGGCTGGGACTACCGCCGGAGCGGCCGACTTCGCGCTGTTCCAGCGCCTTGCCCGTAATGTTCTTCAGGCGGTCGACGAGGCCGTCCTTCTCGGGTTCGCCGGCCAGCGCGACCTCCAGCACTTCGCTGATGTGGGAGACGGGGACGATCTCGATCATCTCCTCGTACTCCTCCTCGATCATCACGTCCTGCTCGTTGGCCTTGGGGATGATGACCTTGTCGAGGCCGGACTTGGCCGCGGCCTCGATCTTGTGGGTGACGCCGCCGACCGGCAACACGTCGCCCCGGACCGACAGCGAGCCGGTCATGGCGATGTTCTGCTCGACGGGCACGTCCTCCAGCGCGGAGATGACGGCGGTCGCGACGGTGATCGAGGCGGAGTCGCCGTCGACGCCGCCCTCACCGGCCTGGACGAACTGGATGTGGACGTCTTTCTCGGTGATGTCCTCGTCGCTGAACTTCTTGATGATCGCCGAGACGTTCTGGACCGCCTCCTGGGCCATCTCCTTGAGCTGGCCCGTGGCGATGACTTCGCCGGGGCCCTGCGAGGGCGTGACCTCGGCCATGACGGGGAGGACGATCCCGGAGTCCTCGCCCATCACTGCGAGCCCGTTGACGCGGCCGACCACGTCGCCCTGGTTGACGGTGAGCTCGTAGTCTTTCCGGCGCTCGATGTAGTTGTCCGCGAGCTGTTGCTCGATGGAGCGGGAGCGCCGCTTGGCCTGTAACACGTCCTCGCGCTCGGTGTACTCCTTGTTCTCGGCGCGGGCGATGTCGCCGGCGACCCGCACGAGGCCACCGAGGTCGCGCAGTTTGAGGGTCAGGTGACCCTTCCGACCGGCGCGACGCTGAGCTTCGAGGATGACCTCCTCGACGGCCTCCTCGTCGAAGTGGGGGAGCCGCCCGTCCTTCTCGACCTCCTGGGCGATGAAGCGGGCGTACTTCCGGCGCATCTCGGGGTCGTCCTCGATGGTGTCGTCCATGTAGACCTCGTACCCGTAGCCCTTGATGCGCGAGCGCAGGGCGGGGTGCATGTTCTCCATGGCGTCGAGGTTCCCGGCCGCGATCATGATGAAGTCACACGGGACGGGCTCGGTCTGGACCATCGCGCCCGAGGAGCGCTCGGACTGGCCCGTGATGGAGAACTCGCCCTCCTGGATGGCCGTCATCAGCTTCTGCTGGCTGCGGATGTCGAGCGTGTTGATCTCGTCGATGAACAGCACGCCCTTGTTGGCCTTGTGGATCGCGCCGGGTTCGACGCGGTCGTGGCTGGGCGTCTCCATGCCGCCGGACTGGAAGGGGTCGTGGCGCACGTCGCCCAGCAGGGCACCGGCGTGGGCACCCGTCGCGTCCTCGAAGGGCGCGGTCTTCTGGTCGGCGTTGTTGACCAGCAGGTTCGGGATCATCGCGTCGTTGCCCTGCGAGCCGTAGCGGAAGGCGAGATAGATGACACCGGCCGCGAGGATGCCCAGCAGCGGTTGCTGGACGATCAACAGCGAGTAGCCGATGACGATGGCGATGATGATCCACATGAGGAAGCTGCGCATCTGGTTGCGCTTGCGGGCTTCCTCCTTGTGGGCGTCGACGATCTGGTCCCCTTTGCCGGCGGGAACGGTCCGTACTTTCGGCTCGTTGCCGTCGTCCGGGTTGTGGTAGACGAGGACGTCCTGCAGTTCCTCCTTGGGGAGCAGCTGACTCATCGCCTTGGCGAGCATCGACTTCCCGGTCCCGGGCGAGCCGATCATCATGACGTGGCGGCGCTGTTTGGCGGCCTTCTTCACCACGTCGCGAGCGTGGTCCTGTCCGATGACCTGGTCGACCAGCCGATCCGGGACCTCGATGTCCTCGGTGGAGTCGATCTGGAGGCCGCCCAGGATGTCGTCCTCGGCGTTTTCTTCGTCGACCGGTGCGTCGATCTCGACGTCGCTACCGAGGTCGTCGATGGTGCCCTCGTTACCGTCGGGAACCTCGGGCTCCTCGTCCCCGTCGCGGACGCTCTCGACGTCGTCGATGTCGTCGACCACGTCGTCGAACGCGTCCGGGGACTCCTCGGCGGAGTCGGGGGCCCCGTCTTCGGGGTCGTCGTCGGTGTCCGTGTCGTTGCTCATAGAAGCGTTGCTGTTACCGAAACGGAAGGGCTGTCGACTGATATACTTTCTCCCCTGTTC
>JBDGUF010000069.1:0-38370 GCA_042216105.1 Halorientalis sp.
TGGGTTCGCCTTCGCCCTCGCGAGCCTCGCCGCCGTGCTGGCGGGCGCACTCGCCGCCCTGCCGCTGGGCGTCGACTGGCCGGCGGCGGTCGTCGTCGCCGGAGCGGTCTCCGTCCTCCTGCTGGTCGAGACGGTGCTGGACGACGCGACCTTCGGCGCCTAGTAGTGGTCGCGCTCGATCCGCTCGTCGAACAGCCGCGAGAGCAGTTTCGTCATCGGGCCGGTCCCGACCTCTATCCCGTCGACGCTGGCGACGGGGCGGATCTCCCAGGTCGTGTTCGTCAGGAAGGCCTCGTCCGCGTCCCGGAGGTCCCCGACCCCGTAGACCCCGGGCTCGATCGGGAACTCCTCCTCGCGAGCGAGTTCCAGCACCACGTCGCGGGTCACGCCGGGCAGGATGTCACAGTCCTCGCTCGGTGTCTTGAGAACGCCGCCGTCGACGAAGAAGACGTTGCTCGTCGCGCCCTCTGCGACGGCGTCGTCGGTCGTCCGGAGCAGGGCCTCGTCGGCCCGGAACCCGTCGGTCGCGGCCCGTCGGAGTTCGAGCCTGGCGCGGACCCCGTTCAGGTAGTTGTGGGTCTTCGCGTCCGCCGGCACCGCGTCGTCGGGCGTCCGCCGGGTCTTGACCGTCTGGACCACCGCGGGGTCGTCCCACGGCGTCGTCCCCTCGACGCCGCCCCGCGGGAGGCCGTCGACGATCACGACGACCGTCGGGTCCACGTCGGGGTCGGGCGTCAGCTTCCCGGGCTGGACGCCCCGCGTCACCGACAGCCGGACGTAGGCGTCGGCGAGGTCGTTGGCGTCGAGGGTGGCCCGCACGCGCTCCCGGAGGTCGTCGGGGACGGCGTCGGCGAAGCCCAGCAACTCGCAGGTGTCTCGGAGCCGGTCCTCGTGGGCGTCCCACGCGAAGATCTCGCCGCCGTAGGCCCGCAGGGTCTCGAAGGCCGCATCGCCGTACATGAACCCGCGGTCGCGGACGCTGACGGTCGCCTCGTCGGCCGGTACCAGTTCGCCGTCTACGTGGTAGGTGTGCTCTGACATCGGTCACAGAAGGCCGCGATCAGTCGCGTTCCCGCGTCGGTCAGGATGCTCTCGGGGTGGAACTGCACGCCGTAGTGGGGGCGGTCGCGGTGGCGCACGCCCATGACCACGCGCGGTTCGGTGCCGCTGCGGTCGCCGCCGTCGATCCGGTCGCCGTCGCCCGCCCCGGCGACGGTCCAGGCGGTTTCCGCCAGCGCGTCGGGCAGGTCGGCCCGCTCGACGGCCAGCGAGTGGTACCGTCCCACCTCGAAGCGGTCGGGGAGGTCGGCGAACAGCCCCCGGCCGTCGTGTTCGATCGTCGAGGGCTTGCCGTGGACGACCGCCTCGGCGTGGCCGACGGGCGCGCCGTTGGCCGCACACAGCGCCTGGTGGCCGAGACAGACGCCCAGCGTCGGGTACGCGAGGTCCGCGAAGACCGGCACCGACACGCCGGCCGCCGCGGGCGTCCCGGGGCCGGGCGAGACCACGATCCCGTCCGGATCGAGGTCGCGGATCTCGGGGACCGTGACCGCGTCGTTGCGGCGGACGATCACCTCGCCCGGATCGGCGTCCCCGTCGTCCGCGCCCGCGCTCACGGTCCCCCACGACGGGTCGGTCACCACTTCGCCCACGTACTGGACGAGGTTGTAGGCGAAGGAGTCGTAGTTGTCGATCACGAGGACTCTCACGGCTTCCCTCCCGGGGTCTCGACGGCCAGGTCGCCCCGCCGGCCCAGCGCCTCGTCGACCGCAGTCACCAGCGCCCGGGCCTTGTCCAGCGTCTCCCCGTACTCCCGGGCCGGGTCCGAATCGTGGACGATCCCCGCGCCGACCCGGAGGTGGTACTCGTCGCCGTAGCGCACGAGCGTCCGGATGACGATGTTCAGCGTCGCCCGCCCGTCGAACCCGAAGATACCGATACTGCCGGTGTAGGGGCCCCGACGCGTGGCTTCCACCTCGTCGATGATCTCCATCGTCCGGGGCTTGGGCGCGCCGGTGACCGTGCCGCCAGGGAACACCGCGGCGACGGCGTCGGTCAGGTCCACGCCGTCGCGCAGGCGACCCCGCACTTCCGAGACGAGGTGCATCACCTCGCTGTACCGGTCGACCCGACGGTAGTCGGTGACCGCGACGGACCCGTACTCGCTGACCTTCCCGAGGTCGTTGCGCTCCAGGTCGACCAGCATGGCGTGTTCGGCGCGTTCCTTCTCGTCCGTTCGGAGGTCCCGCTCCAGTTCGTCGTCCTCGGCCGCGGTCTCGCCCCGGGGACGCGTGCCCGCGATGGGTTCGGTCACCAGGTCGTCGCCGGTCCGCTCCAGCAGGAGTTCCGGGCTGGCGCTCACCAGGTCGACGCCGGAGAACTCGACCAGCGCGGCGTAGGGTGCGGGGTTGACCCGCCTGAGCGCGCCGAAGGCCGCGACCGGGTGGACCGCCGCCGGGGCCGTCAGCCGCTGGGAGACGTTCGCCTGGAAGGTGTCCCCCGCGCGGACGTACTCCTTGACCCGGCGGACGCGGTCGGCGAAGGCCGCCCGCCCGCAGTCGCTCTCGAATCTGGCCGCCTCGCCCTCGACCGGCGGCGGCCCGACCGACGGATCGCCGGTCGTCGCCCGCTCGACCAACTCCTCGGCCCGCGCGAGTCCGTGGTCGTAGGCCGCCGCGACCGGTCGTCCCCGCTCGCCCTCGGGATCGACCCGCGGACAGGCGGTGACCCGGAGCGTCGTCTCGCCGTCTCGTGGTTCCTCCCACGCGGCCAGGCGGTCGTACAGCGCCACCTGGACCCGCGGGAGGTCCCGATCGCGCTCGGCGTCGTCGGGCAACTCCTCCAGCTCCCGGACGAGGTCGTAGGAGAGCCAGCCGACCGCACCGCAGGGGTAGGGTACCTCGCAGTCGCCGCGGGCCAGCGACTCGGCGGCGAGGCGGTCGCCCAGCGTCCCGAGCGCGTCCGTCTCGGCGGGGCCGACGGTCACCCAGTCGACGGGATCGACGCCGAAGTAACCCCAGCCCGACTGGCCGCCCGTGGTTTCGAGGTAGACGCCGCCGGGGGACTCGCCGCCTGCTCCCCCGTCGTCCGGGCGGGCACGCCGGTAGGCCGTGAAGGGGTCAGCGACCGTGGCCCTGACCTCGACGGGTACGCGCGTGCCGGGCGTGACGCCGTCGGCGACGCTGCGGAACGCGGTCCCGTCGGTCACGACCGTCGGCGTCGTCATCTACCGGTGGAGAACAGGTACAGCAGTAACCGTTTTGCGGTTCACTCGTCCTCGCCGCGAGCGCGGGCGATCCAGCGGCTCACGCGTTTCTCCGAGAGGTCGGTCCCCTCGGCCACGTCGGCGGCGTCGGCCGCCGCGAGGTCACCGACCGTCTCGATCCCCGCGCCGGCGAGCGTCTCCGCGTAGGACGGTCCGATGCCCTTGATCGTGTCCGTCGACGCGTCGGCGTTTTCCACCGCCGCGGGCTCCTCGGCGTCGGACGCCTCGGTTTCTTCCGGCTCGGACTCTCCGGTCGCTTCCGGTTCGGATTCCTCGGTCTCGGCAGTCGTCTCGTCGCCGGTACCCTTGACCGCGTCCTCCGATTCCGTGTCGGGTTCGTGTTCGACCGTTACGTCGACGTTCTCGCGTCCGGGCTCGGCTGTTCCGGACGTCGACCGGGACCCGGAACTGCCGAGTCCGATGACCGACTTCAGTATCTTGAACAGCCCCATACCCGCGTATAGTCAACCCGCCTACTTAAAGACGCTCCCGCAGAACCGCGTTCATTTTTTCGACGGGCGCGTCCCGTCCGGTCCACCGCTCGAAGGCCTCGACGCCCTGGTACAGCAGCATCCACGCGCCGTCGACCGTCGTCGCGCCCGCCTCGGCCGCGTCCCGCAGGAGCCGCGTCTCGACGGGGTCGTAGACGGCGTCCAGCACCCCGAGGTCGGCGTGTAACGCCTCGGCCGGGACCGGCGACCGGTCCTCCGTCATCCCGACGCTGGTACAGTTGACCAGCACGTCGGCCCCGGCGACCAGTTCGTCGAGCGCGTCCAGTCCGTGCCCCGTCGCGTCCGGAACGTCCTCGGCCAGGTCGTGGGCCTTCGACTCGGTGCGGTTGGCGATGTCGACGGTCATCCCCTCGTCGGCGAGGCCGAACGCGACTGCCCGGCCCGCGCCGCCGGCACCGACGACGACCGCCCGTCCGTCCAGCGGCACGCCCTGCGAGCGGAGCGCGCGGGTCGCGCCGACGGCGTCGGTGTTGTAGCCGGTCGGCGGATCGGTCCCGAAATCGACGGTGTTGACCGCGCCGATGCGCTCGGCCAGCGGTGCGGGATCGACGGCGTCCAGCACGTCCTGCTTGAACGGGATCGTGACGTTCAGCCCGCGAACGCCCAGCGTCGCGGCCGATTCGACGGCCGCCGCGCCGGCGTCCGCCGGCGGCTCGAAGGTGACGTAGCGGGCGTCCATGCCGAGTTCCTCGTAGGCCGCCTCGTGCATCGGCGGCGACAGCGAGTGCCCCACCGGGTTCCCGATCAGTCCGTACACGTCCATGTCGGTGGCCAGTGGGGGTGTCGCCATAACCGCACCGCTCCCGGCCGACCGCTCCGGTGGCGGGGCTGTGGGGGCGTACCCAATTGGCAAAGCTTTCCTTCCGGTGCCGTGTCCGGTCCGGTAGTGACCCGACTCCGTCATCCGCTCGTCGCGGTCGCCGTCGCGGTGGCTCTGACTGCACCGTGGGTCGCGACCGTCCTCACCGGAGCCCACGTCGGGATCGTCGCGGAGGTCGTCCTCAGCGGCGTGGCGATCCTCGGCGCGTCGTTCCTGCTCGCGTGGGGTGCCGAAACCGCCGAGAAGGACGTGCCCCGCGCGTTCGCCATCGCCGTCCTCGCGGTGCTGGCGGTCGCGCCCGAGTACGCCGTCGACGCGCTGTACGCCTGGAACGCCGGTGCCGGCGGCGCGACGGCCGAGGCCTGTGCGGCGCTGACTCCCGCACAGATCGAGGCGGGGGCGACGCCGATCGCCGCCGCGTGTCACGACGCCAACCTCGCCATCGCCAACATGACCGGCGCGAACCGCATCCTCATCGGCATCGGCTGGGCCGGGATCGCGGCGTTTACCGTCTGGCGCTCGTTCGACACGAAGGACCCGGCGGTCGAACACCGGGACGGCTGGCTCGACGACGCCGTCCAGCTCGACGAGGACATCGCCACGGAGATCACCTTCCTCTTCCTGGCGACTGCGTGGGCCTTCGCGGTGCCGCTCGGCGGCGGGATCGATATCGTCGACACGCTGTTTCTGGTCGGGCTCTACGTCGCCTACATCGGTCTCGTCCTCAAATCCGACGTGGAACAGAGCGAACACACCGTCGGCGTGCCGAAGTACCTCCAGGGGTGGTCGCTGCCGTGGCGACCGCTGGCGGTGGTCGCGCTCTTTGCCTACTCGGGGGCGATGATCTTCATTGCGGTCGAACCGTTCGCGCACGGGCTCGAAGTCATCGGAGTCCGGAACGGCATCCCCGAGTTCTTCATGATCCAGTGGATCGCGCCGCTGGCCAGCGAGTCGCCGGAACTGATCGTCGTCGCGGTGCTGGTCAACAAGGCCCGGTCGACGGCCGGGTTCAACGCTTTGATCTCCTCGAAGCTCAACCAGTGGACGCTGCTGATCGGGACCATCGCCGTCGTCTACTCGCTGGCGCTGGGGTCGGTCGGGACGCTCCCGTTCGACCCCCGCCAGTCCGCCGAGATCTGGATCACCGCCGGCCAGTCGTTTTTCGCGCTGGCGATCCTGTGTAACTTCGAGATCTCGATCCGGGAGGCGGTCGCCCTCTTCGCCCTCTTCATCTCGCAGGTGCTGATCGAGTTCGCCCTCGTCAGGGGGCTGATCGAGTTGCCCATATCGAGCCACGACCTCCTGTTGGTGTACACGGCGATCTACCTCGTCGGTGGCGTCCTGCTGTTCGTCAAGCGTCGCGACTCGCTGCGACGGCTGTTCGGCCTCACCGGTGACGCGGTCCGGACAGCGTTCGGTCGCGAACCCGTCTACATAGAGCAAGCGGACTGATGCTTGGAATCGTCGTCTCACGCGCCGATCGGGCCTCCGAACACGTCGGCGACCGCCTCCGCGACCTGGCCGAGTGGTCGCCGGTCGACGGCCCGGACCACCCCGACGCCGCGGGCCCCGCCTACCGGACCGAGGGGGCACAGCTCCGGGAGTTCGAGGAGTGGCACCTCCACCTCGACTCGGCCGCCGACGCCTTCCCCGCGGAGCTGGACCTGCTCGTGTTCGCCTCCCGCCACAGCGGCGAGACCGGGCCCCTGCTCACGGCTCACCACACGGGCAACTTCGGGCCGGCCGAACACGGCGGCGAGGCCGACGCGCTCGCCCGGGCCTGTCCGCACGCCCACAGCCGCGTCCTCGACGCTCTCGGGACGCACGCGCCCGAGGACTACGACGTGGGCATGGAGTGTACTCACCACGGCCCGACCGACGTGGGCGTCCCCTCGATGTTCGTCGAGGTCGGGAGCGGCGAGTCCGAGTGGGCGGATCCGGCGGCCGCCGAGGCGGTCGCGCGTGCGATCCTCGACCTCCGCGGGGTCGCGCCCGACGCCGATCCCGAACCCGTGGCCGCCGAATCCGACGGGGCCGAGACGGCCCGCCGCCACGTCGTCGGGTTCGGCGGTGGGCACTACGCCCCGCGGTTCACGCGGATCGTCCGCGAGACCGACTGGGGCGTCGGGCACCTCGCCGCCGACTGGGGGTTGGACGCGATGGGCGACCCCGCAGCGAACCGCGCCCTGATCGACCGGGCCTTCGAGGCGAGCGCGGCCGAGTACGCCGTCGTCGAGGGCGACCGTCCGGATCTCGTCGACGCGATCGAGACGCTGGGCTATCGCGTCGTCGGCGAGACCTGGCTGCGCGAGGTCACGGGCGTCCCGCTGGCGCTCGCGGCCCGGCTGGAGGACGCGCTCGTCCCCGTCGCGGACGGACTGCGGTTCGGCGAGCCGGCCCGCGACGCCGCGCCCGACGCCGGCTTCGAGACCGTCTCGTTCCCGGCCGCCCTGCTCGACCGGGCGCAGGGGATCGATCAGGACCGCACGCGCGACCTCGTCGCCGACCGCGCGCTGGCCTTCGAGACCGAGGAGAACGGGAACAGGATCGCGGGCCGCGCGGCCGTCGCTTCCCGTGGAGATTACGACGCGATCGTCGACGGTGTCGTGGCCCTGCTCCGGCGGGCCTACGACGAGGTAAAGCGCCGCGAGGACGCCGTCGTCGCCCGACAGGAGACCTTCGACCCCGAGAAGGCGAAGACACTGGGCGTCCCCGAAGGCCCGAAGTTCGGCCGCCTGTCGGCGGGCGACCCCGTCGAGGTGAACGGGAAGACCATCCCGCCCGAGGAGGTCCGGACGGAGCGGGAGGATCGCTTCCCCCTCGACTGATCTCCCCGTCTCCCCCGGGAGCGTAACGTATGACGCCCGGCTGACACGAGGGGAAAGATAATTAATCCTGCTCTGCAATTTCCCCTTTAAATATGGACTCCATTATCGACGACGCCATGGAGGAAAGCGAGGAGGAGGAGTCGGCACAGACACCCGAGGAGACCGCGTCGAGCGGGACTTCGGCCACGGACGACGTGTCCACGTCGGGGCAGATGACCGACGAGGAGCTGGCCGACGTCGTCGAGGATCTCGAAACGAAAATCACCGTGGTCGGCTGTGGCGGCGCGGGCGGCAACACGGTCACCCGGATGATGGAAGAGGGCATCCACGGCGCGAAACTCGTCGCCGCGAACACGGACGCCCAGCACCTCGCCGACGAGGTGAAAGCCGACACGAAGATCCTGATCGGCAAGAAACGCACCGGCGGTCGCGGTGCGGGGTCGGTCCCGAAAATCGGCGAGGAGGCGGCCCAGGAGAACATCGAGGACATCCAGCAGTCCATCGACGGCTCGGACATGGTGTTCGTGACCGCGGGCCTCGGCGGCGGGACCGGGACCGGCGCGGCTCCCGTGGTCGCCCAGGCCGCACAGGAGGCGGGCGCGTTGACCATCGCCATCGTGACGATCCCCTTCACCGCGGAGGGCGAGCGCCGGCGGGCCAACGCCGACGCCGGCCTCGAACGCCTGCGCGCCGTCTCCGACACCGTGATCGTCGTCCCGAACGACCGCCTGCTCGATTACGCCCCCTCGATGCCCCTGCAGGACGCGTTCAAGATCTGTGATCGCGTGCTGATGCGCTCGGTCAAGGGCATGACCGAACTGATCACCAAGCCCGGCCTCGTCAACGTCGACTTCGCCGACGTCCGGACCATCATGGAGAACGGCGGCGTCGCCATGATCGGCCTCGGGGAGTCCGACTCGGAGAACAAGGCCCAGGACTCGATCAGGTCGGCGCTCAGATCGCCACTGTTGGACGTGGAGTTCGACGGCGCGAACAGCGCCCTCGTGAACGTCGTCGGTGGGCCGGACATGTCCATCGAGGAGGCGGAAGGCGTCGTCGAGGAGATCTACGACCGGATCGACCCCGACGCCCGGATCATCTGGGGCGCCAGCGTCAACCAGGAGTTCGAGGGCAAGATGGAGACCATGATCGTCGTCACCGGCGTCGAGAGCCCACAGATCTACGGCAAAAACGAGACCGAGGTCGAACAGGCCGCCGAGAACCTCGGCGACGACATCGACTACGTGGAGTAACTCCCGCCCACACCGTCGGCTCCTCGCGGTTCCGTTCCGCACCAATAGATAGAAAAAGGGGCAGGGGCTACACCCGGGTATGCAAGTACCGTACGACCTCAACTCCTACGTTCGGGTGCTGAAACTCGCCAGCACGCCGTCGTGGGAGGAGTTCTCCCAGATCGCCAAGATCGCGGGGGCCGGGATCGGTCTGGTCGGGCTGATGGGATTCGTGATCTTCCTGCTGATGAGCTTCATCACCACCGTTCCTTCCTAACATGGGCATCTACGCTGTCAAGACCACGGCCAGTCAGGAGCGCACCGTCGCGGACATGATCATGAACCGCGAGGAGTCGTCGATCCACGCCGCCCTCGCGCCCGACAGCCTCACCAGCTACGTGATGGTCGAGGCCGACGACGCCGCCGTCTTCGAGCGCATCTCCGACGAGATCCCGCACATGCGCGGGGTCGTCCAGGGCGAGAGTTCCCTCGCCGAAGTCGAACACTTCCTCTCGCCGAAACCCGACGTGGAGGGGATCGCCGAGGGCGACATCGTCGAACTCATCGCCGGCCCGTTCAAGGGCGAGAAGGCCCAGGTCCAGCGCATCGACGAGTCCAAGGACCAGGTCACCGTCGAACTGTACGAGGCCACCGTCCCGATTCCGGTGACCGTGCGGGGTGACCAGATCCGGGTGCTGGACTCGGAAGAACGGTAGGGACCGCGACGAGCGCGGCGAGTCGCGGCTTTTTTCGCCCACGTTTTTGCGCGAGCGGTGACGAACGAAGTGAGTCACCCGAGCGGAAAAAGGTGGGAGCGCGACGGGTCCGGATCACCGTAACGAACTGATACGGTTCGAGACCCTCCGGCTCCCGATACGGACTCGTGACTGTGGTCGCCCGGACGTATATCATGACAATTTATTATGTACTGGCTCTTACGGACGTGCGTGTCCGGGACGGGAGGGTCGATCCGCGGGTGGATCGGCGCGGCGCTGGTGCCGATCGGGCTCTTCGTCGCGACGGTGGTCGTCGGTATCGCCGGCTTCGTCGTGCTCGCCGATGTCTCGCCAGTCGACGCGGCCTTCTGGCTGTTGGACCCGACCAGCATCGAACTTCACTTCCAGCATCACTCCGGACCGGAACAGGCGACGAAGGGGTTCGCGCTGGTCGTGTTCTCGGGGCTGATCGCGTCGGGGCTGTGGATCGGCGAGTCGGTCCTGGACACGGTGTTCGGCGGCCGGTTTCGGGAGGAACTACGACGCGTGCAAACGGAACAGACCATCGAGCGCCTCTCGGGTCACGTCGTGATCTGTGGCTACGGGATGTTCGGCCGGACGGTCGCACAGCGACTCGAACAGCGCGGGGAGGACGTGGTGGTCGTCGAGTCGGAATCGGCGGTCGTCGACGCCGCCAGCGACGACCTGCTCGTGATCGAGGGCGACGCACGCCGCGAGGACGTCCTCGAACGAGCCGGCGTCTCCCGCGCTCGTGCGGTAGTCGCGGCCATCGACGACTCCAACGTGACCATCCAGATCGCCATCGTGACCAGCCAGCTCGCGCCCGACGCCGCCCTCGTCGTCCGGGTCGGCGACGAGACCTACGAGTCGGTCGCGCGACGCGCCGGAGCGGACACGGTGGTGATCCCGGAGGTCGTCAGCGGGACGGACGTGGTCGACGGGCTGTGAGGTCAGCCCTCGCGCCCGAACAGCGCGAACGAGACCGCGTGGACGCCACCGGAGGTCACGAGAAACGCGCCGACGCTGGCGAGCAACGGCGAGAGCGCGAGCACCTCGATCCCTGCAAGGAAGAGACCGGCGAACGTGGCGGCCGCGAGGACGGAGGCGGCGAGGACCCAGCCGACGGCTTTCCAGGTCCGGTCGTAGGCTGGCCAGTTGTCGTTGTAGGCGGTCGGAACGCCGACGGCCAGGGTCATCAACAGGAGGAAGTCGCCGCCGCTGGCGTCGAACACTGTGTGAAAGCCGTACGCGACCGGGACGGCAACGAGGATGGCGACGTAGATGGCGACGTTGCGCTGGGCGGTCGCGCGGTCCCAGAGCGAACTCCGGGCGTCGGTCGAGTCGGAGCGCATACTCGCCCCGTGGACGGGGGCGGATATAAAAGCCGACGCGGTCGTTCCGGGCCGGAAAACGAGGTGGGAGTCGCGGCGAGTGCCGACCGTTTCAGGTCCGGGCTCCGTTGCCCTCGAGGCGGTCGATGACTTCGTTGATGTCGGCCTCGTCCTCGATGGCTTCCTTGACCTTCTCGCGGCGGCGCACCTCGTCGCTGGTGGCGTCGTAGGCGCGGACGTACTCGGCACGCGAGTGTTCGTCGAAGGCGTGCCGGATGGCGAAGTAGCCGTCCGGGAGGACGGTGCCACAGACCTGACACTCGATGCGCTCGTGTTCGGTCGCCTGGTGGATGATGAGGTCCTCGACGCGCTCGAACCGCTCCGTGTCGCCCTCGATCGCACACTCCCAATGTGGCATCGCCCTGATGGAGTCGGGCGACGGATAAAAACGTTCGCCAGTCTCTCGCGCGTGAAACCAGAATCGATATGTCCCGACCGACGAAAGGGTCCCACGAGTATGGCCGGCAGGGCGAGCGACGACGGGTTCCGCGTCGACATGCACGTGAAGGTCCTCGACGACGAGGTGGTCCGCCGGGCCAAGGCGCGGGGGCTGGACGCGCTGGTGTACGCGCCCCACTTCACGCGGCTCCCGGACATCGAGGAGCGGGCCCGCGAGTACTCCGACGACGAACTGCTCGTGATCCCGGCCCGAGAGCTGTTCACCGGCGACTGGCGGTCCCGGCGGCACGTCCTCGCCGTCGGGCTCACCGATCCCGTTCCCGACTTCCTGACCCTCGACGGTACGATGGCGGAACTCCGGCGACAGGACGCCGCCGTCCTCGTCCCCCATCCCGAGTTCCTGACGGTGAGTCTCGACGCCGGGCGGATCCGCGAGTACCGCGACCTGATCGACGCCGTCGAGGTCTACAACCCCAAACACCTGGCCCGTGACAACCGGCGCGCCCGCGAGATCGCCCGCGAGACCGACCTGCCGGCCTTCGCCTCCTCGTATGCCCACCTCCCGAGGACCGTCGGCGAGGTCTGGACGACGTTCGAGCGTCCGATCGAGAGCACCGCGGATCTCGTGGCCGCGCTCCGGGACGGCACGGAGCGGCGGATCTTCCACCGCGACGGGCTCTCGCACGCGCTCCGGTGCAAGGCCGAACTCGCTCACCTGCTCTGGGAGAACACCTACGAGAAGTTCGACCGGATCTACCTGCAGGGGACGGAGCCGACCCACCCGGGACACATCGCGTACCGCGACGGGTTCGACGACGTGCGACTGTACTGACGGGTTCAGACACCGAGCGCCGTCGCCCCGTGTTCGATCAGTTCCGGCGGAGCGTACGCCGGCGCGTAGAAGACCAGCAGGCCGACGATCAGCAACTCGAAGCCGGTGATCACGACCGTCACCAGGGTGGCGTACTCGCTGGAGGTCGCGACGCCCACGGGCAGATTGAACTCCCTGTCCCACGGGTACAGGAGCGCCAGCCCGCGCTTGCTCCCGGCCAGATCCAGGATGTAGTGGGTCAACACGCCGAGCCAGACGTACTGGAGGTTGTCGAAGACGAAGGGATACGCGAGGAAGATACCCAGCACGAGGACGTTGTGGAGCGTCTTCCGGTGGCGGCCGAAGGCGGTGTCCACGTCGGGGAAGAGCGCGCCCAGCGTGACCGGGATCGTCACCTCGGCGATGGTGCGGAAGGTGCCGAAGTCGCCGGCCGGTTCGAGGATGTACCCCAGGCCGATACTCAGGAGGACGGCGTTCAGGACGTGGCCCTCTTTGTTCATCCGTCCGGCGACAGGTCCGGCCCCGATAAAGGCTTTCCCGTCACGTCCGCTCGGCGACGCGGTCGGCCAGGTCCGACAGCGCGAGCCGTGCCACCCGCTCCCGGACCGCGCTCCGATCGCCGTCGACCGCGTAGCGTTCGACGCTGGCGGTCGAGGTCTCCGTCCCCCACTCGCCGGCGTAGGCGACGCCGACGAAGGCCGTGCCGACGGGTTTCTCGGGCGTGCCGCCCCCGGGACCGGCGACGCCGGCGGTCGCGAGTCCCCACGTCGTCCCCGCGGTGTCCCGGACCGCCCGCGCGAGGTCGCGGGTCACGGGTTCGCTGACGACGCCGTGTTCGTCGAGCAGTTCGCGGTCGACGGCGAGGAGTTCGCGCAGGGAGTCGTAGGAGTAGGGGACCAGCGCCCGGTCGAGGTAGTCGCTCGCGCCCGGCGTGGCGGTCAGAAGCGTCGCGACGAGTCCCCCGGTACAGCCCTCGGCGACGGCGACGGTGTGGCCGGCCTCGCCGAGCCGGTCGCCGACGGTCTCCTCGATCGGTGGGTCGGAGGCGAACTCGCGCATGTGCTACCGTGGCCCGCGCCGGCCAAGAAGGCCCCGGTCGGCTACCGGGTCAGATCGTCCGGGTCGAGGTGGAGGTTGTCCCCGTCGCCGGCGGCGACGACGTACAGTTCCGCGCCTTCGTGCCAGAGTTCGGCCACGTCGACGATGCGCTCGGTCGACCAGCCCTGCACCCGCATGACCCCTTCCTCGTCGATCTCCACGAACGTCTGCGGTGACTCGCCCGTCTGGATGTCCCAGGTCTCGCCGTCGACCTCGAAGGTGTCCCCGTTCCCGGACCCGGTTGCGAACACGCACTGGTACTGGGTCCGGGACTCCTCGGCGCGCTCGTGGTCGACCCGCGAGTAGGTCTCGAACTCGAAGCCGTAGTGGCGACACCACTTCCGGAAGTGGTCGCCGTCGAACCGCTTGATCCCGTTTGCCTCGTCGCTCGTCCAGAGGACGTGGGTCTTCGACGGTTTGTGGCTGATCGACGGCTCCTTCATACCTATCGATGGCGTCGATCATCGGTGATAAATCAATTTGCCGAACGATGACACGAATATCCGACAGGTCGTCGCCGGAGTTGGAAAGACACAGGGGCCGCCCGGTCCGAGGGGTGGTATGGACTACGAGCGGCCGCAGTTCTTCCGCGTCATGCAGTACGCGGACGCCGCCGAGCGGGACGTCGTCGACATGGTGAGCGGGAACCCGGACTGGGAGCCGCCGGGGGCGCTCCGGGAGGGGCTGGTCGAGTACGCCGACAGCGACCCCGCGGGGTTCCAGTATCCGGCCAGCGAGGGCCTGCGGGAACTGCGCGAGGAGATCGCCGCCCGCCGGTCGGTGCCGGTCGAGCAGGTGCTGGTCACCAACGGCGCGGGCGAGGCCAATCACCTCGCGATGGCCGAGGGACTCGCGCGGGGAGCCGGCGACGAGGTGATCCTGACCGATCCGGTCTACCCCTACTACGCCGGGCGGGTGAACCTGCTCGACGGACGGGCCCGGTACGTCGCGGTCGAGGACGACGGGGGGCTCGACCCCGCGGCGGTCCGGGAGGTCGCGAGCGCGGACACCGCGCTGATCGTCGTCAACACCCCGAACAACCCGACGGGCGCGGTCTACTCCGAGGGGACGCTCCGGGAACTCGTCGACATCGCGGAGGCCCGCGACGCCCTGCTGGTCAGCGACGAGGTGTACGACCACTTCGACTACGGCGGGCGCTTCTCCAGCGCGCTCGCGGTCGACTCCGACCACCGGATCGTCACCAACGCCTTCTCGAAGTCGATGGCGATCACGGGCTTCCGGGTGGGCTACGCGGTCGTCCCGGAGCCGCTGGTCGACGGCTTCCGGACGCGGCACATGCTGACCAACGTGACGGGCAGTCGGCCGGCCCAGTACGCCGTCTCCCGGGCGCTCCGGGAGACGCCGCCGGACTACTACGCCGAGAACCGCGCGATGCTCCGCGAGCGCATCGGGGCCTTCACCGACGCGCTGGACGCCGCCGGCGCGGAGTACACGACGCCCGCGGGCGGCTTCTACGTCATGGCCCGCTTCCCGGACTTCTCGGGGACCATGGAGAACGTCGAGCGGTTGATCGACGAGGCGGGCGTCGCGGGGATGCCGGGCGCGGCCTTCGGCGAGTCCCGGGCCGACTGGTTCCGCTTCGCCCTGGTGACGCCCCGCGCCGAGGAGGCCGCCGAACGGCTGACCGACTACTTCGAGTGAGAATCCGGGGGTTCATACCCGAGGACGCCCCCACCTGGTACCGATGAGCGACCGCGAGGAGGGCTCCGGTGGGTCCGCGACCGAGGCGTCGTCCGCGACGGCCGACAGCGACGGGGACGACGCCGACCGCCCGGCCTGGCGGCAGTACTTCGGGTACGACGAGCCCTACGAGAACCAGCCCGACGCCGTCGAGTCGGCCGTCGAGGTCGGCCGGAAGAACGGCTACCTCGCGATGGAAGGGCCCTGTGGCACGGGCAAGACCATGGCCGCGCTGACCGCCGCGACGACGCTGGTCCGCGAGGACGACTACGAGCGGGTCGTCGTCGTCACGCCGGTCAAACAGCAACTCGACCAGTTCGTCGAGGACTTGCGGGTGATCAACGCCGGGCTGGAGGACCCGCTGGACGGCATCGCCCTCGTGGGCAAACGCGACCTCTGTCCGTACGGTCGCGAGGACCTCTTCCCCCGGGACGCGAGCGTCCACGACCGGTGTGAGGACCTCCGGGAGGACACCGCCCGCCTCGTGGAGGCCGACGGCGGGAGCGACGCCCACAGCGGGGCCGCGACCGACGCCGCGGTCGGGGGCGAGGTCGACGGCGAGGAGCAGTGGTGGGACCCGAAACGCGGGGCCGACCTGGCCAAAGCCGCCCGCCGGGATCCCGAACAGTTCAACACGGTGGCCGACGACCGGCTGGCGACCGCCGGCGTCGAGTCGCCCTACCGGCGCGAACAGCCACGCGCCCCCGAGGAGATGGTCGAGGGGGACGACCCGCCGCTCTATTGTCCCTTCGAGGCCGACTGGTACGCCCGCGACAGGGGCTCGCCAGTCGACTTCACCGACGGCGAGGACGACGTCCTCACCTCCGAAGAGTTCCTGCCCGAGTCCGTCGCCCACGGCACCTGTCCCCACCGCGCGATGGGCGTCCTGCTGGGCGAGGCCGACGTGGTGATCGGCAACTACAACCACCTGTTCGATCCCGAGTCGCGCCCTCTGCTCGCCGAGATCCTCGACGAGAGCACGTTCGTGATCGTCGACGAGGCCCACCGGCTGGAGGGGCGCGTCCGAGATCTGCTCTCGGACCGGGTGGGCCGGCACACCCTCGTCCGGGCGCGCAACGACTGCAACCAGTTGCTCCAGCTCCGCGGGCGGAGCCGCGAACACGAGCGCGAGGTCGACGACCGGCTGGCCAGCCACGACGTGCCCGCCGAGGCCGTCGAGGCGGCGCGGGACTTCTACGACGACGTGGTCGGCTGGCTCGACGACCGCGTGACCGACCACCTCGATTCGGAGTTCGGCCGCGGCTGGGAGAACGACCCCGATTCCCTGCCCGAGGGGGATCTGGAGGTGCCGCTCCGGGACCCCGAGACCGAGGAGGTCGACGAGCTCACCGAGTGGGCCGAGCGCGAGGGCTACACCGGCGACCTGTGGCGGTCGCTGGCGGCGGTCGGGACCGCCGTCGAGACGACGCTGGACGAACTCGGCGAGAGTCGGCAGTGCGTCGCGGCCGGCGTCGGGGCGGTGATGGGCGAGTGGTACGAGCGCGACCACGCCACCGCGTTCCGGGAGATCGAACTCGACCACTCCCCGACGGAGACGGGCGCGACCGCCAACCCCTGGCAGGAGGTCTACACGGCCGGGATCCTGCTGTACGACTGCATGCCCGCCCAGGCCCTGCGGACGATCTTCGACGAACTCGGCGGCGGCGTGTTGATGAGCGCGACGCTGGAACCGCTGGACGTGTTCACCCGCGTCTCGGGACTGGACGCGCTCGAACGGTCCGGCACCGGCGGGCTGGCGGCCGCCGAGGACGACCCCGGCCGGCCGGTCGAGACCCGATCCTACGGACTGACCTTCCCCGAGGAGAACCGGGCGAGCTGGCTCGTCGACGCCACGGCCTACACCGCTCGGAACCGCGGCGACCCGGTCCGGGACCACGGCAACCGCGTCCGCGACGAGTACGAGCAGGTCCTTCGAACTGTGGCGCGCAGTCCCGGCAACGTGATGATCGCGATGCCGAACTACCGGGAGGCCGCCTGGGCGGGCAGTTACCTCCGGGACGTGGTCGAAAAGGAGGTCCTGGTCGACGAGAGTTCGAGCAACGAGGCCACCGACGAGTTGAAACGCGACTTCTTCGCCGGACCGGGGAAGGTGCTGGTCACCAGCACCCGGGGCACGCTCACGGAGGGGGTCGACTACGACGGGGACAAACTCCACGCCTGCGCGGTCGTGGGCGTCCCGCTGGTCAACATCGGCTCGCCCCGGGTGCGCGCGGTTCAGGCCGCCTACGGTCGGGCGTTCGGCGAGGCCGTCGCCTTCGAGTACGCGCTGACGGTGCCCGCGGTCCGGCGCGCGCGCCAGGCCATCGGCCGGGTCATCCGGGGGACCGACGAGGTGGGCGTGCGCATGCTGGTCGGCGAGCGCTACACCGAAGACGCCGTCCACTCGGTCCACGAGTACCTCTCGCCGGCCGAGCGCCGGGAGTTCGTCCGGATGACGCCGGACTTCCTCGACCACAAGTTCGACTCGTTCTGGCGCGACCACGACCGGCCCGAGTGACCAGCGCCCGCCTCGCGACTTCGTTTCAGAAAGCATATGTGGCGTGATTCCCCGCATTCAGTCGGATGCCTGAGTGTCAGAACTGCGGTTCTTTCGTGACTGAGGCGTACGTCCGGGTGTTCACGCCCGAGACTCTCGACGCACCGCGTGTCTGTCCCAACTGCGAGGACAAGATACGGGACGGAAACGACGTCCGCGAGGCCCGTTCCTCGCGGTCCTGACGCGTCTCCCTTTTCCCCGCCCGTCGGTCCCCGCCAGTGGCCACGCCGGACCGACGGGTACACAAGTCCCGCGCCGAACCCGTAGGTATGGATCTGGAGGTCGAGGCCGTCGAGGAGATCGACGAGGCGGCCGTCCCGACAGGCGTCGACGCGGCCGAGTACGTCCTCTACGGCGGGAAAGGCGGCGTCGGCAAGACGACGATGGCGGCCGCGACCGCGCTGGCAAGCGCCCGCGACGGCACCGCCACGCTCGTCGTCTCGACCGACCCCGCCCACTCGCTGTCGGACACCCTCGAAACGGACATTCCGGCCGAACCCGAGCGCATCCGCGAGGACGTGCCGCTGTACGCCGCCGAGATCGACCCCGAGGAGGCGGTCGGCGACGGCCCCTTCGATTCGGAGGGCGGGCTCGGCGGGATGGGCGGTCTCGGGCAACTGCTCGGCGGTGGCGGCCCGATGGGCGGGATGGGACAGGGGGCTGGCGGTGCCGGACAGGCGGGTGGTGCCGGTGCTGCCGGCGGTGCCGGACAGGCCGACGCCGGTCCCGGCGCGGGGCCGGGGGCCGCGGACGAGGCTGCGGCCGACGAGACGGCGGCGGACCCGCTGGCCGGTCCGATGCCCGGGATGGACGAGGCGGCCGCGATGCGACTCCTGCTGGAGTACATGGACGACGAGCGGTTCGACCGGGTGATCGTCGACACCGCGCCGACGGGCCACACCCTCCGCCTGCTCGAACTCCCCGAACTGCTCGACTCGATGATGGGCCGCCTGTTGAAACTGCGCCAGCGACTCAGCGGGCTGTTCGACTCCCTGCCCTTCGGCGGCGACGACGCCGAGCAGGGGGCCGACGTGGAGGACCTGGAGGCGTTGCGCGAGCGCATCGAACGGCTCCGGTCGGTGTTGCGCGACCCGGCGAAGACGGACTTCCGGATCGTGATGGTGCCCGAGGGGCTGAGCGTGACCGAGTCCCAGCGGTTGCTCGACCGGCTGGACTCGTTCGGGGTGCCCGTCGAGACCGTCGTCGTCAACCGCGTCATGCAGGACCTGACCGACGTGGCCGACGTGGAGGCCGACTGGTTCGTCTCGCCCGACCTCGACGACTGCGAGTTCTGCCAGCGCCGGTGGCAGGTCCAGCAGCAGGCGCTGCAAGAGGCCCAGGACCTGTTCCGGGGCCACGACGTGAAGCGGGTCCCGCTGTTCGCCGACGAGGTGCGCGGGGAGACCCTGTTGCGAGTCGTCGCGGCCTGTCTCGACTAGTCGACCAGTCGCGAGACGCCGACGCCCATCCCGACGATCAGCAGGCCCAGCAGGCCGTTCAGGACGAGCCCGAGCGGGCGGCCGCCGACGAAGTTCTGGACCCCCAGCCCGACGAACACCATCCCAATGAGAACGTGCAGCGCCAGCACCGCGTTCCCCAGATCGAAGTCCATGGATCGAATACCCGCCGACGGATGAAAAGTCGTCCGAAACCCGCACCGCGCCGGCGTCACTCCCGGTCCGGTACGACCAGCACGTGCAGGTCGTTGACGTTCGTTCCCGTCCTCCCCGTCCGGAGCAGGGCCTCGCGCTCGTCGAGGAACGTCGCCGCGTCGTTGGCCGCGAGCGCCCGCCCCGCCGCCCGGTCGTCCTCGATCGTCTCCGCGTCGACGACGGCACCGGCCGCGCCGCTCTCCCCGTCCCGGCCGTCCGTGTCGACCGCCGCGAGCACGGTATCGGGGGGCAGCGAGCGGGCCGCGCTCAGCGCGAACTCGCAGTTGGGGCCGCCCCGGCCGTCGCCCGCGACCGTCACCGTCGTCTCCCCGCCCGAGCAGACGACCGCCGGCGGCGCGACGGGATCGCCGGTCTCGCGGATCTCCCTCGCCACCGCCGCGTGGGCCTTCGCGACCTCGCGGGCCTCACCCTCGACGCCCGCCGCGAGTACCAGCGTCTCGACCCCCTCGTCGGCGGCCGCGTTCCGGGCCGCGTCGACGGCCGTCCGCCCGTTCGCGAGGACGTGCGTCCGGACGCGCTCGAAGGCCGGATCGTCTGCGGTCGGGGTCTCGTCGATCCCGCCGGCCACGCCCCGCTCGATCCGCTCGCGGACGGCCTCGGGCGCGTCCACGTCGTACTCGTCGAGGACCGCCCGGGCGTCCCCGAACGTCGTCGGGTCCGGGACGGTCGGGCCGCTGGCGATCACCGCGGGGTCGTCGCCGACCACGTCGGAAAACAGGAGCGTGTGGACGGTCGCCGGCGCGGCCGCCCGCGCCAGCCGGCCGCCCTTGATCGCCGAGCAGTGTTTCCGGACGGCGTTGACCGCCTCGATGGGCGCGCCCGCTTCCAGCAACGCCTCGGTGACTCTCCGGAGGGCCGAAAGCGAGAGGCCGTCGGCCGGGGCGGGCAACAGGGCGCTCCCGCCGCCGGTCAGGACCGCCAGGACGAGCGTGTCCGCGTCGGCGTCGGCGGCGGCCGCCCGGACCGCTCGCGCGCCCGAGACGCCCCGTTCGCTCGGGACCGGGTGGTCGCCTTCGCGGACCGCGACGCGGTCCGTCTCGACGGGATCGTCGGTGACGACCACGCCGCCGTCGAGGCGGTCGCCGAGGACCGTCTCCAGCGCGGCCGCGACGTGTGCCGCGGCCTTCCCGCCGCCGAGGGCGACGGCGCGCTCGAAGGCACCGAGGTCGATCACCGCGTCGTCGATCCGCAACTGGTCGCCCTCGACCGTGAGCGATTCGCGGACGACACGCTCCGGGCGGGCGGCGTCGATCCCCGCCTCGATGCAGGACAGCGCCAGGTCGTGGGCGGGGGTCCGGGCGCGGTCGTCGCGGTCGTCGATCACGCCAGTTTCGCCGCCAGCCGGTACACCGCGTCGCGAACGCGGTCCGGGACGAACCGCACGAGCGTGGCGTACTTCGCGATCCGCCCGACCGGGTAGCGCGGGTCGGGATCGGGCGAGCAAGCGGCTTCCAGTATCGTCTCGGCCACCTCCGTCGGCGGGACCGACAGCGCGCTCGCGCCGCCGACGGTCTGGCCCTCCTCGTAGAAGGCGTAGATGGAGTCGTAGGCTCCCGAGCGCTCGGTGCCGTCCGCCAGTTCCTCCTCGGCGCGCTCGTCGAAGTTCGTGTCGACCGGCCCGGGTTCGATCAGGACGGCGTCGATCCCGTACTCGCCGACCTCGCCGCGGAGCGCGTCGGTCAGTCCTTCGAGCGCGAACTTCGAGCCGTTGTAGACGCCCATGCCCGGCGTGGCGATCCGGCCCGCGACCGAGGAGACGTTGACGACGGTCCCCTCGCCCCGCTCGCGCATGTGGGGCAGGGCCTCGCGGATCAGCCGGTGAGGACCGTAGACGTTCACGTCGAACTGGTCGTGGACGCGGTCGGTCGGCACGTCCTCCAGGGGCCCGAACTGGGCGTAGCCGGCGTTGTTGACGAGACAGTCCAGCCGGCCCTCCTCCTCGACGACGCGTTCGACCGCCGCCTCGACGTGTTCGGCCTCGGTCACGTCGAGTTCCTGTGTCTTGCAGCCCTCCTCGGCCAGGTCCGCGATGTCGTCGGTGTCACGCGCCGTGGCGTAGACCGTCCACCCCTCCGCCTCGAAGGTCTCGGCCGTCGCGCGGCCGATGCCGGACGACGCCCCCGTGATCAGCACCGTCTTGTCTTCCATACCGGTCGCCTCGCCCGGGCCGCTGTTAAATTGTGAGTGTTCCGACCGGCACGTGCCGGGATGAGCAGGCTATTGGGGACGGGTCTCGTTCCCGTCGACATGTACCTCGCAGACGGGGCGTGGCCCGATCTGGGCGCGTACTTCGAGACCGAGTCGCTGGCCATCGTCCCGCTGGGCTCGACCGAACAGCACGGCCCCCACCTCCCCGAGGGCACCGACCACCTGATCGCCGAGGCGCTGGCCCGCGAGGCCGCCGACCGGACGGGCTATCTCTGCACCCCGACGATCAACGTCGGCGTCTCGCCGCACCACCGCCAGTTCCACGGCACCATGTGGGTCGACGCCCCCGTCTTCCGGGACTACGTCGAGAGTTTCTCCCGGAACCTCACCTACCACGGCATCGACCGCATCGTCTACGTCAACGCCCACGGCGGCAACGTCGAACACCTCCGGGAGGTCGGCCGCCGCCTCCACGAGGACGAGACGGCCTACGCCATCGAGTGGATGTGGGACGAGTCCATCCCCGACCTCGTGGACGACCTCTTCGAGCACAACGGCCCCCACGGCGGCCCCAAGGAGACCGCGATGATCATGCACATCGCCCGCGAGCTGGTCCACGAGGACCGCCTCGAAGACGCCCGCGACGGCGGCGTCCCGAGCGTCGACGCGGCCGGGACGATGAAACACGGCGCGCGCACCTTCTACGACGCCGCGGACAACACCGACAACGGCGTGCTGGGCGACCAGACCGACGCCACCCCAGAGAAGGGCCGGGAGCTGTTCGCGGCCGCCAGCGACCAGCTGGTGAAACTCTGCGAGTGGCTCGACGACCAGCCGTTCGAGGACCTGATGCCGGAACCGCACGTTCGCGACCGGGAGCGGTAGGTCGTCTCTTCGGCCGACCCGCTCAGTCCCCGATCTCTCCCTTCAGGTCGTCGGCGTACCGGTCGGCCAGCCGCGTCGGTTCGGGGAGCTTGTAGCCCGCCGAGCAGGACAGGACGATGTCCGCCGCCGTCGCGGCGCTCACGCGGTGGCCGGGGCTGACGATCAGGGGGTTGACGTGGCAGTTCGGCGAGTCGTATTGCCGGGACTGGACGGCGTAGCCGATCACCGTCCCGTCGGGCGCGGTCACGTCCCCGTCGGCCTCGATGGCGACGCGCTCGCCCTCGGCCAGCCCCTCCGTCGACGCGGCGGGCCGGCCACAGAGCAGGTTCTTCGCGACGCCGACGCTTGGCAGGTCCAGGGTCACGCCGACGTGGGTCGCCAGCCCTGCCTCCCGGAAGTGGATGCGACCGCTCCCGTCGAAGAGGGCCAGATCCGGCTCGACCGACAGCTCGCGAAAGCCCGCGAGGATCGCACCGCCCTCCCGGAAGGAGAGCAGGCCGGGAACGTAGGGGATCTCGGTCGGCGCGACGGCGTGGGCGCGCTCGATCACGTCGCCGCCCTGCAGGGCGACCAGCGCCGACACCGCGCGGTCGTCGTCGAGGAAGGCCTGATCGACGCCGACGACGACGGGGGCGTCGCGGTCGACCGTTCCGTCGCCGCCCCCTGTGACGGCCCCGAGTGACCGCTGGCCGGTCTCGCGGCCGGTCCCGACTCGCCCGGGATCGAACTCGAAGTCGTCCGCGAAGACGGCGGCGTCGGCGATCTCGCGCTGGAGGCGTTCCATCTCGTCGCGGTCGAGACTCGCGTCGGGGACGAACTCGGGGTGGACGGGCTCCATCGGTCAGAACCGGCCGCCCGGACCCCCGGGACCGCGGCGCGTGCCGCCCCCGCCGCCGAACTGGAGTTGTTGGGGGGCGCTGAGCTGGTCTTTGACCCGCCGGCCGTAGACGAACCCGACCACGAGGCCGACGGCGTGGGCGGCGTGGGCGATCCCGCCGCCGACGCCGCCGATCATCCCGAGCGCGCTCAGTGCCGCGTAGCCGATGGTGATGACCCAGATCGGGACGGGCAACAGGAAGTAGAGGTACACCTTGAGGTTCGGGTTCAGTACGGTCAGCACGGCCATGATGGCCAGTGCCGCGCCGCTGGCTCCGAGCGCGCCCGCGGGGTTGCCCTGGTAGGCCTGGATCGCGATCTGGCCCAGTCCCGCGAGGATGCCACTCCCGAGAAACAGGAGCGCGAAGTCCCGGGAGCCGACGTACCGCTCGACGATCCGGCCGAAGAAGTAGATCACGATGCTGTTGCCGGCGATGTGGAAGAGGCCGAACGGCTGGTGAGCGAAGATCGAGGTGACCCAGGTCCAGACGTACTCGGGGTGGGTCGGCGAGATGACGAACAGCGCCCGGAAGGCATCCACGCCCAGGGTGAGCAGGACGACGTGTTCCAGCAGGAAGACGACCCAGATGATCCCGAGAAAGAGGTAGGTCACGTTCCCGCGGAAGTACCCCACGACGCTCCCGGGTCCGGTGTCGATGCCGAGCCGGGCGGCGATGCCGCCGCTCCCGCCGGCGGAACTCCCCCAGCCACCGCCGCCGCTCCCGTCGACGGTGTCGTCGAAGCCGCTGTCGAAGACGCCGCCCGGGTCCGACCAGTTGTCCAGCCCCGGACAGTCGTGGTTCTCGGGGAGACGGTGGTCGCCGCAGAAGGTCCCCCCGCAGTGGCGACACTGGTACGGCATGTTTTCGTCTCGCCCACACGCGTCGCACTTCGCCATTGTGCCGGGGTAGGGACGGCCCCCGGAAAGGTCTTCCCCACCGGTTCGACGGCGGCACACGGCCGCTCGGGCCGCGCCCGTCCGAGAACGTTTTGTCGGTCGCGTCCCCAGACGCACCCGTGCGGGAGTTCCAGCGCAAACAGCTCCTCGAACGGATCGAACGGGAGGGCGCGACCGTCGGTGCCGACATCCCCGAGGAGATCGAGATCCAGGGCGAGTCCATCGACCTCCGGACCTTCGTCTTCGAGATCAAGCGCCGCGACACCGTCCCCGACGGCGAGCGCGAGCGGGTCGAACGCGCCAAGAAGAACCTCCGGCGAGAGCGCATCCGGCGCAAGGAACTGATCGAGGAGGGCGAGATCCCCTACGAGGAGGGGGAGGACCTCGCCCGGGCGATCATCGGCATCGACCGCGCGCTGAACGCCCTGGAGAACCTGGGCCCGACCGACCTCGAACGGGAGGCCGAACTGCAGGAGACCCAGGACCGGAAGCGCTGGACGAAGTTCCTCAAGAAGGCGCTGGGCCACGAGGACGACGACAGCGGCGTCGGCGTGGGTCGCGGCCGCTGAACACTTTGATACCCCGGGCCGTCCAACTCCTACCCGATGAGCCGCAACGCGGAGGTCGCGAGTCTCTTGGAGGAGTTCGCCGACCTGCTCGAAGCGAACGGCGTCGAGTACAAGCCCCGCGCGTACCGCCGCGCGGCCGAGAACATCCGCGGCCACCCCGCCGCAGTCGAGCACCTGGCGGCCGAGGGGCAGGATCGGGTTCAGGAGATCGACGGCGTGGGCGACGCCATCGCCGCGAAGGTCGTCGAGTACGTCGAGACCGGCACCATCGAGGAACTCGACGACCTCCGGAGCGAACTCCCCGTCGACATGGCCGCGCTCACCGGCGTCGAAGGGGTGGGTCCCAAGACCGTCGGCACCCTCTACGAGGAACTCGGGATCACCACCCTCGACGAGCTGGAGGACGCCGCGGAGAACGGCGAGATCCAGGGCGTCGAGGGGTTCGGCGAGACGACCGAGCAGAACATCCTGGAGGGGATCGAGTTCGCCCGCCAGGCCCACGAGCGGGAACTGCTCGGGGAGGCTCGGCCGTACGGCGACCGGGTGCGGGACTTCCTGGCCGGCGTCGACGCGGCCGAGTCGGTCGAACTCGCGGGCTCGATCCGGCGCTGGCGGCCGACCATCGGCGACGTGGACGCGCTGGTCGCCAGCGCCGACGCCGACGCCGTCCTCTCCGCGTTCACCGACTGGGACGCCGCCGACACGGTGATCGAGGCCGGCGAGAGCAAGGCCAGCCTCCGGGTCGACGACTTCCGGGTCGACCTCCGGGTGGTCGACCCCGACGAGTTCGGCGCCGCGCTCCAGTACTTCACCGGGAGCAAGGACCACAACGTCACGCTCCGCAACCGCGCCATCGACCGCGACCTGAAGATGAACGAGTACGGCATCTTCGACGTGTCCGAGGTCGACGACCCCGACGCCGACCAGCGGGTCGGCGAGCGCGTCGGCGGCGCGACCGAGGCCGAGATGTACGCGGCGCTGGATCTCGACTGGATCCCGCCGGAACTCCGGGAGGACCGGGGCGAGGTCGCGGCCGCCGCCGACGGCGAGTTGCCCGACCTCCTCGCGGAGGGCGACGTGCGGGGCGACCTCCACACCCACACGGAGTGGTCCGACGGCGGCGACACGATCCGGGAGATGGCCGAGGGCGCGGCCGCGTTCGGCCACGACTACCTGGCGATCACCGACCACGCCACCGGCCCGGGGATGGTCGGCGGCGTCGGCCTCTCCGACGACGAGTTGCGCGACCAGATCGAGGCGATCCGGGCGGTCGACGACGAGGTGGCGATCGACCTGTTCGCGGGCGTCGAGGCCAACGTCGGGGCCGACGGCTCGGTCTCGGTGGCCGACGACGTGCTCGCGGCCCTCGATATCGTCGTGGCCTCGCCCCACGCCGGCCTCGACGGCGACGGGACCGACCGGCTGGTGACCGCCGCCGAACACCCCGAGGTGGACGTGCTGGGCCATCCCACCGGTCGGATGCTCAACCAGCGCGAGGGGCTGGACGTGGACGTCGAGCGACTCGCCGCGGCCGCCGCCGACGCGGGCACCGCGCTCGAAGTAAACAGCGATCCGCGCCGGCTGGATATCGACGGCAGCCTCGTCGAGCCCGCCGTCGAGGTCGGCGCGAGCATCGCCGTCGACACCGACGCCCACCGGCCCGGGTCCTTCGAGTCCGTCCGGTACGGCGTCCACACCGCCCGCCGTGGCTGGGCCGAGGCCGACGACGTGGTGAACGCCCGCGACGCCGACGGCGTCCGCGAGTTCCTTGGACTGTGACCGACGAGTCGACGCCGACCGACGGCGAGGGGCCGGGGGCGGCCGGTCCGGGACGCGCCAACGACCGCCTCGTGCTGGACGTTATGTTGGGCAAACTCGCCACGTTCCTGCGGATGTGCGGGTACGACGCGGTCTACGCGCTGGACCGGGACCTGGAGGCCGACGACCGCATCCTGGCGCTGTCCCGGGCGGAGGGCCGGACCCTGCTGACCAGGGACCGGGGACTGGCCGCCCGGACCGACGACTCGGTGCTTCTGGCGGCCAGGGAGCCGGTCGAGCAGTTGCGGGAACTCGACGCGGCCGGCTTCCGCCTCGAACTGCCCGACCGGCCGGTGCGGTGTAGCCGGTGTAACGGCGTCCTCGAAGCCGTCGACGGCGACGAGTCGACGCCGGGGTACGCGCCCGACCCGGCCGCGACCGCGGTCTGGCGGTGTCGCGACTGCGGACAGTGTTTCTGGAAGGGGAGCCACTGGGCGGACGTGGCGGAGACGCTGGCGGCGATCCGGGACTGAGTCAGTGGCGCGCCTGGAACGCGGCGACGGCGTCGTAGAGCGCGTGACGGCGCGCTTCGAGGTGGACGAAGTGCGTGCCGCCGGCGATCTCGACGTACTCGCGGTCGGGGACGGTCAGGTCGTCGAAGAGTCCCGAAGCGTCGGCCCGCGTCGAGGTCGGGTCCCGCGAGCCACGGATCACCAGCGTCGGGGCGTCGACGGCCGCCGGGTCGTAGCCGGGGTCGCCGTCGGCCGCGTCGCGCAGGTCCACAAGACAGCCGTTGGGCGCGGCGATCGCCTCGCCCTCGCGCCCCTGTCCGGACTCGACGAGCGTCCGCCAGAAGGCGTCGAACACGGGGTCGTCGTCGCCGCTCCCGCCGCGAGCGGACGCGGGGTCGTCACCGAGCTGGCGGTCCCACCGGTGTCTGACTTCCTCGCGGGAGAGGGTCCGGTAGGCCCGGGGCGGGTCCCCGAGGTCGAAGCCCTCGACCAGCTCCGTCGACGGTCGGTAGACCGGCGCGTGCAGCGTCGCGGACGCGACGCCCGGCCCCGCGGCCAGCACGCGGCCGAGGATCATCGTGCCCCAGGAGGTGCCCACGAGGTGGACCGGGCAGTCGACCCGGTCCCGGACCGCGGACAGCGCCGCCCGGACGTCGTCGGCGGCGGTCTCGGCCCGGACGGCGGGCGCGGCGTCGTCGGGATCGCCGTCGAGTGCGGGCGGGCGTTCGCTGTCGCCGTACCCGCGCACGTCGAGCGCGAAGGCGGCGTCGCCGTCCGCCGCGACCGCCCGGAGCCACGAGAACTCGGGGGCGTCACGCGGCGCGAAGATGGCGCGGCTCGCGTAGGTCGCGCCGTGGACGAACAGGACGGCCCGGTCGGGATCGGCGGCCGAGCGCTCCCACAGTCGGAGGCGCGTGCCGTCGGCGTCGATGTCGTGAGCGACGAGGTCCATGTCCGGGACAGTCGGGCGGGCGACTAATGCTTTCGGCCGGCGGGGGCGATCCGGGGCCTACCGCCGGGCCAGCACGTCGTTACAGCGGGTGACGAACGCGCCGAGCCCCTGTGCGATGTCGCGGTCGAGCGACACCACGACGCCCCGGGTGTCGGTCTCTCTGAGGTGGATCAGGGCGGCCCCCTCGTGCAGTTCGACGGTCGCCTGTGTCTCGCCGATCCCGTCGTACACGTCCGGGGTGACGACCGGGTCCCGGCTCCGCGCCCGGTCGACGAGCGTGTCGAGCGCGTCGCGGAGTTCCCGGGTGGCCACGTCGTCGCGGACGTACAGCATCGTCCAGTCGTGCCGGTCGTACTTCACGGCCGCGCGGAAGGCGTCGCCCGCCCGACCGCGGATCAGCTGGCGGAGCTCTTGATACTGATCGGAAACCATCAACCGAAAATATAGACTGCCAGTCAGTTAGGCGTGCGGGCCGGTCAGGACTGCTGGTCGGCCGGACCAGCAGTTCGGTGACGCTCACCCGCGGCGGCCGGCCCCGGAGGACGCGCCGGTCACTCGAACTCCGGTTCGCGGTCCTCGACGAACGCTTCCATCCCCTCTTCCTGGTCGGGGGTCCCGAACAGGCCGCTCCAGACGCGCTGTTCGTACTGGAGGCCGGCGTCCAAGTGCATCCGGTGGACCTGGTTGAGCGCCTCCTTGGCCGACCGGAGCGCGAAGGCCGGTTTCGCCGCGAGCTCCTCGGCCATGTCCTGCACGAACGAATCGAGCCGGTCGTGGGCGACCACGTCCCCGACCAGACCCAGGTGGTCGGCGTCCTCGGCGTCGACGCGGTCGCCGAAGAAGACCATCCGCCGGGCGGTCTCGTCGTCGACGAGGCGGGCGAGTCGCTGGGTGCCGCCCCAGCCGGGGACGATCCCGAGGTCGATCTCGGTCTGGCCGATCACCGCGCGCTCGCTGGCGACGCGCATGTCGGCCGCAAGCGCGAGCTCACAGCCGCCGCCGAACGCGTAGCCGTTGACGGCCGCGATCACCGGCGCGGGGAACGTCTCGACGCGGTCGATGACGCGGTGGCCCTGCTCGGCGTACTCCTTGGCCGCCTCGACGCCCATGTCCTTCATGTAGGCGATGTCCGCGCCGGCGACGAAGGCGTCCTCGCCCGCGCCCGTGACGACGAGGACGCGGGTATCGAGGTCCTCGGCCTCGTCCAGCGCTTCGTCCAGCGCCGAGAGCGTCTCGACGTTGAGCGCGTTCAGGCGGTCGGGGCGGTCGACGGTGATGGTCGTGATGCCGTCCTCGTGGTCGAGGGTGACTGTCTCCCAGTCCATAGCCACCCTCCGGCAGGCGAGGGGATAAGCGTGGCCCTGGCCGTCGGCCCCGCGGATCCGATGCAGAACATCAAAATACGTGCTGGGTGTACCGGCGAGCGATGACGCTTTCGGAGGAGGCACGCGAGCGACTCGCGGACATCGTCGCGCTCCAGCCGACGAAAAACGCCGAACTCCAGGAGCGGTGGGACCTGGACAGCGGCAGCGAGGTCCACCAGTACCTCGAATCGGAACTGAAAGAGTACTACTACCGCGACGAGGACAGCCTCATCCGCGCCACCGAGGACGCCGCCGCGCTCGTCGGTGCCGACGACCCCGAGGGCGAGCGCGTCCTCCGCGTGCCGCCCCTCCAGGCCGCCGTGATCGACGTGCTGGCCGGCCCCGAGGAGCGCTCACAGAGCGTCGTCTCCGTCCTCCACGACCTCCGGGACGCCGGCCACGACCCCGCGGTCGACGACGTGCGGTCCGCGCTCCGCAGTCTGGCCGACAAGGGCATCGCCGAGCGCGTCCAGCGGACGGTCCCCACCTTCCGGCTGGCGACGGCCCGCGAGGAGTTCACCGTCGAGGAACTCGACTGATCGCCGCCCCGCGCGCCGCTCCGGGACGCGCGACCGCGCCGGTCGTCCCCGTCACAGACCCTCGTGATCCGGGAGTTCCGCTCCACACCGGCGGCAGTACCGCATCGGCGCGCGTGACTCCTGGCCCTCTCTGCCGACCGTCACCTTCCGGCCACAGTTCTCGCATTCGATCTTCATGGTCACCTCCCGACCGCCGACCCACACCGGCGACCGAGGCGTTGAGATACGACGGCCAGCGTGATAAACGCTCGCACACGACGGATCGCCGTCGTGTTCGACGCCCGCTCTCGTGGTCGTCGGCCGGGGCTCGGACCTACAGCCCCGGCCGTCGCCGCCGTCGCCGGGCGTCGAGCAGGCGCTCGATCGCCGTCCCGGGGCCGCCGTCGATGGGCCAGCCCCGCTGTCGCCAGGCGGGCGGCTCCGGCGAGAAGTCGGGACAGGACCCCGCGCACTCGCCGGCGGTCTGGTGGCAGTCCTTCGCCGTACACCGCGGGAGCGCGTCGCCCGCGTCGACGTCCAGCCGGAAGTGGCGACAGTCCGTCCGCATCGTGTCCGCGTAGGCCCGCCACCCGCGACCGTACGCCCGTTCGGCGATCTCGCGGCGCTTGTCGGCCTTCCAGGCCGGGTCGGCGTACTCGAACCGCGCCGCGGAGGCGTCCCGGTCGCTCCCCGTCGGCCGGTCGGTGATCCGCGTCCCCGGCTCGCCGGGCGCGAGCGTCCGCGGGTTCCAGGCCACCTCGACCGCCTCCGCGCCCGCCGTCGCGTCGGCCGTCGGGTCGACCGTCAGGATGCCCGCCTCGACGGGCAGGTCCTCCAGCAGCGCCGGTTCGACGGTGCCGCCCGCGCGGGCCGTGGCCACCCACACCTCGTCGGCCAGTCCAAGCGCCACGTCGCGCTCGATCTGGGGCGCGAGATCCCGGGCCGCGGACCGGTCGAGGTCGGGCTTGTTCTCGACGGCGACGATCCGGTCGATCCACTCGGGGTAGGGCCGGTGGCGTCGCAGTTCGATCCGGCCGCGGTCGCCCCGTCGCCGCTCGATCAGGTCGCGGTCGGCGGCGTCGTGGACCGCCTCGCGGACGTACTCCCAGGGGTAGTCGGGTTCGGGGAGGGCGTCGCGGTACCACGCCCACTCGGCGGGGGCGTGGCGCACCACGCCCAGCAGGTCGGAACTCAGCGCCTCGGGTCCGAACGCGGCCCGCTCGCGGAGCGCCGTCCGGTCGGCCTCGACGACGATGGTGTCCCACCGCCGGTACTTCGTCCCGAGTTGCCGGGCGACGAGGACGGCGGTGTCGGGGTCGCGCTCGCCGCCGGGCGGCCAGCACCGCTCGGCCCACTGGCAGACCCGCAACTCGAAGACGAACTCGGGCTCGTCGGTCGCCACGCTCCCCGCTCCGGACCCGCGGCTCAAACCGTTGTCGCCCGCCTCCCGAGGTCAGAACTCGGTCTCCTCGTTCAGGAACTCGTGGGCCTCCTTGAGTATCTCGCGGGGGCCGTCCTGCGTGACGGTGTTGACCGCCTGCTCGTAGTCGCGCCACTGCATGTCGCGGTGCTCGTTCGAGAGCTCGGCGCTCGCCTCGAACGATTTCGCGACGAACAGGTGGACGGTCTTGTGGATCGTCTCGCCGTTCGCCTCGAACACGTAGTCGTAGTCTTCCCGGAAGCCGTCCAAGAGCCGGAAGTCTTCGATTCCGGCCTCCTCTTTCACTTCGCGTATCGCGGTTTGCTGGAGTTCCTCGTCGCCCTCGACGCCGCCCTTGGGAAACTCCCAGTCGCCGGGGCGGCTCTTGAGCAGGAGGTACTCCCTGCGGCCACGCGTATCGCGAAAGAGGATGGCTCCCGCGCTCGTGGCCTCTATCATTATCACACGGTATTCGACCAGTACTTAAGAGAATATCGGAGGGATCACGGCCGGCGGTCGCCCGGTCACGGAGAGATGGGTTTTTGCCCGTCGCCGTTCTCCCTCCGGTACATGCCGTTCGTCACGAAGCTCACGCTCGAAAGCGGCGATCGCCACCGCCTCGAGGACGTGGTCACCACGATCAAGGAGACCGCCGCGCGCAAGGGCGTCGAACTGAAGGGGCCACACCCCCATCCCCCCGACGAGTTGCGCGTCCCGCAACTCAAGAGCCTCGTCGACGACGGCGACCGCTTCCAGCCCTGGGCCTACACCGTCTACACCCGAACCATCGAGATCGTCGGCCACGACGAGTTCGCCCGCTCGGTCGCCGAACGCGACTTCCCCGACGGCGTCCACGTCACCGCCGAGATCGAACAGCGCCGCCAGACGACCTGATCGTGGCGACCCGTTAAGTCCCTCGCGGTACTCCGGAGTGGCATGCACCACGTCGACCCCGACCGCCTCCGTTCCCTCCGCCGCGCGTTCCACCGCCACCCGGAACCCGCCTGGCGGGAGTTTCGCACCACCGCCCGGATCCTCGACGAACTCGAATCCATCGGCGTCGACGAGTCGCTCGTCGGCCCCGAGATCCTCGACCCCGACGCGCGGATGGGCGTGCCCGACGCCGACGAACTGGCCGCGTGGCGCGACCGCGCCCGCGAGGCCGGCGTCGACCCCGACCTGCTGGACCGCCTCGACGGCGGCCACACCGGCGCGATCGCCGTCCTCGACGGGGCGCGAGCGGGCCCGACCGTCGCGCTCCGGGTCGACATCGACGGCCTCCCGCTGACCGAGTCCGACGACCCCGACCACCTCCCCGCGGCCGAGGGGTTCCGCTCCGAGACCGGCGCGATGCACGCCTGCGGCCACGACGCCCACACGACCATCGGGCTGGGCGTCCTCGAAGCCCTCTCGGACCGGGACTTCGCCGGCCGGCTGAAGGTTTGCTTCCAGCCCGCCGAGGAGGTCGTCGGCGGCGCGGCTCCCGTCGCGGAGAGCGGCCACCTCGACGACGCCGACTACCTGCTGGCGCTGCACGTCGGCCTCGACCACCCCACCGGCGAGGTCGTCGCGGGGATCGAGGGCTTCCTGGCGGTGAGCCAGTTCCGCGCCGAGTTCGCCGGCGAATCCGCCCACGCCGGCGGCCATCCCAGCGAGGGCCGCAACGCCGTGCAGGCGATGGCGACCGCCGTCCAGAACCTCTACGCGATCCCCCGCCACGAGGACGGCGCGACACGGGTCAACGCCGGCGACGTGGGCGGCGGGACGGCCTCGAACATCGTCCCCGAATCGGCCTACATCGAGGGCGAAGTCCGCGGCGAGACCACCGACCTGATGGAGTACACCCGGGCTCGCGCGGATCGCGTCATCGATCACGCCGCCGCCGTGCACGACTGCGAAGTCGAGATCGAGACCGCGGGCCGGGCACCCAGTGCCGAGAACGATCCACCACTGGTCGACGCCGTCGCGGCCGTCGCCGACCGGACCGACGGCGTCGAGTCGGTCCTGCGCCACGACGAGCTGGGCGGCAGCGAGGACGCCACCTACCTGATGCGCCGCGTCCAGGACCACGGCGGCAAAGCCGCCTTCGTCTGTGTCGGCACCGACCACCCCGGCGGTCACCACACCGCGACCTTCGACGTGGACGAGGAGTCCCTGCCCGTCGGCGTCGCGGTACTGGCCGAGACGATCGCGCATCTCGGACGCGAGGCACCCTGATCGGGTCCGCGAGAAGAACCGGCGGCTTCAGCTCTGCCAGGTGTTCAGCGTGAACGACGAACTGCTACTGGGGTCGTCCCAGACGAGCTCGACGGTCGCGCCACTGCCGAGTTTGAGCCCCTCCACGTTCGAGGAGAGCGCCCGGTCGAGTGACTTCCGGTTCACGGTGACGGTGTCTCCGGCAGAGACTTTCTCGTCCGGACCGACGGACGCCCCCAGTTCGTGCCACTGGAACCGGTCGTCGAGCGGGCTGTAACTACCCGACGTGTACACCTGCGCCCCCGAAACCACGATGTCGAGGTTCTCGGCGGCGATCGAGTCACCACCGTCGTGGCTGACCTTGAGACTGTCGGCCCGGACCGTCGTTCCACCGACCGACCGCGTGTCCTGCGAGTAGTCGAAACTCGACGCTACCGTGGGTGTCGTCTTGGTGTTTTCCTGTCCGATGCCCAGGAAGAAGGTCGCCGCTGTCGCAGCCAGCAACACGGTGATCGCGACCATCAGCACGACGCCGATGACCGGCGACACTGCCGAATCGTCCGTAAACAGTTCTTTCACGTTCATGGTTGCCCCCACCGGGACGGTGACCCGCTTCGACGCCCGCACAGCACCACTCGCTCACGTCGGTCCCGTGCCCGTTGTACTCTCCCACTTTGTAGTTGTATCTGATAAACCTTGAGCGAGTGATTCACGGGTGTTTAAGTCAGACGGGGCGGAGAGCGGCGCTCGCGGCGGTCAGTACTTCGGTTCGGCCCCGGTCGTCTCGTAGATCTCGTCCATCAGGTCGTCGCGGCGGGCTCGCCAGGACTCGAACCCGTCCGGCGAGTTCGGGTAGTCCTCGTAGTGACCGAGCAGGCGGTCCGCGAGGTTCTTGGTCCGGTAGAGGTCGTAGATCGTCCCCCAGTGGCCGAAGGTCTCGATCGCGGTCTTGACCTTCAGCGGGAGGCTGATGTCCGTCGACCCCTCGTAGAGCGCCTCCGCGAGCTGTTCGCCCGGCAACGCGGCCAAAAGCGCCATCAGGTCGTCCAGGTCGTAAGCGGTCGTGAAGATGTTGTACACGTCCAGGGCGGCGTAGCGCCCGCCGAAGTGGTCCATGACTCGGCGGTTGTAGTCCCAGAGTGCGCCCTCGCCGCGGTCGCCCTCGCTGATGGCGGCGACGGCCTCCTGGGCGGCGTAGTGGCCGGCGTAGGCCGCGCCGGCGATGCCGCCGCCCGTGGTGGGGTTGACGTGGCCAGCGGCGTCGCCGACCGCGAGGAAGCCCGGCGCGACCGCCGAGTCGTAGGGCCGACGGGTCGGCAGCGCCGCCCCGAGTTTGTCCGTGACCCGGGCGTTCGAGAACTCCGGCCGGTTCTCGATGTCTTCTTTGAGGTCCGCGACCAGTTGCATCGGCTCCTCGCTCATCTGGAAGCCCAGCCCGACGTTGATCTCGGTCTCGGTCCGCGGGAAGTACCAGAGGTAGCCCGAGGCGCGCTTGGTCGGCTTGAACACGAGGGCGTCGGACCACTCCACGGGCTCGTCGACCTCGACGATCTCCCGGTAGCCCGAGGAGAACTGCGAGTACTGAACGTTCGTGTCGAAGGTGGCCCCGGAGAGGTCGGCGTTGTCCTGCAGGATCGACAGCGCCCCCGCGGCGTCGACGGTCACGTCCGCCTCGTAGGTGATGGGATCGCCCCGGGACACGGCGTCGACGCCGGTCACGCGGCCGTCCTCGGTCTGGCGAACGTCCTTGACGACCGTGTCGTAGTGGAACTCGACGCCGGCCTTCTCCGCGCCCTCGATCAGCAGGCGGCCGTACTCCCAGCGGTCGATGACGGCGAGTTCCCCCGGCACCGGAATGTCCAGTACCGTGTCCTCGGAGGGGATCTCGAAGCGCCCGTGGTCGACGGCGGTGTTGGTGAAGGCCGGCTCGATCTGCGATTTCGGGATGCTGTCCGGGAAGTTGTCCGCGCCCTTCAGCGCGTCCCCGCACGCGATGTGTCCGGCCTCCTGCTCGGACTTGCGCTCGACGATGGCGACGTCGAGCCCCTCGCGCGCGGCGGTCGCGGCCGCGTAACACCCCGCCGTCCCCGCCCCCACGACGACGATGTCGTACGTCCGGGTGCCGCCACCGGCGCTCGAACCGCCGGCGTCGGCCTCCTGTGTAGCCATGTCCGCCCCTGATTGCCCCACCGAGAAAACTCTTTATCCCCCGATCCGTCCTCTCTTCGGGAACGGATCGGGGATAAAGACCTTTGACAGGTGGTGCCCAACCCGAGGGTATGACCGACCACACCGTCGAATTCGTGGGGACGGGGGAACGGATCACGGTCTCGGAGAAAGAGACGATCCTCCGCCGGTGCATCGAGGAGGGGATCGCACAGGAGTACTCCTGTCGCGTGGGGATGTGTCTGGCCTGCTCGGCGAAGGTCGTCGAAGGCGAGGTGACCCAGCCGGCGGCACACGGGCTCACCGACGCCGAAAAGGAGGAGTACGCCCTGACCTGTATGGCACGACCCCAGTCCGACCTCGTGCTGGACCGCGGGAAGTACCCGCCCAGCATCGACGGGGAGGTCGAGGGATCGGCCGGCGCGGCCGCCGACGACTGACCGGGGTCGCCGATCAGTCGTCGACGGAGCCGTCCGGTTCGGACCCGTCGGCCCCGTCGCCGCCTCCGCCGGCGCTGGTTCCGGGGTCGTCGCCCTCCCGTTCGGCGTCCCAGTCGTCTTTCCCCCCGGCGTCGGGCGCTTCGCTCGGTGTCACGAGCGGCGACAGCGGGTCGGCTTCCGGTTCCGGCGGTGCCGAAAAGCGGTAGACCACGTCGTCGACGACGGTGACGTACTCCCCGTCGGACCCGTTCTCGATGACGCGGCGGTCGCTGTCGATGGCGATGTCGACCAGTCCCTCCAGGGAGTCCACCTCGACCGTCGGCCCGTCGCGGGCCTCCGGCGGGAGCCGTGCGGCGGTGATCCACTCGTCGTACTCGTTGCGGTCGCGTTCGTACTTCAGGTACGCCCGCTCGGTATCGTTCAGTGCCAGCCGACCCTGGTACCGGAGCGTCCCGAGCGCCAGCAGGCCGACCAGGCCGACGGCGAGCAGTGCCGGCCCGCCGAGACGCCCGATCGGACCGGGCTGGACCCGCGTCCGGACGGCCCGGGTCTGTCGGGTCACGTTCCTGATCGCGCCGGGGTCGTCCACCCGGTAGACGTTGTCCTTGACGGAGAGGCCGAGCCGATAGGTCTGGGCGCGGTCGACCGACTGCCCGTTGACCGTCCCCTCCGTCGTCACGTCCGCCGCGAAGGCGATCTCGAGCGACCCGGGCGTGCCGCCGACCGACTCGTCGTACCGCCGGCTCTCGTTCAGCAACTCCGTGACGTTCGCCGCGAAGGACACCCGGACCGTCTCCCCGGGCGCGAGCGACGCCGTCGTCCGGTTCAGCGGTCGCGTGACCCGCCAGTACACGCCGCCCCCGTCGCCGGCGACCGACCGGAAGACCGCCTCGACCGTCGCCGTCACGGAGACGTTCCCACCGTCGGTGGCGGTGTAGCTGTACCGGAAGGTCCCGTCGAGGACCGGCGTCGCCTCCCTGAAGTACGTCGTCCGGTTCGAGAGGGTCGTCCCCGCGTCGAACACCGGCCCGTCCACGACCACGTCGGCCTCGTGGTCGAACGCGCCGACGTACTCGGCCCTGGCGATCCGCTCGCGCTCGACGGTCGTCTCCGTCGTCCCGTACGCGTCGTAGGTCAGCCAGCCACCCACCAGCAGTGCGGCCACGAGGACGAACACCACCGCCGCGAACTGTCCGTCGACTGTCGATCTGATCCGTCGTCCCCACGTTCCCATCGTGTGTTCCTCTCGTTCGTGTCTCTGAAGTATTTTTATCGTGACATCTCAACCGAGCCGTTCGAGCAGGCCGCCGGGGGTGTCCCGGCCGCGCGACCTGATCCGTCCCGTTCCCGCGAGCGCGATGCCGGCGACGTAGAACGCCCCGCCCAGCAGTCCGTCGATGACCACGAGCGGGAGCCACGGGTGGACCTCGTACAGCGCCCGGATCGTCGACGCCGGGAGGATCGCCAGGTACCGGTGCTGGATCAGGTACTCGCGGTAGTACCCCGTCCGGGGCGGTGCCGACAGCGTCAGCGTCGCGTTGACGCTCGACCGCGCCGGGACCCGCATCTCGGTCGGCGCGACCCCCACCCCGTCGGTGCCGGCCTCGAAGTAGACCACGACCGGGACGAACCCGCCGTTGCCGACGGGATAGGCGACCGACTCGCTGGTCCCCCGCTCGATCACCCGCGGCCCCGGCGCGTCCGACTCGGCGCTCACGACGCCGAACTGCTGGGGCCCGGCCGGCGCGACCATCGCCGCCGTCGCCGAGAGGACGATCACGCCCGCGAAGACGCCGATCAGCAGTCGCGCGCTCGTCCCCGAGTCCCGCTCGCGCGCTCGCCCGCGCCGCCGGTCCGTCGAACTCCCGAGCCACACGTCCAGCACGTACGCGACGATGGACAGGGCAAAGAGCAGGTACGCGAGCCCCTGGGTTCCCAACAGCGCACGCGTGCCGAGCATCGCGGCCACGCGCCGCTGGACCGACTGGATCGCCGACTGGGTCCCCGTGACCACCGTCCCGAGTTCCGGGATCACCAGCACCTCGCCGCCGGGTTGCCAGGCCGTCGCGACGACCTGAGCGTCCTTGACCGGCGGCTCGTCGTTGTCCTGGTCGGTGAAGGGGTTCGCGTCGCCCTTCGTGATGTACCCCTGCTCGGTCACGTCGACGACCCGGTGGGTCGTCAGCCCGCCGCCGTGGAGCGTCTCGGCTTGGAAGACGATCACGTCGCCCTCCTCGATGTCGCCCGCGACCGCCGCCGGGATCGCCACGAAGCCGTCGCCCGCCTCCATCGTCGGCGCCATGCTCCCCGAGGTGACGTAGCCCAGCAGCACCGGCTGGCCGAGCAACTGGCCGGCCACCACGGCGACGATGACGACCACCGCCACCACCTCGATCGCGGTCCCGAGTCCCCACCCGCGAGCCATCCATCCTGACTTTCACCGAGCGCGACAAGTATCTGACGCCGCGTTACTGAGGCTCACCCGCCGCCGGAGAGCCGCCTCGCCGCGACCACCAGCACGGCAACGATGACGAGCAGGAGCAGGACACCCACCCAGGGCGGGCCGTCGCCGCCCGCGGGCGCCGCCCCCGGATCCTCCGCCGCGCCGGGGTCCTCGGCGGCC
>JBDGUF010000056.1:0-37203 GCA_042216105.1 Halorientalis sp.
CCTTCCGACGGCCCCGGGGAAAAGACTCACGTCGCCGCGCGGGTACGTTCCCGTGTGGCCGAACGCTCCGACGGGCGGACCAGACCGGCCGACGACGCCGCCGCGGAGTCGCTCGACGACGCGGCGCTCGGACGCGACGACGAGTCGACGGCCGGTGACCCCGCTTCCCCCTCGGCGAGCGACGCCGGTAGCTCCGGGCTCGCCGACCGGTTCCGCGCCGCGGTCCGTGCCCCCGTCGACGCGGCCGCCTCGCGGCTGGCCGCCCCAGTCGAGGGACTGTTCTCGCCCCGGGCGTTCCTGCTCCTGCTGGTCGGCAGCGTCGCCGGGATGTTGCTGGCCGGGGCGGTCCTCCCGCTCGGCTCGGTCGGCGGTCTCCTCGGGATCGCCGCCGTGGCGTTCGGGGCCGGGCTCGCGAGCGAGCGCCGCCGGTACGTCGAGGCGGCGGCCGGTGGCGCGCTCGCGTCCGGCGTCAGCTGGTTGCTCGGCGATCTGGTCCTGACGGCGGCCGGACCGGGCGTCCCGCTGGTCGCCGCCGGCGTCGGTAGCGGGGCGCTCGCGGCGCTTCTGGGTCACTACTTCGGTCGGGATCTGCGGGCCGGACTGACCCGCGATCTCTAGTCGAGGAGCCGCCACCGATCGCCCTCGCGGGCGAGGATGTCCATCGCTTCGAGTTCGGAGAGCGCCTCCTGGACGACCGGCGGGGGCGCTTCCACGGCCGCGACGATCTCTTCGGTGGTCGCCGGCTCCTCCACCAGCTCGCCCAACACGTCGGCGTAGAGGCGGGTGTCCTCCACGTCCAGTTTCTCGCCGAGCTGTTCCATGACGGCGGCGAGTCGCCCCTGGACCCACCGCTGGGCCATCGACAGCTCGTTGCCCAGTTGTTCGAGCCGCGCGATCTCCGCGGCCACGTCGCTCAGATCGGTCGGGTCGCGCGTGCTCACGTCGATCTTCAGGTGGCGACAGCTGGCGGTCACGTCGAGGCTCTGGTTGGCGGGGTAGGCGCTTTTCGCCCCGAACCCGTACGGCGAGACGCTGACCTCCAGCCGGAGGTTCTGCGAGATGAAGTAGTACTTCCGGCGCTGGTCGTCGGTCCGGCTCTCGACCAGCCCCGCCTCTTCGAGTTTCCGGAGGTGGTCGATGACGGCTTTCGGACTCACGCCGAGGTACTCGCTGATCTCGGTCACGTAACAGGGCTTCCGGGCGAGCAGCCGCAGGATGCGTCTGCGGTTCTCGTTTCCCAGGAGATCGAGTAGCTCGGCCGAATCCATTTACCGGACGTAAGCGATGACCAGTGAAAAGGCTGACTGGCCGCGCCCGCCTCAGCGGCCGGTCGGGTCGACCCCGGTCCCGCCGCTTCCGGGAACCGCCGGTCCGTCGGTCTGGGTGTCCGTACCGGTCGCGTCCGAGCGATCCGATCGACCGGCCGGCCCGCCGACGGTGGCCGAATCGCGGGGGCTGTCGGTCGGCCGCCCCGTTCCCCCGCTCGTCGCGTTCGCCGACGGGCCCGCGTCACCCGCGGGGACGGGCCGTTCCGACCCTCCGTCCTCGGGTGGACCCGTCCGGTTGTCTCCCACGGTCGCGGACGGCCCAACGTCCGCCGGTGGACCGGTATCGTCGGGGCCACGATCCGCGGGCGGGCCGGCGCGGGCCGGCGGTCCGACGCCGAGGTCCCGGGCGACGGCGGCGACTTCCCGGCCGCTCATGTTCCGAACCGCCGTCCTGAGCCGGTCGAGTTGCGAGACGTTCACTCCGACCGCACGCGCCCGCTCGCCGGTCTCGTTGATCGCTTCCCCGAGCGCGTTCAACTGCGCGGTGAGTCGACTCGCCCGCGCCACGTAGGCCACCCGCGGGATCGTGCCGTTCTCGTATCTCGTCTGGAGGGCCGCCATGCGCTCGCGTAGCCGCTCGCTCCGGCGCTCCAGCCGGTCGATCCGGGACCGGACGACGGTCGCTCGCTCCGCGCCGTCCGACCGGTTGTACCTCACGGCCCACATTCCCGCATCGACGGCGCTGTCGGCCGCCGCGCTGCTGGCCTGCATGAACGAGGCGATGCGGACCCCGAAGCTCACGTTGCCGGCCGCCCCGTCGTCGGTCCTGTTCGCCTGAACCGCCGACGCCCCGTCGCTCGCCGGTGCGATACCGCCCACGGCCCCCAGCACCGGCACCGCGACGACCGCGACGCCGACCGCGACGGCGACCGCGACTGCCAGCGTCCCACGAACACTCATACTGTCCGCCACTTCTCCCCTGACCCACAAAAAGACGGAGTTCCGTTCTCACTGTTCATCGTCCGCTCTCACGACCCCAGACCGTCCAATAGCGTTTACACGGCCCGTTCCACCGGCGAATCGCGAGACGGAACCGGCGGTGCCTGTCGCCCGTCTCCCCGCTCGACATCCGATCCCGGGATCGGACGGCGGAATCCCCTGAAAGCACGACGGGATAAGGGCTCCGGCAAAGCTTTTTCTACGCTGGTATGGTACGTGGCACCGTATAGCATGTTCGAGCGGTTTTCGAGCGGGTACTACCTCGGTCGGTTGTACGTGACGCCGGGCGAGGGTGAGACGGCGGCCATCAGTCGCGACCAACACGAACGGGTCAACGAGCAGCTCTACGCCGACGGTGAGGGCGTGGAGCGACTCGACCGACCCCTGGTGATGAAAGTCGACGAGCGACACTTCCCGGTGACCGGGGCGGACGGCGTGCCACAGGACACGCTCGCCGTGCCGCCGTCGGTGCTGGAGGACACCCGCGTCAAGAACCCGCCGTCGCTCACCGAGGTCCTGCTGGCCAAAGCCGACCGCGCCGAACAGTTGCTGGCGATGACGGGCGACGCCGTCGAGGGCGACGCCGTCGACGGGCCGGGCGGCCCCGCAATTTAAGCCCTCCCGACCGCCCCTTCCGGTGATGCTCGACGAGTTGCTGGGGCGTGCCCGACTCAAAGAGCGCATCGAGGAGCTAGAGGAGGAGAAGCGCCACCTCGAACGGCAACTGGAGGCCGAACAACAGCGTCGCGCCGACGCCGCCAGCGCCCGCCAGGAGGCCGAGAAGCGCGCCAACCGCCTCGAGGACCGGATCGCCGACCTGGAAGGCACCGTCGAGCGCCTCGAAGGCGCGGAGGGGTCGCTCGACTACCGCCGGCGCGAACGGCTCAACGGCGAGCGCCTGTCCGCGGTCCTGGACCGACTCGCCTCCGTCGAGACCGATCCCGAGGGCGCGCTGACGGCCTACGTCGACGACGACCTCCCCGACGAGGTGCGGGACGCCTTCGGCGAACGTGCGACGCTCGTCGCCGAGGCCGCTCCCTGTCTCGCGGTGACCGACGACGCCGGTCTCGTCAGCGCCGCCCTCTCCGTGCCGGCCCCGCCCGATCCCTTCGCCGAGTGGCGCGACGGGTTCCGGATCGACCGGTCGTGGTTCGAGCCGACGGGCGAGTTCACCCTCGCGCTGGTCCGGTCGGACCTGTTCGCCATGGGCGAGTACGACGGCCGCGACCGGACCGCGTTCCACGGGTTCGACTCGGAGCTGAAGAGCCAGCACTCGAAGGGCGGGTTCTCGCAGGCCCGGTTCGAGCGACTGCGCGACGAACAGATCGACTCCCACGTCGACCGCTGTCTGGAGGCGCTTGACGAGCGGTCGACCGATCCGCTGTACGTCGTCGGCGAACGCACGGTGCTGGGCGAGTTCGCCGACCTCGCGGACGCGACCGCCACGGTCGACGCGACCGGCGACCCCGAGCCCGCGCTGGACGACGCCGTCCGGGACTTCTGGACCGTGCAGTTGCGCGTTATCTGACCCGGGCGGCCAGGAGTGCGGCGGCCGCCAGCGTCAGGGCGACCAGCGCCGTCGCGGCGGCGAAGCCGGGACCGGCCGCGTCGGTGATCGCCAGGGTCCCGGTCGAGTTGGCGGTCGATCCGCCGGACGTGGCCGCCGCGGTGTCGCCGGCCGACCCGGCGGTCGCGGTGTCGCCAGTCGCCGGCGTCTCGGGCGTCCCGTCGGTCGCAACGTCGCCCGGCGACACCGGGGTCGGCTCCTCCGGTGTCGTGTCGCCGACGGGCGTGGCGGTCGTCCGGTCGACCGGTTCGTCGGCGGGTTCGCTCACGTTCGCCAGCGCGGCCTCCCTGACCGGTTCGGAGAGACGGGTGGCCCGCAGCGGGACCGGGAACGCACCGGTCCGGAGCGTCGCGGCCAGGCGCTTGGCCTCCCGGACGGTCTCGGTGATGAGATAGACCGAGGGGTCGTCCTCGTACTCCTGGAAGTTGATCGCCCAGGCGATGTCCCCGCCCAGCGACCGCGCGGAGACGAACTCGCCGTTGAAGTACGTGTACACGCAGTACCCCCGGGCCGTGTCGGGGTTCTGGGCCGCGTCGTCCGGACACGCCGTGACGCCCTCCTCGAGGAAGCCGGCCCGTTTCACGATGCCGGCGGCCTCGCGGGCGGCCTCGACGCCGAGGAACACCTTGACCGTCGGGCGATCCGTGAAGGGGCGACTCGCCCGCGCCGAGCCGATGCGGACGAAGTCCTCGTTTTCGAGAAGCTCGGTCTCCCGGTAGACGGTCCGTCCATCGACCGTGACCGGGTAGTGAGCGACGATCTCGACCCGGCCCCGGTTCCGGAGGATCGGGACGACCTGCGTCCGGTTCGCGCCCGCGACGACGACGTGTTCGATGCCGTTGACGGTGACCGTCTTCGCGGTCGCGTCGATCCCCCTCACGTCGAGCCTCGCCTGGAGGACCTCGACGACCGTCGCACGCGTCCGGTCGGTGACGCCACGTCGCACCGCGGACGGCGAGAACCCGGCGGCGGCGAACCCGTCAGCGATGGCGGCCGTCGACAGGTCGGAACCGAACACCTCTGCCGTCCCCCTCGCCGGGTGCAAGCGGACGTTGTCGGCCGGGACACTGAGGTTCGCGGCCAGGTTCCGACGGATCCGCTCCGTCTCGTTCCCGTCGATCGTGATCCCCGTGATCGTCCAGGCGTCGAGTTCGACGCCGACGGCCGTCCGGTTGCCGTCGGTCGCGGTCTGTGCCCCCGCCGCCGGCGCGGCGACGAGTGTGAGTGCAAGTATGCCCCCACCAGGAGCGCTGTCGTCAGACGGCGCATACTTTGGGTGATGCAATATTGATACAAAAATCCCCGTGTCAGCGTTTATGCCCGCGCCGGTGCAAGCGTTCGGTGTGAACGTCGCCGTCCTCGCTCACGAGCGGTTCCCCGACCGCGCCAAGACCGCCGTCGGCGTCCTCCGGTACGCCGACTACGACGTGACCGCCGTCCTCGACCGCGGCAACGCCGGCGACCGCGTCGCGGACCACCTCCCGGACGTGCAGGACGCCCCCATCGTCGCCGGGATCGACGACGTTCCCGACCCCGTGGACGCGCTGGTGATCGGGATCGCCCCCATCGGCGGCGACTTCGACGAGTCCTGGCGGCCCGACGTGCGCGGCGCGATCGAGCGCGGCTGTGACGTCCTCTCGGGGTTGCATTACTTCCTCGCCGAGGACGCGGAGTTCGCCGCGCTGGCCGACGAGTACGGCGTCGCCCTCCGTGACCTGCGCCGGCCGCCCGACGACCTCTCCGTCGCCGAGGGGCGGGCCCGCGAGGTCGACGCCGAGGTGGTCCTGACGGTCGGCACCGACTGCTCGACGGGCAAGATGACCACGAGCGCCGAACTCGTCGCGGCCGCCCGCGAGCGCGGACTCGACGCCGCCCTGATCCCGACGGGCCAGACCGGCGTCCTGATCGAGGACTGGGGGATCGTCGTCGACCGCGTCCCGAGCGACTTCGTCGCCGGGGCCGTCGAGCGGATGGTACGGGACCGCGGCGACGACCACGACCTGCTGGTCGTCGAAGGGCAGGGGTCGATCACGCATCCCGCCTACTCGGCGGTGACCTGTGGCATCCTCCACGGGGCGATGCCGGACTCGCTCGTCCTCTGTCACGAGGCCGGTCGCGAGGCGATCCACGGCTACGAGGCGTTCGAAATCCCGCCGATCCCGGCGGTCGTCTCGCTGTACGAGGACCTGGCCGACCCCGTCGCCGGAACCGCGGTCGCCGCCGGGTCGCTGAACACGAGCGGGCTGGACGAGACCGACGCCAACGAGGCGGTCATCGAGTACGCCACGGCCATCGACGCGCCCGCGACCGACCCCGTCAGGTTCGGCGCGGACGAACTGCTCGACGCGCTCCGATGACCCTCGCCACTGACTTCGAGTGGATCGCCCTCGAACTGGCGGAACCGTTCGGCATCGCGCGGGGCACCACGACGGTCTCCGAGAACCTCGTCGTCCGGGTCGAGGACGACGCCGGCCACCGCGGGGTCGGCGGCGCGGCCCCCGCGGACTACTACAGCCCGTCCCGTGCGGAGATCACCGCCGCGCTCCCGGACCTGCTGGCGGCCGTCGCGGACTGCGATCCACACGATCGCCAGCGGATCGCGACCCGACTGGCCGAGGCCGCGGCCGACATCGCCGGCGACCCCGCCGCGCTCCCGGGAGCCCGCGCGGCTGTCGGCGTCGCCCTGGCGGACCTGGCCGCGAAACGGGTCGGCCTGCCCCTGTACCGGCACCTCGGCCTCGATCACGGTCGTTCCGTCACGTCCTCCTTCACCGTCGGGATCGACGACACCGACCGGATGGCCCAGCGGGCGGCCCGCGCCGCCGGGACCTACCCGATACTGAAGCTCAAACTCGGGACCGACCGGGACCGCGAGATCGTCCGGGCCGTGCGCGACCGCGTCCCCGACGCGACGATCCGGGTCGACGCCAACGGCGCGTGGGACGCCGACGAGGCGGTGGCGATGAGCCGCTTTCTCGCCGACCACGGCGTCGAGTTCGTCGAGCAACCCGTCCCCGCCGACGACATCGACGGACTGGCCCGTGTCGGCGAGGCCGGCTCCCTGCCGGTGGCCGCCGACGAGAGTTGCGTGGCCCCCGCCGACGTGCCCCGCGTCGCCGAGGCCGCCGACATCGCGGTGCTGAAACTGACCAAGAGCGGCGGCCTCTGGCCCGTGGTCCGGATGTGCCACGCCGCCCGCGCGTGCGGACTGGACGTGATGCTCGGCTGCATGACCGAGACGAACGCCTCGATCGCGGCCGCGGCCCACCTCACGCCGCTGGCCGACTACGCCGATCTGGACGGCTCGCTGTTGCTCGCCGAGGATGCCTTCGAAGGTATCGACATGCCGGGCGGCGAGATCGACCTGTCGGGCGTGGAGCGGGCGGGGACGGGCGCGCGGGAGCGGTAGCGCGGGCCGGCCCCGTGCGGGTCGCCCTCAGAGCCAGTCGGCGAAGGTGTCGCGCTCCCGGGACAGGCGGGCGTACTCCTCCTGCATGGCGGCCAGCGCCTCCGCCAGCGTCGCGCCCGCGTCCAGTTCCGCGCGGACGCGGTCGATCTTCCACTGGCTGGGCGTCGTCCGCGCGTCCCAGCGCGCTTCGAGCGGATCGAGGTAGCGGTCGGCGGTGGCGTCGTCGACGCTCTGCTCGGCGAGGCCGCGGCGGGCGTACTCGAAGACCTCCGCGAAGATGGTCTCGGAGTCGCTCGTCCGCTCGCCCTCCGCGGTGATCCAGGCCAGGTCGGCGTCCAGTCCGTCCTCGACGGCCGCGTAGAAACTCCGTTCGGCGGCGTCGCGATCCAGCTCGCCCAGCGGGTGATCGGCCGCGACCAGCCCCCGCAGGAGCCCGCCGACCAGCGCCTGGAAGCCCACGATGTCGCGGATCGACGGCTGTGTCGGGAGCGGGCGGTACTCGATGCGGATCGAGCGCCGGCCGCCGATCCCGTCGACGTGATCGCCGCCGATGACGCCCCGGAGCCACCGCCAGAAGGTCCCGCGCTTGTGGTCGAACTCCCAGATCTCCCCGGTGAACCCCTCCTCTGCCCCCTCGACCCACTCCGCGAGGAAGGGGGCCAGGAGGGGGTCCTCGACGACGTGATCGACGGCGTCCGCGGGATCGTCGAGGTCGTCGGGCACGCGGCACTTCGGCGGGTCGGTGTGGTTGACCGACTGCTCGAAGGCCGCGATCCGTAGCTCGTGGTGGGTCTCGGCCAGCAGTTCTTCGGGGTCGACGCCGTCGTCGTACATGTCCCCCGGGAGGAACGGCGAGTTGGTCGCAAGCGCCAGCACCGGTCCCAGCGTCCGGACTCCGATGTCGTGGTACCGCGGGAACTCGCTCGCGTCGGGGATCTGGACGTGCGGTTGAATCGACGTGGCCAGCGACTCGAACAGGATCGTCGGGAACTCGACGCTCGCGCCGGGCACCTCGAAGGGGACGGCCCCGCCGGCCAGATCCAGACAGTGGCGGTCGATGGCCCAGTACCGGGGCACCGACCGCATGTTCGACGGGAGGTCGGTTCCGTCGTGGTCGTCGGTGTCGCCCAGGTACGCGACGCTGCCCTCGGCCGGCGGTCGCGTCCACATCGCGTCCAGCACGAGATCACAGCCGTGATCGCGGGCCGCCGCCCGTGCCCGCTCCCACCGGGTCTCCAGCGCCCGCGCCTGCGCGTCGAGTCCCGCGGCCGTGAACGGGTCCGGATCGGTGTTCAACTCGGCGTTGTGGAGCCCCAGCTCCCCGTTGCACTCCTCGAAGACGCCGTCGGGCACGGTCGTGAGCCGCCCGTCGCCGTCGACGGCGTACACCTCCAGCTCCAGCCCGATGGCGAACCCCTCGGTGTCGAGATCGCCCCGCGCCAGCGCGTCCCGGAGAAACGCCGCCTGCTCGTCCACGCGCTCCTCGAAGGCGTCCCGCGTCGCCGGGGAGAGCGACTCCGCCACCAGCTCGACCGGATCGGTCATCGTCAGGTGTTCCCGAGGGCGACGGATTCAGTGTTGCGGATCGCCCGCGTCACCGACCCCGCGGCCGCGACCGCGGGAACCGAACTTGTTTCACCCACGCTCGGGTTTAAAACACCGTCTCTCGGCCGCGATATCTATATGGGTTCTCGGGCGGTACTGTCGACGACTCATGGCTGGGGACGTGTACACGATCGCGGGCGGCAAGGGCGGTGTGGGCAAGACCACGACGGCGGTGAACACGGCGGTCGCACTGCAGGCGACGGGCCGACGGACCGTCGTCGTGGACGCCGATCTGGCGATGACGAACCTGAGCGAACTGCTCGGACTCGACCACGAGCCGCGCCTCCACGACGTGCTGGCCGGCGAGGCCGAGATCGGCGACGCCATCGCCGAGGGGCCGGAGGGCGTGTCGGTGCTGGCCGGGCGGGGCACGCTGGACTCGTTCGCCGCGGCCGATCCGTCGACCCTCAAGCCCGTCCTGCGCGCCCTCCGGCGCTCCTACGAGGCGGTCGTCGTCGACACGGGCGCGGGCCTGTCCCACGAGACGCTGGTCCCGGCGGGGTTGTCCGACGGGATCGTCCTCGTGACGACCCCCGACGAGGTGTCGCTGACCGACGCCCGGAAGGTCGGCGAACTGGCCGACCAGGTCGACGGGACTGTCGTCGGTGCCGTCCTGACCAAGGTGCGAGACGACGTCGACGTGTCCGCGGTCGGGGACGAGCTGGGCCACGAGATCCTGAGCGTGATCCCCCGAGACGACGTGGCGACCGAGGACGAACCGCTCGTGGTCACGTCGCCGGACAGCTACGCCGCACAGGCCTACCGCCGCCTCGGGACGAAACTCGCCGACCGGATCGACGAGGGGGCGGTCGAACGCCCCGTCGAGTCCTGAGCGATCGGGCCGTGGCGGCGACGCGGCCCCGACCCGGTCGCTCGGTTCTCAATACACTTATCCCGCGGTGTCGACTTGGCACGGGTATGAGCGAGGTCACGGTCACGCTCCCCGACGGGTCGACCCTCGAGATGGAGCAGGGGTCGACGGTCGAGGACGTCGCCTTCGAGATCGGACCGGGATTGGGTCGGGACACCGTCGCCGGGGTCGTCGACGGCGAACTCGTCGACAAGCACGCCCCCATCGAGGACGACGTCGACCTGGAGATCGTCACCGAGAGCTCCGACGAGTACCTCGACGTGCTCCGCCACTCCGCGGCCCACGTCTTCGCACAGGCGCTTCAGCGGCTCTACCCCGACGCGAAACTCACCATCGGCCCCTGGACCGACGACGGCTTCTACTACGACATCGCCGGCGTCGACATCGACGAGGACGACCTCGAGGACATCGAGGCCGAGGCCCACGACATCATCGAGGAGGACCTCGACATCGAGCGGGAACTGGTGCCCCGCGAGGAGGCCCTCGAACGCTACGAGGACAACCGGTTCAAACGGGAGATCCTCGACGACGAGGCCGCCGGCGAGGACCCCGTCCAGTTCTACCAGCAGGGGGAGTTCTACGACCTCTGTCAGGGCCCCCACGTCGAGTCCACGGGCGAGATCGGCGGGTTCTCGCTGCTGGAGATCTCCGGCGCGTACTGGCGCGGCGAGGAGGACAACGAGATGCTCACCCGCGTCTACGGCACCGCCTTCCCCAGCGAGGACGACCTGGAGGAGTTCCTCGAACAGCGCCGCAAGGCCAAGGAGCGAGACCACCGCAAGATCGGCCAGGAGATGGATCTGTTCTCCATCGACGAGACCACGGGGCCGGGCCTGCCCCTCTATCACCCCAACGGGAAGACGGTCCTGAACGAGCTATCGGACTACGTCGCCGACCTCAACCGGGCGAACGGCTACCGCGAGGTCGAGACGCCCCACGTCTTCCGGACGGAACTCTGGAAGAAGTCGGGCCACTACGAGAACTACGTCGACGACATGTTCCTGCTGGACGTGAACGACGAGGAATACGGACTGAAGCCGATGAACTGCCCCGGTCACGCGACCATCTTCGACCAGGGGCAGTGGTCCTACCGTGACCTCCCCGTGCGGTACTTCGAGGACGGGAAGGTCTACCGCAAGGAACAGCGCGGGGAACTCTCCGGGCTCTCGCGGGTCTGGGCGTTCACCATCGACGACGGCCACCTGTTCGTCCGCCCGGACCAGATCGAAGACGAGGTCGAGGCCATCATCGACATCATCCTCGACATCCTCGACACGTTCGACCTGGAGTACACCGTCCAGTTCGCGACCCGACCCGAGAAGTCCGTGGGCAGCGACGAGATCTGGGAGCGGGCCGAGTCGCAACTGGAGTCGGTCCTCGACGCGGCCGAGATGGAGTACGTCGTCGAGGACGGCGACGGGGCCTTCTACGGCCCGAAGATCGACTTCGCGTTCGAGGACGCGCTGGGTCGGGACTGGGACGGGCCGACGGTGCAACTGGACTTCAACATGCCAGAGCGGTTCGACCTGACCTACGTCGGCGAGGACAACGAGGAACACCGGCCGGTGATGATCCACCGGGCGCTGTACGGCTCCTACGAGCGCTTCTTCATGGTCCTGACCGAACACTACAACGGGAAGTTCCCGACCTGGCTCGCGCCCGAGCAGGTCCGGATCCTCCCGATCAGCGACGACAACATCCCCTACGCCGAGGAGATCAAGCGCGAACTCGGCGAGTACCGCGTGACCATCGAGGAACGGTCCTGGACGGTCAAAAAGAAGATCCGCCAGGCCCACGAGGACCTCGTGCCGTACATGCTCGTCCTCGGCGACGACGAGGAGAGCGAGGGCACCATCTCGGTGCGTGACCGCAAAGAGCGGGAGGCAAACGACGTGGATCCGGCGGCCTTCCGTGACCACCTCGAACGCGAGATCGAGGCCCAGCGGACCGAACCGGACTTCCTCGACTAGTCGTCGACGCCCGGGCTGTCGCCGCTTTTCGCCTCCGTCTCGCCCCAGTCCAGATCGCGCTCGCGGTCGGTCTCCCGAAGGACGAACGGGCCGATGGCCAGCGTCCGCTTGGTGACCGTGACGATCCGCAGGATGTACGACAGCAGGATGGCGAAGGGCAACAGCGATATCGTGATCGACAGCGCCACGAGATAGAGGGCGTCGGTGTGGCCGAGCGTCGTCGTCGTGACGGCCGCGACGTCGAAGAACAGGAGCATGCCGATCGCGACGATCAGCGCCGGGATCGCGGTGAAGAGGATGGTCCGCGAGAGGTTCGTCAGTTCCCACTGGAAGTACAGCGTCTTGAAGTGTTCCCGTGCCGGCCCGAACAGCTCCAGCGCGTCGACCAGTTCGTCGAACGCCTCGGTCGCGGGCTCGGTCAACACGGCTTCGTACTCGGCCCGGATACGTCGGGCGGCGTACAGCTTCCAGGAGTAGTTGTAGTTCAGCGCCGAGAACACCACGTCGAACTCCCCGAACTGTGCGCCCTCGAGGTTGTTCCCGACCGCCGCCGCGTTCTCTTCGAGGCTGTCGACGAAGGTTTCGACCTGCTCGGTGAGGTCCTCGTCGTCGATGTCGTCGACGGCCTCCTGGACCGCCTCGGCGCGTCGCCGCGTGAGTTTCACCAGCGACCGGAGGAACGCGGAGGGCTGGGCCGGGCTCACCGGCTCCTGGATCACGTCTTCCACGTCGCGACGGAACGACATGGCACCCTCCATGCGCTCGCGCTGGTCGCCGACCGGCCCCTGCTCCTGTGAGAGGACCAGTTGACTCAGGGTCAACACCAGCGTGACGCCCGTGACCGTCGCGCCGATGATCGCCTGGAACAGCGTCTCCAGCGGGTCCCCGCCCGCCAGCAGGTCGGACGCGGGCACCGGGGAAACCATCCCGAACACGACCACCCCGAGGAAGACGGTCACCGAGATGAGCGCCGTGACCACCCACCGGTCCGCGTCGAGCATGAACCAGAACTTCGCGCTGTTCTCGGGCACCCGCTGGCGCATCGTGTCGCTCGGTTGCCCGCCGTCGGTGTCCGACATACACGGCCCGTCGTGCGGAACCCGGAAAAAGACGCGGCCTCTAGTTCCGCTCTTCCTCTTTCAGCTCTTCGAGTTCGGCGTCGAGTTCCGCGTCGCTGGCGCCCGCGTCGGCGTCGGGGGTCTCCACGTCCGCCGGGTCGGCCTCGCCCTCCTCGCCGTCGGCGTCCGCGGTCTCGGCCTCGGACTCGTCGTCGGCCAGTTCGGCCTTGAGCGTGTCGAGTTCGGCGTCGATCTCGCCCGTGGTGCGGATCTCCTCGAGTTCCCGGTCCAGCTGGTCCGTGTCGGTCAGTGCGTCCTCGAAGGCACCGCTCTCACGGAGTTCGTCCATCGCGGCGGCGCGGGCCTCCATCTCCTCGGTCCGTTCCTCCGCGCGCTGGATGGCTCGCCCGACGTCCTCCGTCCCGTCGCCCGCACCGGTCATCGCCTCCGAGACGCTCTTGGAGGCCTCGGCGGCCTTGTACCGGGCTTTCATCGTCTCCTTCTTGGTGCGGAACTGCTCGATGCGGTTCCGGAGTTCGTCTTTCTTCTCGATCAGCTCGTCCTGCTGGCGCTCCAGGTCCTGGATCTGACTCTCCAGGTCCTCGATCTGGTTCATCTTCCGTTTTTTCTTCTCCAGGGCCCGGCGCGCGAGATCCTCCCGATCCTGCCGGACGGCCTCCCGGGCCTGCTCGTTGTGTTTCTCGACGTTCTCCTCGAGGCGACGCCGCTGGACCTCCAACCGTTTCTTCTGGGTCGTCAGGTCGGCGATGCCCTGTTTGACGTTCTGGAGTTCGTCGCGCAACTGCTCGTAGGAGTAGTCCAGGGTCTCGGCGGGGTCCTCGGCCCTGTCGAGGAGCCCGTTGACCTTCGAGCGGACGATGTAGGAGGCACGCGAGAGGATGCCCATACTCGGGTTAGGTGACCGCTGCCCTTAAAACTCCGACACCCGGACGGCCGGACATGAGCGAGCAGCGTCGCATCGACGGCGACCGGACGATCCGGGTCACCGTCGACACGCCCGGTGCGGATCGGGCGGTCGTCGCCTGCCCGCCACACCCCCAGATGGGCGGCACTCGCTCGGACCCGCGACTCGTCGCCGTCGGCGAGGCCCTCGCCGAGCGCGGGACCGCCTGCCTGCGGTTCGACTACGGTCCCTGGGACGAGGGCGAGGGGGAACGCCGGGACGCCGCCACCGTCCTCGCCTCGGCGCGGGATCGCTACGAGCGGGTGGCGCTTTTCGGGTACAGTTTCGGTGCCGGCGTCGCCCTGCTGGCGGCGACCGAGTCCGAGCCGGCGGCCGTCTCCGTGCTGGCTCCGCCGGCGACGCTGGGCGGTGCGGACACGGTGGCGGCACTCGATTCGCTGGCCTGCCCGGTGCAGGTGCTGGTCGGCGAGCGCGACTCGACGGTGGACTGGGAGCCCGTGGCCGAGTGCGCCCGGGAGCGCGGCGACGCGGTGGCGGCGATCCCCGGCGATCACTTCTTCGCCGGACAGGTCGACCGGATCGGCGAGTCGGTCGCCGGGTTCCTGGCCGGCGAGTGACGCCGCCGGTCGCGCGAGCGAAAAGTGTGCATACGTTGCACACTCGGGGCTTCCCGTAACCGTTTTGAGCGCCCCGCGCGCACCGTCGGTATGCCGACCGAATCAGAGCGGAACTACGACCCCGAGCTGGGTCGGAAGTTCATTTTCGTCACCGGCGGCGTGATGTCCGGCCTGGGGAAAGGCATCACCGCCGCGAGCACGGGACGGCTGCTGGCAAACGCCGGCTTCGACGTGACGGCGGTCAAGATCGACCCCTACCTCAACGTCGACGCCGGGACGATGAACCCCTACCAGCACGGCGAGGTGTACGTGCTGAAAGACGGCGGGGAGGTCGACCTGGACCTGGGGAACTACGAGCGGTTCCTCGACATCGACATGACCTTCGACCACAACATCACCACGGGGAAGGTCTACCAGCACGTCATCGAGAAAGAGCGAGCGGGCGACTACCTGGGCAAGACCGTCCAGATCATCCCGCACATCACCGACGACATCAAGCGGCGCATCCGGGAAGCCGCCGAGGGCCACGACGTGTGCATCGTCGAGGTCGGCGGCACGGTGGGCGACATCGAGGGGATGCCCTACCTGGAGGCGCTGCGCCAGTTCGCCCACGAGGAAGACGAGGAGGACATCCTCTTCACCCACGTCACCCTCGTCCCCTACTCGAAAAACGGCGAACAGAAGACCAAACCGACCCAACACTCCGTCAAGGAACTCCGGTCGATCGGCCTCCAGCCCGACATCCTCGTGGGCCGCTGCGAGGACAAACTCGACCCGGCGACGAAGGAGAAGATCGCGCTGTTCTGTGACGTGCCGACCGACGCCGTCTTCTCCAACCCCGACGTGGAGGACATCTACCACGTCCCGCTGATGGTCGAGGAGGAGGGGCTCGACGAGTACGTGATGGAGCGTCTCGGCCTGCGAGACGAGGCCCTGCCCGAGGCCGAGCGGGACAACCGCTGGCGGGAACTCGTGACGCGGGACACGACCGGCGAGGTCGAGATCGCGCTCGTCGGGAAGTACGGCCTCGAAGACGCCTACATCTCGATCCACGAGTCGCTGAAACACGCCGGACTGGAGACCGGCGTGGACGTCAACACCACGTGGGTCCACTCCGAGGACCTCGCGGAGGGTCACGACGGACAACTCGACGACGTGGACGGGGTCGTCGTCCCCGGCGGCTTCGGCTCGCGGGGCATCGCGGGCAAGATCGAGGCCTGCCGGTACGCCCGCGAGAACGACGTGCCCTGGCTGGGGCTCTGTCTGGGCTTCCAGATGGCCGTCGTCGAGTTCGCGCGCAACGTGCTGGACCTGGGGGACGCCCACTCCGCCGAGATCGACGAGGACACTTCGAACCCGGTCATCGACCTGCTCCCCGAGCAGTACGACCTCGAGGACAAGGGCGGGACGATGCGGCTCGGGGCCCACAAGACGACGATCCAGCCCGACACGCTGGCACACGAGGTCTACGGCGACACCTCCTGCGTCGAGCGACACCGCCACCGCTACGAGGTCAACCCCGAGTACATCGAGGACCTCGAGGACGCGGGGCTGACCTTCTCCGGGCGCTCGCACAACCGCATGGAGATCCTGGAACTGGACGATCACCCCTACTACCTGGGGACGCAGTTCCACCCCGAGTTCCGGTCCCGGCCCGGCAGGGCCAGTCCGCCCTTCGTCGGCCTGCTGGAGACGATCATCGACGGCGACGAGACCCGCGGCCAGACCCACGAGGAGGTGGAGGCCTGATGGTCGACGTGGACTCGTTCGTCGACGAGAAGATCGATGAGATCGCCACCGAAGTCGGCGACGAAAACGCCGTCATCGCCCTCTCGGGCGGGGTGGACTCCTCGACGGCCGCCGCCCTGGCCTACGAGGCCATCGGCGATCAACTGACGCCGGTCTACGTCGACACCGGACTGATGCGGAAAGGCGAGACCGACCAGATCCGCGAGACCTTCGACTACATGGACTCGCTGCAGATCGTCGAGGCCAAGGACCGCTTCCTCGACGCCCTCGAAGGCATCACCGACCCCGAGGAGAAGCGCCACGCCATCGGCGAGCAGTTCATCCGGGAGTTCGAGACGGTCGCCCGCGAGGTCGACGCCGACTACCTCGTCCAGGGGACCATCTACCCCGACCGCATCGAGAGCGAGGGGACGATCAAGTCCCACCACAACGTCGGCGGCCTGCCGGAGGTGGTCGACTTCGAGGGCATCGTCGAACCGATGCGGGACCTCTACAAGGACGAGGTCCGCGAGGTCGCCCGCGAACTCGATCTCGACGAGATCGTCGCCGAGCGGATGCCCTTCCCCGGCCCCGGGCTCGCGGTGCGGATCATCGGTGAGGTGACCGAGGAGAAACTCGACGTCGCCCGCGAGGCCAACCACGTCGTCGAGGAGGAACTCGAAGACCACGACCCGTGGCAGGCGCTGGCGGCGGTCATCGGCAAGGCCACGGGCGTCAAGGGCGACAACCGCGTCCACGGCTGGGTCGTCGCCGTCCGCTCGGTCGAGAGCCGGGACGGCATGACCGCCCGTGCCCAGAACGTCGACTGGGAGACGCTCCAGCGCATCCAGTCCCGCATCACCGGCGAGAACGAGAACGTCGCCCGCGTGCTGTACGACGTGACCCACAAGCCGCCGGCCACCATCGAGTACGAGTGACGACCCGCGAGCCGACCGGTCCCCCTGCCGAGCCCGGTAGCGGCCGACCCCGTCTGGACCCGTGGCGGTCGTCGGTTCCTCGCTCCGTCACGAGCCCGAGTCGGGGCTCTCCCGGGCCGCCCGGTCCGAACCGTCGGTAGATTCTTTGTGCGTGTCCCTGGAGTGACACGTATGGCCGCGGTACCGCTGTGGCAGGGGCTCGTCTTCGGCGGGTTCTTCTCGCTCGTCGGACTCGGGCTGTCGGTCGCCGCCGTCCGCCAGTTCCGCAAGGCCGCGACGCTCCTGCGGACGCGGTCGGCGTCGGTCGCGGACCTCGACGCGGGCGACCTCGTCACCGTCTCCGGGACGGTCGAACCGTTCACCGACGAGCGCGTCCCGGCCCACTTCCGGAACGGGGACGGAGTGGCCGTCGCGACGCGGGTGCAACGGACGACCCGTTCCGGCGGCGGACGGACCAGGGGAACGGCCGCCGAGGGGTGGACGACGAAGCGGTCGCACTTCGCGACCGTCCCCTTCGCCGTCGACGACGGCTCGGGCACCGTCGCCGTCCGCCCGCCCGACCTGGAGGCCTTCCCGACGGAGGCGAGCTTCCGGGACTCGATCCGGCTCGACGAGCGAACGGTTCCGGACGAGCCCCACGTCGTCGGGACGGCTCCGCGGGCGTTCGACGAGTTCGCCTTCGACGGCGAGACGGTCGCGGCCGCCGACGCCGACCGGCGGTTCGAGCAGGGACTCCTCGAACCCGGCGACGCGGTGTCGGTGGTCGGGCGCGTGATCCGGACCGAGGGCGGTCGGCTCGCCGTCGGTGCCCCGAACAACACGGACGCGTTCACGCTCGTGGCCGACGACCGGGGCGACGCGTCCGCGCTCGGGCAGTCGGCCGGCGCGCTGGTGCTGGCCCTGCTCGGTGCCGTCTGTACGGCCATCGGTGGCGGTGCGCTGGCCCTCGCGGTCCTCCCGCGCCTGCTGTGACGGCGCGACGGGACCGTGAGAGCCAAACCCCGGGGGCCACAGAGGGCGAGTATGAACGCAGTCATCGTCGGTCCCGACGAGCACGACCTCGGGGGGGCACTGACCGAGGCTGGATTCACCGTGACGCGGGCCGCGGGCACCGCCAGCCGCCCGTCGCTGGAGGAAGCCGGCATCCACGACGCCGATCTGTTCGTCGTCACCGACGCCGCGCTGGCGACCGCTATCCCCATCGCGACCGACCTCACAGACGACCTCCGGATCGTCGCCTACACGGACGACTCCCTGCCCGAGTTCGTCAAGGGACAGGCCCACATGGCGCTGGATCCCGACCTGTTCGACCCCGAAGACGTGGCGGAGGAGGCTGCCGAGGCGGCCGGGGGCTGATCACAGCGAGTCCACCAGCCGGTCGAACGCCTCGCGCCCCCCGTTCCGGAAGGGCGTGCCGTGTCCCATCGCCGCGATCTCGAAGTCGGGTGCGCGGTCGGCCAGTTCGCGAACGCTCTCCGCGACGGCATCCGTGTCGTAGCTCACCGGCCACGGCGACGCGCGGAGTTCCCCGTCGGACTCCCGGACCAGGTCGCCGAGGAAGGCCGCGCCGAGGGTCTCGCTGACGTAGGCGACGTGCCCCGGCGTGTGGCCGGGCGTGTGGTAGGCGGTGAAGGAACCGATCTCGTCGCCGTCGGCGACGGTCTCGACGGCGAGGGCGGGGGGTTTCAGGAACGGGCCCAACGCGTTCTGGAGCGCACCCTTGTGGTTCGCGAGTGGCGGGCGCTCTTTCCCGGTCAGGTAGGGCTCGTCGGCCGCGCCGACGTGGACGGTGGCGTCGAGTCCCTGCAGGCGGCCGAGACCGCCGACGTGGTCGAAGTCGTAGTGGGTGAGCAACACGCGGTCCACGTCCTGCAGGGAATAGCCGGCCTCGTCGATCCCGAGGACGAGGTTCCGCCTGTCCCACGGGTTGCCGGCGTCGACGAGGGTCACCGTCCCGTCGTCGACGAGGTAGGCGTTCACCCCGCGCAGGTCGTACCACCACACGTCGGTCCCGAGTTCGGTTACCATCGCCACGATCTGAGACCGCCAGCGGCTAAAAGCCACGCCAAGCGACGGTCCAGCGACCGACGGAACGGCTAAGGCCGGGCGGACCGACCGTCCGGTATGACGCTGGACAGACTGCCCGCCCTCGACCCCGACGCGGGCGAGGTGATCGACGCGGAACTGGCCGTCAGCGACGACGTGCTGGTGAAGGCCTTCGCGCTGGGGCCGGGTGCGGAACTGGAGCCCCACGCCCACGACGGAGCCGCGAACGTGTTCCACGTCCTCGCCGGGACGGTGACGGTCGTACAGGACGACACCGCCGAGTCGATCACCGCGCCGGGCGTGGTGTTCCACGAGCGGGGCCAGTCACACGGCGCGCGAAACGAGACCGACGAGGTGGCGATCCTGACCGCGAGTCTCTGTCCGCTCCCCGGGTGACCGACGGGCTCACTCCCGCTGGGCGAGGCCGACGAGGTGCGGTGCCTGGTCGACGACGATCTCCTCGACCCCGAGCCGGGCGGCGTCCTCGCTGCCGGGGAGGCAGAACGCGACCGCGTCGTCGACGACGCCCGCGGTGGCGCGAGTCGCGACCACCTTCGTCCCGATCTCGTCGTAGGAGAGCCGCCGGAACAGCTCGCCGAAGCCCGGCAACTCCTTGTCGAACAGCGGCCGGACGGCCTCGATGGTCACGTCGTCGGGCGTGATTCCGGTGCCGCCCGTGGTGACGACGGCGTCCACGTCGCCACGTCCCGCGACGGCGTCGACGGTGTTTTGCACCCCGTCGTGGTCGTCCCGGATCACGTCCCTGACGACGACCTCGTGCCCCGCTTCCGTCACGGCGTTCTCGATGGCCTCGCCCGCGGGGTCGTCGTCCCGCGTCCGCGAGGACGAGACGGTCACGATCCCCACGCCGAGGGTCTCGGCGTCGTGTTCGTGGTGATCGTGAGCGTGTCCTTCGTCGTGTTCGCTCTCTTCGGTGTCGTCCGCCTCCGCGTCGTCGGCATCGTCCTCGTCGTCCCCCACCGAGCGCCGCGTGTCGCGTGACTGGAAATCGACCATGGCGGCCATTCCGGTCGCGTCCCCTAAACACTCCCGCCGCGCCCGGCGTTCGATCGGGCGTCGACCCGGTTCCGTCGCGAGCGTATCGATACCGAGAGAACAAAATATTAATGCCGGCGAACTTGAAAATACAGGTAATGGCACGATACCACTTCGTCTGCCACGACTGCGAGGCGGAAGCCATCGTGGCCGACCGCGAGTCGGCCGCCGGCCGGTGCGACGACCACGTCGCACGGACCGGCCACGAGGCGAGCTTCGCGGCGCTCGCCGCCGACGGCGCGTGACGGGTAGGGGTGATCAGTCGACACCGTTTTGGACACGCCGGCCGAGCGAACGGATATGCAGGCAGTTCAGTTCTCGGAACACGGCGACACGGACGTCATCGAGTACGGCGAGTTCCCGGACCCGGAACCGGGCGACGACGAGGTCCTCGTGGACGTGAAGGCCGCGGCGCTCAACCACCTCGACGTCTGGACCCGGCGCGGGCTCCCGGGGATCGACCTGGAGATGCCCCACATCCCCGGCAGCGACGCCGCAGGCGTCGTCACCGAGGTCGGATCGGACGTGGACCGCTTCGAGGTGGGCGACCACGTCGCCGTCTCGGCCGGCGTCTCCTGTGGTTCGTGTGAGTTCTGTCGCGACGGCGAACCGACGATGTGTGTCGACTTCCACATCCTGGGCGAACACGTCCGGGGCGTCCACGCCGAGCAGGCCGCGGTCCCCGCGGACAACCTCGTGCCCGTCCCCGACCACGTCGACTGGGAGGTCGCGGGGTCGGCCTCGCTGGTCTTCCAGACCGCCTGGCGGATGCTGGTGACCCGCGCCGACCTCCAGCCCGGCGAGACCGTGCTGGTGCTGGGCGCCAGCGGCGGGGTCGGCCACGCCGCGCTCCAGATCGCCAAGTACCTCGGCGCGGAGGTGTACGCCACCGCCTCCACCGAGGAGAAACTCGACTACGCCCGCGAACTCGGCGCGGACGAGGTCATCAACTACGAGCAAGAGGACTTCGACGACGCGATCCGGGAGATCACGGGCCACCGCGGCGTCGACGTGGTGGTCGACCACATCGGCGCGGCCACCTGGCAACAGTCGCTGGCCAGCCTCGCGAAGGGCGGACGGGTAGTGACCTGCGGTGCGACCACCGGCCCCAACCCCGAGACCGACGTGAACCGCATCTTCTGGAACCAGCTGAAAGTCATCGGCTCGACGATGGGGACGCCCGGCGAGGTCGACGACGTGCTGGAACTGGTCTGGGAGGGCGAGTTCGAGCCCCGGATCCGGGACACCCTGCCGATGAGCGAGACCGCCCGCGCCCACGAGATGCTCCAGGACCGCGAGGGCTTCGGGAAGGTCGTCGTCAGGCCCGACAGCGAGCTGTGAGCGACGACGGGTACGTTCACGAACCGGGAGCCGTCGAGGACGGCGACCGGGACCGGGACGACGCGGCGACGGGCGGGAGCGACGCGGGGTCGAGCGACGCCTATCCGCGCAACACCGTGGGCGACATCGACGAGGAGTTCGACTGGCGGGGCTGGGTCCTCGTCGCGGCGATCGTCGTCGCCTTCCTCGTCGTTCCCGGCGCGCTGTACCTGCTGCCCGCGGCCCGGGGGAGCGTCGCTTCCCTCGGGTGGGGCTGGCGACACACCTACCTCGCCCTGCCCTTGCTCCCCGCGCTCGCCCTCGGCGCGATCGCGGTCTGGGCGGCGGTCCGCTCCCGCGCGGACTGAGCTCGCTTTCAGTTTTGATACCGACGAGGGAACCCTTATTCAACGGGTTGGCGTTGTCCCGACAAGCGGAGCGATGCAACTCCAGTACACGCCCTACACCGTGCCCGTGTTCCTGTCGTCAGTCGTCGGGCTCGGGGTCGGTGCCTTCGCCCTCCAGCACCGCGATCGGCCGGGTGCGTTCCCGCTCGCGGTGTTCATGGTCGGGGCGAGCCTCTGGTCGTTCGCCGAGGGGATGAACCTCGCGACGGCGACGCTGGGGGCGAAGTTCTTCTGGACGCGGCTGGAGACCGCGTTCTCGTGTGTGATTCCGCTCGCGTGGCTGGCGCTCGTGCTGGAGTACACCGGGAACGACGAGTGGCTCACCCCCCGGACCCTCGCGCTCTTGCTGATCGAACCGGTCGTGGTCGTCGGTGCGATCGCGTTCCGGCCGGAGCTCCTGTGGACGACGGTTTCGCTCGTGCAGACCGCGGGGTTCGCCGCGTTCGAGTCGACCTACGGGGTCCTGTTCGACGTCCACGTCATCTACTCGTACCTGGTGGTGTTGATCGGTGGGGCCCTGCTGTTGCGGGTCATCCTCTTCGCGGAGGGCGTCTACCGGACACAGGCCACCGCGCTGTTGATCGCGATGTTCGTCCCGCTTCTCGGGAACGCGCTGTACGTCTACGGCTACCTCCCGACGGGCATCGATCCGACGACCGTCGGGTTCCTGCTCAGCGGGGTCATCGTGACCGGCACGATCCTGCGCGGCCAGTTGCTGGAACTCGTCCCGGTCGCGCGCAACCTCGCGCGCGACGAGATCCTGGAGAACATGGAGGACCGCGTGATCGTGCTGGACGACGACCGCCGGATCGCGGACATCAACCCCGCGGCCGCGGAGCTGCTCGACAGGTCCGACACCGCCGCCGTCGGGGAGCGAATCGAGACGGTACTCCCGGCGGTCGCCGAACTGCTCGACGAGACCGACGACACCAGCGTCCAGACGGAGCTCTCCCTGGAGGGCGAGGACGGTGTTCGGTACTACAACGTTCGGATCTCGCCGCTCCATCGGGCGCGGGGCGCGGTCGCGGGGACGCTGATCAGCCTCCGGGACGTGACCGACAAGCGCCAGCAGCGCCAGCGCCTCGACGTCCTCAACCGGCTGCTGCGACACAACCTCCGCAACGAGATGAACGTCGTCGCCGGCAACGCCGAACTCGTCGAGCGCCAGCTGGCCGATCCGGAGCTCTGTGACCGGCTCGACCGGATCGTCGAGACGGCGACCCGGATCACCGACCAGAGCGACAAGGTGGGCCAGGTTTCGCGGACGTTCGACGACGACAGGGCGGTGACGACCGAGCTGGGGGACGTGGTCGCGGACAAGGTCCGGGACGCCCGCGACCGATACCCGTTCGCGGAGATCACGGTCGACGTGCCGGCGGAACTGGACGTCGAGGTCGACCCCGCCATCGCCATCGCGCTCGACGAACTCATCGCCAACGCCGTCGAGCACAACGACACCGACAGCCCCACCGTGACCGTCCGGGTCACCGACGGGGGCGACTCCGCGATCCTGGAGGTCGCCGACGACGGTCCGGGGATCGACCCGCACGAACTGGCCGTCCTCGAGGAGGGCGAGGAGACGGCGCTCGAACACGGGAGCGGCGTCGGGCTCTGGGTCGTCTACTGGACCGTCACACAGTTCGGCGGCCGGCTGGAGTTCGAGAACGACGACCGCGGCTGTACGGTCACGGCGTGGCTCCCCGACGCCGACGAGACGGAGGATCCGGACGCCGACCGGCCCGAAACCGGCGACGGAATCGAACGTTTCCTCGACGCGACCGAGATGGGGTTCTCGGCCGACGACTAGTCCCGTGTCGCCGTATTTCACCCGTTCGACTTCCTCGCTGTCCCGCGGTGTCGTCACCAGTCGATGACCTGTCGGTCGCGCCAGAACCGCCCGCGGGGCGAGCCGGGTTTGAATCGTGCGAGCCACGCGGGCGTGTCCGCACCCTCCTCGGGACTGCGCTCGGCGTCGGGGCCGCCCATCGCGGTGCGGGTCCAGCCCGGACAGGCGGCGTTGGCGATGAGGCCCTGATCGCCGTACTCGGCGTCGAGGTAGACGGTCAGCGCGTTCAGGCCTGCCTTGGAGATCCGGTAGGCGGGCATCCCGCGGCCGGCGTCGCGCCGGAGCGACGCCAGCGCCGAGGAGACGTTGACGACGCGGCCGCCGTCGCGCCACAGCAGGAGCGGCAGGGCGTACTTCGTGAGGACGAGCGGGCCCCGGAGGTTGGTGTCGAGGGTCTCGTCGATCACGCTCGTCGGCATCTCCGTCAGGGCCGACCGGCTGTCCATCACCCCGGCGTTGTTCACGAGGACGTCGAGTCGCCCCTGCTCGTCGTCGATGCGGTCGATCGCGTCGACGACCGCGTCCTCGTCGGTGAGGTCGAGTTCGAGCGGGCGGAGTTCCGACCCGGTCACGTCCCCCGGATCCCGGGCACCAGCGTACACCGTCGCGCCGCGATCCGCGAGGTCCGCGGCGATGGCCGCCCCGATGCCGCGGGTCGCACCGGTGACCAGGGCGACCTGCCCGCCCAGCGAGTTGTACGTCTCGACCGCCATACCGATCCGGGTGGGGCGGCGGACAAAAATCCGACCCGCCAGTTACCAGCAGTGAAAAGCGGCGCGTCGTCACCGCGGTGTCACTCGCCGTCCCGGCGCATCGCGATCTCGAACCAGGGACAGAGCCGGAGCTGTCGGTACCACTTCGGGTTCTCCCGGAGGCGCTCGTAGGGGACCCACATCAGACCGGCCACCTCGTCGGGATCGGGGTCGAGCGTCCGGTCGGTCAGGGTGGCCTGCAGGACGGCACACACCTCCCACTCGACGCCCTCGTTGGGGTAGTAGCGCTTGTACTCGAAGCGGTCGGTCACTTCGAGATCGTCGTACTGGTCGGGCGTGACGCCCAGTTCCTCCTCGAGGCGCTGGCGGGTCGCCGCTTCCTGACTCTGGCCCTGGACGGGGTGGGAGGCGACGGTGCCGTCCCAGTAGGTGTCCCAGAGGCGCTTGTCCGGACTGCGCTGGGCCAGCAGGATGTTGTCGTCCTCGTCGAACAGCAGCGACGTGAACGCGCGGTGGCGGATCCCGTCGCCGGTGTGGGCCTCGAGGCGGTTGGCCGTTCCCAGTTCCGTGTCGTCCGCGTCGACCGTCACGACCGCCTGCCGGGCGTTCTCGTGTTCGGCATCGCCCCCGGCGTCCGCTCCACCGGGCGTCTCCTCTGAACTCATGCCTGTGCAATCGGCGAGCGGGTTGAAAAAGGAATCGAGGTAGGCCGGCCAGTCCCCCGTGGGATCCGGGCGTTCGGGTTCGCCGCCCGGGGGGCGGGTTCGTCGGGCCGCCGTCGGTCACTCCCAGTCGTACCCGAACTCCTCGGAGGATCGGTGGATGTAGTCGTTCTCCAGCACTTCGCTGACGATCCGCCCGAGGTCGTCGAGTTCCTCCTCGGTCTCCCGGGCGTCCTCCCGGTCCAGCCCCGCGTCGGCGTCCGCCGGGACCGCGGGCGCGCGGTAGCCCACGTCCTCGGCGGTGGGATTGTAGTGGAAGTCCAGCCGCTCGAAGACGCCCAGATCGCGGGCGGCCCGGAACTGCTCGACCGAGATGGAGGTCCTCCTCCGCCACTCCTCGAAGGCGTCTTCCCACGCCCCCGCAGACAGCATGTCCGAAAGCGCTTCCCGGGCCTCCTCGTCGCCGGTCCACTCCGCCGGTTCCTCGACCGCCTCGTAGTCCCCCGGGTCGCCCGGGCCGCTGAGTCGCGGCGGGTCGGGTCGCTCCACGTCGAGTGTCATGTGATACCCTTCGGTCGGGAGCGGTATGTGCGTTCCCTCGATCCGGGACGCAGGCTCGCGGAGCGACCTCGCCCCGCTCACCCGAGCCGCTCGTCGAGAATCAGCCTGGTCTTGGTCGAGACGACCTCGTCGAGCTCCCGCGCTTTCGTGATCAGCTCGTTGACCCGCTCGGTGTCGGCGGCGTCGACGACCAGCACGATGTCCTCCTCCCCCGAGACCTGCCAGACCGAGTCGACCTCCTGCCACTCGACGATGCGGTCCGAGACCGCGGCGGTGTCGACGTTCACGTCGACGCTGATCTCGATCATCGCCTTGACGTTCCCGGTCGACGTGGCGACGGTGAAGCGCTCGATGACGCCGTCCTCGACCAGTCGCTCGACGCGGTTCCGGACCGTCCCCTCCGAGGTCCCCACCCGATCCGCGATCTCCGTGTAGGCCGTCCGAGCGTCCCGTCGCAGGATGCTCAGGATCTGGCGGTCCAGCTCGTCCATTGAGATTTGCGGGTACTCGCCCGCCGTACTTGAGGATTGCGAAATTCGTAACTGCGCTTCGAAAGCAACACTTATCAACGGCGGACCGGTACGCATCTCGTAATGACGGACGCCTACGTGGCTATCGAGGGCGGGCGCGTTATCGAGGCGCGCTCCCGCGCTCCGGGCACGACCCGCGGGGAACTGGTTTTCACGACCGCGTACACGGGATACGAGGAGAGTCTCACCGATCCCTCCTACGAGGAGCAGATCCTGACCTTCTCGTACCCGCTGATCGGGAACTACGGCGTCCGAGAGGAACGCTTCGAGTCCGACCGCGTCCACCCGCGCGGGGTCGTCGCCCGCGAACTCACCGCGGACGTGGCCGAGTGGCTCGAATCCGAGGGCGTCCCGGCCGTCGACCACCTGGACACCCGGGAGATCGTCACGGGCATCCGCGACGAGGGCGCGATGCAGTGTGGGATCGCCGCCGGTCCCGACGCCACCGAAGAGGACGCCCTGGCCGAACTCGACCAGTGTGTCCACATGTCCGATCACACCGACATCGGCGCACAGGTCAGCGTCGGCGAACCCCAGGTCTTCAACGAGGACGGCGACGGCGAGACCGTCGCGCTGATCGACTGCGGCGCGAAGGGGTCGATCATCGACTCGCTGGTCGAGCGCGACGCCGTCGTCCACGTCCTCCCCTACGACGCAACCGCCGAGGACGTGGCCGCGGTCGATCCCGACCTGCTGTTTATCTCCAACGGCCCCGGCGACCCCGAGAACTTCGAGCAGACCAAGACCCTCGTGGACACCTACGCCGGCGAGACGCCCATGGCCGGCATCTGTCTCGGCCAGCAGGTCGTCGCCAGCGCGTTCGGCGGCTCGACCGAGAAGATGGAGTTCGGCCACCGTGGGGTCAACCAGCCAGTGCGTGACCTCCGGACCGACCGGGTCGTCATGACCACCCAGAACCACGGCTACACCGTGGCCGAACCCGGCGACAAGCTGGAGGTCACCCAGATCAACGTCAACGACGACACGCCCGAGGGGCTGGAGAACGACGACCTGGACATCATCACCCGCCAGTACCACCCCGAGGCGAATCCGGGACCGAACGACTCGAAGGGCTTTTTCGACGACGTGCTGGCGATGGCCGAGGACTAAAACCCACTTTTTACGTCGGGGGTTCGCCGCTGGCGAACTCCATCGCAAAAACGTGGGAAAAACTGCCGGACGCGAGCCCCCTCGCGTCCGGTGAACCGCGCTCGCTGCGCTCGGCGCGGATGCTTGTCCGCCCCCGTCAGTCGCCTGCCACCGCCTCGGCGATGTCTTCGACGGCCTCTATCGGCACGTCGTGGATCTCGGCGAGTTCTTGGGCCTGTGCCGCCGACAGGGTGCCGTCGACACTCGCGGCGGGTGAATTCTCCCCACGCCGCGTCGCGGGTTCGAGCGTCTCGTCGCTCACCTCGAGCGACACGGCGTCCCAGCGGGTGTAGTGGCCCATCGCGTCGAAGTAGGCCTTCGTCGCCCGCCGCTCGTCGGTCTCGAACTCGGCGGTCAGCAGCCCTTCCTCGCCGACCAGCGGGCCGGCCTTGACGATGCCGGCGGGGTTGATGAGCATACTCCCGCCGGCCGCGACGTTGAACCCGAGTTCTTCCTCGGAGAACTCGTCGGGGATGTCGTCGCTCATGTACGCCGAGCAGGCGGCGACGAACGACTGCGTCTCGAAGGCGTACTCCCGCATCGCGGGGTAGATGTCGCAAGTCTCTATCGCCTCACTGGACTCGGCGCGCGTCTTGTCCCCGGGGTGGCCGTGTTGCTCCCAAAAGCCCGGCCAGACCGCGGCGTGTACCTCCTCGCCTTTCGCCGTCAGCGCGGCCTTCGGCAGCGTCATGTGGTTCTCGTAGCAGACTAACCCACCCAACTGCCCGATCTCGGTGTCGTAAGTCCGGAGGTGTGAGGGGTCTCCCCGGCCCCAGATGGCCCGCTCCTCGTGGGTCGGCATCAGTTTCCGGTGGCGACCCAGCAGGTCGCCGTCCGATCCGAAATAAAAGATCGAGTTGTACACCGTCTCGCTCCCCCGTCTGTCGCTCAGTTCGTTGGTTCCGAGTGCAAGCGTCACGTCGGCCTCCGCGACGGTGTCCCCGAGTACCGAAACGGCGTCGTCGTCGACGTGAAGCGCGTTCTTCTGGAGGTCGACCATCAGGTCCGTCCAGCGGGGAATGGAGACGCTCCCGCGCCAGTAGGGGTACCCCGGGAAGTACGTCTCCGGGAAGACCACGAGGTCCGCGCCCTCGTCGCCGGCCCGCTCGATGTACCGGCAGGTCTTGTCGAGCGTCGCTTCCTTGTCGTGGTAGACTGGTTCCACCTGTGCCGCCGCGAGCGTGAACGATTCGGCGCGCATCCCGGGTGCCAATCGCTCCCGTGACCCAAAGGTCTTGTTCCGATCGTTCACACTGCCGACCGCCCGTCGGCCTTGATCTCGCCGAGTTCGGTCTCCATGATCTCGTACTCGTCGAGGTACTCGGCACGGACCTCCTGGAGGCGTTCCTCCATGTTCTCGTCGTTCTCCGTGAGCGTCTCCAGTTTCCGGTGGACCAGGTCGATCCGATCGGCGATCTCCTCCTCACCGCGCAGTTCCATGAACTCGCGGCGATGGGCGTCGACCAGCAGGACGGCGTAGTCCTCGGTGTCGAGGTAGGCCGACCCGTTCAGTGACGGTTCGGGGTTGGTCAGGACGAGCCGGGCGAACAGCCGCGGGTGTTCGTCGACGAACTCGTTGGGTTCGATCCAGGGGTCGACGCCGTCGGCGCGGGCGGCCCCCTCGTAGTTCTGGGGGACCACGTCGTCGATGACCTCGGGCGGGTCCGACAGCTCGAAGCCGTGGTCGACGATCCGGGCGAGGTCGGTGTGGAGGTCCTGCCAGGCGTCGCGGTACTCGCGGCTGGCGGTGAGGAAGGCGCTCACGTCCGAGACGAGATCGGGGTAGTCCCGCGAGATGTCGGCCACCACGTCGTCTGGCACGCCGGTGTCCTCGATCTCGGGGTAGACTGGCATCCCGGCCGGCGGGTTCGACCGATCCCACCGCTCGCGGTTGGTCGTGAGCCACTCCAGGATCCGGTCGATCCCCGTCGCGACGATGCGTTTGACGTAGGGTCGCCGGCGGAGTTTGCGGCTCCGTTCGGCCGCGTCCTCCAGCCGCCTGGCGTACCACCCGACGATCACCAGCAGGACCACCGTCGCCAGCGCCCCCGCGATGGTCGCGAGCGTCTGTGCCGCCTGCAGGCTCTCCGTGACCGCCGTGATCAACACGCCCGCGGCGATCCCGACCACCGCGACGGCCAGAACCTGGACCGCCGTCGCGACGATCCGGGTCGTGCTGTCGCCCCTATCTAACATCTCCCGTCCCCTCGAACATGTCTCCCCGATTTCCTGTGCGGGTACTTAGAGACTGTCATGTGACGTATAAGAAATTCAACCGGATCCGGGCGTACCCGCCCGGGAGTCACGCGGTTCGCCGGGGTCGGGGCGGGAGCCTCGCCGGCTCAGTAGTCGCCCCAGTCGCGAGTGTCCTTGGGGCGAGTGGCCACGTCCTGGACGTTCAGCGGCTGGTCGGCCGACTCGATGGCCTCCAGGGCCGCCTCGGCGCTCTCGATGGTCGAGAAGTAGGTGATGGTCTCCTCGACGCAGACCTCCAGGATCTCGCGGTTGCGCGAGACCACGAGGTCGATCTCGCCGTCGCGGAGGCGCTCCTTGACCGCCTCGATGTCGGCGTCGTCCAGATCCTCCACGTCGAAGTGGTCCTCGAACCCGATCACCGGCAGGTCGACGATGGCCGTCCCCTCGGTGGGGATCGGCTTGCCGACCGCCATCTGGGCCTTCTGGTAGGCCTTGCCGAACGAGCCGGCGGTGCCCATGACTTCGCCGGTCGATTTCATCTCCGGACCGAGGCGCGGGTCCGAACCGGGCAGGCGGTCGAACGGTAGGACGACCTCCTTGACCGAGACCTGGTCGGGGATCTGTTCGTCGACGTCCAGCTCCTCCAGGCTCGTGCCGGCCATGACCTTCGCGGCGAGCTTGGCGATGGGAACGCCCGTCGCCTTCGAGACGAACGGGACGGTCCGGGAGGAGCGGGGGTTGGCCTCCAGCACGTACACCGTCTCGTCTTTCACGGCGAGCTGGACGTTGAGCAGGCCCACCGTGTCCAGCGCCGTCGCGATGTCCTCGGTGACCTCGCGGACGCGGGCGAGGACTTCGTCCGACAGCGACCGCGGCGGGATCATGCAGGCGGAGTCCCCGGAGTGGACGCCGGCGGTCTCGACGTGTTCCATGATGCCGCCGATCAGCACGTCGTCGCCGTCGGCCACGGCGTCGACGTCCAGTTCGACGGCGTCGGCGAGGAAGTCGTCGATGAGGATGGGCTTGTCCGGACTGACGCGGACGGCCTCCTCGATGTAGGTTTCGAGGTCCTCGTCGTTGTAGACCACGTCCATCGCGCGCCCGCCCAGCACGTAGCTCGGACGCACGAGGACGGGATAGCCGATCTCGCGAGCGATCTCCAGGGCCTCCTGCTCGGAGGTCGCCGTGCCGCCCTCGGCCTGGGCGATGCCCAGTTCGTCCATGAGCTGGTTGAAGCGGTCCCGGTCCTCCGCGAGGTCCATCGCCTCGACGGAGGTACCCATGATCTCACAGTCCAGGCCGCGGCGCTCGATCTCGTCTTCGAGGGGTTCGCCGATGTCGACGGAGGTCTGGCCGCCGAACTGGACCATCACGCCGTCGGCCTCGGTGGTCTCGATCACGTCGGCGACCTCCTCGGCGGTGATGGGCTCGAAAAAGAGGCCCTCCGAGGTGTCGTAGTCGGTCGAGACCGTCTCGGGGTTGTTGTTGACGACGTGGGCGTCGATGCCCATCGCCTCCAGCGCCTGGACGGCGTGGACCGAACAGTAGTCGAACTCGACGCCCTGCCCGATCCGGATCGGGCCGCCGCCGACCACGACGACGCTCTCGACGTCGGTGTCGACCTGGACCTCGTTGCGACCCAGTCCCGACAGCGGTTCGCGAGCGGAGTAGTAGTACGGCGTCGAGGCGGCGAACTCCCCGGCGCAGGTGTCGACCTGTTTGAACGCGCGGTCGGGGGTCTCGGCGTCGACCTGCTCGACGGTGACGCCCGAGCCGTCCGCGGACACCTCGTCGGCGTCCACCTGCTGGGCCTCGTCGCGGTCGGGGAGCCAGGAGGCGTGGGTGTCGTTGAACTCGCCGCCGGCGATGGCGGTGATCTCCTGGTCGGTAAAGCCCTCCTCGGCGGCGGCCGCGAAGTCGCCCTCGGCGGCCGCGGTCGCGGCGTCGGCGATCCGCTTGTAACGTTCGAGGTACCACTCGCGGATCTCGGTGAGTTCGTTGACCTCTTCGACGGAGTAGCCCCGCTCGAAGGCCTCGAAGACGGCGTAGGTGCGGTCCGGCGTCGGCCGCTCCAGGTACTCCGACTCCAGCTCCGCGTCGCTCACGTCCGCCCAGTCGACGGCGGGGTCGTACTCCGAACTGCGCAGCGCCTTCAACAGCGACTCCTCGAATGTGCGGCCGATGGCCATGGCCTCGCCGGTCGATTTCATGCCCGGCCCGAGCTCGAACTCCACGTCGCGGAACTTGTCCTTGGGCCAGCGGGGCACCTTCGTGACCACGTAGTCGATGGCCGGCTCGAAGGCGGCGGTGGTCTGGCCGGTGATCTCGTTTTCGATCTCGTGGAGGCGCTTGCCCATCGCGACCTTCGCCGTCACGCGGGCGATGGGGTAGCCGGTCGCCTTCGAGGCCAGCGCCGAGGAACGGGAGACGCGCGGGTTGACCTCGACGACGCGGTACTGGCCGCCGGGGGTGCCGTCGTCGCGCCAGGCGAACTGGATGTTACAGCCGCCCTGGATGCCGAGTTCGCGGATCACCTTCAACGCGGTGTCGCGCATCTCCTGGTGGCCCTCGTCGGGGATGACCTGCGAGGGCGTGACGACGATGGACTCGCCGGTGTGGATGCCCATCGGGTCGATGTTCTCCATGTTGCAGATGATGATACAGGAGTCGTCGGCGTCCCGCATCACCTCGTACTCCAGTTCGATCCAGCCGTCGATGGACTCGGTGATCATCACGCGGTCGTCCCGGGAGAGGTTGAGCCCCTTGCGGACGGCGTCTTTGAGTTCGTCCATATCGCCGATGACGCCCGAGCCCTGGCCGCCGAGCGTGTAGGTCGTCCGCATGATGACCGGGAGGCCGCCGACCTGTTCGACGGCCCCTTCGACCTCGTCGACGGACTCGATGGTCACCGACTCGGGGACCGGCTCGTCGATGGACTCCATGCGCTGGCGGAACTGGTCGCGGTCCTCGGTCGCGTAGATGGTGTCCAGCGGCGTGCCCATCACGTCCACGTCGTGTTCGTCGAGCACGCCCTCCTCTGCGAGTTCGGCGGTGACGTTCAGCCCCGTCTGCCCGCCCAGTCCCGCGATGACGCCGTCGGGCTGTTCCTTCCGGATGATCTCGGCGATGGCCTCGGTGTTGATCGGTTCGATGTACACCTTGTCGGCCATCTCCGGATCGGTCATGATCGTCGCCGGGTTCGAGTTGACCAGCACGACCCGCGCCCCCTCTTCCTGGAGCGCGCGACAGGCCTGCGCGCCGGAGTAGTCGAACTCCGCGGCCTGTCCGATCTTGATCGGGCCGCTTCCGATCAGCAGGATCGTCCGGTCCTCTGAGTCGTCCGTCATTGTCCGTCCCCAGTTCGCTCATCGTAATAAGCCCGGCGATAGGTTGCGAGCATCGTAGCCGAATTTCGAAATTCGTATTGTGCCGGGTTGGCACGGACCGCGGCCGGGAAACGACGATCGCCGCCGGTCGCGGGCCGGACCCGTCGGTCGGCGCGGACGAAACCGCGGATCCCGTTCCGTTCGATCCGGTAACGGACCCCGAAATCGGCGGGGCAACGGCGGCGTCTCCGTCAGGAGCCGCCGTCCCGGAAGCGATAGCGGTACGGCTGGTCCCGGATGACCTCGACTTCGCCGGTCTCGGCGCGGCGGCCGAGTACCGTGGCGATCTGGTGGGCGCTGTCGAACTCCTCGCCGTGTTCCTCCAGAAGGTCCAGAATCTCCCGCGCTGTCAGTGGCTCGTCGGCGTCCGCCTCGTCGAGTACGGTGCGGATGCGTTCGAACCGGCCCTGACGTAAGCGCATACGCATACACACGCCCTGCTATCACATTAAACGGCGTCAGACACCCGTCGGACGCCCGCTCGCCGGAAACCCACGGACGGCATTCACCCGTCCCTGTCAGCGACTGTCATACGTCCGGTTCGGTTCGCCGGCTGTGCCGAAAGTTCAACCGGCCGGTGTCGGAAACGGACCGAGACGCGCTCCCCCGGGCACGAGCCGGATCCCGTGTCCGCGTCAGGCCGCCGTGTCGTGTTCGGACTCGAACTCCCGTTCCTGCCGGTACGTCTCGACGAACTCGCTCACGTCGAACTCGAGCATCTGCTCTTCGAACTCGGCCATGGCGTCGTCGTCGCCGGCGTGGCTCATCGCGTGTTCCATCAGCTCAACGAGCAACTCGACGACGACCTCGTGGAGTTCCCGCGAGTCGAAGTCGGTGACCCAGACGGCGCTGTAGCCCACGTCACCGTCCTCGGAGAGGTCCGCGCTCGCGACCTGTCCGGGGAACTCCTCGATCACCATCCCCATCAGGTGGGCGGTGGTGAACTCGTCGAACTCGTCGGCGGGTTCGACCGTGGCGCGCAACACGTCCGCCAGCGACTCCGGGACGAACCGCCCCAGCGGGTGGACGTCCATCACGACCCCGTGGGCGTCGCCGCAGTCACAGTCGAACTCCCGGACGCCCAGATCGAGTTCGCGGGGGCCGACGGTCTCGCCACAGGCCAACTCCAGGTCGTCGCCCCCCTCGCCCGGTACGCGCGGTTCTGGCATCGGCGACGGGTAGGATTCGCGCCCGGTTAAACGCCGCGGGTCGCCGACGTGACTCAGTAGTCGTTCCAGCCTTCCGGTTCCCCACCGCCGCCGACGCCCGTCCCGTCGACGTCGCCCCGTTCGGTGCGGAGTTGCTGGTAGGCCCGCGTGGTCACCGCGATGCCGAACACGCCGACCGTCGCGCCGACGACGACGTTGAACAGCACGTTCACCGCCGGTCCGAGGATGCCACCGACCAGCCCGCTGACGGCACCGACGACGACGTCGAGGACGACGAGGACGACGACCAGGCCGAACAGGTACCAGCGGTTGCCCGTGGCAACGTTCCAGCTCCGGCCGAGCGCGCCGATCGCGTTCTCGTCGTCGAGCGCCACCGCCTGCCGGACGAAGATCAGCGAGATGGCGAGAAACGTCGCCAGGACGAACCCACCGATGACGAGGCCGATCAACCCGACCACGAACCCGACGACGACGATCAGGAACGTGAGGATCCCGGCGACGAACTCGTTCACCGTCGCCAGCGGTAACCCGTCGGTGAGCCCCTCGGGGAGCCCCTCCGGATCGGCGGCGGCGAACGTCCGCACCGCGACGATGCCGACCGCCTCGCTCACGAACACCAGCGCGACGAACGCCACGGCCAGCAGCGTCGGCGGGGCCGACACGGCGAACGGTATCTCGTCGGCCTGCCGCCGGAGCTCCTCCAGACTACCCGTTTCGGCCAACCGTCGGCCGAACTCGTCGATCACGAACTCGATCGCGACCTCGGAAATCGACTGTGCGACGACCGTGTTCGCGAACCCGATCACGAGAAAGGCACCGACGAGATACGCGCCCGGCCGGGTGAGTACCCTGTCGAGCCCGTCGCCGAGAGCCCTCTCTATGTCCAGCGACATAGTGACAGCGTCACAACAGGACGTGATAACTGTATCGTTCCGGATCGGGCGGTGGCGTGCCCTGGCCCGATCGGGACGGGGTGGCCACGACCGGCGTCGTGGGGTTCCCTGTCCGCTCGGTGGTCAGGGCCAGTCGTCGCGGCTGTCCTCGACGGTCTCGTCGGGCGCGTCCGGTTCGCCGAGTTCCCAGCCGGCGGCCTCGGCGGCGTCCTCGACGGCGAGGTACTCCCAGCCGACGGCCTCGGCCAGTTCCTCGTCCTCGCCGTCGGTGCCGACGAAGACGTGGCGTTCGGTCTCGAACTGCCCTTTCACGTTGTCGAGGCTCTCCTCGCGACCCCGCGGACCCGAGAAGAAGTCCTGGCGGATCCGGTGTTTGCGCGTGAAGTTGGTCACGACGTAGGTCGGCTTCTCGGAGACGACGCCGACGTACTCGCTCCACTGGCGCGCGTCGTTGAACACCGCGTCGGGCTGGGCCAGTTCCTTGAGCGCGCTCAAATCGAAGGCAAGGGTCATGTCGCTGCTCCCGCCACCGTTCATACTGCCCGCTCGGCCCGGCCCGGAGAAAACGCCTTCGATACGCGGGGTCACGGCGGGCGCGCCGCTCCGCCGGTCGTCACTCGGACTCGGCGGTCGGGGCCGCGTCGAGGTTGTCGAGGTCGACGCTCTGTTCGAGCAGGACCTCCTTCTGGTCCGCGACCTCGCGTTCCTCGCGGATCAGCTGTTTGTACTTCGACTGCGGTGCCAGGTCGCCGATGAGGACGCCGCCGACGAGCTTGCCGTCCTTGAAGGCGAGCCGCCGCCACTCCGTGTCGGAGTATTTGCGCTCGGCGTGGTCGTCGCCCAGCGTCGGGTGACCGAAGGAGAGGAAAGGGAAATCGAAGTGCGTGATCGAGTACGAGGAGACCCAGCGGAACGCCTCGCTCTCCTCGTCCGCGACCATGTTCTGGCCGGCGACTGCCCCCTGTTCCTTGGCCGAGCCCCAGGCCCCGTTCTGGGCCTGTTCCCCGAGGATCGTGTCGTAGAAGCGAGTCACGTCGCCCGCGGCGTACACGTCCGCCACGTCGGTCTGCATGTACTCGTCGACGACGATGCCGTCGTCGAGTTCGACCGGCGTGTCCCGGAGGAACTCGGTGTTGAAGTCCAGACCGATGGCGACGCCGACGAACTCGCCGTCGTACGCCTCGCCGTCGGGGTCGACCGCGCCGGTGACGTGGCCGTCATCGTCGACGGTGAAGCGGTCGACGCCGGAGTCGAAGACGGGGGTGACGCCGTTGTCTTCGAGCGCGTCGTGGATGATCTCGGCACCGTCGAGCGAGAGGGCGTAGCGCCACCACCGGTTGCCCCGCATCAGGTAGTGGGCGTCGACATCCTGTGCGGCACAGATCGCCGCCAGGTCGATGCCCAGCAGGCCCGCGCCGACGACGATGCCCGTCTCGGACTCGTCGGCGTGGTCCCGGATGGCCCGCGCGTCCTGGAACGTCCAGAAGTGGTGGATCCCCTCGGCGTCGGCGTTGTCCACGGGGAGCTCTGTCGGCGTCCCGCCGGTCGCCAGAAGCAGTTTGTCGTACGCGATGTCGCCGCTGTCGTGGGTGTGGACCACCTTCTCGTCGGTGTCGACCCCGGTGACGACGGTGTTGAGCTCCAGATCGATGTCCCGCTCGGCGTACCAGTCTTCCTCGTGGATCGAGATGGGCGCCTCGGGCAACTTCCCCTTGGCGAACTCCTTGATGAGGATTCGGTTGTACAGCGCCTCCCCCTCCTCGGTGACGACCGTGACGTCGGCGTCGGGATCCTGTTCCCGGATCGTCTCCGCCGCGGAACTCCCCGCGATGCCGTCTCCGATGATCACGTGCGACGCGCTCATAACACCCCGTTTGCATACCGGGCCTAATGTGCATTGCTATCCGCGTGAGTTTCACGTCCCCGACCGGCGCACCGTGGTAGTCCCGTTCCCGCCGGGAACCCGGACGTTTTAGGACGTTCCGACCTTAGCGGTGGGTCGAGATGAAGCTCCGCCAGAACGTCCGCCACTGGGCCGCGAAGAAGGCATTGACAGCACCCGTGATCGGTCGGCGGGTCGAAGACCGGCTTGTCGACCTCCACACCGGCGTCTTTCTGGACCGGGCCGACGACGGGTCCCGCGAGGCCCGCCGCGCCCACCTCGACGACTTCTTCGACGCGACGATGGACACCTACGTCGCCGCACTGGATTCGAGCTTTACCGAGGCCGAGGCCCGGGAGATCACCCACGTGCAGGCAAACTTCGACTTCTACAACCACGGCTGGACGGAGATGATGGAGTTCCCCAGCGACG
>JBDGUF010000055.1:0-36704 GCA_042216105.1 Halorientalis sp.
TGTGGCCACGGCCGATCTCGGGGAAAAGGTCAAGACCGACTTTACCGGGGATGATGAGAACGAAAACCGAGATAGTGTTAATGATGAACCAGATAACACGCTAGATCGTCTGGTTGATGATACACTCCCCGAACAGTCAGACTCTTCCAACGACAAGAGCAAGTCAGATGATAGTTCTTCAACTAATTCTTTGATTGAGAAGTTCTGCCCAATATGTTCAAAGACTGGAAAAGCGTGGTAGTTGTCTGTTTACTACTGATATCAGCTGGGTGTAGCGGAATGTCCGCTGAAATAACTGACACAGAATCAAGCGAGAATCAAAATACTAGAACGGCCGTGAGATCCCCCTCAGAATCAGTATCCAATAAAAACACGAGCAACAGTGAAAGATCATTTAGTGATAGTAGAATCAATTATAGTCGCATTTTTCTCTCTGTCATCAATGATAGTGATCTGGACATAAACAGGACAAATATTGATGAAAACACATTCCATCTCGCGTACTATGGGAATTTCAGCAATGATTCCCGGACAACCAGAGAGTTATCATATATAGCGGCGTCATTCGCAGCAGTATTAAATAAAAGCTATCACAACCAAACAAATTGGAGTGTAACTCGATTACATATAACTGGGAAAAGCTACAATGGGTCTGTGATCTGGGATACGGTAGTTGAGGATTGGTGGGCACTGAATTATGTCAACAACAACTGGGGATTTGAGAATTATCTCAGTGCCATCACCTCTTCTGGTGAGTTGTGGAATCTTACAACTAATAAACCACCAGATGGTGGTGAAAAATACATTGGTAAAATTCAGAGTAGGCTCCAAAAAAGATCTAATATCCATATAATATCAATTGATAAACATGGTGGAGAAGCCTTCCTCACCTACGAAACCGATTACGAACTCAACTCCAGCCAGTACTTCGATCAGGTTGCCAACGTCGTCGACGTTTACAAGAACCTGACACTTCCGCGTTCGCTCAACCGGACGGAGGGCTGGTACGCCGGCGTGCTCAACATCGAGGTCAGGAACGGGAGCGACACGCTGGAGTGGTACCGCTATCGGATCCGATGGGCCGAACAACGAGTGCGCGGCGAAATGGCGCCTGCGGAGGAAGCGGGGCGGCTCCGTCTCTCGCGGTTCCTGGAGAAGGACCGACTCCGTGACGATCCGGATACCGACGAGTGACACGTAGCGAGCGGAAGCCCACCCGTTCACGGCTGTCTCTTACCCATAAGTCCGTGATGCTCCAGAACAGCGTCTTGACCGCTCTCGGCAGTGATCTACGAGCGGATCAGGTAGGCCGAGACGTGAGACGGAGGAGAACACCGGTCACGGAAGACGGTCGAACCGGCTTGTGTTCACAGCTGGAATCGGTTCGCACCCCAAGCAAGACCGTCGAATATCGGCGTGTTCGTCGGGTCCGGCAACTGAGACAGCCCATGCTGACGGCTCGACTTATGGGTAAGAGACAGCCCTTCAGGGGTGGGAGGATGTCAATCTCACTCCAGAATCCCGGCGTCGTCCAGGTACGCTTCGACGTAGGGGTGTAGGTCGATCTCGAAGGGGGGCTGGAACGTGCGCAGGGAACTGTGCTGATCGTCCTGCTCGAACCCCGCGCTATCGGTGGGCGTCACGTGGTAGCCGATCGGAACGTAGTGCTTGCCATCTGTGTCGTCGAACTCCGACGTGTCGTAGAAGTGTTCGTAGACGCCGAGCTGGCGTTCGATCGTCACGGCACAGCCGAGTTCCGTGGCGGCCACTCGCTCGACGGCGTCGCGCAACCGCTCGTGCTTGCGGACGCGACCGCCGGGGACGAACCACTCGCCGCGGGCCGGTTCGTTTACGCGCTTGCCGAGGACGACGCCGTCGTCGGTCTCGACGACGAGATCCACCGAGACCAGCGGCACGTTCCTGACGATCGTCTCCCACTCCGCCGCCGGAACCGGACCGTCGCTCATACCGTCACTCGCGTTCCCCACACCTTTTCCGTTGCCATCTCCGCCCGGGCTCGCCGGTACACGAACGACCGTGTTAATTATAGACCGTGATGTTTATGTAGGTCCCCCTCTCAGGGTAGGGTGAGGACAAAATGACCGAACGGCCTCAGATCGAAACGACGGCTCCGCTCGTTCCCGAGATGCCCACGAACCGCGTCCGCACCGACGGTGGTCGCGCGGCACCGAAAGCGTCCGGAGCCGAGCTTGTAGATGAGGCCGACGCGCCGCTCGTTCCCGATCTCTCCTGATCGGCGCGGTCCCGCGATCCGTTTTCCGACTGCTCGAACCGGGGAGTCACTGCGCCGCTACCCGTCGATCCCGACGAACTCGATTTCGTCGGCGTCGGTGTCGAGGACGGCGATGCTGCGGTGTTCGTCGGGGACGGTCGGGAAGTGCGCGCCGGGGTTGACGACGGTCGTGCCGTCGACGGTCCGTTCCTCGGCGACGTGGAAGTGGCCGTAGCACACGTAGTCGTAGTCGCCGGACTTGGCGCGGTCGTTGACGGTCTCGACGCCCTGGTCGCCGTGGAGGACGTGGACCGACGTGCCGTCGAAGGTGAGGTCGGCCGCGCGGCCGTGGAGCCGGCTCCCCTCGCTGAAGCCGTCGATGGTCGCTTCCAGTCCCTCGCGTTCCCCGTCGTTGTTCCCGAGGACGCCGTGGATGTCGAAGCCGTGGCCCTCGAAGGCCGCGAGTAGCGGTGGGGCGATGAAGTCCCCGCAGTGGACGAGGGTGTCGATCCCGCGGTCGTCGAGGACGGCGGCGATCTCCTCGGCGGCGCTGTAGTTGTCGTGCGTGTCGGAGACGATTCCCACCTGCATGTGCGGGGGATCGATCGGGCGGACTATGAAGGTTTTCTGAGTCGGAAAACGCGACACTAGCTTCATACGTTCGCCGGCGGGAGTCTCCGACGATTGGTCCCCATGACAGCGATCGAGACGACCGACCTGACGAAACGCTACGGATCGACGACTGCGGTCGCGGAGTTGAACCTCGCGGTCCCGGAGGGCGTCGTCTACGGCTTTCTCGGCCCGAACGGTGCGGGGAAGACGACCACGATGCGGATGCTGACGTCGCTGACCTGCCCCTCCAGCGGGAGCGCACGGGTGGGGGGCGTCCCGGTCGAGGAGCGCGAACGCCTCATCGACCGGATCGGCCATCTCCCCGAGGAGCCGCCGCTGTACGACGAACTGACCGCGCGCGAGCAGTTGACCTACGTCGCCGGCCTGCGCGATCTGCCGCCGGATCGGACCGAGGCGCGCATCGAGGACTACCTCGACCGGCTGGACCTCGCCGAAGACGCGGACCGGCGCATCGACACGTACTCGAAGGGGATGCGACAGAAGACGGCGTTCGTCCAGTCGGTCCTGCACGATCCCGACGTGCTCTTTCTGGACGAGCCGACGAGCGGCCTCGATCCGCGGGCCGCCCGGACGATCCGGGACATGATCGACGGCCTCGCCGACGCGGGGGCGACGATCTTCCTGTCGACGCACATCCTGCCGGTCGTCGACGAACACGCCGACACCGTCGGGGTCCTCTCGGACGGCGAACTCGTCGCCGAGGGGCCGCCGGCGGAGCTGAAACAGCGGGCACAGGCCGGCGACGACGCCGGCTCCGGTCGGACGCTCGAAGAGGTGTTCCTCGACGTGACGAGCGAGGACCCTGCGGAAGGGAACGGGGCGGTAACGGGGGCAACGCCGGATGCCTGAGGCCGGCTGGCCCCGACACGGGCTCGCCATCGGCCGACAGGAGTTCCGGCGGTCGCTCCGGGCGCTCAGGGGCGACACCACGCGACTCGCCTTCACGGCCGTCGGCGGCCTCTTCATCTCGATCTTCGTGCTGGGCGGGACCTGGCTCGTCCTCCGGTTCGGCGGGGAACTCGCGTCCTACCCGCTCACCGACGGGGTCCGCGGGGCGGTCGCGATCCAGTGGCTGTTCCTGGTGTACGTCTTCGCCCAGCGGGCGGGATCGCGTCACGACCGTCTCGACAACGAGTCGCTGCTGTTGCTGACCGTTTCGACCCGGACGGCCGTGCTGGGACTGCTCAGTGCGGAGCTGTTCCGCGCCCTCTCGTATATCGCCGTCCCGGCGGCGCTGATCGGCGGGGCGTTCGTCTACACCACGGCGTCGCCGCTGACGGTCCCGTTCCTCGTGTCCGCGCTCCTCTTGCTCGTGCTCACGGCGCTGGTCACCGGGTACACGATCGGCCTGTCGACCCAACTGCTGGCGGCGCGCGTGCGGATCGTCGCCCGCTACAAGACGGCCTTCGGCATCGCCGCCGTCGTCGCCTTCTTCGGCTGGTACTTCCTGTTCGTAAACGTCGCTCCCGACGGCGTGAGGCCTTGCTGGGCCTGTGGCCGCTGAGCTGGCTCGTCGATCTGGCCGTCGTCGGCTCGCCGGTCGTCGGCTCGCCGGCGCGGGCGGCCGTCGCGGCCGTCGGGAGCGTCGCCTGGATTCTCGGCTGGGGGCACGTCCTCGAACGGGTCGCGACGGCGCTGTGGTTCGGCGACACCGTCGAGAACGAGGTGGCCGAGGAGAAAGCGACCGTCGACGCCGACGCGGGGACGGACCCGCTGGCCGCCGCCGTCCGACCTCTCGGGTTCCCGTCGACGAGTCGTCCCGTCCTGCGCGTCGCACAGCGGTCGGTGGTCGTCGCTCGCAGGAACCCCCGTCGGCTCTCCTTCCTCGTGATCCCCGTCATCGTCGTCGGGTCGTCGCTGATCGACCTCGCCCGGACCGGCGGGCTGTTCGCCGCGTTGCCGCCCGTCCTCGCGCTCCTGCTCCCCTGGCTGACCGGCGGGACCTTCGGTCTCAACCCCCTCGGTGACGAGGGGCCGGTCCTGCCCGCGACGCTCACCGCGCTGGCCTCGGGCCGGCAGTACGCGACCGGCCTCGCCGTTCCCGGACTGGTGCTCGGCCTCCCGCTGTCCGCCCTCGCGACGGTCGCGACCGGCGTCTACGGTCCGCTCGGGCCCCGGGAGATCGCCCTCCTCGTCGCGGTGACGGTCGTGTTCTGCCTGCTCGCGGTCACGCTCGCACCGGCGGCCGGCGTCGTCTTCCCCCGCTTCGATCCGGTGACGGCCGGGAGCGGTCGGGAAGTCGTCCCGCCGAGCCTGAGCGCGGGGATCGTCTACTCGCTGGCGTTCGTCGCGCTCGGCGGGACCGCCGTGGGCTGTGCACTGGCTCCCGCGGGGACTCGGAACGTCGCCGCCTCCGTCGTCGGCGGACTGCTGGCGTTCCCGTTCGTCTGGCTGGCCGCCGAGGGCGTCCCGCTCGCCGACGCCGTCGCGACGTGGCTCGACGGCGTCGGTGACGCGATCGCGTCCCTCCCGGTCGCCACCGTCCACTGGGGCGGGTACGGCGTGTCGCTGGTCGCGGCGCTCGTACTCTGCTGGTGGTCGTTCCGGACCGTCGTGCGGCGGTACGAGTCGTACACGATCGAGTAGGCGGCGACTCGGTTTTCGCAACCGTTAAAACCGACCGGTGCTATCTCCGTACTGCTACTGCACGGGCCGGTGGGGTAGCTTGGTATCCTTCGGCCTTCGGGTGGCCGTAACCGCGATTCGAATTCGCGCCGGCCCACTAACTATCCCAGCCATTTTGGAGTCGAGGATAATCGCCATATAGCTTGGGGTTCCCCGTCTCTTTGATTGATGAGGAGCAGAAGCGCGTGACAGATATTCCGCGACTCCGATTCTACCCCTGCGTTTTATTTTGTTCCCGGGAGTCGAATCTAGCGAATCGCCATGCGGCACCGGTGCCCCCTCAACGGCGGGTTCGAATCTAGTGATTCCGAGGGTGGATTTACCCCCGAATCCCTACGCCGTGTTCCGATTCCTAACGGGTCTAGAACGGCACGGGCGTGCCGGGATTCGAACCCGGGATCGAGAGGTTAGGAACCTCTTGCCCTGTCCACTAGGCCACACGCCCCTGTCCGCAATTGCACACGTCGGGTGAAAAGCGATTCCACTTCTCCCAACGGTTATGCCGAAGCGACCGCACTACCGGCCATGGAAAAAGTCTCGCTCGACGACGTCCGCATCGAGAACAACCCGCTGGGCGTCCACTCGATCCGCAAACCCGTCTCGGACGCGCTCGGGACGGCCGACTTCGCGTTCAACTACTTCGAACTTCAGCCGGGCGAGTCGTTCTCGGGCGGCATGCACCGTCACCACGACCAGGAGGAACTGTTCTACATCCTCGAAGGCACGGCGACCTTCGAGACCCCCGAAGAAGTTGTCGAGGTCCCGGCGGACGGCTGTATCCGGTTCGAGCCCGGCGAGTACCAGACCGGCGGCAACGAGACCGACGACCTGGTCCGGGGGTTCGCCATCGGCGCGCCCGGTGCCCGGCACGACTGGGACGAACTCGACGCACTCGTGTTCTGCACCGAGTGCGACGAGGAGACCGACCACGGGATGGAACTCACCGACGACGGGCAGTTCGAGTTCTTCTGTCGCGAGTGTGGGAACGACCCACAATCCTGACGACGGGACACTCGTTCGGAACCGGTCCCGTGCCGTCACGACCGGCGGCGTCGAGACCGGGACGGATCGCGGGTCCGAAAAACCGAATCGATCTAATTACTCGTGGTGTCCGTGCTGGTCTCGCTGCTGGACTCGACTTCGGAGTCGACCTCGGAACCGACCGTGTTACCGGTGTCCGCCGACGTACCGGCGTCGGCCGACGTGCCGGCGTCGGTCCCCATATCGGGGTCTTTCATCTCTTCGAGTTCCTCCTCGATCTCCTGGCGGCCTTTCTGGAACTCGCCGATGGCCTGCCCGGTCGAGCGGGCGAGTTCGGGGATCTTGTTCGCGCCGAACAGCAGGATCGCGATGAGCAGAACCACCAGCAGTTCCGGCCCACCGGGTGCCCCTGGAATGAACAGTGGGATCATCTGTGCCTCAGCATAGCCGGAGGCCAATTATAGGCTTTTTGCTCAGAGTCACGTTACGACAACTGTTACAGGGCCTCGCTCGCGGGGCGTCGATGGCACAACAGTAATCCCACCCCCGCTCGAAAGGATGGGTGTCATGATCGACGAAGGAGACGCGGCCCCCGACTTCACTGCACCGCTCGCGAACGGCGACATCGAGGAGTTCACGCTCTCCGAGAACCTCGACGACGCGCCCTTGGTTCTGGCTTTCTTCCCCGGCGCGTTCACGAGCGTCTGTTCCCACGAGATGGACACGTTCCAGGATCGCCTGGCGGACTTCGAGGAGGTCGGCGCGACCGTCTACGGAATCAGCGTCGACTCCCCGTTCGCCCTCAACGAGTTCCGGGACAAACTCGGTCTGGAGTTCGGTCTCGTCAGCGACGCCGACAAGGAGATCATCGAGCAGTACGGCATCGGCATGGACTTCGCCGATCTCGGCGTCCACGACGTGGCCAAGCGATCGGTCTTCGTCGTGAACGGCGACGGCGAGGTCACGTACGCGTGGGTCAGTGACGACCCCGGCGTCGAACCCGACTACGACGAGGTCGAGTCGGCCGCCGCCGACGCCTGACCGGCGCACCGGGTCTTTTTCTCCGTCGCGCGCGAGTGTCGGATCATGAGTGACGCCACCAGCGGCTCCACCGGGGACGGCCGCGTCTACGACATCGACGGCGACCACGCCTTCCCCGACGACCGGCTGACCGAGGCCCTCGAGTACGTCCGGGACGACGAGGAGATCACGGCCTACCTCGAAGCCCAGAACGTCAATCCGGTCACGCGGAAACGGTACAACGACCACGGGACGAAACACGTCGAGATCGTCCGCAACCGGGCGCTCTGCCTCTACGACCTCCTCAAAGGCGAGGGCGTCGAGTTCAACGGCGCGGCCGAGCAGGGACTGGCCGAGGCCGACGAACCGGTGATCGTCGCGCTGGCGGCGACGCTACACGACATCGGTCACGTCGTCCACCGCGACGACCACCCCTACTACTCGATCTCCCTCGCGGCGGACCTGCTGGACCGCATCCTCCCCGATCTGGGGTACGACGTGGCCGAAGCCGTCCGGCTCAAGGGCGAGGTCCTGCACGCGATCCTCTGTCACCACGTCGAGGAGGAGCCGCTGACGCTGGAGGCGGGCGTCGTCCGCGTCGCCGACGCGCTGGACATGGAGCAGGGCCGCTCGCGCATCCCCTACGAACAGGGCGGGCGCGGGATCAACACCGTCTCCAGCCAGGCGATCACGGCCGTGACGCTCCACCCCGGCGAGGACAACGCCGTCCTCGTCGAGATCGAGATGTCCAACGCCGCCGGCGTCTACCAGGTCGACAACCTCCTGAAAGCCAAGGTGCGTGGCTCCGGTCTCGAAGACCGGCTCCGGATCGTCGCGATCAACGCTCAAGAGGACGACGACCGGATCGTCGAGCGCATCGAACTGTAGGAACGCTCGGCAGTCCGCGCTCACTCCTCGTCCAGCAGCGTCTCGTCGCCGTGGCGCTCGCGGAGCCGTCGGAACTGCTCCCGCTGTTCCCGGATCCGGGGCGTGTCCGACTCGTAGGCGTTGGCGAACAGTTGCTCGGGGTCGGGCTCGAACTCCTCTGCGGCGTCGATCAGATCGGCCACCCGTTCGCGGGCCGCTTCCTGAATCGCGTCGATCCGCTCGTCGTCGAGCAGGCCCCGCTCCCGCAGGAACGTCTCCATCCGCGGGATCGGGTCGCGCTGTTTCCACTCCTCGACCTCCTCCTCGTCGCGGTAGACCGACGGGTCGTCGGCGGTCGTGTGCGCGCCGAAGCGGTACATGATCCCCTCGATCAGCGTGGGCCGACACTGGTCGGCGTCGGGATCCCTGGCCTTCCGGACGGCCTGGCGGGTCACCTCGTAGACCGCCAGCGGATCCATCCCGTCGACACGGATGCCGTCGATCCCGTAGGCGTCGGCCTTCCCCGCGATGGTGGGACTGGCGGTCTGGCGCTCGCGGGGGTGGGAGATGGCGTACTGGTTGTTGTTACAGAAGAAGATCGCCGGCACGTCGAAGACGCCGGCGAAGTTCAGCGCCTCGTGGAAGTCGCCCTCGCTGGTCGCGCCGTCCCCGAAGTGACAGGCGACGACCCGGTCGTCGCCCTTGAGCTTGGCAGCCCAGGCCATCCCCGTCGCGTGGGGGAGGTGGGAGGCGATGGAGATGTTCAGCGGGAAGACGTTCTTCTCGCCGAGCCACTCGTTGCCCCGCTCGTGGCCCATCCAGTAGAGCAGGTACTCCGGTTCCAGCCCGCGGACGATCACGGCCCCGTGTTCGCGGTACTGGAAGGAGATCCAGTCCTCGTCGGCCAGGGCGTGGGTCGAACCGATCTGGGCCCCCTCCTGACCGGCCAGCGATGGGTAGGTGCCGAGTCGGCCCTGCCGCTGGAGGCTGATCATCCGCTCGTCGAAGTGGCGAGCGAGCCACAGCTGACGGTACATCTCGACGAGTCGCTCGTCCGGGAGGTCGGGCACCGACGCGCCCTCCAGAACGTGGCCGTCCTCGTCGAGGACCTGCACGCGGTCGTCGGCGTCGTCGTCCAGGCTCCCCTCGTTCGTCACGGTGTCCCAGGGCACGGAGCACCGGGACATAATGGTGTCGCTCGGAGCGGATACCCACCCCGACACAACGGTTTAGTACTACCGGCCGTATCTTTGGGTATGGGTAACACGCCCACCCAGAAGCCCTTCGAAGGCGACACCCCGGAGGGGGAGGAATCGGGTGTCGGCACGTCGGTTCGGGAGGCGGTGATCGGGGTCGTGCGGTCGACCTTCGACGGCGTGCGCCGTCGCCTCTCGGTGTTCCCGTCGCTCAATCTCGGCTCGGCGTTCGTCGTCGACGACGCGCCCGTCGCCGAGCGACGCCGCTCCCGGCCCGCCCGGTCCGACGGGGACGACGGCGCCGAAGAGGGGGCGATAGCGCCGTTCCCCGACCGCCAGCGCCCGCTGGTCCAGCCCGTCCGCGACTCCGGCGCGGAGAACACGCCCGACCTCGAATCCACCGAGGAGGACGGCCGCCTCGCCATCTACTACCCCGAGCAGACCGACGCTCGGATCGCCTCCGACACCTGGGAAGAGATCGAGCCCTGACCGCCGGGCGTCGCATCCGGTGACATTCAAGTTGCCCGCGCTCCGGGGGGTAAACGGTGACCACCCGTGTCCGACCTGCCGGACGAATTCGACTGCACGATCACGAACTGGGAGTACATCTACGGACTCTGTCGCGACGTGAGCGATCAGGTCAAGGCCGCCGCGTTCGAGCCCGACATCGTCGTCGCGCTCGCCCGGGGCGGCTGGTTCGCCGGCCGCTGTCTGTGTGACTTCCTCGGGCTGGACGACCTGACCAGCCTCAAGATGGAACACTACGTCGGCACCGCCGAGAAGGCCGACGAGCCCAGCGTCCGCTACCCCATGCCCGAGGGCTCGGTCGAGGGGAAGGACGTGCTGATCGCCGACGACATCGCCGACACCGGCGGGTCGATCAGCCGCGCCCACGAGTACGTGACCGATCGGGACTGCAACGAGGTCCGCACCGCCACCCTCCAGTTGCTCGGGACCAGCTCCTTCGAACCCGACTTCGTCGGCGAGCGCCTCGCCGAGTGGAGCTGGGTCGTCTACCCCTGGAACTTCGTCGAGGACATGATCGACCTCGTCTCCGACGTGATGGCCGAGTCCGACGCCGACGTGTTCACCGAGACCGACATCCGCCGCCTGCTCCGGGAACACCACGGCATCGAACGCATCGAGATGGAGATCGCCCAGCCCGACCGCTTCGACGAGGTGATGGCCGAGATGGTCCGCCGCGACGTGGCCGAGGCAACGGGCGAGGGCTGGCGGCTGGTCGAGTGAGTCGACTACCTATCCCTGTCTAGCATCTCGATCCCCTGTTCGATAACGGCCTCGGTCACGAACAGACTCGTGTCATACTGGAGTGACCGCATCTGTTCTGCTGCGTCCGCTCGGTCGAGCGTCCCACGAGAATACGCGAGGGCGATTATGCCAATCGACCCGTGTACCTCGACGCCTGACGCTTTCGCCGCGTCCCGAGCGGCGAGGTCGTCGGTCAGCAAGAGGGCATCCCGATCCACCGCGACCGCCAATGCCGCACGCTCACCGGGATCGATGTCCGTCCCGTGGCTTCGATTGTCGGGAGCCGACACGATTTCGTGGTCCGTTTCAGTTAGTTCATCGGGATTTCTTCCTGCTTCGAGTTCGTCAGCAACTGTATCCGGGATGTAGAGCGTGTCGATATGCGACAACAGATCGAGCGAACCGATCTCCGAGAGGTGGATCAGCGGTCCAGCATCAGCCACCGCAACCAGTGTCACGCGTTCAGTCCCCAGTCGACATCCTCTTCGACAGCTTCACGCTCGCGTTCCGCCCGCTCGACTTTGGCCCGGCCGACTCGTTCGATGGCCTCGTCACGGTCAATATCACCGTCAAAATACTCCGTGATAACCATGTCTTCCCAGAGGGCTTCGAGCCCGCGTTCGAGAGCCCGCTCGAATACCTCCGACTCAGCAACCCCGCGCGCCTCGGCGATGTCCCGGACCCGGTCAGAGATTTCCGCACCCATGTCTACTGGTTTTTCTCCCTCCCTCATAAATTCGCGTCCGTGTTGCTCGCCCGACAGGCTGGGACGACCGGGATTTGAACCCGATGGCGAACGCTCGCTACCGCTCGCGTTCACGTGATTCAAATCCCTTTGCGATCCTGTGACTCACGGGTTGTTCGTCGCAGGAATGCGGCGACCGGGAGTGCGCGACTACCGTCGCACACGTCGACCGACTCCGTCGGTCGGAATTTGGGCTCTTACCGAATCTGGTGAAACAGCTACTGAAATCTGATACGGGAGAGTTAGCGGTGATGAATATAGAGGCTGTATTCAGCACCGCAATTTTGGTATTCAGCGTATCATTGCCGAGTGAACCGGGCGCTATGCGAATTTAGCTGACAAGCGTTTTCATCGCCCTACTGGCGAAGGTCTTTGTTTTTGCAGTGAGCGTGAGCACTGCGACGCGTCCATTAATTCGGACTTCCTGCACATCAATGACGCCCTCTTTTTGTGCGTATTGTGCCTTCTGGTCTTCCAGTTTGCTTCGAGGGACATCGGACGCGCTCTCGTAGACCGCGACGTTCGTGATGGTTGATGTTTGTCCCTCAACGAGGACACTGTTGCCGGTCACTACCGCAGTGCCGGTTCCCCCAAGGCCGATTGAGAGGACGGTCCAGTCGTCGAGGACGTCGGTGAGTTCCTTTGCGCTTGCACGCTGTTCGACCAGTCGCGGTGTCTCTCCTTGCTTGGTGTTGACAGCAATATTTACACCGCCAGTCTCCTCAGCCGCCTTGCGTTGGCGGTCCAAGACGACGGTGTTCCCGTTGACGGCGACGTGACGTCCCGACGTGCTATTCGCATAGACGGTGAACGCGCCGTTTGTAGACTCCTTCTGGAAATTATTGTTTGTTAATGATTTCACCACGTCCTGCTCGGAGACAGTTACCTGACTAATCCAGGCGTTCTCGTAGACAAGCATCCACGAGAGCGACCCAAAGGACACGCCCGTTGGTTCGACGGCCGAGGAAAATCCCTGTTTGAAAAGGTCGTAGACTGGCTTGCGAATGTGGGACTTGTGTCTCCGAATCGCAGAGAGACGAAACCCACCCACGGGGTACATCTCCTCTAGTCCGAGTGCTGCCGGGGTCGGTAGCCACGCCTGATATCCCGTCCCCGTTGCTTGTGTTGCGGTCTCAGACGGAGTCTGTGTGACTGCGGCAGTTCTAGCTGTTGTCGTCTCAGGAGAGGGTCCAGAAGTGCCGCCGGTACACCCAGCCACGCCCAATAGACCACTGGTGCTAGCAGCACAGAGTAACTGACGTCTTGTCAGGTTCATATCAATAGTGTCTCATGGAGAAAAATAAGTCTGGTGTGCGCTCAGGACGGGAAGACCGGCCACAGCAATAACCTCCACCAGCCGACGGACGGAGTTCTTGCAAGATACGCGCGTTGTATTCATCACGACCAGTTCTGACACACCCCGGGAAAGTCATCCTGTTTCACTGTTTTCGGTAAGAGCCGGAATTTGAACCGAATGGAGACGATCGCCCCTCACTTCGTTTGGCCGCTGCGACTCCCAGGGTTCGAATCGCCTCCTGCCGCAGATGTCTCTCATGGTTGTTCGAGACAGCATGCGGCGACCGGGATTTGAACCCGGGCCATGAGCTTGGAAGGCTCAGGTCCTACCACTAGACCATCGCCGCTCGTTTCTCTCGCGACGGGGATCGCAAATCCGTCGGATTTGCTCACCATCGCCGCACGTCGTTCACTTCGTTCACTCGTGCGCCGGGCCCTGCGTCGCTTCGCTCCGCAGGACATCGCCGCTCGTTTCTCTCGCGGCTGGCCTCACCTCGCTCCGCTCGGTGAGACATCGCCGCTCGAACGTCGCCCCGACCGGGCGCGCCAGTGATCCAGGCTGGACCGCCGCGGCGCGAGGTGACACCCGACAGTTCCGCGCGCCGATTTATTTGGCTTTCCCTTCGCCGTCGGCGACCACGGCGTAACAGTTCCCGCTGGAGACGAACAGTTCGACCGACTCCAGCCCGCTCGCGTCCAGGTCCGCCCGGAACTCCGGGGGGCTGTAGATGTGGTAGAACCGCGGGACGGACTCCCCGCCGGGAAGGGTCCACTCCACCGTGGTGTCGAACCCCGCCTCGGCGTCGGCGGCCGCATCGAACCGGTCGTGGGCCGTACTCCAGGCGCTGACCAGCGCCCGACCCCCGGGCGCGAGAACGCGAGCGAGGTCGTCCAGACTCGCCACGCGCAGGCTCCGGTCGGGGAGGTGATGGAGCGCCGCGACGTAGACGGCCAGGTCGACGGCGTCCGCCCGGATCGGGAGGGTCGCGGCGTCGCCCTGCACCGGCCGGACGGCCGCCTCGGCGTCGGTGCCGGCGACGCGATCGCGGGCCTCGTCGAGCAGGCCCCGACTCACGTCGACGGCCAGCACGCGGTCGGTCACGTCGGCCAGGGGTTCGGCGTGGCGGCCGTTGCCACAGCCGAGATCCAGTCCCGCCTCGCCGTCGCGGTCGGCGAGGAAGGACTCGACTTCCGGCCAGGCGTACTCGCGGGTTGCGGAGAAGTGGTCGGCGATCCGGTCGTAGGTGTCCCGGACGCCGGCACGGGCCGGCTCGTCGTCCATGCTCGCGCTTCCGTGCGGTGGCTCAAGTCGGTTGCGCTAGTCGAACGTGAACTCGACCCGGTTGGCCTCGACGCCGGGCGGATAGACCGTGTCGGTCTCGGAGCCTGCGTCGTAGGTCCGGTCGTCGTCGGTGTCCATGTGCGGGACCAGGACGACGGTCTCGTCGCTGTCGATCTCCCGATCCAGTTGGATCGTGACGTCTTTCGAGGTTCCGGCGGGGAGGTACTCGCTCACGCCGATGACCTCCCCCTCGGCGTCGCCCCGGTGGACGACGACGAACCCGCCGTCCGAGAGCGACGCGGACTCGATTGTGACCTCGCTCGTCCCGCCGTACTGGGGTGTCGTTCCCATGTTGATCGAGGCGACCGGCGAGGACAGCAGCAGGAAGGCGACGTAGGCCACCGTCAGCAGGACGGCGGCGTGTTTCACGCCGTCGCGGACCGAGCCCTCGCCGAGCTGGCCGCCGACCAGCCCCGAGAAGAAGGCCTGCACCATGCCGATGTGGAAGAACACGAGGGTGTAGGCGGCCTTGTTGACCCGCCCGAAGCGGGTGAACTGGGTCGGGTCGACGCCCAGCCGGTTGTCCGAGGGCGGGGTCGGCACGTTGTTGGGCAGGCTCGGAACCAGCACTTGCTCGACGGCGACGATGATGACCAGGAAGACCAGGAAGGCGACGTAGATGACGACGAGGTAGGTGAGCATCTGCCGGCGTCGCTGGCGTTTCATGCGCAGGTCCGCGCGGGCCTGTGTGGCGGCGATCCGCAGGACGGCACCGATGTTCCCGCTGGCCCGCATCGCGTTGGTCAAAAGCGTCACGGCGCGGGTGACGGGGGTCGTCCGAACGCGCTCTCCGAACCGCACGAGCGCCTCTTCGACGTTCGCGCCGAGGTTGATGTCGGCCCAGATGCGGTCGATCTCGGGCGTGAGCGCGCCGAGGTCGCTCCCGCGGATGCGATCGAAGCTCTCGACGACCGACATCCCGGCCTCGTTGAGGCTGGCCAGCCGTTCGAGCATCTCCGGCGAGGCGGACTCGATCCGTTTGAGTCTGCGCTGCTGGACGAACCGGACGACGGCGTAGGTCGACAGGACGAACAGCAACGCCTGAATGACGAGGTCGTCGAGGGCGCGCACGTTGACGCCGACGCCGGTGAGCGCGCTCGGCAGGCGAACCAGCGTCACGACGAGCGCCAGCGGGATCGTCACGTACAGCAACGCCGTCGGCTTTCGGAGGACCGTCCCGAGCGGGGAGGTGAGGACGCGCCGGTATCGCTGGAGGCGGTCGTAGACGGCCAGTCGATCGAAGTTGTGAGCGAGGGCGTCGACGTGGCCGCCGTCGGCGGCCGGCACGTCGCGGTCGGGTGACACGTCGCCGCCGACGAGCGAGGACGCGTCCGGGACGGCGGCCCCGTCGGCCCCGATGCCGAGCAGTTCGAGTCGCTGGTTCAGAAACACCATGAACCCGACGTTGGCAAGCGGGATCGCCAGGTACCCGAGCAACCGGAGGATGCCGAGGGTGTCGGTCGTCGTGAGCCCGAACACGAGCAGGATGGTGATCAAAAAGAGGGTCCCGGCGACGAGGACGGTGACGTAGGCCTCGGCGATGGTCGCCAGCAGTTCCAGCAGTTCCTCCTGGCGTTCCTCCGCTTCCTCCTGGTAGCGCTCGTACTGGTCGTTGAGGAACTGCGGGAGGCTCTGGCCGCTCTGGAGGACCGAGGAGAGGTTCTTGCCGAAGGTCTTGAACTCCTCGCTGGGCGTCCGCTTGGACATCCGCCGGATGGCGTTTATCATGTCGGTCCCGAACAGGTCCATCTGGCGGACGGCGACGGAGATCTCGCGGGCGCTCTCCCCGTAGACCCCCTCGTTGTCCGACAGGGTGCGCATGACGACCGGGAACGGCATCCCGCCCCGGGAGAGCGCGTAGAGGAAGGCGACGGTCCGGGCGAGGCTCTCGTTGATCCGGCGGCGGCGTGCCTCGGCACGACCGGCCAGCGTCTGCCACCGCATCGTGTAGGCCAGCGCGCCGGTGAGCAGTGCCGAGAGGACGCCGCCGCCGACGGCGACCGCGAGGAACACGTCCGGCGCGAGGTCGAGCGTCCACGTCGACGGGTACCCGAGGACGGCCGTCATCGTGTTCGGAAGCCCGCCGAGCAGGTCGCCGATCGCCGGAACAGCGATTATCAGCCCGGCAACGGCGTAGCCGCCGACGATGCCGCCCAGCAGGGCGAACAGGATCGCGTAGCAGTAGGTCTTGGCCGCGTACGAGCGGTAGGTTTCGGGGACGTACGCCGACTGCAACAACTGCTCGCGCTCGACGCTGTCGTCGACGAACCGTCCGAACGCGTCCCGCGAGACGCGAGTCACCCGTTTGTTGACGGTGTCGCTCGTTCCCGCCGCGACCAGCAGCGCCCCCAGGGCGAACGCGAGCAGGGCCGGCACGAGCGCGAGGGGCTGGACCATGTCAGGACTCCACTTCGACGCCGGCCTCTTCGATCCGGTCGAGGACCTCGGTGCTGTCGGCGTAGTACTTGTTCACCATCGCCGTGAACCGCCGGTAGTCGTCGACGCCCTCCTCGCGGAGGTACCGGAGGAACTTCTTGCGGTTCCTGATCTCCCGGAGGAGTTCGGACTGGCTCCAGCCCCGGTCCTCGCGGATCTCGTCGAGGAGGGCGCTCCCGCTGTCGGTGAAGGTGTCCTCTGTCGGCTGCCAGGAGTAGGTGTTCGAGTAGTCCAGCTCGCCGGTCCGCTGGTCGATCCCCTCGATCTCGGCGAGGGTGCGCATCCGGCGGACGCGCTCGCCCTGACTGCGGGTCAGCACCTGCACCGCGAGTACGTCAAGACTCTGGACCATCGGCCGCGGGACGTTGATCGGCTCGTTCTCCAGCCGGTTGATCACCGTCTGTACCGAGTCGGCGTGCATCGTCGAGAACGTCGTGTGCCCGGTGTTCATCGCCTGGAAGAGCGTGATCGCCTCCTCGCCCCGGACCTCGCCGACGATGATGTACTCGGGCCGGTGACGCAGTGCCGAACGCAACAGGTCGTACATCGTGATGTCGTCGTCGTCCAGTCGCTCGCGAGTCACCGCGGAGAGCCAGTTGTCGTGGTACAGCGAGAGTTCGCGGGTGTCCTCGATGGTCAGCACCTTCGACCGCGGCGGGATGAACATGGAGACGGCGTTCATCGAGGTGGTCTTGCCCGCCGCGGTCCCGCCCGCGAACAGCAGGGACCGGTTGTTCTCGATACAGAGCCAGAGGAAGGCCAGCATGTCGAGGCTCGCGGTGCCGTACTCCAGCAGATCGATGGGCGTGAACGGCTCGTCGGAGTACTTCCGGATGGTGAACGCGGACCCGCGCGGGGTCACCTCCTCGCCGAGTGCCAGTTCGACCCGGGAGCCGTCCGGCAGGGTCGCCGAGACGACGGGATCGGAGACGCTGACGTGCCGCCCCGAGCGCTGAGCCAGCTGGATGACGAAGTTCGAGAGTTCCTGCCTCCCGAAGGTGACGTTGGTCTCCACGTCGGTGTAGTCGTCGTGGTAGACGAAGATCGGGAGGTCGGGGCCGTCACAGGAGATGTCCTCGACGTGAGGGTCGTGCATGATCGGGTCGATCCGACCGTAGCCGTGGAACCGTCGGTAGAGGTAGTAGAACAGCCGGTAGTACGACTCCAGGCCGACGTCGACGCCGTACTCCTCGAGCCGCTCCTTGAGCTCCGACCGGAGTGCCGCTTCGGGGTCGTCGGCCACGTCCTCGCGGTAGAGGAGGGGTTCGCGGATGTCCTCGGCCAGCCGGTCGAGCAGGTCCGCCTCCAGTTCGTCCAGCTGGGGCTCGACGACGTGATAGACGTGCTTGTCGTCCTCGTGGTCGTAGTTGATCGAGACGAACGAGAAGGGAACGTTCAGCCAGTAGCGGTCGGTCTCCTCGTGATCGGGCAGGCCGGAGAAGGAGATGAGCCGGTCGTGTTTGTCGGGGTCGTAGTCCTGTACCGGGAGCGTGGTCCCCCGGAGCAGGTCGGCGGTGTAGGAGAGCCAGCGGCGCACCTCCTCGACTCTGGACTCGCCGACCTCGTCGCCTGCGCTCGCGTCCTGTCCTGCCATGGCTCGACCTCGTCGTCGGGCGACTGCGTACAGACGCTTGCGGACCCACTCACTTAAATTCGCATCTCGTTTCCGTTCGTTCGATCACGGAACCCGACAGGTTTCGGTTCGGCCGATAGTCACCCCTCGCGGGGGTCGTCGGTCGCCGGGTCGGGATCGTCGACGCGTTCGACCCGGAGCAGAGTGTAGGCGAAGGCGTACTGGAAGACGACGCCGACGGGCAGCAGGACGCCGGGGAAGGCGTCGGTCGAGACGTCCGCGACGGGGAGCGCGCCGAACTGCAGGAGCGCGCTGGCGACGGTGTGGATGACGGCGGCGACCAGCAGGAGCCCACCCATGACGCGAACGGGGTCGACGGGGGCGTTCCGGAACCGGTCTTCGAAGAGGTACATCGCCAGGCTCAGGAGGACGGCCAGGCCCACGACGGCGGCACCGACGGTCCAGACGGCGAAGGGGAGCGGGCCGGGCGCGCCGCTGTAGAAGTCGATGGCCTGCCACGGCAACAGGACGAGCGGGTTCGGCCCCGGTACCTCGATGTCGAGCAACACCCGGATCAACAGGAAGGGGAAGTGAAACTCGATCAGCGATCCCCCCTGGATCCTGCCGATGGCGACGGAGATCGACCACGGAACGAGCGCGCTCAGCCAGGCCGAGACGACCGCGAGTTCCTCGGCGTACTCCGACTTCACCCAGACCATACCGGACCTCCCGAACGCGGCCGGCAAAAATCCCCACGCCGCGGTCGGAACTCGACGGCGTCGCTCGAAACAGGCGTTACGTTCATTGGCACCGACGCCCTAGGAATACGCACCGAATGAGGCGCGACTACTTCACGCTCGAACTGCGCGGCGTCGGGGACGATCCGGGCGAACAACCGACGGTTCGCGTCGAGTACGACGGCCCGTCGGACGAACTCGAAACGCGCCTGACACCCGGGACCGACCTCGATCTGGCCTTCCGCTTCCGGACGCCGGTCGACAGCCCCGACGCCGACGGCGTCCTCGCCGTCACCGAGCGCCTGACCGGCGACTTCGTGCTGGAGGTCAACGCCGACGCCGACGACATCCTCGACCTCGTCGACGCCGCCAAGGCCTACGGGCAGGGAGAGAGCGACGCCCCCGGCTGTTACAGCCTCGAGATCGACGTGAACGGCGGCGACCGCTACACGACCGACAAGCGGACGCTCCTGGTCTACGACGACGAGGGCGACCTCCTGCGGAACCACTCGCTGATCCCCTCCGGCGTCGAGCTCTGACCGGGCCGCCGTCGGACCGTCTCCTCTAAGTGCGTGTCGCCGCTCCGGGTAGCTATGGAACTGTTCGGAACCGCCGGCATCCGCGGTCCGGTCGACGAGCGCGTGACGCCCGAACTGGCCCTGGCCGTCGGTCGCGCGGCGGCGGCCGACGGCGACGAGTTCGTCCTCGGGCGCGACGGGCGGGAGACGAGTCCGGCGCTGGCCTCGGCCGTCGCGGCCGGACTGGAGAGCGGCGGCGCGACCGTCCGGCGGGTCGGCGACGTCCCCACGCCGGCGCTGGCCTACGCCTCGCGGGGCCGACGCGGCGTGATGGTAACGGCCAGTCACAACCCGCCGGCCGACAACGGCCTCAAGTTGTTCGTCGACGGCCGGGAGTACGGCGACGACGCCGAAGCCCGGATCGAGGAGCGCGTGGCTGACGATCCCGAGCCGGCCGCCTGGGACGAGTGGGGGTCGGCGACCGACCTGGAGGTGCTGGAGCGGTACCGCGAGGCGGTCGCCGACTACGCCGCGGGGTTCGGAGCCGACCCCGACGGGCTGACCGTCGCCGTCGACTGTGGCAACGGGATGGGGAGCGCCGCCACACCCCAGGTCCTCCGGGCGCTCGGGGTGGACGTGCGCGCGCTGAACGCCACCGTCGACGGGCACTTCCCCGGTCGGGAGAGCAAGCCGACGCCGGAGAGCCTGGCCGACCTCCGGGCGTTCGTCGCCGACGGCGACGCCGACGCCGGGATCGGGCACGACGGCGACGCCGACCGGATCGCCCTCGTCGACGGCGACGGCGAGGTCGTCCACGAGGACACCGTGCTGGCCGTCCTGGCCGAGCGGTACGTCCGGGAGAGCGCGGCCGGCGATCCCGTGGTGGTGACGACGCCCAACGCCTCGGCGCGGGTCGACGAGCGGGTCACGGCCGCGGGCGGCCGCGTCGAACGGACCGCCCTGGGGAAACTCCACGAGGGGCTGGCCGCGGTCCGGGCGGACGGCGGCGCGGAGACCGAAGTCGTGTTCGCCGCCGAGCCCTGGAAACACCTCCACACGGGCTTCGGCGACTGGATCGACGGCGTGGTCAGCGCGGCCGTCCTGGCGCGACTGGTCGCGGCGTCGGGACTGGATCGGCTGACCGAGCCCGTGACCGAACGCCCCTACCGGAAGGCGAACGTCGAGTGCCCCGACGAGGGGAAGGCGACGGCGATGGAGCGGGTGAAAGAACGGCTCCCCGAGCGGTTCCCGGAGGCGACCGTCGAGACCGAGTACGGCGTTCGGCTGACCTTCCCCGACGCGTCGTGGGTCCTCGTCCGGCCCAGCGGGACGGAGCCCTACATCAGGATCTACGCGGAGAGCGAGGACGTGGACGACCTGGTGACCGAGACGGTCGAGACGGTCGAACGCGCCGTCGACTAGCGATCCACGTAGGTCTCGAACGTCGACTCCAGCCGGTCGGGATCGGGGGCCCCGGAGAGGTCGAGTCGGTACGCGTCGGCGAACCACCCGCGCGGTCGGACCACCAGCGAGTCCTCGTCGACGGTGTAGGATCGCACGTCCTCCCAGTCGGTGAACTCGCCGTCGACGGCCAGGCCGGCGTCGGTGACGACGACGGTCCGGTCGTCCGAGCGGAGGACGGCCAGCGCGAGCGGCACGGCGATCACCAGCGCGAGGGTGACCGCCGCGAAGATCCGCTGAAGGACCGCGAGCGCGCCGAGCAGGCCGGCCACGGCACCCAGTCCGACCGCCAGCGCGCCGTAGGTGAGCCGACGCTGGCGTCGATCCGGCCGCGTCTCGAAGGCGTGGAGCACCTCCGCGGCCTCGATCCGCGAGACCGTCACCGACCGGGTACCGAGTTCGACCAGCGCGACGGCCGGGCCGACGGCCAGCACTCCGACGGTCGCCGGCCGGCCGAGCAGCGTGAACGGACTGATCCCGGGATTGTGCGCGAGGAGGGCGATGAGCCAGACGAGATAGGCCAGCGGCACGACGACGGGCGGGACGGCAAGCGGGAGCGACGTTGCTACCCGTTCGGCGTCGAGTCGGTCCCCGACGGCGTACCCCAGTCCGCCGGCGACGAGGGCACCGACTGCCAGCCCCACCCAGGGGTCGATGCCGGACGCCCCCGCCAGCCCGGCGGCGAGCGGTCCGACGACCAGCGCGAGATAGGTCCCCACCAGCGACCGATAGATCGAACGCGCGAACTGCATGCACCCCCATTGTCAACAGGCCCTCATAAATCGCCCGTCAGTTCCGGGCCGGGCTAGGTATTTGTCCGGTCGCCCCGTCGGGATCGGCCATGGAGGAGCTGGTCGAGCGCGCACGCGCCGCACAGGACGACGCTCACGTCCCCTACTCGGAGTACCGGGTCGGGGCCGCACTCCGGACCGCCGACGGCACCGTCTTCACCGGGTGTAACGTCGAGAACGCCAACTACAGCAACAGCCTCCACGCCGAGGAGCTGGCCGTCGGGAAGGCGGTCGAAGCCGGCCACCGCGAGTTCGACCGCCTCGCGGTCTCCTCGTCCGAGCGCGACGGCGTGACCCCCTGCGGAATGTGTCGGCAGACCCTCGTGGAGTTCTGCGACGCCGACCTCGCCGTGGTCTGTGACGAGGGCGACGCCACGAGCGAGTACCGGCTGGGCGAGTTGCTACCCGAGGCCATCAGCGCCGACACCCTGGGAAAATGAGCGGGGAAGACGCACGCGGGGGAGACGCGACCGACGACCGCATGGACAGCGAAGACCCCAACGACGGCGAACAGTACCACCTCGAAGTCGGTCCGGGCGACGTGGCCGACACCGTGCTCCTCCCCGGGAACCCCGAGCGCGTCCCGAAGGTCACCGACGCGTGGGACCACAGCGAGGTCGTCGCCGACCACCGAGAGTACCGGACGGCGACCGGTGCCTACGAGGGAACGGACATCTCGGTCACCTCGACGGGCATCGGGAGCCCCTCGGCGGCCATCGCGGTCGAGGAACTGGCACGGGTCGGTGCCGAGACGCTGATCCGGGTCGGGTCCTGCGGCGCGATCCGCGAGGAGGCGGCCGTCGGCGACCTCGTCATCACACGGGGCGCGGTCCGACAGGAGGGGACCAGCGACGAGTACGTCCGCGAGGACTACCCCGCGGTCGCGGACCACGCCGTCGTCGCCGCGCTGGTCGCCGCCGCCGAGCGCCTGGACTACGACTACCACGTCGGGCTGACCTGCTCGACGGATTCCTTCTACGCCGGGCAGGGCCGCCCCGGCTTCGAGGACTTCCAGGCCCGCGGGAGCGACGACCTGGTCGAGGAGTTACGGGCGGCGAACGTCCTGAACTTCGAGATGGAGGCCAGCGCCATCCTGACGCTGGCGAACGTCTACGGCCTGCGAGCGGGCGCGGTCTGTACGGTCTACGCCAACCGCGTCACCGGCGAGTTCCGGACCGAGGGCGAGCGAAAGGCGGCGAAGACGGCGAGTCTGGCGACGCACCTGCTCGCGGCGATGGACGAGCGGGTCGAGGAGGCCGGCGCGAGCGCGTGGCACGCGGGGCTGAGCATCTCGGAGTAGCACCGCTCACGAGCGAAGCGAGTGAGCGTTCGCGGCGACTGGAAGGAGCCGCGGTTTTTGGCGTGGATTTTTGCCGCGAGTCGCTCGGAGAGCGACGGGCGTGCGAAAAGGTACTACATGTCGGGCCAGGCCTTCATCGCGCGGCCCGGGCCGGTGATGGAGTTGATCCAGCGGGCGGCGATGGCCTTCTTGAGGTTCTTGGCGAGGAACCCGCCGAAGGTCTCCATGGGGACGAACTGCACGTCGTGGGCGACGGCGTCCTCGCCGACCGAGATCGCCGTGCCCTTGCTCTTGAACGTCCAGTCTTCGAGGGGCTGACCGCGCATCGCGCGGGCCATGTTCTTCCCGACGTGGTCGGCGGCCTCCCAGGCGGCCTCGGCCGTCGGCGGCGCGGGGTTCTCGCCGGGCTGGTCGATCAGCGCGCAGTCCCCGATGGCGAAGACGCGCTCGTCCTCGGTCTGGAAGTTCATGCCCGTCTCGATACGGTGGTTGCGCTCGTCCTGTTCGAGGTCCACGTCGCTGACGGCGTCCTGGCCGGTGATGCCGCCGGTCCAGAGCAAGACGTCGTAGTCGAGTTCGGTCTCCTCGCCGATGTAGACTGTCTCCTCGTCGACCTCGCCGATGAACTCGCCGGTCATGATGTTCACGTCCAGCGCCTCCAGGCGCTTGCGGAGGGCACCCTGCACCTCTGGGTCGTTGCCCGGGAAGATCTCGTCCAGCCCTTCGACGAGGTGGATGTCGATGGGGGCGCGGTGTTCGTCGCGGAACTCGGCGATCTCGCCGGCGCTCTGGATACCCGACAGGCCGGCACCGCCGACGACGACCTGTGCCGGATCGGACTGGGAGGCCTCGCGAGCGGCCGCCTTGAGGTCCTCGTGGATGCCGAGCGCGTCGTCGAGCCCCTTCAGCGTGTGGGCGTGTTCCTCGAGACCGTCGATGCCGAAGAAGGCGGTCTGGGAACCCAGAGCGACGAGCAGGTAGTCGTAGTCGACCGTCGAGTCGTCGGCCAGGTCGACGGTGCGGTCGTCGGTGTCGATGTCGGTGACCTCACCCTGCACGAAGCGGGTGCTGGGGGACTTGATGTCCTCGACCGGAATCGTGATCTTGTCCTGAATGCTGGGGTCCCGGATGCAGCGGTGGGACTCGTGGAGAACGAGGTGATAGTCGACGTCGGAGATCCAGGTGATGTCCGCGTCCGTGCCGACTTCCGATTCGAGGCTCTTGATCGCACCCGCACCGGCGTAACCGGAGCCGAGTACGACGACGTCGTCAGTCATACCCGGGTCTGAGGAGTCACCCGATACAAAGGCTTTGAAATCTCCGTCGCTGTGTCGCCAGTTTTTATACGAACGACCGGTTCGGGATGTAGGGGGATCGACGGATAAGCGGCGACGACTGTCGGGATTTCGACGGTTGATCGGGGATCGTGTCGTCGAGACGAACGGATCGGCACCCCGGTCGGGACGGCGGCCCGGACGCTCACTTCTCGACGTCGCCGACGGGCGCTTTCATGTCGTCGATGGTGAGGATGAGGATGTTGCTGGTGTCGTCTTTCCCTTCGATGGTGCCGATGATGCGGAGCTTCGACAGCGGCGTCGGTCCGACGGTGATCGTGTCCCCCTCGTGGAACTCCGAGATCGACCCCTGGAGCTTGATCTCGGCGCGACACTCCTCGGGATGGTGGACGCTCGTGAGGTCGATCTCCTCGACGTTGGCGGTGGGAACCGCCTCCCCGTTGTGTTGCAGCGGCACGTCCGCCGCGTCGTCCATGTTCTGGACCTGGAGTGCCTCGTAGGCGTTGGAGGTCGGCTTGTAGCCACCTTTCGGCCCGGGTACGCCCTCGACCAGCTGGAGGGCCTTGAGACTCTGCATCTGGTTGCGGATCGTGCCGGGGTTGCGGTCGACCTGTTCGGCGATGTCCTCGCCCTTGACCGCGCTCTCGGACTGGCGGTGGAGGTTGACCAGCTCTTGGAGGATGTTCTTCTGGCTCGGTGTGAGTTCGATTGATGACATGATGGGTCGTTCGTCGTAGCTCTCCATAAACCCGGCGGATAAACGAGTGTTCGCGGACGGGTTCGGGAGCCGGGCGGGTGTCCGCCGCGATACGCCGCGTCGGAGTCCGCGGAAGCGACACGCATTTGATGGTTCCCTGGGGATGTCGGGGTATGCAGGACAAACGCGTTCTCGTGACGGGAGGGGCAGGATTCATCGGTTCGAATCTGGCGAACCACCTGGCCGCCGACAACGAGGTGATCGCGCTCGACGACGGCTTCCTCGGGACGCCCGAGAACCTCGACGAGGGGGTCGAGTTCGTGGAGGCGAGCGTCCTCGACGACGACCTCCCCGTCGACGTGGACGTGGTCTTCCACCTGGCGGCGCTGTCCTCGCTGCGGATGCACGAGGACGACCCCCAGCGCGGGGCCCGCGTCAACGTCGAGGGGTTCGTCAACACGGTCGAACAGGCCCGGCAGGCCGGGTGTGAGACGGTCGTCTACGCCTCGACCTCCTCGATCTACGGCAGTCGGACCGAGCCCTCGCCGGAGGACATGCCCGTCAGCGTCGACACTGGCTACGAGGCCTCCAAGCTCGCACGCGAGCGCTACGGCGAGTACTTCGCCAACTACCACGATATGAACGTCGCCGGCCTGCGTTTCTTCTCGGTCTATCAGGGCTACGGCGGCGCGGAGGAACACAAGGGCGAGTACGCCAACGTGATCGCGCAGTTCGCCGACGACATCGCCAGCGGCGAGTCGCCGGTGCTGTACGGCGACGGCGAGCAGACCCGCGACTTCACCCACGTCGACGACATCGTGCGGGGCATCGAGACCACGGCCGATCACGAGCTGACGGGGATCTACAACCTCGGAACCGGCGACGCCTACTCGTTCAACACCGTCGTCGAGCTGCTCAACGAGGAACTGGGGACCGACGTAGAGCCCGAGTACGTCGAGAACCCCATCCCCGAGGACGTGTACGTCCACGACACCTGCGCGGACATCTCGAAGATCAACGCGGCGACGGGCTGGGAGCCCGAGATCGACTTCGAGGAGGGCATCGAGCGGGTCTGTGCGCAGTACGAGTGATGTCGGATCGACAGGTGCGCGACCGGCCGCTGTCGGTGTGGGGGCTGCTGGCGTCGCTCGCGACCCTCGGGGTGCGCGGTGTCCTCGGTGGCGGGCAGTTCGTCCTCGTCCCCTCGGGCGCACTCGTCGGGCTGTCGACCGCCGAACTCGCCGGGACGCCCTTCGCGGACTACCTGATTCCCGGGACGATCCTCCTGCTCGTGCTGGGCGTGGGATCGCTGATCGTCGCGTACGGGCTCTACCACGCGAGACGGTGGGCGTGGGTCGGGTCGGTCGGCGTCGCGGTCGCCCTCGCAGCCTGGGTCGTCGTCGAGGGGTTCGTGATCGGGTTCGGCGAGCGCCTCCAGTACCCGAACCTGGTCCAGGCGCTCGCGACACTCCTCCTCGCGGTGTCCCCGTCGGTCCGGGAGTATTGCAGCGACGGGTCCGGGAAGCGCTGACCACCCGACGGACCGTCCCCGTCCCACTTTTGTGGGTCCGTGACAGTGTATCCGCCGATGGACCGAAACGTGCGGATCGTCGGCGCGCCGATGGATCTGGGGGCGGACCGGCGCGGCGTCGACATGGGCCCCTCGGCGATCCGCTACGCGGGGCTGGCCGATGAGATCGACGGACTCGACGCGACCTGTACCGACTGGGGAGACGTCCACGTCCCGCGGCCGGAAGAGACCGACCCCGACGCGGGCGAACCGGCCGCGGGCGAGGCGAAGTTCCTCGCGGAGACCGAGACCGTCTGTACCCGCCTCGCTCACGAGGTGGCCGACGCCGTCGCCGACGGCGACTTCCCGCTGGTCCTCGGCGGCGACCACTCCATCGCCATCGGCACCGCGAGCGGCGTCTCCCGCGAGGCCGAGACGGGCATCGTCTGGTTCGACGCCCACGGCGACTTCAACACGCCCGCGACCACGCCGAGTGGCAACGTCCACGGGATGAGCCTCGCGGCCGTCCTCGGGAAGGGGTCCTTCGCCGACACCGACTGGGCCCCCGCGCCGAACGTCCCCGAGGAGAACGTGGCGCTGGTGGGCCTGCGCAGCGTCGACGAGGGCGAGCGCGAGAACGTCCGCGAGAGCGACGTGACCGCCTACACGATGACCGACATCGACGCCCGCGGCGTCACCGAGGTCGTGACCGAGGCGCTGGACATCGCCGGCGACGGCACCGACGGCGTCCACGTCAGCCTCGATCTGGACTGGCTCGACCCCACCGAAGCGCCGGGCGTCGGGACCCCCGAACGGGGCGGCGTCTCCTACCGCGAGGCCCACGCCGCGATGGAAGTGATCGCCGAACGCGCCGCCGAACCCGGCCGGCTGGCGAGCATGGAACTCGTCGAAGTCAACCCGATCCTCGACCAGCACAACCAGACCGCCGAGCTGGCCGTCGAGCTGGCCACGAGCGCGCTCGGGAAAGTGATCCTGTGAGTCCGGCGGCCCGGGTTCGCCCCGAACGGGCGAGCCATATCGACTTTATACCAGCGGGCCGACGGTCCGATACTCGTGGTCGACGTGATGGGGCATCTGGCGATGGGACTGCTGTGGACGGCCCCGGCGTGGTTCCGCTGGGAAGGGCGGGCGAGCCTCGCCTTCGTCGGCCTCGCGGTCGCCGCCGCCCCGATCCCGGACGTGGATCTCTGGATCGAGCGAGTCGCCCCCTCGCTGGTCCACCACCACGGAGTCACGCACACGGTCGTGTTCGTCGCGGCGGTGAGCGTGGCCTTCGGGGCGGTCACCGCCACGGCGTTCGATCGGCGGCCCGGTCGCTGGCTCCGGGGTCGGCGGGTCTCGTTGGAGCGCCCGTTCGTGTTCGCGTCCGCCGCCGTGCTGGTCGGCGGGCTCAGTCACCTGTTCGCCGACATGCTCTCGGCGCCGGACATCGCACAGCCGATCGAGCCGTTCTGGCCCCTGTTCGACAAGCCGGTGAGTCTCGACGTGCTCTGGTACGACGACCCGCTGTGGAACGCCGGCCTGTTGACGGCTGCCGTCCTGCTCCACGTCGGCCTGGTACGGATCGTCGACCCGTTCGGACACCCCGACAGGAGCATCGATGAGTGAGTGGACGCCCCGGTCCCGCCGCGAGCGGGATCGGACCCGATCGTGACCGTGGTCCGAGCCGACCGGAGTCTCGGGATCGCGGACCGCCTGCACTGGTACGCGGAGGGACCGCTGCTCCTCGTGTTCGCGCTGGTCACCCAGCTGGGGGACGTGTGGTTCCTCTTCGCCCTCGGAGGCGCGCTCTACGCCGCCGGAACCGGGCGTTCTCGACTGGCCGTCGACCGCCGGCGGGGCCTGTTCGTCCTCGCGCTCGCGTTCACCTACGTGGCCCTGGTCGGCGTGCTCAAGCCGGTCTTCGCGCTCCCCCGTCCCCCAGGTGCCGGAACGGCACCCCTCCCCCGCTGGCTCCCGGCGGCGCTGTCGGTGCTGTACGAGAACGCGGCCACCGCGACCGGGTCCGGATTCCCGAGCGGACACGCCCTCGGGAGCACGATGGTCTGGGGCGGCGTGGCGCTCGTCCTCAACGGGAGTCGTCGCGCACGGGCCGGTCTCGCCGGGGCGATCGTCGCCGCCGTCTCGCTCTCGCGGCTCGTTCTCGGCGTCCACTACGTCGTCGACGTGATCGCCGGAGCCGCGCTCGGCGTCGTCGTCCTCCTGTCGTGCTACCGGCTGGCCGACGGCGGGACCGAACCCGGCCGGGTACTCCGCCTGGCGGTCGCGATCGGCGTCGCCGGGCTCGTCGTCGGCGTCACCTTCGACACCGCGACCGCGATCGGGGGGCCGCTGGGCGCGTGGCTCGCCTGGCGCGGTGTCGGGGCGTCGGTCCCTGAGTACGCGGCCACGCACCGCGAGGCGATCGGGAGCGTCGCGGCGTTGACGGTCGTCGGCGGGGCGTTCGGCGGCCTCTACCTGCTCCAGCCGTCGGCACCGATCGCGTTCGCCGGCAGTGCGGTCGTCGGCGCGGGCGTCGTGGGGGCTCCGCTGGCCGGGTCCCGGCTGGCCTGAGCCCGGGAAAGTTCCTTGTCGCCCCTGCCCGACGTGGACGCCATGGACTTCGCCAGCAAGCGACCGATCGACCTGAGCGTCGGCCTCGAACCGGGCGTCGACAGCGAGCCGTATCCGCCCGAGATCGAGTACATGGACCACGCGGCGGGCGCGGCCAGCCTCGCGGAGAACCTCCGGGAACTGGGCCACGACGTCGACGCCGAGGACTTCCCCGACGGGCAGGGGCTCGCGTGGGAGGAGATCACGGCGATCCCCCACGCCGGGACCCACCTCGACGCACCCTGGCACTACGGCCCAGAGTGTGACGGCGAGCCCGCCAGAACCGTCGACGAGATCCCCCTGGAGTGGTGCTGTGGGAACGCCGTCGTCCTCGATTTCACCGGTCTCGGCGCGGGCGAGGAGATCACACCCGAGATGATCGACGACCGACTCGACGACCTCGGACACGAGCTCTCGGCCGGCGAACTGGTCTTCGTCGAGACCGGCGCGGACGAGTTGTGGGGCGAGCCGGAGTACCTGACCGAGTTCCCGGGCATGGGCGCGGCGGCGACGAAACACCTCGTCGAGCAGGGCGTGAAAGTGATCGGCACCGACGCCTACGGCTTCGACAAGCCCTTCGACGAGATGGGGCGGCGCTACGTCGAGCGCGGCGACGAGGACGAACTCTGGCCCGCCCACTTCGCCGGTCGGGAGGTCGAGTACTGCCAGATCGAGAAGATGGCCAACCTCGACGAACTGCCCCGCCGGACCGACGTGCCCGTCGTCACCTTCCCCGTGAAGATCGCCGAGGCCAGCGCTGGATGGGTGCGGCCAGTGGCGATGGTCGAGGCGTGAGTCGGCGGCGGGTCAGTCGTCGGGGCGTCACCGACGCTGGTCGACCCAGGCGGGACGCTCGACGCTGACGTTCCCCAGCTGCGTAACGGTGAACGCGTAATCGAAGGCGAACCTCCCACCGCCGTTGGCCTTCCCTTCGAGGTGGAGGTGAGCGTCGTAGACGACGCCGGACTCCGAGACGAGTACGTGTCCGCTCGTGTTGGTGTAGGACTCGATGCCGCTCCGTCGCACGGGATCGAGGTCGGGGGATTCGAGCGTGAACTTCCGGAGTGTGCGCCCGTCACGGACGACCGTTCCGGCGTCCGTGTAGGTGCCCCGTTCGAGGATCGGCCTGAGCGCGTGTCGCCTCGGGGCCGTCGTGGTGATCGCCTCGAAGGGGTAGTCGGTCGCGTGTACCCGGACCGACGTCGTGTCGTTCGTCACGTGCCGGACGTACACCGTCCGGTTCTCGACGTACCGTTCCGTCGTTCCCGTCGTGTTGACGATCACGTAACTCTGCTTGGCGGTCGTTCGCTTCGCTGCCGGCCGGACTTGTGAAACGAGACGGAACCGGAGACCTGCTTGGATATGCGATACGTATACTCGTTACTGGTGTTCAACAGGACGCGGCGGGTGATGTCGAGGAGCCGGTTCGGATCGGTGATCTCGCCGTTCTCGACCGCTGGGATCCCCGCGAGCGAAACCTCGCCGCCCGCGCCGGTCGATACCGACCCGTTGGCCGTGACCGTTCCGTTCGTCGACTCGGACGACCGGTCCGCCGTCGCGGTGTCCGCCGGGGTCCGGGAACCGCCACCCGGCCCGGCCGAACACCCAGCCAGCAACAGCGCCGCCGCTACCAGAATCGCGCCGATCCTGTGCGACATGCGTCCGGTCGGAGGTAACCGTCGGCCGTCAAAAATATTTGGTCTATCGACCAGTTCTCGCCGCCACCAGGACCCGGGGACGTGGAGTTCGTCCGGCGTGGGTCAGTCGTCCGCCGGTGCGACCGGTTCGCCGTGTTCGATCTCGGTGCCGAGCATGTCGAGGAACTCCGAGAGCCACTCGACGTGGTCGCTCCAGTCCTGCCCCGTCACGAGGTTGCGGTCCCGTGTCACCTCGTCGACCCACGAACAGCCCGCCGCCTCGGCCTCGGCCCGGACGGCGGGGTAGGTCGTCATCTCGTAGCCGTCCAGCACGTCCGCGGCCGCGAGGATCTGCGGGCCGTGACACAGCGACGCCACCGGCTTGCCCGCCTCGAAGAAGTGCTGGACCGTCTCGATCACCTCGTCGTGAGTGCGCAGGTACTCCGGAGCGCGCCCACCCGGAACCACGAGCGCGTCGTAGTCGGCCGGGTCGATGGCGGCCATCGTCTCGGTCACCGCGAAGTCGTGGCCCCGCGCCTCCATGTACGTCTGGTCGCCCCGGAAGTCGTGGATCGCGGTCTTGCAGGTGTCGCCTTCCTCCTTGTCCGGACAGACGGCGTCGACCTCGTGGCCGACGGCCTGGAGGGTCTGGAAGGGCACCATCGTCTCGTAGTCCTCACCGAAGTCGCCGACGATCATGAGGATCTGCTTGCCGGTCATGGTGAATCCGTGTTCGACTGGAACACGTGTCGTGTTGACGGGCGGCACGGGCATAAACCTAGCCGGCGGGCGAGCGGGACCGGGCGGGCGGCCGATGGCAAACGACCGCCGCTCATCCCAGCAACTCGGGCACGTCGCCGATGCTATCGAGGACGTGATCGGGCGTCACGTCGGCGTCGGCCACGTCGTCGCGGTCCGCGGCCCCCGTGAGGACGAGCGCGGTCGTCATCCCGGCGCGTTCGCCCATGGCGATGTCGGTGTTCAGTCTGTCGCCGACGAGCAGGCACTCGCCCGGCGAGACGCCGAGGACCTCCCCGACGGCGTCGATGGCTTCCGGCGAGGGCTTGCCCATCACGCGGTCGGGATCGCGGTCGGCGACGGCCGCGACGGCACCGATGATCGCACCCGACCCGGGGACCGACCGACCACCCGAGGCCGGCACCGTCCGGTCGGGGTCCGAGCCGACGAACGTGGTCGTCGGGTCTTCGAGCGCGCGCAGGCCGTCGGTCATGTCGTCGTAGTCGAACCCGCGGTCCCAGGATGCCACCAGCACGTCCGCGGCGCTCGGGTCGTCGGTCAGGGTGACGCCGGCGGCGACGAGTTGCTCGCGCAGGCCCGGCGAGCCGATCAGGAAGCAGTTCTCACCGACGTGTTCGTCGGCGAGGTAGTCGGTGGTGACGGTCCCGGCCGAGAGGACCTCGCTCTCGTCGATCTCGACGCCCATGCCGGCCAGCCGATCGACGTATTCCGCGCGGGTCTTGGTGGGGTTGTTCGAGCAACAGCACAGCGAGATATCGCGGGTCCGGATGGCGTCGACGGTCTCGGCCGCGCCGGGCAGGAGTTCGTTCCCCCGGTAGACCGTCCCGTCGAGGTCGAGGACCACGCCGCGGTATGTCATTGCCGAGGGCAGGGGCGGAACGGACATAACGCCCGTGATACTGGCGCGGGTCAGGCAGGTTCGACGCCGGTCACGTCGAAGCGCGCGCCGCCGCCCTCGCTCTCGCCGACCGCGACGCTCCAGCCGTGGGCGTCGGCGATCTGCTCGACGATTGCCAGCCCGAAGCCGGTCCCATCGTCGGCCGTCGAGAAGCCCGTCTCGAACACGTCGTCGCGATCCGCTTCGGGGATGCCGGTCCCGTCGTCGGCGACGTAGAAGGCGAGGTCGGTCCCGTCCGGGTCGCCCTCGCTGGTCCCGTCGGCGCGGGTCCCGACCCGTACCGTGTCGGCGTCGCCGTGGGTGACGGCGTTGCGGAAGAGGTTGCTCAACAGCTCCTGCAGGCGCGCCTCGTCGGCCATGATCTCGGCGTCGGTGTCCACCACGAGGTCGGTGCCCCCCGCGTCGACGTGGGGCCAGACCTTCTCGGCGGCCGCCCCGACGGTCGTCGGGTCGGGGTCGTCGATCGTGTCGCCCTGTCGGGCCAGCGTCAACACGTCGTCGATGAGCCGCTCCATCCGGTCGTGGGAGCGCCGGATCGCCGCGAGTTCCTCCGGCACGTCCTCGAACTCCTCGGCGAGCAACTTCGCGTTCATCGAGGCGACGTTGAGTGGCCCCTGGAGGTCGTGGGACACCATGCTCGCGAAGCGGTCCAGCCGCTCGTTTTTCCGCTTGAGTTCCCGGGCCCGCTCGGTCCGCTCGGTCACGTCCCGGGCGATCAACTGGAAGGTGTCCCGCTCGGTGCGGATGTCGACCGGGACGACGATGTTGTGGAAGTGCCGGCCGTCGAGTTCGGTCTCGAAGGTCCGGGACTCTCCGGTCTCCAGGACCGTCCGTCCGACCCGGAGCCACGACTCGCCGATCTCCGGGAGCTTCTCGGTGAGATCGGCGCCGCGCAGGGAGACCCGATCGACATCCGCCAGGTCGGCCATCGCGGGGTTCGCGGCGACGATCGTCCCGTCGCGCTCGACCTGGGCGACCACGTCGGGCGTGTTGTCGACGAGCAGTTCGTAGCGCCGCTGGGTCCGCTGTTGCTCGACCGCGCTCGCGATCCGGTTGGCCAGTTGCTGGTACTGCTGGTCCTCGACGACTTCGAGTTTGAGGATGTAGTCGTCGACGCCGGCCGAGATGGCCTCGCTCGCGATCTCCTCGGTCCCGCGGCCGGTCAGCAGGATGAACGGGATCTCGCCGTGTTCGGCCCGGACCATCTCCAACAGTTCCAGCCCGTCGGGCCCGGGCATCTCGTAGTCGCTGACGATGCAGTCGATCTCGGCCTCGGCCAGCACGTCCATCGCCTCCTCGGCACCGGTCGCCCAGTCGGACACCATCTCGTGGTCCTCGGCGAGGGTCTCGGCGGTCATCTCGGCGAAGAACTCGCTGTCGTCGACGACCAGCACGCGGATGTCGTCACTCATATGTCGGGTCTCCGTTGGATCGAGACACACAGCACGAGACGACGGACCGACCAGTCATACTACCCACAACGAGTCCGTCCACTGTCAAATATCCTCGGTCGATTCTAGCCGCGAAGTCGCCGCTCCCACCGCGGGCCGGCTCGCCGCCCCAGGACGACGCCGACCAGGGCGGCGACCACGGCGAGCGCGAGCGCGGCGACGGTCGCACCCGACCCGTACGCCGGTTCGACCAGCGCGGCCACCAGCAACGGCATCGCGACGACCGACAGCGCCCCGCCGAAGGCGAGGAACCGGGGCGTGTCGAAGAGCAACTCGGTCGGCGAGAGCCCGGCGACGAAGGCCGTCACGCCGAAGACGTACACCGAGAGCAACGGGAGGACGAGGAGGCCGGGGGCCAGCGCCACCGGGTCGTACCACACCGTCGCGACCCCGAGGTAGACCAGCCCCGCCGGGATCGAGAGCAGCAGGTACGCCCGCCGTTTCCCGGCGAGGACGGTCGCGACCGACACCGGATACCGCAGGTACTCCTCGGCACTGTCGAACTGGGTCACCCAGCTGTAGGTGGTGAACGAGCCGAGCCCGAGCAGGGTCCCGAAGGCCACGCCCGGCGAGGGCCTGAGTCCCGTGGCGGCCGTGATCTGGCCCAGGAGCAGGGCCGTCACGGCGAACAGCACGCCCATCGAGAACAGGACCTTCCAGACCGACCCGCTGGACCGGCGCACCTCCAGCAGCGCCCGCGTGGCGAGGCCGTCGTCGTCGCGGAGCCAGGCGCGAAGCGCCGTGAACCGGTCGCCGGTCGTCCGGTAAGCCCCGCCGTCGGCCGGCCGGAAGAGGACGGGGCCGAGGACGCCGAAGACGGCGACCGGCGCGAACCCGCGGACCGCCGCGAGGACGGACGGGTGGCGGTAGAGGGCGTAGGGCGTGTACGCCAGCGCGTCCACGCCCGGCCAGAGGACGGCGGCGACGACCAGCGCGACCGGGACGATCACCAGCCAGCGGCTCCGCGTCGCCGCGCCCGCCAGCGTCAGGGAGAGCGTCACGCCCAGCGCGAACGCGCCGATCAGCGTCAGCCACAGCAGAGCGATCCGACCGGGAGCGACGCCCGCATCGAGGGCCGTCGGCACCGCGGCGAGTCCGATGGGGGCGACGAAGAACGCGGTGTAGTAGACGAGGTCCTTCCAGAGGAACACGGCCAGCAGGCGGCTCCAGGAGACGGGCAGGGTCCGCGCCGAGAACACGAGCAGGGTCACGTCGCCCAGCGCGTCGCGCAGGGCGTCCCGACCGACGAGGCCGATGGTGCCGACCTGGAGCCCGAAGAAGAAGAGCAGGCCGTGCAGGCCGGCGACGACGGCCCCGAAGTCGGTGCCCGTGTACGACAGGAGCGCGAACCCGCCCGCCGAGAGGGCGGCGACGGCGACCGGGAAGGCCCCGAACCGCCGGCCGCCGAAGAGGTGTTCGTGGAGTCGCCACTCCTCGCGGAGCATCCGGCCGAAGAGTTCGGTCGTCAGCGACATCGTCAGTGCCGGGCCGGCCCCGCCGGCGTGTCGGTTTCGGCGTCGGTCACTTCCGCCCGGAACACGTCGAGCAGCCGCTCGTCCTCGCCCAGTTCGCGGGGGTCCCGCTCCGCCACGAGGCGGCCGTCGCTGACGATGGCCACCCGCGTGCAGAGTTCCGCCGCGACTTCGATGAAATGGGTGGAGAGAAAGACCGTGTTCCCGCGCTCGACGTACTCGCGGAAGTGGCCCTTGATCTGTTCCTGCATCAGCGGGTCGAGGTTGACGAGCGGTTCGTCGATGAACACCAGATCCGGTTCGTGGACGAAGGCGGCGGCGAGCATCACGCGCTGACGTTCCCCCTCCGAGAGGTCCGTCGCCAGCGTATCGAGCAGGCCGGCGAACTCGAAGCGCTCGGCCCACTCGTCGATGCGGGCGCTCACGTCCTCGAGGTCGCGGACGCTGCCGACGAACTCCAGGTACTCCCGGGGCGTCATGAAACTCGGCGGGTCCTCGCGCTCGGGGAGGATGCCGACCGACCGCCGGACGGCGAGTGGGTCGGTGACGGGATCGTGACCCAGCACCGCGGCCGTGCCCGCGGTGGGTTCCAGCTGGCCGGTCAGGATCTCGATGGTGGTGGTCTTGCCCGAGCCGTTCGGGCCCAGCAGGGCGAACAGTTCGCCGTCGGGGACGGTCAGCGAGAGGTCGACCAGCGCCGCGACGTCGCCGTAGCGTTTGGTCAACCCGTCCGTCTCGATGGCGGTCATCCCCCGAGTGGTGACGGGCCAGCGAGAAAAGGGTTGGCGGGGATTCGGCTGGCGAACTTCAACGGCCGCACATCCGACGCCGAAGGGTTAGGCGGGTCGTGGACGCACCTGCTCCACAGGGTGGACCACGCGGTCCACGGGGGTTGACCTCCTCCTCCGCGTGAACGCGGAGGAATCCCACCACGGGATTTCAGGCCGAGTGTAGCGGCCTGTTGGTTTCAGCCCCACCCGTGCAACCGCCGGTTCATGTACTCGCCGTAGTCCATGTTCTCGCGGATGTACGTCAGGTCTTCCAGCACCAGCACTGGGTTCTCGACAGACTCGGCGTACTCCACGACCTCGCGGGTCACACGGTGGAACACATCGTCAATCTGGTCCCACAGCGAGTCGCCGTAGGACTCCGCGATTCGCTCACTGCCGCGCTGCTGAAGCCGTCGCTTGGCGGTGAAGTAGGTTTTGCGGAGCCGACGAACGGCTTTGCCGTCATCGGCCCACAGTTCGGGGCGAACCGGAGAACCGTGCTCGTCGCGGTGACATCTCGAAAACGCTTAGTGGTTCACAGAAGATTTAGGTATGCTCTGAGTTGGTAGAGTAATGACG
>JBDGUF010000042.1:0-35256 GCA_042216105.1 Halorientalis sp.
TGTAGGAGGCGGGCGCGAGCGGGTGGTTGTTCTCGACGAACTCGCCGTAGTTGACCAGGTACTCCCCCAGATCGAGGATCTCCTCGACGCCGTTGCGGACTTCCAGCGCCGCCTCGGGGTCGTCGATCCGGCGCACGTCGCCGTTGGCCAGCCGGACCGTCGGTCCCTCGATAGTGTCGACGGGGACGACGCCGGCCGCCTTCCCGGGGCGTTCGGTCTTGATCTGGGTGCCGGTCGCGAGGAAGTCGTCGACGAGGTGCATCGTGGCGGGGTGGACGCCCGCGGTCGCGAACCCGTGGTTGCGCGCCCGGCCGTAGCGCAGGCGGAAGCCGCCGGGTTCGCTCGGGTGGGTGAACACCGGCCGGCCGGCGATCAGGTCCCGGAGGTACTTCTCGGAGGGGTCGGCCCGGGGCGGCCCCTCGGGTTCGTCGACCCTCTCGTCGGCGTCGTCGGTCGCCTCGGCGTCGTCTCCCTCGGACGCCTCACCGTCGTCGCCGCCGTCCTCGCCGATGGTGCCGTCGATGAGGTCCTGGAGCCAGGGCCACTCCACCTCGTCGAGGTTGCGGGTGTAGCGCTGTATCTTCGGAGCCTTCAGCGCGATCCCCTCGGCGAAGACCAGGCACATCCCGCCCCGGGCGGAGTTGGTGTCGATCCGTTCGAGGTCGCGGTAGCCCGAGACCTCCTCGTCGCCGGTGGCCTCGCCGTCCAGCATGATCGGCATGTGTTCGGCGATGAACTCGCTCTCTTTCTCCTTGGGGGCGTACTGCAGACCGGTCTCCTGGTCGTAGAGGTCGACCTCCTCGGCGTATCGGCCGATCTCGTCCTTTCGGGGCTTGAACTCGTCCATGCCCAGCAACGAGCGGGCGTAGTCGGCGACCAGCACGGACAGCGCCTGCGCGGTCCCGCCGGCCGAGCGGATCGGGCCGGCGTAGTAGACGTTGACGAACTCCGTGCCGTCGTCGTTCTCCAGCACTTCCACGCGGTCGATCCCCTCGATTGGGGCGGCGACGACGCCCTCGGTCAGCAGGGCGACGGCGGTCCGGACCGCCCCTTCGATCTTGCCGGCGTCAGTGTCGTAGTCGCCGACGGAGCCGTCCACGAAGTCCTCGACGAGTTCCAGCGCCGCTTCCTCGCGGCTCATCTCGCCCTCCAGCTCGCGGACGCGCTCGGCCACGCCGTCGATCCCGAGGATGTTCTCGACGCGGTCGGCCATGTCCCGGGCCGTGGGAATCTCCACGTCCTCGGTGGGGTCGCCGCCGCGCTCGCGGGCCGCGGTCGCGACCTCGAAGGCCTCCTCGAGGTCGGCTTCCAGTCGCTCGAAGTACCGCTCGTCTGCCTCTCGCATTAGAGCGGCCAGAGGTCCAGATCGGTCGTCTCGTCGTGTTCCCGCTCCAGTTCCGTGTCGAACTCCCGGACGTAGAGTTCGCCCGCGAACGTCGTCGCCTCGTCAAGGTGGCCCGCCACCACCGACCCGTCCTCACGCGAGAGCGTCATGTGGGTGTGGGCGAAGCGCTCGCCCTCCAGCCAGGAGACGTTGCCGACGGCGGGGACGACCTCGAACGGCTCGTCGAACTCGATGTCGTAGTACTCCTGCTCGTCCTGGTCGTAGAAAAACAGCGTCGCGTCCCGGACCGCACCCAGGCCGAGGAAGAAGGCCGCGTCGATGCCCTCCTCGTCGGCGAAGTCCTCGATCTGCTCGCGCCAGCCCACGCCGTGGTCGAGCCGGGCGACGTACTCCCGGGCACCCTCGACTTCGCGATAATCCATGTCGACTCACAGGACGGGGCAGGTCAAAAATTCACCGTTCGGTCCGGCGGGGGACACCCGGCCGGTCGAACGCGTCGAGGCGCCGGCGACGTCAGCGCCACTCGTCGAGCGAGGCGGCCTCCGTGAGCGGAACGGATGCCCAGGCGTCGTCCTGGCACGGGTACGCGAGGATGAACTGGTCGACCCGTCCACTGTCAACAGACCCCATGACTCCACACTCGGCAGCCGACTCCGTGGCGGCGGCGTCCTGTGCCATGCATGTGACTCTTACACACGGCAATAAAAACCTGCCGGATCGTTCCGGCTGCCTTTTTCAGTCGGGATCGGTTCCGCTCGGTCGGTCGGGGAAGTGGGGACCGACGCCCGGGTGTGGTTCGGCGGGAGTGCGGGGCCAATGTGAAGGCCTTAGTAGGAGGGGACAGGAGATGCACCCAATATGAAGGTCGCAGACGCCATGACGCCCCGTTCGGAGGTCGTCACGGTCGAGTTGCCGGGGACGCGTGACGACGTCCTCGAATATCTGCAGGAGCGGGCGTTCTCGTCGGTTCCCGTCATCAAGGAGACCGACGACGGCGAGCAGTTCCGGGGGCTGATCACCCGGGACGCGCTGATCGAACAGCCCGACGAGGACCAGCTCGCGCTCCTGGTCGAGGAGGCCCCCACCACCACGCAGGACGCCGACCTCACCGAGGTCGCCGAACTGATGGTCGCCGAGAACGCGCGTCGGGTGCCGGTGGTCGACGGCCGCCTCGAAGGGATCGTCACCGTCACCGACGTGATCCGCGCCATCGCGGAGGGTGACGTCGCCGGCGACGCCGAAGTCGGGGGGCTGGCGACCCGCGAGATCAACTGCGTCTACGTCGACACGCCCCTGCCCGTGGCCGAGCGGGAACTCTCCCACGCGGGTGTGCCCTACGCGGTCGTGCTGGACGACGACAGCGACATGTGCGGCGTCCTCACCGAGGTGGACGTGCTGGAGGTGGCCCGCGTCGTCGAGGGGGAGGCCGACACCGGCGAGTCCATCGCGGACGAGGACGACGACTGGAAGTGGGAGTCGGTCAAGGCCGTCGGCAACAGTTACATGCCCACCCGCAACGTCGAGATCCCCGCGACGCCCGTCCGGGAGTTCATGAGCGACGACGTCGTCACCGTCTCGACGCACAGGACGGCCAAGGACGCCGCCCAGCTGATGATCGACAACGACATCGAGCAGCTCCCGCTCGTCTCCGGCGACGCCATCGCCGGGATCGTCGAGGACATCGACCTGCTTCGCGCACTCTACCGATGACGGAGGACACCGCGACCCGGCTCACGGAACTGGCCAAGCGACGGGGCTTTTTCTTCCAGTCCAGCGAGGCCTACGGCGGCGTCTCCGGCTTCTACGTCTACGGCCCCGAGGGCGCGACCCTGAAAGAGAACCTCGAAGACGCCTGGCGGGACCGGTTCGTCCGCCGCGAGGGCCACATGGAGATCGAGGCCCCCAACGTGATGCCCGAACCCGTCTTCGAGGCCTCGGGCCACCTGGACGGCTTCGACGACATGATCGTCGAGTGCCCCGAGTGCGGGGCCTCCCACCGCGCCGACCACCTCGTCGAGGACGGGACCGAGATCGAGGAGGCCGAGTCCATCGCCATCGAAGAGATCGAGGACATCATCGCCGACAACGAGCTGGTCTGTCCCTCGTGTGGCACCGACCTCGCCGGCGAACCCGTCGAGGACTTCAACCTCATGTTCGAGACGAACATCGGCCCCGGCAGTTCCTCGCCCGGGTACCTGCGCCCCGAGACCGCCCAGGGCATCTTCGTCGAGTTCCCGCGGCTCAAGGAGTACGCCCGCGGCCAGTTGCCCTTCGGCGTCGCCCAGATCGGCGCGGCCTACCGCAACGAGATCAGCCCCCGGAAGGGACTCGTCCGGTTGCGGGAGTTCGCGCAGGCCGAACTCGAACACTTCGTCGACCCCGAGAGCGACGAGCCGCCCCTGTCGGAGGTCGAAGACGTGGAAGTGACGCTGTACTCGGAGGCCCGACAGGAGGACCCGGACGGCGAACCGGTCGAGACGACCGTCGGCGAGGCCGTCGCGGAGGGGATCGTCGGAAGCGACTGGGTGGCCTACTACCTGGGCGTCGCCCAGGGCTGGTACGAGCGCATCGGCGTCGACATGGATCGGTTCCGGTTCCGCCAGCACCGCTCGGGCGAGCTCGCCCACTACGCCGCGGACTGCTGGGACGCCGAAGCCGACACCAGCGCCCCCGGAGCCGACCCCGACTGGATCGAGATCACCGGCTTCGCATACCGGGGCGACTACGACCTCTCGAAACACGGCGAGTACGCCGACGACGACTTCACGATCTTCGAGCAGTACGACGACCCGATCACCGTCGAGCGCGCCACGGTCGACCCCGACATGAGCTACCTCGGCCCCGAGTTCGGCGGCGACGCCGGCGCGGTGGCCGACGCGCTGGAGGACCTCGCCGAACGCGACAGGAGTGCCTTCGAAGGCGACGAGGTGACCGTCGAGGTCGAGGGCGAGGCGTACACCGTCCCGGTCGAGAAGACCGGCTTCGCCGTCGAGGAGGTCACGGAGGCCGGCGAGCACGTCACGCCCCACGTCGTCGAGCCCTCCTTCGGCGTCGACCGGCTGGTCTACACCGTGCTGGCGCACAACCTCACGCGGGACGACGCCGGGGAGAGCGGTGACGACGGGGGCGAGGGACGCACCGTCCTGACCCTGCCGCCGGAACTGGCCCCGACGACGGTCGCCGTCTTCCCCCTGATGGACAAGGACGGGCTGGGCGAGCGGGCCGGCGAGATCGCCGAGCGGCTCCGCCGGGCCGGCTTCGAGGTCGCCGAGGACGCCTCCGGCTCGATCGGCCGGCGCTACCGCCGGCAGGACGAGGTGGGGACGCCCTACTGCGTGACCGTCGACTACGACACGCTCGAAGACGATACGGTGACGATCCGAGACCGGGACACGACGACGCAGGCCCGGGTGGCGGTCGGCGATCTGCCGGGCGTCGTCGCGGACCTGCAGGCGGGCGAGCGGACCGTCGACGATCTCTGATGGCCAACGAGGTCGCACGCCGGCTCGTCCACGCGAGCGGCGCGGGGGTGCCCGGGCTCTACCTGCTGGGCCTGCTCACCTGGTCGCAGGTCCGGTACGTGCTGGTGGGCGGCCTGGCCGTCACGGTCGCGCTGGAGGTGGCCCGGCTCGGCTTCGGGTTCGAGTGGGTCGTCTTCGACGTGTTGACCCGGGAGTACGAACAGACCAACCTGGCGGGATACGCGCTGTACGTCTTCAGCGGCTCGACCACGGGCCTGCTCTTCGCGCCGGCGATCGCGGCCCCCGCGATCCTGATGCTGACGCTCGGGGATCCGATCAGCGGACTGCTCGGCACGGACGAACTCCGGACGATCAAGCGCCCCCGCGTCCTCGTCGCCACGTTTCTGGTCTGTACCGGGCTGGCGGTTCCCTTCGTCCCGCCGGTCGCGGCGGTGCTGGGCGGGCTGGCGGCGACGCTGGCCGACGGCGTCAAACCCACGATCGGGGAGTACGTGATCGACGACAACCTGACGATCCCGCTGGTCGCGGCCGGCGCGATGGCGGTCGGGCGCGCGCTCGCGCCGGCGGTCTGATCGTCAGACGATCTCGACCCCGCCGATCAGGACGCGCGTGCCGGTCTCGGGGGCGTCGCCGTCGGTCCCGTCCCCGCCGGGGTCGGAGATCTCGACCTCCCAGCCGTGGGCCCTGGCGATCCCGTCGACGATCGCCAGTCCGAACCCGCTCCCCTCCTCCGCGGTGGAGTAGCCGGACTCGAACACCTTCTCGTACTCGTCGTCGGGGATCCCCGGGCCGTCGTCCTCGACGTAGAGGTCGACGGTGCCCGCGTCGTCGGTCCCGGCCGCCGACGTGGTCCCGACGGTGACCGTCACGTCGGTGTCGGCGTGCCGGATCGAGTTGTGAAAGAGGTTCTCCAGCAGTTGCTGGAGGCGGCTCTCGTCGGCCCGGATCGTGAGCGTGTCGGCGATCTCGAGCGTGGCGTCGTCGTCGCCGGCCATCTCCCAGGCGGCACGGGCGATCGGTGCCAGTTCGAGCGGTTCGGTCTCGACCACGCGCTGGCCCTGCTGAGCCAGTGTCAGCATGTCGCTGATGATGGCGTCCATCCGGTCCAGTGCGCGACCGAGGCGGTCGAGATGCTCGGGCACGTCCGCCCGGCGGTCCGGGTCCCCGAAGTCCTCGACGGCCAGATCGAGCGTCGTCTTGGCGACGTTCAGCGGGTTCTGCAGGTCGTGGGAGACGACGCTGCGGATCTCCTCCAGCTGTTCGTTCTGTCGCCGCAGTTCCTGCTCGTGTTCGCGGAGTTCGGTGATCTCCCGCGAGTTGACGACGAACCCCTGCACGTCGGGATCGTCCAGCAGGTTCCGGCCCCGCGACTCCAGCACCCGCCAGGAGCCGTCCTTGTGTTTGAACCGGAACTCGACGGTGGGTTGCTGGTCGGGGTCCTGGACGGCCGCGAAGAACTTCTCCATGGCCTCGTCGCGGTCGTCGGGGTGGGCGTAGTCGAAGATGTACTCCCCGACCATCTCCTCGGGTTCGTAGCCGAGGATGTGCTCGGCCGACGGCGAGAGGTACTCGAAGCGGGCGTCCGGGCTGACGATCGAGATCACGTCCGTCGAGTGTTCGATGAGCTTGCTGAACCGCTTCTGGGTCCGTTCGACGGCCTTCTCGGCGCGGTACTGGTCGACGAGGTTGACGATCCGGTTGGCCAGCAGCGTGTACTGTCCCTCGTCGGGTTCCTTCTGGAGGTAGTCGGTGACGCCCGCCGAGATCGCCTCGCTGGCGATCTCCTCGCCGCCCTTGCCGGTAAAGAGGATGAAGGGGAGATCGGGGTACTCCTCGCGGACGGCCTCCAGGAACTCCAGGCCGTCGGTGCGGGGCATCTCGTAGTCGCTGACGATACAGCCCACGTCGTGTTCCGCCAGGTACTCCAGGCCCTCCTCGGCGCTGGTCCGGGTCGTCACGTCGATGTCCCGGCGTTCGAGCATCGTCTTCGACAGCGACAGCATGTCCGGGTCGTCGTCGACGTGGAGGATGGACACCTGCTCGTCGTCGTCGCCGTCGCTGGCGATCGCGGCGTCGGCCAGGGGCCCGGGTGCGATCCCGGCCGGGGTTTCCTCAGTCATGCGCCTCCAGGATCCGCTCGAAGTACGGTACCATCACGTCTCTCGCCTGTTGCCAGTGTCGCTCGGTGTGCATGTCGTGGAGTTCGACCGCCAGGGCGTACCGGGCCGGTTCCGGACCGAACCCGGCCTGGCCGTAGCGGGGTTTGTTCGGGTACGTTTCCTCGCCCGTCGCCGCACGGAGCTCGATCGTCTGCGCGTGCTGGATCGGCGTCCAGTAGTCCCGGCCAGTCTTGTGATTGCGCCAGGCCGTCGTCGACAGGTCGGCGTATCTGGGATCCATCCCGACGATCGAGGCGCGCTCGCGGAACCTCTCGCGGACGGGCTCCCAGTCGGCGGCCGCCAGCGCGTCGTCGTCGATCTCGCCGTCGGTCATGTTGTCGACCTCCACGTCGTCTTTGGCCCACAGCGCGTCGACGTACGCCCGCGCCGCGTGCGTGGCCGCCTCGGCGTCGACGTGCTGGAACTGGAGGGAATCGACCGTCCCGAAGGCCTCGACGGCCGCCTCGCGCTCCTTCCGATCGTGAGCCCGGAACCCCCGACAGATCCGCTCGGCCATGTGCTGGGCCGTCTCCCGTCGCGTCCAGTCCTCGTTTTCGGGATCACGCATCGGGCATCACTCCGACCTCCCCCGTCGTCGGCGACTGACGACGACGGAGTCGCCCCGGATCGGGACCGTCCCGCCGGTCGTGACCGGCCAACGGCCGGACGAACACCCCCGTCGCTCCCGAGATCCGGACATTCGTGTGGAGGTACCTGCACGCTCCGAGAGTTAATAGCCCGGCGCGTTTCGAAGTTCGATTTCGGCGAGCTGGTTCTCGAAGATCGGCAGCCCGGCCGCCGCGGGGTCGAACGGCGACCGCGACGGTCGACGACCGGGCGGTTCCACTTTCACCCCGCTACGCGAAGCTTTACCCGCTCCCGTCGGTTACGGGCGAGCGATGGCAGCGACCGACGAGGTCGGACACGTCGAGCACCCCCTGCTGACCGAGGGACTGCTCGAGAACCGGCGGTACCAGGTCGAACTGGCCGAGGCCGCCGCCGCCGATCACACGCTGGTCTGTCTCCCGACGGGCCTCGGCAAGACCACCGTCTCCCTGCTGGTCACCGCCGACCGCCTCCACGACGTGGGCGGCAAGGCTCTCTTCCTCGCCCCGACGAAGCCGCTCGTCACGCAACACGCCGAGTTCTACCGCGAGGCCCTGGCGATCCCCGACGAGGAGATCGTCGTCTTCACCGGCGAGGTCAGCCCCGACGACCGCGACGCCCTCTGGGACGACGCCCGCGTCGTCATCGCCACCCCGCAGGTCGTCGAGAACGACCTCGTCGGCAACCGGATCTCCCTGGCCGAGGTGACCCACCTGACCTTCGACGAGTGTCACCGCGCCAGCGGCGACTACGCCTACAACTACATCGCCGAGCGCTACCACGCCGACGCCGCGGACCCGCTCGTGACCGCGATGAGCGCCTCCCCCGGCGGCGACGAGGAGGCCATCCTCCAGGTCTGTGAGAACCTCGGCCTCCGGGAGGTCGAGGTGATGACCGAGGACGACGCCGACGTGGCCGAGTACACCCACGAGACCGACCTCACCTGGGAACGGGTCGAGTTGCCCGCGGAAGTCATCGAGATCCGGGACGCCCTGAAGGAGGTGATCTCGGACCGGCTGGGCAAGCTCGAGGAGCTGGGGGTCACGAACAAGACCAGCCCGGACCTCTCGGAGACGGACCTCGTCGAGATCCAGTCGAAACTCCGGGAGCTGATGGACAACGACCAGTCCGAGGGGTACGAGGGGATGAGCTACCACGCCGAGATCCGGAAGCTCAACACCGCGGTCAACTACGTCGAGACCCAGAGCGTCGAGTCCCTGCGGCGCTACTTCGAGCGGCTGAAACAGGCCGCCCGCGCCTCCGGGGCCTCGAAGGCCGACCAGCGGCTGGTGTCGGACCCCAAAGTGAGAGAGGCGATGCGCCGCGCCGAGGACTACGACGACCTCCACCCCAAGTTCCGGCAGGCCCGCATCCTGCTGGCCCAGACGCTCGGACTCGACGGCGGCGAGCGCGTCATCGTCTTCACCGAGTCCCGCGACACCGCCGAGACGCTCGTGGAGTTCCTGGGCGAACACTTCGAGACCCGGAAGTTCGTCGGGCAAAGCGACACCGAGGGCAGCGAGGGGATGACCCAGACCGAACAGCAGGAGACCCTGGACGCCTTCCGGAACGGGGAGTTCGAGGTGCTGGTCTCGACTTCCGTCGCCGAGGAGGGCCTGGACGTGCCCGAGGTCGACCTCGTGCTCTTCTACGAACCCGTCCCGACGGCGATCCGGTCGATCCAGCGGAAGGGCCGGACCGGCCGCCAGACGGAGGGCCGGGTGGTCGTCCTGCTGGCGGAAGACACCCGCGACGAGGCCTACTTCTGGAAGTCACGCAACGACGAGAAGCGCATGGAACGGGAGTTGCGCGAACTCAAATCCGTCGCCGGCGAGATCGAGTCGGAGCTCGTCGAGGACCGGACGCTGGAGGACTACGCCGACGGGGACGGCGGTGGTGGAACGGCTGACACGTCCGCCGGCGGAGACGAAACCCGGGGGCCGAGCGACGAGGACGACGCCGCAGGTGAAACGGATGGCGACGACGGGAGTGATCGGGCGACGGCGGGCCAGACGAGCGGCCAGTCGGGACTCTCGGCGTTCGCCGCCGACGGGACGGATCGGGCCGCCGGAGGCGAAACGGAGGGGCCCGGTGAAAGCGTGGACGGCGACGGGCCGGCCGGTGGAGACGAAACGGAGGGGTCGGCGGGTGTCGCCGGTGACGGCGGCGACGACGGCGACGCCGGCGAGGAGGGGGTCGTCGCCGAGGCCGAACCCGACGGCGAGACGGTCGAGATCGTGGCCGACCAGCGGGAGATGGACGCGACCGTCGCGCGGGACCTCTCGACCCGCGATGGGGTCGAGACGCGGCTGGAGACGCTGGCGGTCGGCGACTACGTCCTCTCGGACCGGGTCGTGGTCGAGCGCAAGACCGTGGGGGACTTCCTCGACACGCTGACCGGCGGCGACCGATCGATGTTCGAGCAGGTCGGCGACGCCGCCCGCCACTACGCTCGCCCGGTCGTGATAATCGAGGGCGGAGGCCTCTACGGCGAGCGCAACGTCCACCCCAACGCCGTCCGCGGGGCGCTGTCCTCGCTGGCCGTCGACTTCGGCGCGAGCGTCCTCCGGACCGACGGCGAGGACGACACGGCCGACCTGCTGGAGGTGATCGCCACCCGGGAACAGGAACAGGCCGACCGCGAGGTGAGCGTCCACGGCGAGAAGCAATCGAAGACCCTCGCCGAGCAACAGGAGTACGTCGTCGCCGCCATCGCGGAGGTCGGGCCGGTCACCGCGCGGTCGCTGCTGGATCACTTCGGGAGCGTCGAGGCCGTCATGACCGCGAACGAGGACGCCCTCCAGGACGTCGACGGCGTCGGCGCGGTGACCGCCGAACGCATCCGCGAGGTCGTCGGGAGCGACTACGAGAGCGGGGGCCGGTGATCGCGAGCGAATCGACGCTCGGGTGGCCTACCGGTCCGCGCGCTTGACCGCCGCGAGCGCGTCGGCGGCCTCCTCGACGGCCGCGAGGTAGGCCCGCGTCCGTTCGAGGTCGTCGCTGGCCTCGGCCTGCCGGGTCAGTCGGGTGATCGTCCGGGTGAGCGAGTCGCGGGCGTCCGCGAGGTCGCCCGTCGCGCTCGGGGTGTCGGTCCCGGCCCCGCCCGCACTCGGCGACCCCGGCGCGGTCGCCTGCGACGTGTTTGCGGACTGGCCCGGTTCCGCTGCGTCGGCGACCGATGGGTCGATGCTGGACGTCCAGTCGGCAGGCTGGTTCGACGCGTCGGTGCCGTCGGTGTGCCCGGCCATGTCGGGCGTGGCGCTGGCCCCGGCATCAGCCCGACCGTTCCCGGTGTGCTGGGGCGTCTCGGCGTCGACCTCTGTCGAGGGTTCGGCCGACGGGTCAGCGTCGGGGGCTGCCTGTTCCGTGGCCGCCCCGTCGGGGGCCCGGGGCCCGGGCGTCTCCTGGGCGGATTCGGCGGCCCGGGTGTCGGCCGCTCCCTCGGGGGCGTCGCCCGTGTTCTCGGAGGCGTCGCCCGCGTCCTCGCCGTCCTCTGAGATTACCTCCTGGCAGGTCGGGCAGAACTCCTGGCCCTCGTAGCGGAAGATGGGGTCGCCACAGGTGCCACAGTGGGCGTTGGTCATCGTCGCGCCCTTCAGGAGGAGGTCGCTCATGCGCTCGGTCGCCTCGCGGTCGTCCTCGTCGTGCTCGTACTTCTCGCGCAACTTCTCGCGCTCGGCTTCCTTGTCGAAATCGCTCATACACGGGTAGAGGCGGGCGGGCGGAAAATGGCTTGCGGGGCGAGCGGGAGGAACGAAAAGAAGAGTTTAATTCGGCGGCGGTGGGAGTTACGGACGGTATGACGAAAGTTAGCATAGTGGGCGCGGCGGGTACGGTCGGTGCCGCGGCGGGGTACAACATTGCCCTGCGCGACATCGCGGACGAACTCGTCTACGTCGACATCCCGGACCAGGAGGACGTGACCATCGGGCAGGCGGCCGACACCAACCACGGGGTCGCCTACGACGCCAACACGACGATCCGGCAGGGGACCTACGAGGACACCGCCGGCTCCGACGTTGTCGTCATCACCGCGGGGATCCCCCGGGAACCGGGACAGACCCGGATCGACCTGGCGGGCGACAACGCCCCGATCATGGACGACATCATCGGCGACCTCGAACAGTACACCGACGACTTCGTGTCGATCACCACCTCGAACCCGGTCGACCTCCTCAACCGCCACCAGTACGAGGTCGGCGACCGCGACCGGCACGAGGTGATCGGCTTCGGCGGCCGACTCGACTCCGCGCGGTTCCGCTACGTCCTCTCCGAGCGCTTCGACGTGCCCGTCCAGAACGTCGAGGCCACGATCCTCGGCGAACACGGCGACGCGCAGGTCCCCGTGTTCTCGAAGGTCCGTGTCGACGGCACCGATCCCGAGTTCAGCGAGGACGAAGAGGAAGAGATCCTCGAGGAGCTCCAGGAGAGCGCCATGGACGTCATCGAGCGCAAGGGCGCGACCGAGTGGGGCCCCGCCACGGGCGTCGCCCACATGGTCGAGGCCGTCCTCCGGGACACCGGCGAGGTCCTGCCCGCCTCGATCAAGCTCGACGGCGAGTACGGCTACGAGGACACCGCCTTCGGCGTGCCCTGCAAGCTCGGCGCGAACGGCGTCGAAGAAGTCGTCGAGTGGGACCTGACTGCCAACGAGGAAGAACTGCTCGACGAGGCCGCCGACAAACTCTCCGAGCAGTACGAGAAGATCGCCTGACCGGTCGGTCCGCCGAATTTTCGCTTTTTTCGAGACGATTAGCGGTCGGTTCCGGAACCCGTCTCGTCGCGGTACCGCCTCGCCCCGCGTTCGCGTCGCCCGGACGCGCCGGGGACGCGTTCACGGTCCCCCACGTTCTCTCCCACGAGGGCCGCCCACTCGTCGACGTGGGAGTCGTCTCGGTGTCGCATGGTTCTCAGGTGATCAAATACCCGGCATCCAACATAATTTTTGTGTCACGGAATTTATACTTGAGGGGCAGGACTCGTCGTCGCTCCGCGGACGGGCAGGACGACGCTCAGCGTGTTCCCGGGTCGGGAGAACGAACCGTGAAAGTCCCGTTCCGTCTCCGGGGTCGGCTCGGTCGATCAGTCGTGCCAGTTCTCCGGCACCTGGATGGTGTACCGGCCGTCCTCCTGGAGCGCGATGATGTACTCCTCGCGGTCGTACAGTTCCATGAGGTTGAGTTCGTACTGTCCGGGGCTCAGGACCTTGATGCTCTCGAACTGATCGTTGAGTTCCTCGCGGAGTTCGCTGAGGTCCGGGCGGTCCGCCTCGCTCGCGGCGTCGGTCTCGGGGGCGTCCGCCGGTTCGGTCGCCGAGTCCGTCGTGGGCGCGTCGGCCGTCTCGAAGGTCTCGGTCGCGGGTTCGTCGGCACCGGGTGACGGGCCGGTACTCGCGGGGATCTCGTCGGGACTGACGACCTCGCTCCGGGCGTCGGCCTGGGCCGTGTCCTCCCGCGTGGGGGAGTCCGGTGCCGGCGCCGGCTCCGACGGAACCGAATCGGCCGGGGTGGAGTCCCGACCCGACGGATCGTCCGGCGCGCCGGCGGACCCGCCCGAACCGCCCACCAGGTCACGGACCGTCGCGGCCGCGTTCCCGACGGTGCGGGCCACTGAGCTGTCGGGCGCGGGCGGGTCCGGTGGCTCGGCCGACGGCTCCGGCTCCTCGGGCACGTCCTCGCTCGACGGGTGGAACTGGAACTTGTTCCCGCCGCAGTCGGGACAGCCCGACAGCATCTCCTTGGAGCCGTCGTCGAACACCTGGCCACAGTTCGTACACTGGTGGGGCATTATTTCCGTGAGACCAGGGCGCTGATCAGCGTCTCGTCCTTGTGTAGCGTCTCGATCTGGTTCGCCGGTCCGATGACGGTCAGTTTCTTCGTCTCGTCGTTGCCCATCAGGCGATTGAGCAGTCCCGAGTCCGTGTCCCCGGACTGGGGATAGGTCTCGATCTCGATCCCGTTGAACTCGTCGGGACTGATTTCGGTCATCGTGACCTCGATGAGCCGGGACTCCTCGTCGGGCGAGAGCCCCTCCTCGAGGATGACGATGTTGCCCTCGTGGACCCCGTCGAGGATCATCCGGATCTTCTCCATGGAGGTCATATCCGCCATGCGCTCGCCGCTGATGAGGTCGATCTGCACGCCGTCGTCGCCGTCGTCGGCCTTTTTGACTTCAGGCATACTGGGTCACCCGAAGTACTCCGCGATCTTGTCGTAGACCTCGTCCATGTTGTCGCCCTCCAGCGCCGACAGCGGCAACGTCTCGTGCTGGGGGAAGGCGTTCTCGATGCGACGGATGTTCGAGTCCTCGAGGTCGGTCTTGTTCGCGAGGATCAGGACGGGGAGGTCCTGACTCTCGATGATGCCGACCAGCATCGTGTTCACCTGCGTGAACGGGTCCTCGGTCGAGTCCAGCACGTAGAGGACGCCGTCGACGTCCTCCCGGAGCCAGTGCATGGCCTCGGCGACGCCCTCGGTCGCCTCGCGGGAACGACGGACGGCGTCGTCTTTCTCCATGTCGTGTTCGAGGAACTCGGTGTAGTCGACCTTGGTCGTCACGCCGGGCGTGTCGACCACGTCGATGGTGACCGACTTGCCGTCGCGCTCGATCTCGACGTTCTCCTTCCTGCGTGCGCGGCGCGTTTCGTGTGGAATGTGACTCTCCGGGCCGATTGCGTCACCTGTCCAGTCGCGAGCGATGCGGTTCGCCAGCGTCGTCTTCCCGGCGTTTGGTGGACCGTAGATGCCGATTCGCTTCGGGTCCTGCGCCGAGAACAACGACGAAATGCTGTCTCGGATATCCGTGATCAGTCCCATCCTGGGCCTCCCGCTCTCTCCGTGAGAGCGCTTCTGCGGGTACTTCCCGACCGAATCGACTTAAGTGTACGTCAGACATACATAAATATTCCGATACGATACGGCGGGTGGTCCATGTGGATGGCGACACACCGGCGAGCTTCGGCGGCAGACGGGAAGGGGAGACGTTTCGGTGGCGGACGAGAAAGAGAGGTCCCGGTGGCGGACCGGGAGGGGTGTGTCGGCGTGGAGTCGAAACGGCCGGGGTCGCGACAGTGGGATCGAGCATTGCGACGACAGTCACCACGATTCGGACTCGATCGACCGTGACGGGACCCCCCACCCCTTCGTTTCGAGTGGAGTGACGGAGAGGACGGGGCGGGGGCGATGGGCGAATCGGTTCCGGGAGAGCGATCGACCACCCGAGAGCGTGTCTCTAGCTCGGGCATTCGCTAGTTTCGCCGTTTTCGCTGGCACTAGTCTAGCGACGTACTAGCTCCACTAGAAGAAGGGGTGTTTCGATGTTCTGCGGGTATGTTTTATGGGGTAGTAACTTAATCGTTTCCCTCCCTAGAGAGGGGGGTCCCCCCACCCCTTCCCACACCGTTCCACACGAAACGAAGGGGTGGGGGGGTTCCAACCCCCACCCCCTCTCTTCTCGTCGAACGGACCTGTCCCCCATGTCGACCCTATCCTTTCCCGTCGAACGGACCCCTCATTCTCTCCCGTCCACACCGCACGTGGCATCGTGTTGCCGACTCCGGTCGCGTCGTCGACATACGGTATCGCCCGTGACGTTCCGTCGCCGCTCGCCCCGATTCGATCGCCCGTTCGCTTCACCGAAACGGTGGTATCCCGTCGACGCTTCCCGTCTATGTCGCCCCTGAGGCGTCGGAACTGCCGTTTATCTCGTCTGATACCGAGGACAATCGACCTATACTCCGGGCGACGGATCCCTCAACGATCGAAATATTTAATACGTCGTCAACCAGGGTTTCTTGTGGTTCAACTGGACGTCCCTGGATCGCCCGATTTCCGCACAGAACGAATATGCGGGGGCTCTCGGGCCGTTTCTGGGACGCAAGGTGTTCCTCTCCACCTGAAACAGAGGGGTACGTTTATGACAGGAAGCGGGAACGAATCCGACGATCCGGACACGGGAGCGGGGCAGTCAGATGGGCGAGCGGAGGCCGACGACCGGGCACCGATCGACGAGTCGGGCGGCGAGACCCGGTCCGGCCTCGACGTCGGCGGGGCCGGTGCCGACTCGTCGCTGGACGACGTGGTGCTCGACGACGTGGACGAGGACGACGACCTGGACGAGGCGTCGCGTGGGTTGTTCGACGACCTCCTCAGCGGCCAACCGATCTTCGAGAACAAGGAAGTGTTACGTCCGTCGTACACCCCCCGGGAGCTGCCCCACCGACAGGAACAGATCAACAACATGGCGACGATCCTCGTCTCCGCGCTCCGGGGCGACACGCCCTCCAACATCCTCATCTACGGGAAGACCGGGACCGGCAAGACCGCGAGCGCGAAGTTCGTCAGCGAGGAACTGGAAACCACCTCCCAGAAGTACGAGGTCCCCTGCGAGGTCCAGTACATCAACTGCGAGGTCACCGACACCCAGTACCGCGTCCTCGCGCAACTGGCCAACAAGTTCATCGAGAAAAACCGCGCGGTGATCGACGACCGGATCGCCGAACTGGAGGACCTCCGCGAGCGGGCCGAGGACGATCCCACGGTCCTCGAATCGACCGACGGGAGCGCACTCGAAACGGGGGTGTCGGTGGGCTCGGGCCCGGGCCTCGACGAGGTCGAGACCGTCGAGGAACTGGACGACCGGATCGAGAGCCTGGCGGACGACCGCGAGGAGTTCGAGGAGGTCCCCATGACCGGGTGGCCGACCGATCGCGTGTACAACAGCTTCTTCGAGGCCGTCGACTACCACGAGCGCGTGGTCGTCATCATGCTCGACGAGATCGACAAACTCGTCGAGAAAAGCGGTGACGACACCCTCTACAACCTCTCGCGGATGAACTCCGAACTCGAGAACTCCCGGGTGTCGATCATGGGCATCAGCAACGACCTGAAGTTCACCGACTTCCTCGACCCCCGGGTCAAGTCGAGTCTCGGCGAGGAGGAGATCGTCTTCCCGCCGTACGACGCCAACCAGCTCCGGGACATCCTCCAGCACCGCTCCGACGACGCCTTCGAGGACGGGGCACTGTCCGACGACGTGATCCCCCTGTGTGCGGCCTTCGCCGCACAGGAACACGGGGACGCGCGTCGCGCGCTCGATCTCCTGCGGACCGCGGGCGAACTCGCCGAGCGCGGCCAGACCGAACGCGTCGAGGAGGACCACGTCCGGCGCGCCCAGGAGAAGATCGAACTCGACCGCGTGGTCGAAGTGGTCCGGACCCTGCCCACGCAGTCGAAACTCGTCCTCTTCGCGATCATCCTGCTCGAAAAGAACGGCGTCCACAACATCAACACCGGCGAGGTGTACAACATCTACAAGCGCCTCTGTGACGAGATCGACGCCGACACGCTCACCCAGCGCCGCGTGACCGACCTCATCTCCGAACTCGACATGCTGGGCATCGTCAACGCGGTCGTCGTCTCGAAGGGTCGCTACGGCCGCACCAAGGAGATCAGTCTCTCGGTCCCCATCGACGAGACCGAGGCGGTTCTCCTGTCGGACTCGCGGCTGGGCGACATCGAGGACGTCCAGCCGTTCGTCCAGGCGCGGTTCGACAACTGAGCGGCCGAAAACGAACGTGAACTGACTCAGACCGCCGCCGCGACGGCGTCGGTGGTTCCGACCGGGGTCGACTGGAGACTGAGCCGGAGCCAGCCCAGTCCGGGCAGGCGGAACTCGGCGGTGCCGATCACCCACGCGGGCCTGACGGGCTTCGAGATGCCCTGTACCTGGTCGTACATCATGTTCGTGGCCGGGTTGTCCCCGCGCGTGATGAACCCGCCGTGTTCCGCGGGACAGTACCTGAGCTCCGCACAGGAGTCGACGCCCTCGGGGAGGTGCTTGGCCTTGGCTTCGTCGTACCAGTTCTCGCCCGCTTCGACGTAGAACTGGGCGCGGTGTATCACCGGTGTCGCCCGTTCGCTCCCGTCCGGTTTGTAGACGATCACGTCCCCGGGACGGTCGAACGACCGGTAGTCGCTCTGGTTGCTACTGTAGACGGTCGCGACGCCGGTGCCCGCGACGGCGTGGTCGCTGGGGAACCGCTCCTCTTCCATCACGAACACGAGGTCGCCGACCTCGATGTTCGGTTCCATGCTCCCGCTCTCGATGGCGACCATCGGCGGCCAGACGCCGCTGATGGCGAACAGCAGGACGCCGATGCCGACGACGGCCAGGACGCTCGTCGCGAAGTCGTCGAGGAACGACCCGCCGCGCTCGGCGGACCGTCGCTCCGCCGGCGGGTTGGGCCCCCGCGACCCCCCATCGTCGCTACGCTCCGTCATTGCAGCCAGGTTGTGCCGAGTCACGTTTCAACTTTCTGGCTCCCGGACGCCGTCGGGTGTCGGGTCCGATACGCTTTAGCTTCGGCACCCGTTCTGTGGAGCCGTGCCGCAGGAGACACCCGCCCGCATCGTCAACGCCCTCGCCCAGCGCGGGTACAACGCCGATCGGGAGGCCGTCACCCTGCTCGCGAACGCCGACGATCCGGCCCGCGCCATCGAGCGCGTCCTCGACGCCGCCCCCGACGACGCCATCAAGCTCTCCGCCGACCACGTCGCCTCGACGCTGGCCGAATCCGGGGACCACCGCGACCCCTCGACCCCGGCGGCGACCGCGGCCGACGCCGCAACCGAAACCACGGCCGCCGATCCCGGAGACCCCGCGAACGCAACCGAACCGGGTTCGAAGACGACCGACGCCGACGACTCCGACCCCTCCGTTTCGAGTGGAGCGGACCGGTCCACGTCCGCCGAATCCGGGGTCGAGACTCCACCCGAAACAGGGGGGTCAGCGGACGCGGCGGGCGGGGCGGACGCCGCCGGGTCGGCCGCCACCGCGGAGGCCGACCGGCGAACGACGACCGAACCCGCCGGGACCGGCGAGCGGTCCATCGACACCTCCCTGCACGACGTCGAGATCGAAGGGGACATGACCGGCCAGTCGACGGGGACCGGCGAGTACGGCGACTTCGTGGCCGTGTTCCGGGACCGCTACGAGCGGCTCGCCCGGCAGTTGCGCGGGCGGGTCAACCACCGACCCACGGACACCCTCTCCTCGATGGCCGGGGGGAGCGAGGCGGCCATCGTCGGGATGATCTCGGACATCCGCTCGACGGCGAGCGGACACTGGCTGATCGAACTCGAAGACACGAACGGGGTCTACCCCTGTCTCGTGATGAAAGATCGGGAGATCGCCGAGCAGGTCGACGAACTGCTCCACGACGAGGTGATCGCAGTCGAGGGGACCCTCTCGGAGGACAACGGCGACGGCGACGGCATCCTCTTCGTCGACGACCTCTACTTCCCCGAAGTTCCGCGCACCTACCAGCCCTCGACGGCCGACCGCGAGGTCAGCGCCGCCCTCGTGAGCGACGTCCACGTCGGCAGCCAGGAGTTCATGGCCGACGCGTGGTCCCGCTTCGCCGACTGGCTCCACACCGAGGAGGCCAAACGAGTGGAGTACCTCCTGATCGCGGGCGACATGGTCGAGGGCGTCGGCGTCTACCCCGACCAGGACGAGGAACTGGACATCGTCGACATCTACGACCAGTACCGGGAGTTCTCGGAGTTTTTGAAGGAGGTGCCCGGGGACATGGAGATCGTCATGATCCCCGGCAACCACGACGCCGTCCGCCTCGCGGAGCCCCAGCCCGGGTTCGACGAGGAACTGCGGGAGATCATGTCGGCCCACGACTGCCGGATCACCGCCAACCCCTCGACGGTCACCGTCGAAGGGGTCTCGGTCCTGATGTACCACGGCGTCTCGCTGGACGAGGTGATCGCGGAGTTGCCCGACGAGAAGGCCAACTACGACGAACCACACGAGGCCATGTCTCAGTTGCTGAAGAAGCGCCACGTCGCACCGCAGTTCGGCGGCCAGACCCGGCTGGCTCCCGAGGAGCGGGACTACTTGGTGATCGACGAGGTCCCCGACGTGTTCCACGCCGGCCACGTCCACAAGTTCGGCTACGGCAAGTACCACAACGTCCTCACGATCAACTCCGGGTGCTGGCAGGAACAGACGGCCTTCCAGGAGAGCGTCAACATCGACCCCGACACCGCGATGGCCCCCATCGTCGACCTGGACACCCTGGAACTGACGATCCGGAAGTTCGCGTAGTCAGCCGTCCAGGCGGTACTTCACCGTCGGTGTGCCCTCGAAGAGGGGGCCGGGGCCGACGCGGTCGAAGCCGGCGTCGGCGGCGGCGGACTGGACCCCCTCCTCGGACTCGGGGACGAGCAACTCGACGGCCATGTCCTCGCCGCGGGCGAACCGGACGGGTTCCTCGAGCAGGCGGTCGTAGACCGCGGGTTCGCCCTCCAGTTGCGTGACGTGGACGGTGCCCTCGCGGGCGTCGTAGCTGACGAAGCCGACGATCTTCTCGTCGCGCTCGGCGACTCGGACCGTCCGGTCGTGGACGAGGTTGCGCATCACGTCGGTCGGGGCGTCGGTCAGCTCCGACAACCGCCCGGCGTCGGCCTCCACGGCGTCACGGACGTCCATGTTTCCGCATGGCGCTCTCCGGGGAAAATAGTTGCTCCGCGCCGTTGCCCGAACGCTGCCGCTGGGCCCGCAGCCGTCGCTAATGAACACAGTTATCCCGGGGGCTGGGCAACGGTGGCACATGAGCGACGCACACACGCCAGCGGCGGTGATCGTATGCGCGTAGTCGCGAAGTTCGGCGGGACGAGCCTGGGGAACGGTGACCGCGTCAACCGGGCCGCGGATTCGATCACGGCGGCCGTCGAGGCCGGCCACGAGGTCGCCGTCGTCGCCAGCGCGATGGGGTCGACGACGGACTTCCTGCTCGACGAGATCCAGTACGACGCCGACGAGGCCGACCGCGCCGAGATCGTCAGCATGGGCGAGCGCACTTCCGTCCGCATGCTGAAGGGGGCGCTGACGGCCCGCGGGGTCAACGCCGTCTTCCTCGAACCCGGCAGTGACGACTGGCCGGTCATCACCGACGAACACGGCGAGGTCGACGTGGCCGAGACGACACGCCGGGCGAAGGCGCTGGCCGAGCAGATGCACAACGACGACGTCGTCCCCGTGATCACTGGCTTTCTCGCCGAGGACCACGCCGGCAACGTGACGACGCTGGGTCGGGGCGGCTCCGACACCACCGCCGTGATGCTGGGCAACTACATGGACGCCGACGAGGTCGTCATCGTCACCGACGTGGAGGGCGTCATGACCGGCGACCCCCGCGTCGTCGAGGGCGCGCGCAACGTCAGCGAGATCACCGTCGACGAACTCCGCAACCTCTCCTTTCGCGGGGCCGAGGTCGTCGCGCCCAGCGCGCTGACCTACAAGGGCGAGGACATGAGCGTCCGGGTCGTCCACTACCAGCACGGCGACATCATGACCGGCGGGACCTCCATCGAGGGCCAGTTCGAGAACCTCATCGACATGCAGGAGGACCGACTGGCCTGTCTCACGGTCGCCGGCCGCGCCGTCCGGAACGAACCGGGCGTCCTCTCGAACCTGTCGACCGCCCTCTCCGACGCCGGCATCAACATCGACGCCGTCTCCTCCGGGATGGACTCGATCACCTTCTACATCGACGTGGAACACGCCGAGGAGGCCGAGACGCTGCTGCACGACGAGGTCGTCGAGTCCAGCACCCTCTCCTCCGTCACCGTCGACGACCCCTATTCGGTCATCCGGGTCACCGGCGGCGAACTCCAGACCGAACCCGGCATCGTCAACAGCATCGTCGCCCCGCTCGCGGACGAACACATCAACGTCCACGACGTGATCACCAGCGCCACCTCCGTCGCCGTCTTCGTCGACTGGGAGGACGGCGAGGAGGCGCTCGGGCACATCCAGTCCGTCTTCGACGACTGACCGCGCCCGCGGTGCGTTCGCGGTCGGGTACGGGCGTCCCCGCTCTCACCGCCCCTGCCGCAGTCGCTTGCCGATCTTCTCCGGCAGGCCGGCCTCGCGGACGGCCTCGATCACGCGCTCGATGTCGTACTCGACGCGGCGTTCGTCGACGGTCATGTCGTCCAGATCGAGGATCGAATAGGCCGCTCGCGGGTCCTCGTCGCGGGGCTGGCCGACGCTCCCGGGGTTCATCACGATCCCCTCGTCGTAGGTCTCGTGGGCCTGGACGTGGGTGTGGCCCAGTATCAGTACGTCCTCGTCGTCGAGCAACTCGGGTCCGAAGAGCCCGGGGTAGGTGTACCGGTTCGGGTCGTCGGGGTGGCCGTGGACGATCTTCACGCGGCCGTCGTGTTCGATCCGCTCCTCGGGGAGGTCGGCGAGCCACGCGATCTGCTCGTCCGAGCAGTGGTCGCGGGCGTACCTGACGCCGGCGGTGGCCATGCTGTTGAACCCGAAGCCGGTGTCGGTGGCCACCGCGCGGTCGTGGTTGCCCATGACCGTCGGGGCGTCCAGTTCCCGGACCCGCTCCAGGCACTCGGCGGGCCAGGGGCCGTAGCCGACCACGTCGCCGGCACAGAGGTAGCCGTCGACGGGCGGCATGTCCTCCAGTACCGCCTCGAAGGCCACGCGGTTGGCGTGGACGTCGGAGATGACGGCGAGTCGCATGGTCGGGAGAAACGCTCCGAGGGTGGTAAGTGTTCGCTCGGTCAGTCGCCGTTCTCGATGGCGGTCTCGACGCCGTCGTCGGTCCGGACGACGCCGGCGGCACAGACGGCGTGTTCGAACGCGTGGTCGTAGACCTCGCTCGCGATCGCGGCGGGCGTCTCACCGTCGAGGTCGAAGGCGGTCGGGCTGTCCTCCTCGTAGGTGGCGACCAGCGTGGGCCGGTCGACCCGCTCGACCAGCAGGGCGTCCTTGCGGACGATGCCGACGTAACTCGCCTCTGCTCCCACTGTGCCGGCGATCCGGGGCGTGTCGTAGTCGTCTTTCTCGTAGTCCAGCGCCAGCAGGGACTCGGCCAGCGCGTCCCGTGCGGGGTAGCCCAGCCCCAGTTTCTCGGCGATGGGATCGACGTGGCTCCCGTTGCCGACGACGGCCGCGCCGTCGACCTCGCGGACGCAGTTGTAGGAGATGTAGGGGTTGTCGGTCTCGGGGGCGTCCTCGGTCGGGCCGACGGTCAGGGTGGTCCCGCCCTCGCGGGCGACGATCCGGCGGTTCGGGAAGGATCGGGACGAGACCCGGTACGCGGCGCGGTCCGGTGCGACGACGACGAATCTACCGACGTACATACCCGTCCCTCGCTCCGTGGCCGGAAAGTACGTGTCGATCCCCGGCGACCCCGAAAAAGTACATGACGCTCGACGCCCTACGTCCAGCCGTGTCACCAGGGTACGCGCCGGAGGAGGTACCGATCTACCGGGATCGGGACGCCCGGGACGAGGGGTACGAGCGGGCAGAGGAGCGCGCCGAACCGTTCTTCGCGGTCGAGCGGTACGAGGAGGGGTACGCCGTCACCTACGACCTCCTGCCGGCCGGCTTCCAGCTCGCCGCGCCGGCCCGGCGGGAACTGGACGAGCGGCTCACCCGCGCCGTCGAGGAGATCGTCGGCGACGCCGACCGGCCGACGACGGAGGTGAGCCGGACGGTCGGGGACTCGCTGGGCAACGTCTCGTTTTTCGGCCGCGAGGACAGCGCTCGCGAGGTCGCGGCGGTCGTCTCGACCGTCGTCCTCGACGAGGGCAACTGGGTCACCGGCGAGCCGCCGGACGCGTCCGGTCCCGACCCCCGCCGGAACGACTGACCCGACACGCCCGGTAACACCGGTGTCACCCGCTAACACCGCCGTCCGCGATTCTTTATCCCGCTGGGGACCGTAGGGGGAGACGAGAATGTCCCAGAAGGCAGACTACGTAGACGACACGGAGATCGACGAGTCGCTCGACCAGTTGCCCGACGACGAGACCGTCGAGGAGACGGTCGCGAACCTCGAAGCGAACGGGTTCGAGGTCGTCGTCGTCGACTCCGCCGCGGAAGCGCTGGCGACGCTCAAAGACCGCATCCCCGCGGGCGCGTCGGTGATGAACGGCCACTCCACCACGCTGGAGGAGATCGGCTTCGACGAGTACCTGACCGAGGGCGACCACGACTGGGAGGCCCTGCCCAACGAGATCTGGAGCATCGACGACGACGCCGAACGGCAGGCGGCCCGCCGGGAGGCCCAGACCGCCGACCACTTCCTCGGGAGCGTCAACGCCATCGCGAAGACGGGCGAACTCGTCGCCGCCGACCGCTCGGGGAGCCGCATCGGTGCCTACCCCTTCGCCGCCGCCAACGTCACCATCGTCAGTGGGGTCAACAAGATCGTCGAGGATCTGGACGCCGCGCTCGACCGGCTGGAGTCGGTGGCCTATCCCCTCGAGAACGAACGCGCCAAGGAGGCCTACGGCGTCGAGAGCGCCGTCGCCAAGCAGCTCATCTTCCGCCAGGAACTCGAAGAGGGTCGCACGACGGTCGTCCTGATCCGCGACCAGTTCGGGTACTGATCCCACCTGCGTCCCGCTCCATCCTTCCCCAGCGTCCCGTCCCACCCCTGTTTCAGGTCCGCATCGCGTCCGACAGCACCGCCCACGCCAGCCCCGTGAGCGCAACGTCCCGGATCAGCACGTCCGCGAACAGCCCGCCCCGCGTGACTGCCACGACCGCGAGATAGCCCGTCGTGGCCGAAAGGGAGACGGCGGCGATGACGGCCTCGGCGGCGACGAAGCGGTCGGCCAACAGGCCCAGTCCCACGGCGATTTCTGGCGGGCCGTTGAGAAGCACGAACATCCGCGGCGAGACGACGAGCCACGGTGCGAGCCAGTCGACGACGTAGACCGCCCACGCCCCGGGCGCGAGGAGTTTGTGGACGCCCGCGGCGACGAGCATCGCGCCCAGCCCGCCTCGGGCCAGCGTCGAACCCGGGGGAAGCAGGGCCGCGAGGCGCGTTCGGAGCCGGTCGGTGACGGGAGGCGACATATCCCGTCGTTGGGACCGACCACGGAAAACCGTGGAGTCTCGGGCGAAGCGGTTTTGCCGCCACGAGCGCACCCTTTCCGCATGGACGAAGCCGCCGTCGCCGACCTGATCGAATCGGAACTCCCCGACGCCACCGCCGAGGTCACGACGCCGCGGGACCCCGACGACGACAAGCACTACGCCGTCACCGTAATCTCACCTGCCTTCGATGGCAAGAATCTGGTCGACCAGCACCAGCTCGTCCACGACGCGCTCGGGGACCACCTCACGCGGGACATCCACGCCATCGAACTGGAGACGTACACGCCCGCGGAGTACGAGGGGTGAGTTCGGCGACGACTAGCACAATCCATTTCCCTGTCGCCGTGCTGCTAGCTCTCGTGAGTTTCGATCCCGAACCCGACCTGTCGTCCGAGGAGGTCCGCGAGCGCGTCGACGAGACCATCGAAGAGAACGAGGTCGCGCTGTTCATGAAGGGCACCGAGCTGATGCCTCAGTGTGGCTACTCCCGAAAGGCCCTGCAGTTGATCCAGCAACACCGCGAGGACGTGGCGACGGTGAACGTGCTGGACGCGCTGGACGAACACCGCGAGGCGCTGGAACGACACAGCGACCGCGAGACGATCCCGCAGACCTTCGTCGACGGGGAGTTCGTCGGCGGCAGCGACATCCTCGAACAGCTCCACGAGCGCGGCGAACTCGCGGAGACGCTGTCGGCCTAGTGTCGCGTCCCCTCGCGCACGTCGTCGCAGGGAACAGCGCGTAGCCGACCTCGGCGGCGGTGTGGCCGGTCTCGCCCGCGCTACATCTCGACGACGTTCCCGCAGTCCGGGCAGGTCAACTCCACGCCGTCGGGCTGTACCTCCACGACGTGGTACTCGGCACCGCACTCCTGACAGGGCAGTGCCGAGCGGGTCTCGCCGTCCTCCTGGGGTGCGCCCATCGCGACCGCGCGGACGCGGTCGTCGCTCTCGTTTTTCCCCTCCTGGTACTCGCCGGGGGCGAAGCGGACGATCTCCTCCTCGCCGACCTCGACCGCGCCGTCTTTCGTCTCGAAGGTCGCGGTCCCCTCCAGCACCAGGAAGACCTCCTCCTGGTTCGTGTGGGTGTGCATGCCGCCCGAGAAGGAGTCGCCGGGTTCGAGTTCGTAGTAGTTCAGCGCCATATCGCCGAGGTTCAGCGGCTCGGTGGCGTGTTTCTGTACGTCGGCGACCCGCGGGTGGTTCTCCAGTTCGTCCAGTGAGACGTGGTTCATCGCGGCGGGAGACACGAACCGGCGGTCCAAAGTCTTTCTCCCGGTGCGAGCCAGATCCGTGCGCTTTTCGGGCCCACGGCGCTACGACGGCTGTGTCTACGCTTCGCTCCGTCGCGCCGTTCCTCCTGCTGGCGACGCTGTGGGGCTTCTCCTTCCCCGCGATCTCCGTCGGTCTGGGAGCCCTCCCGCCGGTGCTGTTCGCGGCCTTCCGCTACGACGTGGCCGCCGTCATCCTGCTCGGCGTGACGGCGGTCCGCGCCACCGGGACGTCCTGGCTCCCGACGACCCGGGGCGACTACCGGGCCGTCGCCGGCGGCGGGCTGTTCCTGATCGCGGGCAACGGCTTCCTCTTTCTCGGGCAACAGACCGTCCCCAGCGGCGTCGCGGCGATCATCCAGGGCCTGGTCCCGATCGCGACGGTGCTGTGGGCGCTGCTCTTGCTCCCCGAGGAGCGGGTCTCCGCGGTCGGAGCCGTCGGGATCGTCGTCGGCTTCTGCGGCGTGGCGCTGGTGATCCGCCCGGATCCGGGGAACCTGCTGTCGGCCGACCTCGTGGGGAAACTCCTGATCTGCCTGCAGGTCACGAGCGTCGCGCTGGGCGGGGTCCTCGTCCAGCGGGCCGACGCGGACCTCGGCGGGACCACGCTCGCGGCCTGGTCGATGGCCGTCGGGGGCGTCGTCCTCCACCTCGCGAGCCTCGCGCTCGGCGAACCCCTGACTGTGCCCGCGGGACTCGCGCTGGCCGCCGTCGCCTATCTCGGCGTGTTCGCGACCGCCATCGCCTTCTTCCTGTACTTCCGGCTGCTGGCCCGGTACGGTGCCACGGAGACGAGTCTGGTGGCCTACGTGGTGCCGGTCGTCGCGACGCTGGCCGGCGTCGTCCTGCTCGAAGAACGGATCACCCTCGCCTCGCTGGTCGGCTTCGTCGTGATCTTCCTGGGCTTTCTCCTGCTGAAGCGGTCGGCGATCCGGCAGTTGCTGGCCTAGTCACCCGCGTCGCCGGCCTCGTCCTCGTCACTCCCCGCCGCCTCCAGCACGGTCTGCCGGTCCGGGAAGTACGCCGGGGCGTCCCGCTCCCGCTCGAACTCGAGGACGCGTTTCAGCGCGGCGCGGCCGCCGTCGTCGTCGGCGAGGTCGGTCGCCAGTTCGGCGTACCCGACCGCGAGGTCACGGAAGGCGGCCATGCGAGCCTGCTTGGCCGCGGCGACGGTCTGGCGCTGTTCGAGGTCGGCCTCGATCTCCTGGATGGCGTCGAGGTCGGGGCCCTCGCCCTGGCCGGGCGAGACGGTGCCTTCGACGGTATCGGTGTGTTCGCCCAGCCGCTCCCGGAGGTCGGCCATCTCCTCGTCGAGGTCCGAGAGCAGGTCGTCGATCTCGTCCTCCATGGTCTCGACCTGGCCCCACAGCAGGCGGGCCTGCGTCTCGCAGTACTCGACGAACTCCTCGGTCGTCAGCTCCGCGTCGCCCTCGGCCATACCCTCCGTTGCCGCTCCCGGGCGAAGGCAGTTACGCAACCTCGGAGAGGAAGACCCATTTCCGTCGAGTCCCTGCGGCCGGTATGGGCGAACGCCTCCGGGGGGAGGTCCTCCACGTCGTCGGCCCCACCGAACTGGACGACTACGACCTCGACGACGAGGTCCGGGAGCTGGCCGAGTCGCGCTACCTGCTGGTCTGCTGGAAGGGCGGCTCGCCCTCGATCCTCCAGCGGCTGAAACTGATCCTCGCGCGCTCGACGCTCGAACCCGTCACCCTCGTCGCCGACGACGCCGTCGCCGAGGGCGAGATCGTCACCGCGACCGTCGCCGAGACCGACACCGCCGGCGTCTACGACGCCGTCGAGATCGAGACCGAGTAGTCACACCCGCTCGATCACGTCCCCGGCGAACCGCGTCAGGTCGGCCTCGGGCTCGTCGCCGGCCGGCGAGACCAGGACGTGATCCACGCCCAGCTCGTCCAGCCGCCGGAAGTACTCCCGGAACCACCCCGTCCCCGCGCGGTACCCCTGGTGGATCGGTTCGGGCTCGGCGTCGGGGTCGTCGGCCAGGTCCGTCCGGACGGCCATCGCGTACGGTTTCTCGCCGGCCGCCTCGCGCCAGTCGTCGAGGTAGGTCTCCAGCGTCCGCTCGGGCAGGTGATAGAAGAACCAGCCGTCGCCGTGCTCGGCGATCCACTCGACGTCCTGCCGGGCGTGGCCGGTCGGGAAAAGCGGCAGGGTCTCCGTGGTCGGCTCCGGGACCAGATCCAGATCGCCGTCGAGTTCGCCCCACGACCCCTCGGCCTCGGGGAAGTCCTCGCGCCAGACGGTCCGCAGGAGGTCGACGGACTCGCGGAACAGCGCGCCCCGCTCCTCGCGGTCGATCCCGAAGGCGTCGAACTCGGGGTCGCGGTCGCCGGTCGCGACGCCGAGGACGAGCCGCCCCTCGGAGAGACGGTCGAGCGTGGCGGCGCTTTTCGCGACGTGGAGCGGGTGCCGAAGCGGGAGGACGACGCTGGCGGTGCCCAGCGTGACCTCGTCGGTCCGGGCGGCGACCTGACCCAGCCAGGGCCACACGTCGAAGGTCTGGCCGGCGTCGCCGAAGCGGGGCCAGTACAGCGGTACGTCACGCGCCCACAGCGCGTCGAAGCCGACCGACTCGGCGTGGGCGGCCAGTTCGAGTTCCCGGTCGACCGGGGGCCGTGACTCCCGGTTGTCCGTCAGCGGGAAGCCGGTCCCGAAGGTGAGCCCGTCGCCGTCGAACAGCCGCCGATACCCGGCGTTCTCGTGGTCCAGCGTCACTGCCGGCCCTCGGGCCCGGACGGGTATGGGGGCTGTGATCCGCGGACCGGGCTCGATGGATCTGCGGCCGCAACTCGGATCCGTCAACCGAAGTGTTCAATGTGGTAGACGATGGAGGGAGAGGACATGATGTGGAACCAGTCACGGACGGAGGGGTCCCGATGAGCGCCGACACCGAGACCGTGGACCTCGTCGACGCGGCGGTCGTCGAGAACCTCGGGCGGGTCGCGCTGTTCGCGGCGCTGATGGGTGCCTTTGCCTACGTCAGTTTCCCGAACCCGTTCTCGCCCGCGCCGGTCACCCTGCAGGTACTCGGCGTGTTCCTCGCGGGCATCTTCCTCGGGCCGGTCTGGGGCGGCGCGTCCATGGCACTCTACCTCGCCGCCGGCGCGGTCGGCGCGCCGGTGTTCAGCGGCGGGAGCGCCGGGCTGGCCCCGCTGGTCGGCTCGACCGCGGGCTATCTCTGGTCGTACCCGATCGCCGCGTTCGTCGTCGGCGCGATCGTCCACGGCGGACTCGCCGTCGGCGACCCCCGCGAGGCCGATCTCGTCCGCCTCGTCGGCGCGATGGTCGCCGGCACGGCCATCGTCTACGCGATGGGCGTCGTCGGCCTGATGCTCGTCCTCGGCCTCGGCCCGGTCGCGGCGTTCATGGCCGGCGCGGCCGCGTTCATCCCCGCCGAGGCGTTCAAGATCGCCGCCGCCGTCGGGGTCGTCCGCAGCGACGCCTTCGTCGCCGAATGATCGAGACCCGCGATCTGATCGCCGACCGCGGCGGGACGCGGGTGCTGGACGGGATCGACCTCACCGTCGCGGACGGCGAGTTCGTCCTGCTGGTCGGCCCCAACGGGGCCGGCAAGACCACGCTCGTCCGGCAGTTCAACGGCCTGGAAGCGCCCGACGACGGCGCGGTGCTGGTCGACGGCCGGCCCGTACAGGACGATCTCGTCGCCGCCCGCACCGCCGTCGGGATGGTCTTCCAGAACCCCCGCGACCAGTTCGTCGCCGCGACCGTCCGTGCCGACGTGGCCTTCGGTCCCGAGAACCTCGGCCTCGCCCACGAGGAGATCGACCGCCGGGTCGCGGACGCCCTCGAGACGGTCGGGATGGCCGACCGCGGCGACGAGCGGATCGACCGGCTCTCGGGCGGCGAGCAGGCCCGGGTCGCCATCGCCGGCGCGCTCGCGATGGAACCCGATCACCTCGTGCTGGACGAACCGCTGGCGGGCCTGGACTGGCCCGCCCGCAGTGCGGTCCTCGATCGCCTCGCGGCGCTGCAGGCCGACGGCACCGGCGTCGTCCTCGTCACCCACGACCTCCGGGACGTGGCCGACCTGGCCGACCGGATCGTCGTCCTCTCGGACGGCCGGATCGCCGTCGACGGCGCTCCCGACGCCGTCCGGGACCGGCTGGAGGCCTTCGGCGTGCGCCCATGCTGAGCTACGAGCCGGGGTCGACGCTCGCTCACGCGCTGGACCCGCGGACGAAACTCGCCTTCCAGGCGGGCTTCGCCGTCGCCGCCTACGCCTACACGACGCCGCGCGGGCTCGCGGTCCTGTCCGCGCTGGCGCTGGCGGCGCTGGCGGCCGCGCGGCGCTCCCCGCTCGCGGCGGGGTACGACGTGCGCTTCGCCCTCCCCGTCCTGCTGGCCGCGCCGCTGTTCGAGGGGCTGGTCCTGGGGCCGCCCTGGTTCTCGCTCGCGCAGGCGCGGTTCCCGGCGCTGGCAAGCTATCGCGTGTTCCTGCTGTTGCTGGTCAGCGCCGCCTACGTCTCCACGACGCCGGCCCGGGACTCGCGGGCGGCGGTCCAGTGGCTCGTCCCCGGCCGCCCGGGCCGCTTTCTCGGCCTCGGCGTCGCCGTCGTCTTCCGGTTCCTGCCGGTCCTGGTCGCGGACCTCCGACGGGCCCGGGCGGCGATGCGGGCCCGGCTCGGCACCGAACGCTCGCTGGCCGAGCGCATCCGGATCGTCACCACCGCCGGCCTCCGCCGGGTCGACGCCCGCGCCGACGCCCTCGCGCTCGCGCTCCAGGCCCGCTGTGTCGCCTGGAACCCGACGCTCCCGCGGCTCGCGTTCGGCCGCCGCGACGCCCCCGTCCTCGCGCTGGCGCTGGCGCTGGCGGTCTCCCCGTTGCTGTGACCGCACACTGGGAACCGCAATGTTCAGGAGTGTTCACCGGTGAGCGGTGGTGTGTCCCGGACGGCCCAGTACGCTGGGTATTTCGCGCTCGTCGTGACGCCGCTGGCCTTGCTCACCGGTGCGGTCGCCGCGCCGCCCGCGCTCACGACCGGCCGTGTCACGCTGGGCGGCGGCGTCGTCCTCGTCGGTGGACTGGCCGCCGTCACCGAACGCGAGCGGGCCCTCGACGCCTCGACGGCCTCCGGCTTCGACCGCCGCGACGCCCGCGACGCCGTCGCCGTGGTCGCCGGCGCCGTCCTCGCGTACCTCCTGAGCGTCCACGCCGGCCTCGGCCCGGTCGTCGGCTCGGCCGCCGTCGGGCTGGCCGCGGGCCTCGCCCCCACCGAGGGCGACGTGGCAGCCTACTGCGGTTCCTTCGTGGGCATGGCCTCGCCGGCGGTGTTTCCGGGCGTCGCCCCCATCGCGCTCGCGGCGGGCGTCTCCGGTCTCGCGTTCGTCGCGGCCCGGGACGCCTTCGGCGGCGTCGGCGGCAAGCTCGGCACGCTCGCGCTCTTTGGCTGTGCCACGACGGTCGCGCTGACGGGCTTCGACTACGCCGGCGGGACCGCGATCCCGTGGACGATGGCCCCGGAGATCGTCGCCGTCGCGGTCGTCGGTGCCGTCGCGACCGTCGTCCTGAGCGTCCGGTTCGGTCTCGGGGCCGTCGTCGGCTCCGCGGTGGTCGGGCTGGTCGCCGGGATCGCGTTCCCGGCACTCCTGCCAGCCGTGGGATCGACGCTCGCGACCGTCGCGTTCTGTGCCTCGTTCGTCGGGATGTCCTCGACCGAACGGCTGGCCGACGAGCGGCTGGTCGCGGTCGCCGGCGTCCTCTGTGGGCTGGTGTTCCTCCTCGTCTCGCCGGCGTTCGTCGGTGCCGGTGGGAAACTCGGGACCGTCGCCTTCGTCTCCGCGATCAGCACCGTCGGGCTGACCGAACTGTACGAGAGACTACGTCTGCGCCTGCGGTAGGCCGTCCTCAGATCAGTTGCAAAAGAACACTCACCGCCAGCGCGAGGACGAGCAGGTAGACGAGCAACACGACCGCGTTGCGCCGCGGCGCCCCGGGGACCATTCCCGGCGGTCTGCACCCTGCGCCGACGCTCGGACACATCAGTCCGTTCCGCCAGTGGTCGCCGAGGCATCACTGTCGCCCCCGGACCCAGCACCGTCTGTGCCGTCGCTACTACTCCCATCATCGCTTTCCGTCCCGGCCGATTCGCCCTCGGAATCACTCGATTCGCCGACAGCACCGGCGTCACTCTCCGATCCGTCCGCGTCACTCGCGGCTCCACCGTCGGTCCCGGTGGTCTCGCCGCCGTCAGCGTCCGAATCGGCCGCACCGTCGCCCGAACCCGCGGTCGTGTCGGTACTGTCCGAACCGCTCGAATCGGTGTCGGTGTCCGTGTTCGTCTCCGACCCACCACTGTCGGTGTCGTCCGACTCGGCCCCGTCTGCACCGCCGGCGGTTCCGGACTCGTCGGTGCTGTCGGTGCCATCGCGGCTGGCGTCGGTCGCGTCGTCGCTCCCATCACCGTCGGTGGGCACGGAATCGGCATCGCCGACTGTTTCGTCGGTACCCGTGGTGTCGGTCGCCCCGTCACCGCCGTCCGTCGAACCGTCCCCGGACTGATCGCCGTCCTCGCCGTCGGTGGCCCCGGACTCGCCGTCCGATCCGCCGTCGCCGTCAGTCGGTGCATCCTCGTCCGTCACACCGCCGGTGTTGGGGGTGTCGTCACCACCGTCCCCGGGCGCGTCCGGCCCGGTTCCGGGATCGGTCTCGTCGCCGGTGCCGTCGATCACAGGCGGCGTCGCCGTGTCGTCACCGCCGTCGGACTCGCTCCCGGTGGCGTCCGCGTCACCGCCGATGGCTTCGGGCTCGCCGGTGCCGTCGTCCAGTGCGAGCGGTTGAACGGGCTCCGTCAGCACCCCGAACTCGTCGGAGGCCTCGCGCACGTCGAGACGGTCGGCGTCGACGCTGGCCCCGAAGGTCGCGTTGAACCCTTCTTCGTCCGCGAGAATCCCCGCAGAGCCGCCGAAACCGGCTGTCGCGGCCGCGAAGATCACGACCGCGGCGGCGAAGCACACGACCGTCGCGCGGCTCATCTCTTTGCCTCCGGCGTGTCACTCGACTGCTCGGCGACACCACCATCGGTCTCGGCCTCGGGCATCGGCCAGTCCGCCCGACCCGCGTCGGTCTCGGCGGCCGCTCTGCGGGCCGCCCGGGCGCTGTACCACGCGTGACCGGTGACCCAGGTGGTGAACAACAGACCGAGCAGGCCAGCCGTCAGCGCGCCGACCGAGATCGGGTCTGGCGCACCGAGCATCTGGACTTCCGCGTAGACGCTAAACCCGGCGTAAACCGACAGCGCCAACGACGCGAGGACGCTCAACTTCAAGTCCGTGACGGCGATCGCCACCGACGCCGACTCCGGCGATTCGGCGGCCGGTGCCGCCGCTTCCGACCGCCCCTCCTGATCTCGACCTGCTGTCTGTGTCATGGTGTCCCCGTCCGTCTCGTCGCCGTTCGCCACTCGTTTGCCGTCTTCGCTCGCCGACTCGGCTGCGACGGTCGGCATCGAGTCGCTCGCTCCGTCTCCGTCGTCGCCGTCCTCGGTGTCGTCGCGGGTGCGGGCCCACGAGAGCAGTTCGTTGCCGAGCAACAGGAGCAGGGGCACCAGCACGAGGCTGATGTAACCCATCGGCGTGTTCGCCCAGAGGACGACGTGGCCGATCCACGGGATCGTGAGGACGACTTTCCCCAGGACGTTCTCGGGCGGCACGGGCCGCGCGTCGCGGTTCTCGTTCGCGTCGCCTTTCGTCACCCACTGCCCGTCCTCCTCGGCGACGATCCGGTGTGTCACCGGCACGTCGCTGTCTTCGGAGAACGTCACTACGTCGCCCACCCCGACCGGGGCCGAGGCGTCGACGATGACCGCGTCACCGGGCGCGATGTCCGGCTCCATGCTCCCCGAGAGGATGACGAAGCCGTGGTCCGCACCGATCGCCTGCGGGACTGCGAAGACCGCGAAGGGAACGACGAGGGCGAGTAGAACGACCGTCCCGATGATAGCTCCGACTTTCCGGGCCGACGGCCCCATCTCGGCCGTGGATCGATCGCTCATCGTTTCCCCCCGTTGCCGCGGTTGGCGGATCTGACCAGATCCTCGGGACAGTCGCTCCAGCCGCTCTCCGGCGCGCACACCTTCACGAGGACGTAGCTGATCTCGTAGCCCTCGCCGTTGCTCAGGTTCCCAGGCGTGTAGACCAGGCCATCCGTGTTTCCGTCGAGGGAATCGGTCGATGTTCCGTAGGTGCCGTCCTCGCGGACGTAGACTTCCTCGTTTCGACCACCCTTGACTCGAACTTCACAGAGCGGCGGGGCGATCCCGCCGTCGGTGGCGACCAGCTCGAAGGCGACGCCGTCGTCGCCGTCCGTATCGGTCACGGACAGGCCGTAGCCCACCACGCCTTCGGTGAACTCGTAGGTCTGTCCGGTGGTGAACCCACCGTCGTCGATCTCGACTTTCCCGATGGCCCAGCAGCAGTCACAGACGTACCCCGGCGGGCAGTCCGTCTCGTCGACCGCTGGGAAGGGTTCACTGTCGGGTCGGCGTTGCGACACTGCGTCGCCGCGACGTACAGCGGGAGACTGGTCGTCCCCTCGCCGACGTAGAGCCCGAGGTCGTACTCCACCAGGAGGAACGTCTCGTCGGTGAGACAGCCGTTCTCGTCGGTCGCGTTCGCCGGGTCGAGCCGGACGCCCGCCCGGAACTGCTCGGTGACCTCGCGGAGCGAGCCCGCGGCGATGGTCGTGTCGACCGTTCCCTCGGCGGTGGCGTAGGACAGCCGGAGTTCGAGGAACTCCGCGAGCGGGTCCGGCGTCGGACACGCCGTCCGCAGCCAGAGGCTCGCGGGGTTGTTGACCCCGCCGTCGGGCTGGGGCAGCGCGAACCGCACGAGCATGCTCCCCCGCGGTTCGTCGTCGTCCAGCGTCTCGACTGGCACGTCGATGCGCGGCCCGTCGACGACGCCGTCGGGGTCCGACGGGTCGATCCCGCCGACTGCGCCGGGGCCGTCCACGAGCCAGTACTCGACCCGCAGGTCGACCAGTCCCGTCGTCAGACTGTGCCGGCCGGTCTCGGTGTCGCGCAGTAGTGCGGCCGTCCCGGTCCCGGTGAGGGCACCGGCACCGCCGGCGGCCAGCGACGCGAGCACGTGCCGCCGGGTCAGGCTCATCGCTCCTCCGTGGTGAACGGGCTCTCGCCGCCTTCCGGCACCGCGCCGAAGGCCACGTCGAACGTCGCGCTGTCGCCCTGCGAGCGGTTCGTCGCCGCGTCGTACGGGAACGCCCACGCGAGCGCGACACACCGGCTCTCCCCCGGGTCGAGTCCCGTGAGTGCGAGCAGGCCCGTCGTCGACCCGGCGGCACTCGTCGAGCCGAACGCCTCGCGCATCGGGGCCTGTGCCACGAGCGGGCCTTCCAGATCTTCGTCGAACTGTTTGGTCCCGTCGCAGGTGCCGAGCGGCGAGCCGTCCTTCCAGACCTCGACGAGGACT
>JBDGUF010000026.1:0-34896 GCA_042216105.1 Halorientalis sp.
TCGCTTCGCCGATCCGCCGAGCGCGGCCGACTGGCTCGACGCCGAGGTGTTGCGCCTGTAGTTTATATCACAGGGCGGGACCAGCCCGTCCCATGGTGACCCTTTCCTGTACCGCGTCGCGCGAGAACGGCGTGACGCTCGTGACCGGTCGCGTCGAGAACTCGGGCGACGCTCGCCGCGTCCAGCTGACGAGTCGCCTCGACGGGCCGCTCTGGCCGCCGCGCCGGCGGGGAGTGCCTGCCGAGGGCTGGGACGACGAGGGGTTCGAGTGTGTTCTGGCGGCCGAGGAGGTCCGGCCGATCGGCGTCGCGAGTCCGGCACCGCCGGCCGACCCGCCGCTGGCGGTCGCGGAGACCGAGCCAGTCGATGCCGACGACGACGGCGTCGAGCCGCGGGTCGCCGTGCCGGCCGTCGAGTCCACGGCCGACGGCGTCGTCCGGGCGCTCGGCGTGCCCCGGCCGCCGCGGGACGCGGTGCCGACGCCGGACGTCGACGGTGACACGCGGTCGTCCCCGCCCCGAGGAGCCGACTCGGACCCGACCGGTTCGGACGACCCCGAGCCGACGGCGGCCGTCGCGGACACCGACAGCGACGGGGGTGGTGCCGATCGCTCCAGCGGGGGAGCGCACTCCGACGGCGAATCACTCGCGGCCACGCTCGACGCCGTGGCGGCACGCGTCGAGGCGGCCGACCGGCTCTCCGAGACGGCGCGGGTGCCGGCGGCGACGGCGGCGCTCCGGGCGGCCGGTGGCGTCGCTGGCGCTCGCGAACTGGACGCACAGCTGTCCCGGGACGCCGAGCGGCTGTCGCGGCTGGCGGCCCGGGTGTCCGACCTGGCCGACCGCGCCGAGGCGGCGACGGTGCCGGTCGAGCGGCTGGACCGGGTGCGATGATCCTGGCGGTCACCGGCGGGAAAGGCGGCGTCGGGAAGTCGACGGTCGCGTACAACCTGGCGGCCGCGCTGGACGCGGTCGTCGTCGACGCGGATCTGGGGATGGCGGACCTGCCGGCCGCGCGCGGCCCCGATCTCCACGACGTGCTCGCCGGGCGGGCCGATCCGGTCGAGGCGGTCCGGGAGGGGCGTGCGGTCGCGATCCTGCCCTGCGGGCGGTCGCTGGCTGGCGCGCGGGCGGCCGAGCCGACGCGGCTGGTGTCGGTCGTCGAGTCCGTCGCCGCCGAATACGGGTCCGTCGTCGTCGACTGTCCGGCCGGGCTGGGCGGGGACGTGGGGCTGGGGCTGTGCGTCGCCGAGGCCTGCGTGCTGGTGACGACGCCGGACGAACCCGCGATCGCCGACGCTGTTCGGGCCCGGGCGCTGGCGCGGGAACTGGACGCCGGGCTGGCCCGGATCGTCCTGAACCGGGCCGCCGACGACGGGACGGCCGACGCCCTGGCTCGCGAACTCGGCGCGCCGGTCACGGCGATCCCGGAGTCGGCGGCGCTGGCCGACGCGCAGGCCCGGGGCGAGCCGGTCACGACCGCCGCGCCGGAGAGTACCGCGGCGGAACGGGTCGCGGATCTGGCCGCGGCGGTCGCCTCGACCGTCCGGTCCGCGACGAATCCGGGAGGTTAATTCGGGATCCCCGTGTCGGTCACACGCATGGCTGGTGACGAGTTCCGGGTCGAGGTGAAGGCGTCGGCGATCGACCGGAACTCCGCGGTCGCGGAACTGGTCGCGACGAGGGGCGAGCGACTCGTCTACGGCGCTGAGGGGGACGCCCGTGCCGACGCGGCCGAACTGACGCGACGGGGGGAGAGCCCGGTCCGGATCCAGTCGGTGGCACCGCAGGACGACACCGACGCCGACGCGTATCTGGTCGGGGCGAGCGCTACCCGGGCGAAGATACCGGCGACCGACCCCGACGACGGCTGGCAGTTCGGCGTCGACGCGAGTCAGTACGGCGCGCTGGGCGAAGCCCTGCTCACGGCGGGGGACGGGGTGACTCGGCCGCTGGCCCTGTACGTCCGTCACGATCTGGGCGTCGACCCGGACACGTCGCTGTCGATCGACGTGGACGAGTCGCCGGCGGCGGTCACGCGACCCGACGCGCCCGGTCGCTGGCGACCCGACTGTGCGCTGTCGGTCGCCATCGCCGGGCGGACGGTGGCGCGGTACCGCTGCGAGATCAAGACGGGTGGCGGCTCGCTCGAACGGTCCCAGCGCGACCTGATCGAGTACGCGGCCCGCGAGACGCCGGTGATCTACGCTCGCGTCGACGTCTCCGGCCTGCCACGGGAGTACGAGGTCTCCTTCGAGCAGTTCGGGGAGACCGCCCGCGATACGCCGACGGACGCGGACCAGCGATCGCTGGACGACTGGGCCGACCCGGACTGAGAACCGGGTGGGCCGGCGCGACGGTCTCGGCCCCCGCTCACTCCCGCAGGTCCTGGTAGGTCGACCGGAGCGTCACCGGCGTCACGTCGGCGACGTCGGCCGCCTCGGCCTGCGTGAGGTCACACTCCAGTTCCCGCGCGGCGAGGTAGAGACAGCCGGCGGCGACGCCCGAGGGGTCCCGTCCCGAGACCAGCCCGCGCTCCCGGGCGGTGTCGACGAGCGCACCGGCCCGCCGTTCGACCGTCTGGGAGAGGTCGAGCCGGCTGGCGAACCGGGGCAGGTACTCCGCGGGGTCGATGGGGCCGGTCGGGAGGCCCAGCTCGCGATTGAGGGCGTCGTAGGCGGCCGTGAGTTCGGCCTCGGAGGCGCGGGCGGCGTCGACGACCTCGTCGAGCGTCCGCGAGACCGAGGCGGTCCGGCAGGTCGCGTAGACGACGGCCGCGGTGAACCCCTCGATCGAGCGGCCCCGGAGGAGGTCCTCCGTCTGGGCGGACTCGAAGAGGACGCAGGATCGATCGCGGACGTGGTCGGTCAGATCGAGCGTGCTGACCAGTCGGCGGATCTCGCCGAAGGCGTACACCCGGTTGCGCTCGGCCTTGGACTCGATGCGGGCGCGGTTGTGCTGGCGGCGCATCCGGGCGAACCGGCGGCGCTTGCGCCCCTTGAGCCGCGTCGACCGGCCGATCTCGGTGGAGAGCCCCCGGTCGTGGCGCGACCGCGTCAGCGGCGCGCCGGTCCGTTCCTTCTCGGTCTCGTCGTCTTCGAAACTGCGCCACTCGGGCCCGCGGTCGATGTTGTCCTCCGCGACGACGAGCCCGCACTCCTCACACACCGTTTCGCTCTCGCTCTCGCGGAGCGTCCCCTGACACTCCGGACAGCACTGCGTTGACGTAGCCATCTACAGTCGAAGGTTGGCCCGCGACCCCTATTTAAAGACGGCTCGAACCGCCCGGAATCGGGCGATTCCGGGTCGGAGAAGGTACCGGTTACCGGTACGTTCTCGCCCGCGGTCGGCGTCCGCCGGCGTCCCATCGACCGCTCGTTCATTTGCGTTCACCAACATTTATTTGCGAGATGGCGGAACCGCCGCGTATGGGGTTGTCGGACATCGCCGAAGGGGTGGAGGTGACCACGGAGCAACGGGACCGTGGCGTGGCGACCGTCGACGAGACCGACGCGGACCTCGCGGAGCGGTTGGCCGACCACGCCGACGCGCTCCCCTGCGAGCCGGCGGTGGCGGCGACCGTCGTCGAGGTGTACGCCGAGGGCCGGTCCGTCGAGACGGCGGCCAGCGTGGCCGAGGTCGCGCCGACGACGGCCGCGAAGACGTTGCACCTGCTCGGCGAACAGGTCTCGCCGCTGGGACCGACGGGTCGCGAGATCGTCCGGGACTGGCTGGACGCGGAGCTGTCCCGGACGGAGGCGCTGGAGCTGACCGGCGCGAGCGAGCGGGCGTTCGCGCTGGCGGCGTACGTCGAGACACACGAGCCGATCCCGGAGGCCCGGGAAGCCGTCGCCGCGACGCTGTCGACGGGGCTCGGTGGGACGGAACCGCTGGACGAGGCGATGAGCGGTGTGAGCGACCTCCGGGAATCGTGAACGAACGGTCGCGTGCGGGGATCCTGGGGATCCATTAAGGGACGCCGGGCCGTGGATGGGGTATGCGCGTGCTGGTGACCGGTGCGACGGGATTCGTCGGCGGCCACCTCGTCCCGGCGTTGCTCTCGGCCGACCACGACGTGTCGGTGCTGGTCCGGGATCGGGACGGCTACGACGGGCCCGACGACGTGACGGTCTTCGAGGGCGACCTGCTCGACCCCGGGAGCTTCGACGACGCACTCGACGGCGTCGAGGCGGCCTACTACCTGGTCCACTCGATGCGGGCCGGGCCGGACTACGCCGAACGCGACCGGCGGGCGGCGACGAACTTCGTCGCCGCGGCCGAGGACGCCGGCGTCGAGCGAGTGGTCTACCTGGGCGGACTGGGCGAGGAGCGCGAACAGCTCTCGGAACATCTCGAGTCGCGCCGCGAGGTCGAACACATCCTCGACGACGCGGCGTTCGCGCTGACGAGTCTGCGGGCGGCGATCATCGTCGGGAAGGGCAGCGCCAGTTTCGAGATGGTCCGCCAGCTCGCGGTGCGCCTGCCCGTGATGGTCACGCCCCAGTGGGTCGACACGTCCTGCCAGCCCATCGCCATCGACGACGTGGTGGCGTATCTGGTCGGCGTCCTCGAGGTCCCCGAACTCGCCGGGCGGACGGTCGAGATCGGCGGCCCGGAGGTGATGAGCTACAAGGAGGTGATGGCCCGGACGGCCGAGATCGTCACCGGCCGGCGGCCCGTGATCCTCCCGGTGCCCGTGCTGACGCCGAAGCTCTCGGCGTACTGGGTGAACTTCGTGACCGACGTTCCGCGGTCGGTCGCCCACCCGCTGATCCTGGGGCTGAAAAACGCGGTCGTGGTGCAGGACGACAGCATCCGGGAGTACCTGCCCATCGAGCTGACACCCTTCGAGACCGCGGTCCGGCGGGCGGTCGGCGGCGGGACCGACGTACCGGAGGCGAAGATCCGGACGGTTACGGCGGAGGACACCTGATGGACGTCGAGTACGGGGAGACCTGGGCCTACGAGAGCATCGTCGGCGCGCTCCCGGGGATCGACGTGTCGCCGCGAGCGGCCGTCCTCATCCAGTTTCTGGTCTTCGAGGCCGCGGTACTCTCGCTGGCGGCCATCTACGATCTCTGGACGGCGGCCCTCGCGGGCACCGTCGCGGTGGTCGTCGCGACCGCCGGCAGCGTCGAGATGCTCCGGATCAGCCAGTTGATCCGCGGTGGCCCCGCCGAGCGAGGCGACCGGGGCGGCGACGCGGGAACGCGTCGGCGGACGGTCCCCGAGAGCTACGGCCGCCTCCTCTTCGGGTCCAGCGTCGAGGTGGTCCTCTCGGTGCTGGCCTACGTGGCGCTGATCACGCACCTGTTCGTGTACGCGCCGCGCTCGGGGAGTCCGCTCCTGACCGCGCTGTTCGGGCCGGAGCCGCCGATTCTGGTGGTCTATCTCGTCTTGCTGGTGCTGTGGGACGTGTGTTACCGCATCGGGACGGGGTGGTGGGCCAGCGTCGTGGCGCTGTGGCGGTCGGCCCGCTACCGGTTCGACCCGGCGACGGCCCGGACGCTCCAGCGGGCGGATCTGGAGACGATGGGCTTTGGCCTCCTCCAGCTGGTGCTGGTGCCGTTTCTGGCCTCGTCGCCGATCCTCCGGACGGCCGTCGTCGGGCACGTCGTGGCCGTCACCCTCGTGACCGGGGCGTCGATACTCCTCCTGCGCGTTCGGACAGAACAGGCTACTCCGAGTTCATCTCCTTGAACTGGTCGAGCAGCTCCTCCGTGGACTCGCCGCTGTCGTACTCGACCTCGCCGTGGTAGGTCGTCCGCTCGTCGTCGAAGTCGGCGTCGACCTCGCTGTTTTTCCGCTCACGGCGCTCGTGTTCTTCCTCGTCGTAGGCACCCATCGACATTGTTACTCACACTCACGCTAGGTGGTAGCTACCTATGAATGTAACGGTAAATTTTACTATAACTGACATTTCGGACGCCGGAACCGCCGCCGGCGCTCCGAGCCCGGAGGAGAGGCGACCGTCGGCCGACCGCGCGCTCAGAACGAGACCTGCTCGTGGCCGTCCTCGCCGATGGCGGAGGGGTCGCGGTCGCTGTAGCCCTTCCGGCCGATGGCGTTACTGCTGACGGCCGACAGCGTCGCCAGCCGCAGGTCCTCGGCCGTCTCGAAGGTCTCGTCGTCGAGTCGCCCCAGCACGTCCCCAAGCCGTTCGTCGCCGTTTGGCAGTTCGAGTTCGAGGTCCCCGTACTCCTCGATGACCTCCTCGGTCGTCGCCGGGTACGCCTGTGCACCGATCCGGTCGTCCAGCCCACTCAGTAGCCGCATATCGTTCGGTCGTTCACGGTCGTTCATAAACGTTCGCTATCCAGTCTTCTAGTGGGATTAAGGTCCACGATCGCAAGCGCGATGGGACCGGGGGCCCCAGCGTCGGCATGGTCGTCGCGGACCTGCACGTTCACACGACGCGCTCGGACGGGACGCTGACGCCGGCCGCGGTGCCCGGGGCGGCCCGCCGGGCCGGCGTCGAGGTCGTGGCGCTGACCGACCACGACCGGCTCCAGTCCGCACTCGATCGGCCCGTCACCGAGCGCGACGGAGTGACCCTCGTCCACGGGATCGAACTCCGGGTCGACGCCGGCGAGCAGCGGCTCGACCTGCTGGGGTACGGCGTCGAGCCGACGCCGGCGCTCGCGGACCTGGTCGAGCGGATCCAGCGCGACCGTGCGGAACGGGGCCGGGCCATCGTCGAGTGCGTCGAGGACCGCCTCGGCGTCGCCCTCGACGTGGAGCCACGACCCGGACTCGGCCGGCCCCACATCGCCCGGGCCATCGCGGAGAGTCCGGCCGACTACGACTATCAGGACGCCTTCGACCACCTCATCGGGGACGACTGCCCCTGCTACGTCGCCCGCGACATCCCCACCTTCGAGCGGGGCCGGGCGGTGCTGGCCGACGCCTGCGGCGTGGTCGGACTGGCTCACCCGCTCCGGTACGACGACCCCGGATCCGCGCTCGACCTGACGGCCGCCCTCGACGCCGTCGAGCGGTACTACCCCTACGAGGGCGACGCCGACCCGACGCCGGTCGAGCGGGCCATCGGGACCCACGACCTGCTCGCGACCGGCGGGAGCGACGCCCACGACGAGCAACTGGGTCTGGCCGGGCTGGACCGGGCGGCGACGGAGCGATTTCTCGCCGCGCTCGGGTGATCGTCAGACGGTCGGCTGACGAGTTCGCAGGGTTCAAAGCCGCGGCCGCCCTACCCTGTCGTATGCGGTGTCACTACTGCGACCGCGACGCGGACATCGCGGTCGAGAAAGACGGCGTCAAGGTGGGCGTGTGTGAGACGCACTTCCGCGAACAGATGGAGGAACTCGCCGACAGCGACGCCCTCACCAACCTCGAAGAGGAACTCGACATCGACGGCCACGAGTAGTCCGTCGCCGACCGCACCGACCGTGTAGACTTTTCCCGCCGGCACCACAAGCCGACCCATGGACAGAGTCACCGTCGACGACGTGGACGACCGGATGGGTCCGGCCGACACGAAGCGCAAGATCGGCGACGCCCTCGGCGCGACCGACATGGCGCTGAACTACTACGAACTCGAACCCGGCGACAGCTTCGGCTTCGGCTACCACCGCCACGGCGACCAGGAAGAGGTGTTCTACATCGCCGAGGGAGCCGTGACCTTCGAGACCGAAGACGGCGAGGTCACCGCGTCCGCGGGCGAGTGCGTCCGTTTCGAACCGGCCGAGTGGCAACTCGGCACCAACGAGGGCGACGAGCGTGTCGTCGCGCTCGCGATGGGCGCACCACAGGACGGGGGCGAGACCGAGATCCGTCGGGACTGTCCGGACTGTGGCGGCCGGACCGAACAGGAGATCGAACTCGCCGACGACCGCGACGCGCTCCTGACCGTCTGTGTCGAGTGTGGGGCCGAGACTGGTCGGTTCGAGTAGCGGCGTCGGTCGGCACTCGTAGGCTGCGAACCCGGTCGCTGCCCGCGTTCGCACCGAACTCGTCCCGCTCGTGGCGTCACTCGTAGGCTGCGAACCCGGTCGCTGCCCGCGTTCGCACCGAACTCGTCCCGCTCGTGGCGTCACTCGTAGGCTGCGAACCCGGTCAGATCCTCGCCCAGGATCAGGGTGTGGATGTCGTGGGTGCCCTCGTAGGTGTAGACGGTTTCGAGGTTGGCCATGTGCCGCATCGGCGAGTAGTCGGCGGTGATGCCGTTGCCGCCGAGGATCTCGCGGGCGATGCGGGTCTGGTTGCGGGCCATGCGGACGTTGTTGCGCTTGGCCATCGAGACGTGCTGTGGGCGCATGTCGCCGCGTTCCTTGAGGTCCGCGAGGCGGTGGGCCAGCAGTTGTGCGAGCGTGATCTGGGTCGCCATCTCCGCGAGTTTGTCCTGCTGGAGCTGGAACCGGGCGATGGGGCCGCCGAACTGCTCGCGGTCGGTGGCGTACTCGCGGGCGGTCTCGAAGGCGTCCCGGGCCGCGCCGACCGCGCCCCAGGCGATGCCGTAGCGGGCCTGCGTGAGACAGCCCAGCGGGCCGCCCATCCCCTCGACGCCGGGCAGGACGTTCTCCTCGGGGACGTACACGTCGTTGAGGCCGATCTCGCCGGTGATCGAGGCCCGCAGGGAGAGCTTCTCGGTGATCTTGTTGGTGGAGACGCCGTCCCGGTCGGTCTCGACGAGGAAGCCCCGGACCGGCGTGTCCGGATCGGTGTGGTCTCGCGCCCAGACGATCGCCACGTCGGCGATGGGGGAGTTGGTGATCCAGGTCTTGGAGCCGTTCAGCACGTAGCCCTCGTCGGCCTCCTCGGCGCGGGTCTCCATCGCCGTGGGGTTCGAACCGTGTTCGGGTTCCGTGAGACCGAAGCAACCGACCGCCTCACCCGAGCCGAGTTTGGGGAGCCAGTGTTCCTTCTGTTCCTCGCTCCCGTAGGCGTGGATCGGGTACATGACCAGCGCGCCCTGCACCGAGGCCATCGAGCGCAGGCCGGAATCGCAGGCCTCCAGTTCCTGCATCAACAGGCCGTAGGCCGTCTCGGAGACGTTGGGCGACCCGTACCCCTCCAGGTTGGGGGCGTAAAAGCCCATCTCGCCCATCTCCGGGATGAGGTCTTTCGGGAACGTCCCCTCGATCCAGTGCTCGCCGATGTCGGGCCGCACCTTCTCGTCGACGAACTCGCGGGCCGACTCCTGGATCATCCGCTCCTCCTCCGAGAGGTCCGCTTCCAGACCGTAGTAATCGAGCATACGCTCGTCTAGGTTTCCAGTGGTAAAAACACTACTCAACCGGTCGACGGTTGTAAACCGTCACGCGGGCGAGCGGGATCAGCCAGGGACGCAGCTCGTGGGGTGACGCGTCCGCTCGTCCGATCCGAAACCTGACGCGCTCAGTCGTCCGCGGCCGCCGGGTCACCGCCGGTTCGTTCGGCCTGGACCTCGCGGACGAAGGTACTGAAGTTGTCGAACAGGCGCTTGGCCTCGCAGGCGGCCTCGTAGTTGTCCGCGTGGATGCCGTCGAGGACCTGCTGGATGCGCTCCTGGCTCAACTGGTCGTCCTTCCCTTTCGTGACCGATTCGGCCGTCTCCATGTCGTACTCGGGGTGGAACTGGACGGCGAACACGCGCCCCTTCCGGAAGCCGTGGATGCCGTAGTCGTTCTCCGCGAAGACGGTCGCGCCCGGCGGGGCCTCGACCACGCGGTCGGAGTGGGTCGTGAAGACGGTGAAGTCCTCGTCGACGCCGTCGAGCAACCGGTTCTGGCCGTCCTGTTCGACGGTACGGTACCCGATCTCGTAGTCGTCCATGGCTTCGACGCGCCCGCCCATGACATCCGCGAGCAACTGGTGGCCGTAACACACGCCCAGCGCGGGGAGACCGGCCTCGATCGCGTCGCCGACCCAGGTCTTCAACTGGCCGATCCACTCCCGCTCCCAGTAGACGGAGGCCCGCGAGCCCGTGACGACGAACCCGTCGTACCGGAAGCTCTCGGGCACTTCACCCGACGGACAGTGGAACTCGACGAGGTCCGCGTCGAGTTCGCGACGGAAGTTCCGTCGGGTGTCTGCGCCGTCGTGAGCCGCGTTCAGCAGGGCGATGCGTGGCCGCGTCATCACCCTAGCCCAGCGACTCCAGCCTGAAATGCTCGTCCGTTTCGACACGTCTTGCCGCCCTCGCGCTCACCGGTCGCGGTCGGCGTGTTCGTCCAGGTGCCCGGCCAGCAGGTCCGCGACGACGGCCGGCTCCTCGGCGGCGACGAGGTGCCCGGCGTCGACCCCCTCGAAGGACCCGCGGGGGAGGCCCTCGGCGAGGTCCCGCCCCGCTTCGACCGGGACCACGGCGTCCTCGCGACCGTGGACCACGAGCGCCGGCGTCGTCACCGCGTGGAGCGCCGGCATCGCGAAGTCGGTCATCGCCGTCCGCTGGGCGTCCCAGCCGGCGGCGTCGGCGTCGTCCTCGGCCCGCCACTCGACGATCCGCTCGACGGTCTCGGGGTGGGCATCGACCACGCCCGGCGAGAACGCGTCCCGAAGCGAGTCCCGGAGGGCGTCGGGGTCGTCCCGCGGCGCTTGCAGGCGGGAAAGCGCCGTGGCGTCGACGCGGCTCCCGTCGGCGGTCGTCCCGAGCAGGGCGAGCGTGCGCGCCCGACCGTACTCGCGGGCGTACGCCAGCGCGACCATCCCGCCCAGCCCCGCGCCGACGAGGTGGACGGTTCTGGAGCCGTGATCGGCCAGCACGGCCTCCAGATCCGCGGCCAGCGTCGCGGCGTCGTAGGGGCCCGGCGGGGCGTCCGAGCGGCCGGTCCCCCGGAGGTCCCAGACCAGCGTCTCGACGGGACCGGCGAGTTCCTCGACGAGCCACGACCAGCACCACGCGCCGTAGCCCGCCGGTTCGACGAACGCGACCGTCGGGCCTGCGCCGGCAGTCCGGTAGCAGAGGTCGACGCCGTCGTTGGTCGCGGTCGGCATCTCAGGCGTTCCGGACCTGGGCGAGCACGTCCGGCGCGGCCGCCAGTGCGTCGTCGAGCGCGTCGGCGTCGGGACCGCCGCCCTGCGCGAAGTCGGGCGGGCCGCCGCCGCCCCCGCCGACCCTGGCGGCGAGTTCGCCGACGACCTCGCCGGCGTCGATCCCGGCGTCGTCGGGGACGGCGACGACGAACTGCGCGCCGTCGTTCGCGCTCCCGATGACGGCGATTTTCCCCTCCTCGACCAGCGCGTTCGCGGTCGCCCGGAGTTCGTCCATGTCGGCGTCGAGCCGCTGGATCACCGCGGGCGTCCCGCCCACGTCGACCTCCTCGCCGTCGTCGCCGGCCGCCCGGACTTCCGCGAGTTCCTCCTTGAGCCGTTCGATGGTCTTGCCCCGCTCCTTCCACTCCTCGAAGAACCGTTCGGCCGTCTCGGGCACGTCCTGGGGGCTCACGTCGAGGATCTCGGCGGCGTCGTAGAGGGCGTCCTCGGTCCGCTGGGTCGCCTCGACGGCGGCGTCGCCGGCCGCGAAGGTGAGCCGCTCGACGCCGTCCTGGATGCGTTCGGTGTTCAGGAGCTTGATCGCGCCCACGTCGCCGGTGCGGGCGACGTGTGTCCCACCGCAGGCCTGCACGTCCTCGTCGACGTGGATCAGCCGGATCTGCTCGCCGGCCGGGATCCCGCCCTGGTAGAGGTCGAACCCGTGTTCGGCCTCGGCCTCGTGGCGGTCGGGCCACTCCTGGGTGACCGACGTGTTGTCCATCACGATCTCGTTGGCGAGTCGCTCGATCCCCTTGACCTGCTCGCGGGTGATCGGCTCGTAGTGGCGCACGTCCAGCCGGGCGCTGTCGGTGTGTTTCTGCGCGCCGGCCTGCCGGACGTGGTCCCCGAGGACCTGCCGGGCGGCGTGGCCGACGATGTGGGTGGCGGTGTGGTGGCGCATCAGCCGGCGTCGCCGCTCGGCGTCGATCTGGCCCCGGACGAACTCGCCTTTGCCCGGGTCCTCGTCGGTCCGGTGGAGGACGACGCCGTCGCGTTCCTGGACGTCTTCGACCTCGGCGGTCACGTCGTCGGTCGTGAGCGTCCCGTGGTCGGCGGGCTGGCCACCGCCTTCGGGGTAGAACATCGTCTGATCCAGCACCACGTCGTAGTCGCCGTCATCGCGCTCGAACACGTCCAGAACCATCGCCTCGAACTCCGTGCGCTCCTGGTCCTCGTAGTAGAGCCGGTCGGTCTCGGGCAGGTCCGCCAGTCGCTCGCCGTGGCTCGTCGCCTCGCTCTCGGCCGCGGCCTCCGCGGCGTCGTGGCGGTTGGCGACCAGCGAGTAGAAGTCGTCCGGGACCTCGACGTCGACCCCGCGCTCGGCGGCGATCTCCTCGACCATGTCGGGCTGGATGCCGTGGCTGTCGTACAGCTCGATCAGCTCCTCGGTCGGGATCGACTCGCCGGCGGCGGCGTACTCCTCGGCCAGCTGGCGGACCTTCCGGCCGCCCCGGTCAAGCGTCTCGCGGTACTTCTCGACCTCCGTGCGGACGATGTCGCGGATGGTGTCGCGGTTCTCGTAGCCGAGCCGCTCGGCCTGCATGTCCACGAGTTCGTCAAGCGGCGCGTCGACGCCGACGTTGTCACAGAGGCGCTTGGTTCGCCGCAGGACCATCCGGGCGAGATAGCCCGTCCCGACGTTGCTGGGCACGATGCCGTCCCCGAGCATGTACGCCAGCGTCCGGCAGTGATCGGAGATGGCGTAGATGTCTTCGAGGGGTTCCATCAGCTCGCGGAGTTCGTCGGCCGACACCCCTACCTGCGCGGCGATGTCCGCGCGGGCGGCCTCCACGTCGTCCACGTCGTCGATGTCCAGGCCCCCGGCCAGGCGCGCGGCGTCGTGGACGATCGACCCCTCCTCGCTCGTCAACTCGACCCCGGCGTTGTCCTTCAGGAACTCGATCATGTCGGGGTAGATCGCCTCGTAGACCGTCGGCGTCCCCTGGCTCATCCAGGCCCAGCGCTCGATGCCGTAGCCGGTGTCGATCACCCGCCGGTCCATCCGGGAGTACGTGTTGCCGTCTTTCAGTTCGTACTCCCCGTCGGGGTCCTGCTCGAAGCACATGAACACCAGCGTCGCCAGCTCCAGCCCCCGGTAGATGACCTCGAAGGCCGGGCCGGCGTTGCCCCCGCCGACCCACGGGTCCTCGATGAAGGTCAGCTCGCCCATGTCCGCGCCCAGCGACTCGAAAAAGTCGACGCAGTACTCGACGCACTCCTCTTTCCAGTAGACCTCGCCCTCGTAGGCGTAGTCGGCGTCCTCGGCGGCGTTGAACGCGTGGTGACCGCCCATCTCGAAGGCCATGGTGTGGCGGCCGGTCTTGCCCACGTTGTCGATGTCCTGCATCCGGATGCACGGTTGCGAGACGACCAGTGGGTTCGCCGGCGGCGGCGACTGTCCCGAGGTGACGTGGGGCTGGAAGTCGTAGATCGACGCCTGGGTCAGGAGCACGTCGTCGCGCCAGCGGTTCGCCGCGACGGGGTAGGGATCGACCCGCTCGTGGTCGTGCGCTTCGAAAAAGGAGAGAAACCGCTCGCGCATCTCCGACAGCGACAGCGCCTCGTCGAACCCCGGGTCGTCGATGAAACTGTACTCCGCACACGGCGGCTCGCCGCAGGTCTCCCGACTCCCGTCGAGGGTCCAGAAGTGGTCCCCACAGGCCGAACACTCCAGCCGGTGGAACCCTTCGTCCTCGAAGTACTGGAGCTGGTACTCCTCCTCGAGCTCACTCATTCGTTGCCCTATTGTGGCAAACCGGACGGTAAAACAGTTCCGAACAGCCGGCGAGATTCGCCGCGGTCCGGGGGTTCGAGCCCGCCCACGCCGCCACGGAATCGTCAGTCGTCGAGCGCCAGCGAGGCCAGTAGCGCCTCCAGCTGGATGCGCTCGTTGGCCCCCTCGGTGATCCGGTAGTCGGCCTCGCCGATCCGGTCGAGCAGCTGGACCGCGGCCTCGTCGTCCAGGTCGAACTCCCAGACCGACCGGTGGAGCTGGTCGATCACGTCGCCGCCCGCGATCCCCTCCTCGGTCAGCAGGTCGTCCAGCGTCGACCGGGCCGCCAGGAAGTCCCCGTCCAGGGCCTGGGTCACCATCTCGTGGATCTCCTCGGGCCGGGCGGTGGCGGTGATCTCGTAGACGGCCTCCTCGTCGACGGTATCGCCGGTGACCGCGGCGGCCTGGAGCCCGTTGATCGCCCGCCGCATGTCCCCGTCGGCGGCGTAGATCAACGCGTCGATCCCGTCGTCCGTCACCTCGATGCCCTCCTCCTCGGCGATGATCCGGATCTGCTCCTCGACGGCCTCGTCGCTGAGCGGGTTGAACCGGAAGACGGCACACCGGGACTGGATCGGGTCGATGATCTGGCTGGAGTAGTTACAGGAGAGGATGAAGCGGACGTTGTTCGAGAACTCCTCCATCGTCCGGCGGAGCGCTGATTGAGCGTCGCTCGTGAGGGCGTCTGCCTCGTCGAGGAAGATGATACGGTAGTTCGCGCCGCCGAAGGAGGAGCGAGCGAAGTTCTTGATGCGCTCCCGGACCACGTCGATCCCGCGCTGGTCGGAGGCGTTGAGTTCGAGGAAGTGTTCCTCCCAGTCCTCGCCGTACAGTTCGCGTGCGATGGCCAGAGCCGCGGTCGATTTCCCGATGCCGGCCTCCCCCGAGAACATGAGGTGGGGGAGGTCGTCCCGGGCGACGTAGCTCTGGAGGCGCTCGACGATGGTGTCCTGCCCGACGATGTCCTCGAGCGTCCGCGGGCGGTACTTCTCGATCCAGATCTCGTCCCGCCCGGCCCGCGACTCGGTGTCGGCCTCGCTCATGTCCCGGGAAACGAGTGGCCCAGTCTTAAACGGACCGGCACCGGTCGGGGACCGCGGTCCGGACCGCCCACATCCGGGGACGAGCGACACGCTGAAAGCCGCTCGGCCCCCGCCCTCTCACATGGTCACGGTCGAAGTGGTCGGCGAGGACACCCACGAGATCGACCCCGGGACGCTCGGGACCGATCCAACGTACGCCGATCTCGTGCGGGCCGTCGACTACAGCCCCCACGAGGTGTCGGTGCTGGTCGACGACCGACCGGTGCCGGAGGACCGGTCGATCGACGCCGACCACGTCCGCGTCCTGCGGCTGATCAAGGGCGGGTAGCCCCGGCGAGCGGTGCCCGCACCCGCGCGCTCTTCAGGCGCGAGCGAGTACTCCGACCCGATGGAGATCCGCGAGGCGACCGTCGAGGACCTCCCGGCCGTGCTGACGGTCTTCGACGGGGCCATGCTGGCGACCGACGTGGACGCCGTCCGGGCGGCCATCGACCGGGGCGACCTGCTGGTGGCCGCGACCGACGGGCGCGTCCTCGGGGCCTGCCTGCTCTCCGGCGAGGCGATCGAGGCGGTCGCGGTCCGGCGCGCGCGCCGTGACCAGGGCATCGGCACGGCGCTGGTCGAGGCCGCCGCCGACCGCCGGGAGCGACTGGTCGCCGAGTTCGACCCGCGGGTCCGTCCGTTCTGGGCGTCGCTCGGGTTCGAGATCGAACCGGCCGAGGAGCCGGACCGGTACCGCGGCGTCCGCGAGTGAGTTCGCCGGTCGCCGCTCCGGTTCGTCGAGACCGGACTCAAACGAGCGGTTCGACCAGGTCTCGGCCGGCCGCCAACAGCTCTTGGACGCGCTCGTCGCCCGTCGCCTCGGCGTACACCCGGAGCTTCGGCTCGGTGCCGCTGGGCCGGACGAGCAGCCAGGACCCGTCGGCCAGGAAGATCTTGAACCCGTCCACGTCGTTGACGCGCTCGACGGCCGCGCCGGCGATCTCGTCGGGCAGGGCCCCGTCCAGTTCCGCGAGGACCGCCGCCTTGCGGTCGTCCGGGCAGTCGACGCTGATCCGGTCCTGGTGGACCTCGCCGTGTTCGGCCTCCAGCGCGGCCACGCGCTCGTCGAGCGGGCGGTCGACGGCCGCGGCCGCGGTGAGCAGGGCCAGCGTCACGCCGTCCTTGTTCCGGAGGTGGCCCCGGACGCCGAACCCGCCGCTCTCCTCGCCGCCCATCAGGGCGTCGGTCTCGGCCATGGCCGCGGCGACGTGTTTGAACCCGACGGGCGTCTCGGTGACGCTCTCGCCGTGGGCATGGGCGACCCGGTCGACGATGGCGCTGGTCGAGACCGTCCGGACCGCCGGGCCGGACTCGGACTCCAGCAGGTAGTCGTACACCGCGGCGAAAAACAGCGAGGGGTCCAGAACGCCCCGCTCGGGCGTGACGACGCCGATCCGGTCGGCGTCGCCGTCGTTGGCGATCCCCAGGTCGGCCGGGCCGCTCTCGACGGTGTCGATCAACTCGCCGAGTTTCCCCGCGCTGGGTTCGGGCGACGCGCCGCCGAACGCGGGGTCTGCCTCACAGCGCAGGCGCTCCACGTCCGCGCCCGCGGCGTCGAGCAGGCGGTCGGTCACGCTGCGACCGCTCCCGTGCATCGCGTCGTAGGCGACGGTCAGCCCGTCGAGATCGGCGTCGACGAACGCGAGGGCGTGGTCGACGTAGGGGCCGACGAAATCGGTCTCCTCGACGGTGCCGTGGTCGGACTCGGGCAGGGGGTCGGGATCGGCCAGGTTGGCTTCGATGCGGTCGGTCACGTCCGCGGGGGCCGGCGACCCGTCCGCGGGGACGAACTTCACACCGTTGTACTCGGGCGGGTTGTGCGAGGCGGTGACCACGAGCGCGCCGGCCAGGTCGCGGTCCCGGACGGTCCAGGCCGTGACCGGGGTCGGGCAGTCCCGGTCGGGGAGCAGTACGTCGAACCCGTTGGCACAGAGGACCCGCGCGAGTTCCTCCGCGAAGCCGCGGGAGTGTTCCCGGGCGTCGTAGCCCACGGCGACGGTGTCGCTGGTCCCTGCGGCGCCCTCCCGCAATACCGTGGCGACGCCCTGTCCCACCATCCGGACGCGCCGGTCGGTGAACGTGTCCAGGGTGGCCCGCCACCCGTCGGTGCCGAACGAGATCTCGTCCATGTGCTCTCTCCCTCCTGGCACTGCAAAAAGTCACGGCCTTCGCCGCGTGTCACTCCGCGATCAGTCGCTCCTTCTCGGCCCGGGAGTATCCCTTGATCTCGGACTCGCGGGACATGGCGGCCGACTTCGAGTCGAAGGCCTCGACGTGGACGAGTTCGACCGGCGTTCGGCCGCGCGTGTACTTCGCCCCCTCGCCGGCGTCGTGTTCGGCGACCCGGCGCTGTACCTCGGTCGTGTAGCCCGTATAGAGGGTGTCGTCGGCACAGCGCAGGACGTAGACGTAGTGGTCCGACACGTCCGGATGCAGTGGGTACTGGGCGGTGAGTGTTACGCTACACGAAAGGGCAGTGTCACCCGGCTCGCTGCCGGAGCAGTGCCGCGGGAGGTGGGCTTCGCGTGGTGTCTAGACCACGATTCGGGTGGCCACAGTGGCCGTCACGCTTCGTGGGCGCGCTCGCGTGCCACCTCGGCGATGCCAGCGTTCGCCGAGCAACTCGGGCAGGCGTGAACCTCGCCGTACTCGTCCGCGAACACCCGAGCGAATTGGTCGGACACGTGCGCGCCGCAGTGGTTACAGTCTGGCATTCGTCACTGCCGGCAGCGACCGACTGCCGACACCTACCCTACGGGGCGTATGCACATATCTTCCATACCGAACCAGTAAGGCATCAGGCGGGGCGGTGCTGGCCGGCGATCTCCGCCCTCACTCCGCGCGGGCGGCGTCGACCGTGCGGGCGATCAGCGCGGCCTGTGCGCCCGCGGTGAAGCCGGCGTCGACGTTGACGACGCTCAGGGCGGTACAGGACTGGAGCATCCCGTCGAGTGCGGCCTCGCCCGCGCCGGCGTGGCCGTAGCCCGTCGAGACGGGGAGACCGATCACCGGCGTGTCGACGAGGCCGGCGATCACCGTGGGAAGCGCGCCCTCGCGGCCGGCGGCGACGATCAGCACGTCCAGTTCGCGGAGGTGGGGGAGCTGATCGATCGTGCGGGCGATGCTCGCGACGCCCACGTCGTCGACGCGCTCGACCGTCGCGCCCATCTCCCGGGCGATGACGGCCGCCTCCCCCGCGGGTTCGGCGTCGGACGTGCCGGCGGTGACGACGCCGACGGTCGCGTCGAGTTCCGGCCGCTCGAACCCCTGGGCGTGGGCCACCAGCACGCGGGCGCGCTCGTGGTAGGTGTCCGCGGCGTCGTGATCCGCCAGGCGCTCCCGGACCGTCGCCAGCGCCTCGGCGTCCAGTCGCGTCACGATGGCCCGGCCGGTCGTCTCGATCGACGTGGCCGCCAGATCGGCCACCTCGGCCGGCGTCTTCCCGTCGGCCAGGATCGCCTCGGGCATGCCCGCCCGCGTCTCCCGGGCGGCGTCGAACCGACCCGCATCGCCGGTCGCGTACCCCGCCAGCTCCGCCTCGGCCTCCGCGGGACTCACCTCCCCCGCCGCGACCGCTTCGAGCAACTCGCGCATACGCCCCCTCCGCGCTCGACTCACTCCTACCCATCGACTCGGCGATGTGGTATTAGGAAAATAACATATATTCTTTCGGATCAAAGCGCGCGCGAGCGACCGGCTAACGGGTGTACGCGACCGGTTCGGCGGTTCGATGGGGATGGCGCGGGGTCGCAGTTAAATACCGGGCGCCGGATTTAAAAATGGAAATCCGCGAAACCGGCTGAAACCCCCGTGAGTACCGGCGAGAAACCGCACAAACGGGAAAGTATTTAAACCACCCTCCGGAATGGCCGCGTGTATGGCAGACCTGATCGTCAAAGCCGCCGTGAAGGAAGCGCTCGATGACATGAACGTCGCATCTGACTTCTACGACGCCCTCGACGACGAAGTCGAGGAGCTGCTCGAAGACGCCGCACGTCGCGCCGAGGAGAACGACCGAAAGACAGTCCAGCCGCGCGACCTGTAGGCTGGAAACACCGTTCGTTTTTTCACCGGGTACCACGGCCGCCAGCCGCAGGTACGGGCTACGGCTCCCGGACCGTCGTGTCGTCGTCGGTCCCGACGTAGATCGCGTCGGCCAGGTCGACGAACAGCCCGTGTTCGAGGACGCCGGGCGTCGCCGAGAGGTCGGCCGCCAGCGCCCCGGGATCGTCGATCCCGCCGAACGCGCAGTCCAGCACGAGGTTCCCGTTGTCGGTGACGACGGGTCCGTCCTTCCGTTCGGCCGCCCGGAGTTCCGGCTCGCCGCCCAGGTCGCGGACGCGGGCGGCGACCGGTTCGCGGGCGTCGGGCACGACCTCCACCGGGACGGGGGCCGCGAGCCGGTCGGCGAGCTTGGAGTCGTCGACGACGATCAGCAGGCGGTCGGCGGCGGCGTCGACGAGCTTCTCGCGGGCGTGGGCCGCCCCGCCGCCCTTGACGAGGTCGCCGTCGGCCACCTGATCGGCCCCATCGATGGCGATGTCCGGTGTCGCGTCGTCGAGCGTGGTCAGCGGGATCCCGACTTCGCGGGCCAGTTCCCGCGACTGGTAGGAGGTCGGCACCCCCTCGACGTCGAGGCCGGAATCGACCGCCCGGCCGAGCGCCCGAATGGCGTGGGCCGCGGTGCTACCGGTGCCCAGCCCCACGACCTGTCCGTCGTCGACGGTCTCGGCGGCGGCCGCCCCGGCGCGTCGCTTCGCCTCGTCGCTCCCGCCGCGTTTCATGCCCGGGGGAACCGCGGCCGCGGACAAAAAGCCGCGGGTTCGTCGGGCCAGGAGCCGGATACTTTTGGGGGCGTGACGCGTCGGCCCGGGTATGTTCGGAACCAGCGGCATCAGGGGTCCGGTGGGGGAGACGGTGACTGCGGACCTGGCGCTGTCGGTCGGGCGCGCCCTCGGCGTCGAGACCGGCCGGGTCGTCGTCGGCCGGGACCTCCGCGAGAGCGGCGAGTTGCTCGCCGACGCGCTGACGGCCGGCCTGCGCGAGTCGGGGACGGACGTGCTGGACCTGGGGCTGGCGGCGACGCCGACCGTCGCTCGCGCCGTCGCGTGGGAGGACGCCGACGCCGGCGTCTCGATCACCGCCTCGCACAACCCGCCCGCGGACAACGGGATCAAACTCTGGCAGGAGAGCGGCCAGGCCTTCGACGCCGAGCGCCGCGAACGGATCGGCGAGCGCGTCCGCGAGGACGCCGCCGACCTCCAGGACTGGGACGCCCTCGGGGACCGCAGCGACGCCGACGCCCGCGACCGCCACGTCGAGGCGCTGGTCGAGGCCGTCGAGGTCACGGATCCGCCGTCGGTGATCGTCGACGTGGGCAACGGGGCCGGCGGCGTCACCGTCGACGCCCTGGGGGAACTGGGCTGTCACGTCGAGACGCTGAACGCGCAACCCGACGGCTCCTTCCCGGGCCGGCCCAGCGAACCGACCGCCGAGAACTGCGCGTCGCTGGCGGCGCTGGTCGCCGAGACCGACGTCGACCTCGGGATCGCCCACGACGGCGACGCCGACCGGATGCGCGCCGTCGCGGCCGACGGCACCTACCTCTCGGGGGACGTGACGCTGGCGCTGTTCGCCCGGGCGGCCGCCGACCCGGGCCAGCGCGTCGCCGCGCCCGTCGACACGAGCCTCGCGGTCGCCGACCACCTCGCGGAGATCGACGTGACCGTCGAGCGCACGAGGGTCGGCGACGTGTACGTGGCCGAGCGGGTTGCGGAAGAGGGCGTGGCCTTCGGCGGCGAACCCAGCGGCGCCTGGATCTGGCCCGACGCGACGCTGTGTCCCGACGGGCCGCTGGCGGCCTGCAAACTCGTCGCACTCGCCGCCGAGCGCCCCCTCGCGGAGCGGGCCGCCGAGGTCGACACCTACCCGATCCACCGCGACAGCGTCGCGGTCGAGGACAAGGCCGCGGTGATGGAGCGGGTCCGCGATCTCGTCGCCGACCGCTACGACGCCGTCGAGACCCTGGACGGGGTCCGCGTCGCCCTGCCCGACGGCTGGTTCCTCCTGCGGGCCAGCGGGACCCAGCCGCTGGTCCGGCTCACGGCCGAGGCTCGCGAGGCCGATCGGGCCGAGACGATCTTCGCCGACGCTCGGGACCTGCTGGAGACCGCGAGGAGTTGAGGGGTGGTTTCGACGACGGGCGTCCCGCCGGGGTGGTTATCCGCGCCGCGTGGACCGCGCCTGCCGTACGTCAGCGCCGTCCCGGATCTTGTCCTCACACTGCGGACAGACCCGTGGTGCCTGAGTGCCGTTCGGGGTGAAGACACGTGCGTACGCGGCAGTGACAAAAGCGCCGCAGTTCTGACATTCCGGCATACATCCCGTGCATAGGATGGTGTCGTCTTAACTTTGGGTGGTGGGTGTGAGACTCTCCCGCGCCGAGAAACCTCCCGGAAACCCTCGCTGACCGGTCGTCCCGTCACGGTCGCCGCCGGCGACACAGCCTTTTGTCGGTGCCGACCGTAGCCGACGCCATGGCACGCACTGCAGTGATCGCCGGCGTCGGTCCCGGACTCGGCGAGTCGATCGCCCGACGGTTCGCCGCCGAGGGCTGTCGCGTCGGCCTGTTCGCCCGCTCGGAGTCGTACCTCGACGACCTCGCCGCCGACCTGGACGAGACCGCCGGTGCGGGACTGGCGGTCCCGACCGACCTGACCGACCCGGACGCGATCGCCGACGGATTCGCGGCCGTCCGCGACGCGCTCGGCCCCGTCGACGTCCTCGTCAACCACGCCAGCGCCGCGTCGTGGGACGGTCTCACCGACATCTCCCCCGAGTCCTTCGACCGCGCGCTCGCCGTCGGGCCGACGGCCGCGCTCCACTGCTCGCAGGAGGCCGTCGCGGACATGCTCGACTCCGACGGCGGCACGGTGATCTTCACCGGCGCGACGACCTCGGTCCGGGGCCGGGAGGGCGCGGTCGGGTTCTCCGCCGCGAAGTTCGCCTGCCGTGGCATGGCCGAGTCGATGGCCCGCGAACTCGGCCCCGAGGGCGTCCACGTCGCACACGTCGTCCTCGACGGGACGATCCGACCGCCCGACGGCGAGGTCGACGACGAGAGCGACTACCTCGATCCCGACGCCGTCGCCGACAGTTACTGGCACCTCGTCGAGCAGGACGAGTCGGCGTGGACGCTGGAACTGGACCTGCGCCCCCACGCCGAAGCGTTTTAACTCGGCGCGTGGCGCGTCGGTGGACCTGTCCACGCGCGGGGAGTGAGAGTCAGCGGTTCCGGCCGAGTTCCTCGTGGCTGGTCACCCAGTCCGAGGCCGAGATGGCCGAGGCCAGCGACAGTTCGCCCGCCAGCACGACGCCGGCGGCGATCTCGGCGAACTTGTTGACGTTGCCCGCGCCGGCACAGTCCAGCATCTCCAGGGCCTCCCGCTGGGTGGGCAGGCCCGTCCCGCCGCCGTAGGTCGCGACGATCAGCGAGGGGATCGTCACCGAGACGTGGACGGAGTCGTCCTCCAGCAGGGTGCCGTGGACGAGCGCCGACGAGGACTCGGCGACGTTGGCCTCGTCCTGCCCGGTGGCGACGTACAGCGCCGCGAGCCCGTTGGCCGGGTGGGCACCGTTTGTCTCGGCCCCCGACAGCATCGACCCCAGCGTCGCCACCTTGCTGTGGTGGTGGAGACTCTCCGGATCCGCGCCGAGGTGGTGGGTGAACACGTCCTCGGGGATCGTGGCCTCCGCCGTGACGCGTTTCCCGCGGGTCATCATGTCGTTGACCGTCGACCCCTTCTTGTCGGTCGCGAAGTTCCCCTCCAGGTAGAAGTTCTCGACGTAGCCGGGGTACTCGTTCAGGATCCAGTTACAGGCCGCGAAGGTGGCTTTCCCGACCATGTTCTGGCCGGCCGCGTCGCCGGTCTTGAAGTCGAACCGGAGGAAGGCGACGTTGTTGGTGAGGTAGTCCTCGACCTCGATCAGTTCGGCGACGCTGGAGGTCTCCTCGGCTTTCTCCTTGACCGTCCCGTAGTTGTCGAACACCCAGTCCCGGAAGTCCCGGGCGTTGCGGGCGTCCTCGAAGACGAACACGGGCGCGCGGTTCATCCGGTCGTCGACGACGGTCGCTTTCACGCCGCCGCTGAGGTTGAGGGCTTTCATCCCGCGGCTGTAGGAGGCCACCAGGGTGCCCTCGGTGGTCGCCAGCGGGATCGGGTACTCGCCGTCGGCGTGTTCGCCGTTGACCGTGAGTGGGCCGGCCAGTCCCATCGGCATCTGGGCGACGCCGATGAAGTTCTCGATGTTGCCCTCCAGCTCCCCCGGATCGACGGAGTAGTTCGTGATGTGGTCCAGTTCCGTCCCCGTCCGCTCGGCGACGTACTCGTGGCGCTCGGCGATGGCCTCGGCGCTGTAGTTGTCCGCCTCGTCGCGGGGGACGCTCGGGACCGTCCCCTCGTCGCGGATGGTATCGGTGACCGACAGCGAGAGCGACCCGAACGGGTGGGCCACGAACTCGATGTCGATGTCGTGGTCGCCGGTCGGCAACTCCACGCCCGCCACGGTGACGTAGACGGTCCGACCGACCGGGAAGCCGATGGCGTCTCCCTCGTTGATCTCCGCGAGCGCGTACCGCTCCCCGTCGCTGGTCTCGAGGGTCACGTCGCCCGGCAACACCTCGTCGCCGTTGATCGCCAGCCGTTCGACGCGGTCGAACTCCGCGTCCTGCAACCTGTTTTTCACCTCGAACCGAACCCCGTCGTCGGTGTTCGTGAGACTCCCGTACGTGTAGAGTCGCTTCAACACCTTCTCGGGCACGTCCAGCGAGACGACGCCGTTTCCCCCCACGAGGTTCGCGTAGAGCCTGTTCAGTATCCCGGTGTCCGGTTTCGGCACGACCATCGTACCCGATAGTTCCGAAAATATCGGGATTAAATTTTCTCAAACCGCTTATCAACGGCCGAAGATTTCTCCGGAGCGATTGAAATATCCCCGGATCGATCCGGCTCCCTTCGATTCCGAGGGGTCGTCCGTCGCTCGGGTCCGGCGCGAGATTCACGTCTCCAGGCGGTCCAGCACGGCGTCGGCGTCGTAGTTCAGCGTCAGTTCCCGCGAGCGACCGCGCCCCTCCACGTCCGTGTAGGTGGCGTCGATGATGTCGAGCCGGTCGAGCTTGTTGATGATCTCCGAGTAGCGGGTGTAGCCCAGGTCGGTGCGCTCGTGGAAGGTCTCGTAGACCTCGCCGGCCTGCTCGCCGGAGTGTTCGGCGATGACCTCGACCAGCGCGCTCTCGGACTCGGAGAGGCCCCGGAGCGCCCGCGAGAGGTGGACGTACTTCGATTTGTCGTAGGCCTCCTCGACGTCCTCGGGGCTGACCTCCCTGGCGGCGCGCATCTCGGCGTTGAGCCCGGCCCGCCGGAGCAGGTCGATCCCGACCCGCAAGTCGCCGTTCGCCTCGGCGGTGAGTTCGGCCACGCGGTCCAGCACCGTCGGCGAGATCACGCCGTCGTGAAAACCCCGGTCGACCCGCTCGCGCAGGATGTCGACGATCTCGCTCACGTCGTACTCGGGGAAGTAGACCTCCTCGGGCCGGAACACCGACTGGACCCGGCCGTCGAGTTCCTCGATCACGTCCAGGTCCAGGTCCGAGGAGATACAGATGACGCCGATCTTCGCGCCGGCGTGTTCCTCGTGGGCGCGCAACAGCGAGTACAGCGTGTCGGAGGCCTCGTTCTCGTAGAAGAGGTAGTTCACGTCGTCGAGCGCGACCACGAGGACCTCGTCGTCGTCGACCAGCCGGTCGGTCACCTGCTCGAACAGCCGCTTGAACGAGATGCCCGAGGAGGGCGGTTCGTAGTCGAAGATACCCTCGAAGAGCCGGGAGAACACGGAGTAGCGCGTGCCGTTGACCTGGCAGTTGACCCGGACCGCCCGCACGTCGGTGGTCTCGGCGCGCAACTCGGTGAACAGCTTCTGGACGCCCGTCGTCTTCCCGGTCCCCGGCGGGCCGCGGGCGACGACGTTCAGCGGCCGCGAGCCCCGGACCGCCGGCCGGAGCGCGTACTTCAGACTCTCCATCTGGGAGTCCCGGTGGTGGAACGTCTCGGGCAGGTAGTCGATCTCGAAGACGTGTTCGTCCCGGAACACCGACTCGTCCCACGAGAGCATCCCCTCCTCGGGGTCGTCGGTCATCACTTTCACCACGCTCGCCGTCGCACTTAGTGTTTCGCCAGGCGAGCGGGTACGGCCGACGCCGTGGCTCACCGCCGGACGGCGTGTGTCCTCGACGCCCTCGGTTCGCCCCGGACCGACCGCCAGCGGCAGGCCGTCGCGCCGTCGCCGGCAGTGGTAAAGAGTTAAGACCACGAGGTCGGAAGAACGCGGCAACGCGTCCGGGGGGTGCAGGGGACTCTCATGTACTGGCTCGCAGCGCTGTCGCTCGCATCGGCTCTCGGCGTCGTCGCGGCGGCGGCCGTCGGTCGCGGCCGCGCGATCGTGGCCGCGCGGACGGCGGCGGTGACCGTGACGCTCCCGTCGCTCGTCGGGATCGCGAGCGCGGGCGCGGTCGATCGGGTCGGAACGATCGCGTGTCGACTCGGCGTCGGCGACCTCGTCACCTTCGCCATCGCCGCGCTCGCGGCCTTTCACATCGTGGCGGGTGCGCTCCAGGCGACCGTGGCGTTCGACGCGCTCGGCTCGCCCCGGGCCGACCGCCGGCGGCAGGGCCGCCGTGCCGTCGTCGGCGCGTTCCGGGTGACCGCCGGTGCCGTCTTCCCGATCTTCGTCGGCGCGTTGTTCACCGTCGTCCTGGACTTCGAACTCGGCGCGTGTATCCACCTCGTCTGAACGCCGGGAGCGCCGACCCGCTCTTGTGGTCTCGCTCCGCTCGACCCCGCTGCTCGCGGCTCCCGCTGGTCGTCGCTCGCGTGTCCAGCGGTGCTCCTGCGGTCACACGCCTACTCTTCGAACTTCGCCAACAACGTCCGATAGAACGCCCGTGCTTCGTCGTCTTCCTCCGCGGCCAGTTTCTCGACGATCAGCTCCGGGGTCGAACGGGCCAGTTCCCCCTTGACCGGCGACCGGTTCACCTGCAGTTCGCCGTCCTCCAGCCCGACGGCCTGGATGCCGTCGACCTGCACGTCGAAGTCGGCGGCCGCCCGGATCTCCCGTGCGAGGTGGGAGACGAACACCGCCGTCGCGCCCCGCTCGTCCAGCGCCTCCAGGATCCCGGCCATGATCTTCGCGCTCGCGCCGGGCTCCGTGATCGACTCCAGCTCGTCCACCAGCACGAGCTTGCGGGCCGGCTCCGACGCTTCGCCGTCGGCCCCGTCACCGACGCCGGTGACCAGCCCGCCGAACTCCCGGAGCGTGGACTCGAAGGCCCCCGCGTCGAGCGTGCCCTGCGTCTTGGCGTGGTAGTGCAACTCCGCGAGCCGCTCGACGCGGGCCTCGTCGGCCGGCACCGGCAACCCCATGTGCGCGAGGATCACGACCAGCGCCACCAGATCCAGCGTCGAGGTCTTCCCGCCGCTGTTGACTCCCGACAGCAGCGTCACGCCGTCGACGCCGTAATCGACCGGCTCGACGGCCTCGAAGGGCACGTCGAGCAGCGGCGAGCGCCCGCCAGCGATCTCGAAGCCGGTCACGTCCTCGCTCAGCGTCGGCATCGTGCAGTCGAAGTCGCGGGCGAACCGCGCGACGGCGAGTTCCACGTCCAGGTCCAGGGCGGCGTCGACCAGTTCCTCGGCGGCCGGGCGCGCGTCGGCCAGTTCGCCCGCCAGCTCCCGCTTGCGCCGGGTCGCCCGCCGGTCCCGGGCCGCGGTCAACTCCTCGCGGAGGCGGGAGACGACCGACTCGTCGCGCTCGACCGGAAACGTGGGGTCCTCGGGGAACACCCGGCGGGCGATGCTCTCGGTGTCGCGCAACTGGAGCGCGTCCACGAGGTGGTCGCGGGCGGCCGCCACGGCCTCGGCGTACTCGTCGGCTAACTCCCGGCTCAAGAGCGAGTCCACGCCCGCGCCCCGCTCGACCAGCGTGAGCAGGTCCGCGCCCTCGATGGTCACGTCCCGCTCCTCGATGGCCTCCCGGAGCCGGTCGTTGGCCACGGACTCGGCGGTCGAGACCGCGGCGTCCAGGTCGTCGACGGCCGTCGTCAGCCGGTCGAGTTCCTCGTCGCCCCGGACCGCCCCGTCGTCGTCGAGCTGTGCGAGGGCGGCTTCCAGCGCGTCCAGGTCGCAGTCGGCGTCCAGATCGGCCTCGCGGTGGACGGCGGCCGCCGCCTGCAGACTGTCGCGGTTGCGCGCGAAGAAGGTCAGCACGCGCTCGGGGACGACCTCGGCCGGGTTCTCCAACGCCGACGGTTCGACGCGCACGTCGCCCTCGACCTCGACGCCCGCGAACGCCTCGTCGAGCGCGATCACGGTGGCGTAGCCCCGGGCCAGTTCCGAGAGCTTGCGGGCGTCGTCGACGAGTTCGACGCTGACCTCCGGGATCGCGTCCTGGGCCCGGGCGTAGGTCTCGGCGTCGCCCGTCGCCAGACAGCGGTCGCGGATCCGCACGCCGTCGGGCTCTTCGAGCGGTTCCACGTCCGCGAGCGCGTCCCGGACGGCCGGATCGGGATCGCGCTCGGTCGCCGCGGTCGCGAACTCCCGGACCTCCTCGATCCGGGATTCGGCGGCGCTGGGGTAGATCGTCTCCAGCCGCCGGGCGGCGTAGTCGGTGACCGTCCGCTCCTGGAGCAGGGCCAGCGCCTCGCGGTAGCATTCGCTGGCGCGGTCGGTCCCGAGGAAGCCGCCGGGGTCGTCGTGGTCGCGCCGGATCGCACCGCGGGCGATGCGGGCCGCCCGCCCCTCGCCGATGCCGGGCGCGCGGGCGATGGCGGCCACGTCCCCCTCCCGGAGCGCGCGCTCGGGGTCGTCGAGTTCGGCCAGTCGCTCGGCCGTCTTCGCGCCGACCCCGGGGATCGCTTCCAGGTCCATCGCCCGCCCCTACCGAACCCGGAGGCAAAACGTTCCCGGGTCACACCGGGCACGCCACCGTCGCGCCGAGACAACGGGCTTTTGCGCTCCGACGGCGAAGGCGGGGCCATGGCAGCCCAGGACACCAGTGTCGACGCGGACGCGGTCACCGAGAAGATGGCGGCCGTCCGCGACGACCTGGCCGAGCTGGACGGCGTGTTGATCGCCTTCTCCGGTGGCGTCGACTCCAGCGTCGTCGCCGCCCTCGCCCACGACGCCTTGGGCGCGGACGCCGTCGCCTGCACGGCCAAAAGCGAGACCCTCCCCGCCGAGGAACTGGACGACGCCACCCGGGTGACCGACGAGATCGGGGTCCGCCACGATATCGTCGAGTTCTCGGAACTCGCCAGCGAGGAGTTCGTCGAGAACGGCGAGGACCGCTGCTATCACTGCCGGTCGATGCGCCTCTCGGCGATGTACGACCGCGCCCGCGAACTCGGGATCGACGTGGTCTGTGACGGCACCAACGTCTCCGACACGGGCGAGGGCCACCGCCCCGGCCTCCGGGCCGTCGAGGAACTGGACGCCTACTCCCCGCTCCTGGAACACGGCATCACCAAACCCGAGGTCCGGGAGATCGCCCGCCGGTACGACCTCTCGGTCGCCGACAAGCCATCGATGGCCTGTCTCTCCTCGCGGATCCCGACGGGGCTGGAGGTCACCGAGGACCGCCTCTCCCGCATCGAGAAGGCCGAACGCCTGCTGCGGACCTGGGGGTTCGACCAGTTCCGCGTGCGCGACCACGACGACCTCGCTCGCATCGAGATCGCCGAGGACGAACTCGACGCCGCCCTCGATCCCGACTTCGTGCGAGCGGCACGGGACCACATCGGCGATCTGGGGTTCGACCACGTGACGCTGGACCTGCACGGCTATCAAACTGGTAGCGTCAGCCCCGACGAGGAAGACGACGAACCGCTGGTCGAGGACGTGTTCGACACCGACTACCCGATCGGGGAGTGAACGTCGCGGTTCGCCGTCCGGCCACCTCACTCCGTCAGTTCGATCTCCTGATACTCCGTCTCGTTCTCCCTGACGACCGCGGTCTCGCCGGTCCTGTGGTCGTGCCGGAGTTCGTTCACGGCGCAGTTGCGCTGTGAGAGGGTCGTGATCGCCGTCGGGAGGTCGGTCTCCCGGACGTGTGCGAGCAGGACGTAGATCGGACCGCCGTGGGTCACCACCAGCACTTCCTCGTCCGGGCCGGCCCGATCACGCAGGTCCTCCCACGCGACGAGGACGCGCTCGCGGGCCTCCAGGAGGCTCTCCCCGCCCTCGGGACGGCTCTCCAGGCCGAGCATCCCGGTCGACCCGCGGTGTTCGGGGAACTCGCCGAACACCTGTTCGTAGGTCAGCCCCTGAAACTCGCCGAAGGAGCGCTCGCGCCAGCCCTTGGTGAACTCGGGTTCGGGGAACTCGCCCGCCGACCGGAGGTGGGCGGTCGTCTCGCGGGTGCGCCGGAGGTCGGAGGCGACGACGCGATCGAGGTCGTAGGACGCGGCGAGGTGGCGGCCGGCGGCGCGGGCTTGTCGGCGGCCCCGTTCGTTCAGCGGCGAGGCGGCCCATCCCTGGATGCGCCCCTCGCGGTTCCACTCGGTCTCGCCGTGCCGGAGTACTACGACCGTCGTCATCGCGTTGGGGTTCGACGGGGGCCGAAAAGAGCCTTCAGTTTTCTACCGGCCGCGCCGCCAGCGCCACAGGACGAGTCCGCCCTCGTAGAGCGCCAGGGCCGCGACGACGGCGACGGCGGTCTCGGCCGTCGAGAGGTAGGTCACGTCGATCCGCCGGAGCAGGCCCGGATCGGGGCTGGCGAGGTAGCCGACGACGACCGCGCCGAGCCAGACCGGCACCCGGGCACGGGCCAGCAGCCGCCGGACCCGGACGGCGTCGGTGACGCGGCCGACGAGGCGATCGAGCCCCTCGAAGGCGGCGATGACGGCGAGGCCGACGATGATCGGTGTGGCCGAGGCGAGGTTGACGTACGCCAGGCCGTCGATCACGACCTGTGGGAGCCGGCCGTAGTAGCCCGTCGGCATCGGGGCCGGGCTGACGACGTAGGCGACGGCCGCGACGACCGTGTAGACGAGCGGGCGCAGGGCGGCCACCTGGTCGACGGCGGCGGTCCGCGAGTCCGTCCCCGTCCACCGCAGCAGGCCCAGCGTCCCCTCGAACAGGACGACCATCGTCGACGCGACCAGGAAGGGGGCCATCCCGGTCGGGTCGGGGCTGAAGAAGAAGGCGAGGGTGAGGAAGCCACCCCAGAAGTAGAGCCGGCGGGCTTCGAGCCACCGGCGGGTGGTGACGCCCATCATGATCGCCAGCATGACGAACAGCGGGATCTGGAAGATGAAGGCGAAGAGGCCGAGCATCATCACCATCAGGTTGAACGTCTCCGAGAGACCGAAGGCGATGACGGCGGCGCTTTCCGAGTAGTAGAGGAAGTAGGTGAAGATGGCCGGCAGGACGAGGAAGAAGGCGACCGCGATGCCGACGGCAGCGAGGATGAGGCTGGTCGGGACCGCCGCGAGGTAGTACTTCCGCTCGCGGGGGTAGAGCCCGGGGCGCATGAACAGGTACGTCTCGTAGACGAAGATCGGGAGCGCGGCGATGAACCCGACCAGCGCCGACACCTTCAGCCGGGCGATCATCAGGGACAGCGGGTGGTAGACCCGGGGACAGGCGGAGGCGGTCGCGCCGGTCGGCGGGGGACACCCCGAGGGCGCGCCCGGGAGGAAGGAGAACCACAGGAACGTGATCAGCCGGTCGGCGAAGGGGAAGGCGAGGCCACCGACCACGGTCAAAGCCAGGACGACGACGCCCAGCCGACGGACCATCTCCTCGATGTGTTCCGTCAGCGGCATCTCCTCGTCGTCGGGCGCGCCCGGCGTCCCGGCACCCGTCCCGTGATCGGGCGGCTCGCCGCCCGGGGTCGGATCCGGCTCCGGACGGTCGGGGCCCTCGATGTCCATCTCCGAGTAAAGCCCCGGTTCGCCGTCGCTCATGTGAGGGCCAGTAGCCCGTGGCCTGTTGTAAACCTTCTTTTCCCGGTCCCGCCGCGGCCACGCGCATCGAAAAGGTTGATAACGGGGTGTCGGCAATCACTCCACCACGATGTCCGGGGCCATCGACGAGGACACCCGCCGAACCATCGACAGCGGCCGGCGGACCGTCGGCGCGATGCTGTCCGCCGCCCAGTCACACCTCCAGAAGGTGTTCGTCGTCGCGGTTCTCGGACTCATGGCGACGATCTACGCCCTCCGGGAGTTCGGCTGGGCGGTCCTGAAACGGGACCTGTTCGCCCGGCTGGCCGCCAAGAACCCGGAGGCGTTCGAGTCCACCAAGATCATCGCCCGCACTCCCTTCGACGTGATCCTGTTACAGGTGAAGATCGGGCTCGCGGTCGGGATCCTGATCGCGCTCCCGTTGCTGCTGTGGTACTCGCGGGACGGGCTCCGCAGACGTGGCCTGTGGCCCGGCGAACGCGTCGCCCGCTGGAAGGTCGCGATCCTCGCGCTCCTGTCGACGGCCCTGTTCGCCGTCGGCGTCGCGTACGGCTACTTCGTCTTCTTCCCGATCATGTTCAACTTCCTCGCGACCAACGCCTACAACGTCGGGTTCCAGCCGACCTACTCCATCGTCAAGTGGGCCGAGTTCGTCTTCTTGCTGACCGTCTCCTTCGGGCTGGCCGCACAGTTGCCGCTGGCGATGAGCGGGCTCGCCTACACCGGGATCGTCTCCTACGAGACCTTCCGCGACAAGTGGCGACACGCCGTCGTCGCCATCTTCATCTTCGGCGCGCTGTTCTCGCCGCCGGACCCGTTCACCCAGATCATGTGGGCGGTCCCGCTGGTCGTCCTCTATACCTTCTCGCTCCAGTTGACGAAGATCGTCGTCATCGCCAAGCGGAGCGGCAGACGGATCGACGTGCCGGGCGTCGCTCGCGACCACTGGAACGTGCTGGCCGGCGTGGCCTTCCTCGCCGGCGTCGGCGTCTACGCCTTCTTCACCCGCGGCGGCGTCGCCGCGGCCAACCGCGCCATCGCCTCGCTCCCGGTCGACACGCCGTTCCGCCTGCCCCGGGCCGGGGCGTTGCTGGGGCTCCCCGACGCCGTCGCGGCGGCACTGCTCGCCGTCGTCGTCGCCCTGCTCGCGACCGGCGTCGCCCTGTTCGTCTTCCTCTCGCGGGCGCTGGCCGAGGCCGACCGGTCCCGGTCCGGCCCGGCACCCGCCAGCGCCGGCGCGCCCTCCGAGATCAGTCTCGACGCCCTCGACGCGGGGGGCGTGCGCGCGGCTCCGCCGGAGGTCTTCGTCGAACTGTCGGAGGACGAGGCGGTCGCGAAGGCCCGCGCCGCCATGGACGAGGACGACCCCGAGAAGGCCGAGGCGATCCTCGACCGGTACGACGAGATCCAGGACCGACTCGAAGCACGCGAGGCCGACGCGGACGAATCCGAGTCGGACGGCGACGAGGAGTCCCGGACGGTCACCAACACCGCCGCGGGGATGATGGACGCCTTCACCGAGGACGAGACGACCGAGGAGGACATCGGCGGCTACTACTACGACATCGCCTTCATCCTGGAGTCGCTGACCGCCAAGGCCTTTCGGCTGGTCGGCGTGTTCATGCTCGTGCTGGCCGCCTCCTTCGCCTGGCTCTACCGGGGCGGGATCAAACGGGTCAAGGACATGTTCTTCAGCCAGGTGCCCGCCGAGGTCCGCGGGAGCATCGACATCGTCACGCTCCACCCCGTCGAGGCGCTCATCTTCGAGATCAAGTTCTCGACGCTTCTGGCCATCGTCGTGACGCTCCCGCTGTTGCTGTACTACGCCTGGCCGTCGCTGAAAGAGCGGGGCTGGGTCGGCGGCGACTCCCGGGTGCTGCTCGTTTGGGGCGGGTCGCTGATCGTCGGGCTGGTCGCCGGGAGCGTCGTCGGGTTCCTCTACGTCGCGCCCGCGGTCATCTCCTGGCTGGCCGCCGACGCCATCCAGGCCAACATGGTGATCGCCTACCGCATCAACAACTTCGGCTGGCTGGTCATCTACACCACCGTCGGCATCGGTCTCCTGATGGAGGTTCCCGTCTCCATGGCGCTGTTCCACGTCGGCGGGATCGCCTCCTACCACACCCAGCGCGAGTACTGGCGGGAGGTCGTCGTCGCCGTCTTCGCGCTGTCGGCGTTCGTCTCGCCCCGCGGCGTGTTCACGATGCTGTTGCTGGCGATCCCCACCGCCCTGGCGTACCTGCTGGGCCTGGGACTGCTGTGGCTCGTCACCCTCGGCGGCCGCCGCGGCCGGCCCCGACCCCGGGAGGCCAGCGCCGACTGACACGTAGCCAGCGCAGGCCCACCCGTTCACCGACGGAAACCGTTAAACACCACTCCCGATATTATCCAGATATGCCCAAGATAAGCGTGGAGGTGCCCGAGGAGTTGCTGACCGATCTGGACGACCACGTCGGCGAGGACGGGAAGTTCGTCAACCGGAGCGAGGCGATCCGGGCGTCGATCCGCAAGACGCTGGATCTGCTGGACGAGATCGACCAGCGGCAGGGTCGCCTCGATGACGAGTGAGCGGTCGCGGCTGGCGGTCCCGCAGGTCGCCCTGATCGGACTGTTCGTCACGGCGCTGGTGACCGCGCAGGTGACCGCCAGCAAGGTCCTGGCGTTCTCGATCCCCGTCTCGCTGCCGGTGACGGGGGCGACGCTGCTCATGCCGGGGGCGGCGCTGGCCTACGCGTTGACCTTCTTCGCCTCGGACTGTTACGCCGAACTCTACGGCAAGCGGGCCGCCCAGGTGGTGGTCAACGTCGCCTTCGCGATGAACTTCGTCCTGCTGGCGCTGGTCTGGAGTACGATCCTCGCGCCGGCCGCCTCGACCAGCGTCGACCCCGCGCAGTTCCGACAGGTGCTGGGCGCGAGTACCAACATCGTGATCGCGAGTCTGGCCGCCTACCTCGTCTCCCAGAACTGGGACGTGATCGTCTTCCACCGGCTCCGGGAGATCACCGACGGCGACCGGCTCTGGCTCCGCAACGTCGCCTCGACGGCCTCCAGCCAGCTGCTCGACACGCTGATCTTCGTCACGCTCGGCTTCCTGGTCGTCCCCGAACTGCTGGGTGTCGGCGTCGCGCTCCCGCTCCCCGTGATCGCCAGCCTGATCGTCGGGCAGTATCTCCTGAAACTCCTGATCGCGCTGGTCGACACGCCCTTCGTCTACGCCGTCGTCGGGATCGTCCGGGCGCGCGACGGCACGACCGACGCGCCGGCGGGCGAACCGCGGTGACAGCCCTGGCCGGCGGGACCCGCTCTCACTCGACCAGCTGTGCGAACCCGTATTTCGGCTTGACCTCGTCGACGCGCACGTCCAGTTCCTCGCCCTCCTCGGCACCCGAGACGAACAGCGTGTAGCCCTCGACCTTGGCGATGCCGTCGCCCTCGTGCCCCTCGTCGACGATCTCGACGGTCACCGTGTCGCCCTCGGCGACGGGCGCGGTGAGCCGCCCCTTGGCCACCAGGAACAGCTCGGAGGAGGAGTCCCGGGAGGCGTCCGGGCGGACCTCGCGGACGTACTCGAACTCGGGTTCGATGTCGGCCGTCAGGTCGTCGAGGTCCTGCCCGTCGAAGACCTTGGCCACGAAGTCCCCACCGGGCGCGAGCAGGTCCAGCGCCACGTCCAGCGCCTGCCGGACGAGGTGGACCGACCGGGCGTGATCGAGGTCGTACTCGCCGGTCATGTTCGGGGCCATGTCCGACAGCACCACGTCGGCCTCACCCACCAGCTCGCGGATCTCGTCTTTCGTCGCGTCCTCCGTCATGTCGCCCCGGACGGTCTCGACGCCGTCGAGCGGGTCGATCCGCTGGCGGTCGACGCCGACGACGGTGCCGTCCTCCCCGACCTCCTGCGTGGCGACCTGGAGCCAGCCGCCGGGGGCGGCCCCCAGGTCCACGACGGTCGCGCCCTCGTGGAGCAGGTCCGCCGTCCGGTCGAGTTGCTTGAGCTTGTAGGCCGACCGGGAGCGATACCCCTCCTGTTTGGCCCGGTTGTAGTAC
>JBDGUF010000054.1:0-32964 GCA_042216105.1 Halorientalis sp.
ACATGGTGTTCTCCGACGAGAACGTCGACGCCGTCGTGTTCAACATCTTCGGCGGTATCACCCGCGGTGACGAGGTCGCACAGGGTATCAACGAGGCCCTCGAACAGTTCGACGAGATCCCCAAGCGGGTCGTCGTCCGACTCGCCGGGACCAACGCCGAGGAAGGTATGGAGATTCTGAACACGGATCTGGTGACCGTCGAGAAGACGCTGGAGGACGCCGTCCAGCGTGCGGTCGAATACGCGGAGGAGGATTCAGCATGAGCGTTCTAGTCGACGAAGACACCCGCGTCGTGGTGCAGGGCATCACGGGCGGGGAAGGCAAGTTCCACACCGAACAGATGCTCGACTACGGCACGAACGTCGTCGCCGGTGCGGTGCCGGGCAAGGGCGGCCAGGAGGTCGCCGGCGTGCCCGTCTACGACACCGTCGACGAGGCGGCCCGCGAGGAAGACGCCAACGCGGCCGTCGTGTTCGTGCCGCCCGCGTTCGCCGGGGACGCCTGCTTCGAGGCGCTGGACGCCCCGGTCGACCTCGTGGTGACGATCACCGAGGGCATCCCGACCCAGGACATGAGCCGGGTCTACCGCAAGCTCCAGGAGACCGACACCTACATGGTCGGCCCGAACTGCCCCGGCGTCATCACCCCCGGCGTCGCCAAACTCGGCATCCTGCCGGGCAACATCTTCTCGGAGGGCAACGTCGGCCTCGTCTCGCGGTCGGGCACCCTGACCTACCAGGTCGTCGACAACCTGACCGACCGCGGCCTCGGCCAGACCACCGCCATCGGCATCGGCGGCGACCCGATCATCGGGACGGACTTCATCGACGCGCTCGAACTGTTCGAGGCAGACCGGGACACCGACGCGGTCGTCATGTGCGGCGAGATCGGCGGCGAGGACGAGGAGGAAGCCGCCCGGTACATCGGCGCGAACATGGACACGCCCGTCGTCGGCTTCATCGCCGGCCGGACGGCCCCGCCGGGCAAGCGGATGGGCCACGCCGGCGCGATCGTCTCCGGGAGCGGGACCGGTACCGCACAGTCGAAGATCGACGCGCTCGAAGACGCCGGCACCCCCGTCGGTGACACCCCCGAGGAGGTCGCCGACCACGTCGAGGACATCCTCTAGACCCGACGCGGGTCGACGCCGAGCGCCTGGATCGCCCGAAGGCACCGTTTCGCCGCCTGTGATCCAGATTTCGGTAGTTTTACGGGATAGATTAACGAATCCCGTTAGCAATCCAAGCGCCATGACAGCCTCGTCCGTGGAGTCGCTCACGGTCGTCGGAGCGGGGGCCGACGACGGTCTGCTGGACCGGGCCACGTCCCGGATTACTGCGCCGGGAGCGGCCGCCGTGGAGTCCGTCGCGACCGGCGACGAGGCGCTGGCGCGCGCGGCCGACGCCGACTGTCTGGTGACGACCTACGCCCTCCCCGACACGGACGGCGTGGCGCTGATCGAGGACCTGCGCGCGGATCATCCCACCGTCCCGGTGATCCTGGTCACCGACCAGTCCGACGACCGGGTCGCGAGCGAGGCCATCAGCGCGGGCGTGACCGAGTACGTTCGCCGCGACGGCGAGGACCCGGTCGCGGCGCTGGCGGCGGCCATCCGGGAGAGCGTCGACGCCTACGAGAGCGAGCAGGCGCTGCGCGAGAGCGAACAGCGCTACCGGACGCTGGTCGAGCGCAGCCACGACGGCATCTACATCTACCAGGACGACCGGTTCCTGTTCGTCAACGACCGGATCCCGGAGATCACCGGGTACGATCCCGACGAACTGTACGGGATGGAGATCTGGGACCTGCTCCACCCGGAGGACCGCGAGTGGGTGAAATCGGTTGCCGCGCGCCGCCGCCGTCCCGACGCGGACGCACCCAACACCTACGAGGCGCGGGTCGTCCGGAAGGACGGCGAGACGCGCCACCTCGAGTTCTCGGTCCAGACCACGACCTACGACGGCGAGGAAGCCGTGCTGGGCTCGGTCCGGGACGTGACCGAGCGCCGCCGCCGGGAGCGGGAACTCGCCGACACCAAGGCGTTCATGGAGACGATCTTCGACACGCTCGAGGACGTCGTCTTCGTGTTCTCGCCGGACGGTGAGCTGTTGCGCTGGAACGACCAGCTCCCCGCAGCGACGGGGTACACCGACGACGAACTGGCGGAGATGCACGCGTTCGATCTGCTCCCGGAGGAGTACTACGACGAGGTCTCCCGGAAGGTCCGGGACGCCGTCGCCACCGGGAGTAGCGTCATCGAGGCGGAGGCGCTCACGGCCGAGGGCGAGCGACTCCCCTTCGAGTTCCGGGGCGCGCCGCTGACCGACGAGGACGGCGCCGTCGAGGCCATCGCCGGCGTCGCCCGGGACATCAGCGACCGGCTGGCCCGCGAGGAGGAACTCGTCCAGTACCGGACCATCGTCGAAGCGGTGGGGGACGCGGTGTACACGCTCGACGAGGCGGGACGGATCACGTTCGTCAACGACGCCCTGCTGTCGGTGACGGGGTACGAGGAGGAGGAACTGCTCGGGGAGTACGTCGGGAAGCTGATGCGTCAGCAGGACGTGGAGACCGCACGGGAACTCATCGCGGACCTGCTCGACAGCGAGGAGCGCACGCGGGCCACCTTCGAGATGGAGGCCATCTGCGAGGACGGGACCCGCCTGCGGTGTGAGGACAACATGGCGCTTCTGGTCTCGGACGGGGAGTTCCGCGGCACCGCGGGCGTCGTCCGGGACATCTCCCAGCGCAAGGAACGGGAACGGCAGTTGCGCCGCCAGAACGAGCGGCTCGACCGGTTCGCCAGCGTCGTCTCCCACGACCTGCGCAACCCGCTGAACGTCATCTTCGGACGGGTCGACATCGCCCGCGAGCGCCCCGGCGAGGAACACCTCGACGCCATCGAGCGGTCGGCACGCCGGATGGAGCGGATGATCGACGACCTCCTGACGCTGGCCCGGGAGGGTCGGACCGTCGGCGAAACCGAACCCGTCGACCTGGAGGCGACAGCCCGGCGCGCCTGGAAGCACGTCGAGACCCACGAGGCGTCGCTGTCCCTCGCGGACGATCTCGGGACGGTCCAGGCCGACGAGGGCAGGCTGGCCTCGTTGTTCGAGAACCTCTTCCGCAACGCGGTCGAACACGGCGGCGAGACCGTCACCGTCACCGTCGGTCGGATCGGGGACGCCGAAAGCGTCGCCGACGGCGGGCGCGCGGCGTCGGGCTTTTACGTCGCGGACGACGGCCCGGGCATCCCGGACGCGGAGCGTGACGACGTGTTCGACTCGGGATACTCCACGTCCGACGACGGGAGCGGCCTCGGGCTGGCGATCGTCCGGGACATCGCCGAGGCCCACGACTGGACGATCCGTGTCACCGACCAGTCCGACGACCGGAGCGGGTCGCCGGACGGTGCCCGGTTCGAGATCGGCGGGGTCGACTGGACGGACCGCTGAGTCGACGGTACGCGTCACGCCGCGGGGATCTCCATCCCCGGGCCGGCGGGTTCGATCGGGGAGTTCCGACTCGTCCCGTCGCCGTCCGCGGGCTGGAACGGCCCGTTACACCGAGGTCCGGGGGATGAACGTTCCGGTGCAGATATAAGGTTCGATTCGAATTGTGCCTAGTATGGCTCACACCTGCAGGAACTGCAAGCGGACCTTCGCCACGGAACTCGAACTCGACCTCCACCGGGACACCTGTTCCGAAGGGCAGTTGTTCTGTGACACCTGTGGCGAGCGCTTCACGGAGCGGTCGGCGACGACGGACGGATGGCACTATCGATGCCCCACGGAGGACTGCGACGGGGAAGGTATCGGCGAGGACATCCACCAGGTATCGAACGCACGCGTCGCGAAACGGTAATCGCCTCTCAGTTCTGTGGCTCACTCCGCGGCCAGTCGCGCCAGTTCCTGCAGGGCTCGCGCACACACCGGCGCGTACCCGCCCGCGAGCAGGGGGAGCTCGAACACGACCCGGCACGGGCGCTCGCCCTCGACGCGGTGGCCCGTCACCAGGATCCTCGCCACGCGCCAGGTCCAGCGCCGGTCCCGGCAACTCGTGATCTCGAAGGGGACCCGGAGGCCGCCGACCGTCTCGACGTGACCCGTGGTCCCGGCCGAGATCCGTCTGGCGTCGCAGTCGACGGCCCGGACCGACGGCCCCCACTCCGGCCAGCGGTCGGTGTCGGTCAGGAAGTCCCAGAGGACTTCTGCGGGCGCGTCGATCTCGCGGGCCACACGGAGCCGTCGTCCGTCGGGCGTCCGCTCGACGTCGACGGTCACGTCGGCGAACTCGCGGCCGAGCATGTCCGAAGACGGGGCCGGGGCGGCAAAACCCTTTCCAGGGCTGATAATCGGGGCCCAACGTATACGGTGTCGGCTCGCGTAGCGTCGCGGGAATGATCGAGGTCCGGGACCTGCGCAAGGAGTACGGCGGGTTCACCGCCGTCGAGGGGAGTACCTTCTCCGTGGACACCGGCGAAGTGTTCGGGATCATCGGCCCGAACGGAGCCGGCAAGACGACGACGCTGAAGATGCTCGCCGGCCTGCTCGAACCGACCGCGGGCGAGGTGTCGGTGGCCGGCCACGACGCCGGGACGGCCGAGATGCGCCGTCGACTGGGTTTTCTCCCCGAGGAGTCGCCGCTGTACGAGGAGATGACGCCGCTGTCGTACCTGCAGTTCTTCGCGGACCTCTACGACGTGGCCGACGGCGTCGCCGACCGTCGCATCCACGACACGCTCGACGAACTCGACCTCGAACACCGCGACCGGCAACTGGGCGACATGTCCAAGGGGATGAAACGGAAGGTCGCCATCGCGCGCTCGCTCATCAACGACCCGGACGTGCTGGTCTACGACGAACCCGCCAGCGGCCTGGATCCGCTGACGACCAACTACGTCATCGACTTCACGAGTGACCTGGCCGAGGAGGGCAAGACCATCGTGTTCAGCGCCCACAACCTCTATCACGTCGAGTCGATCTGTGACCGGGTCGCCATCATGAACGAGGGGCGCATCGTCGCACAGGGGCCGCTCGAAGACCTCCGGGCCGAACACGGCGAGACGGAGTATCACGTCTACACCACCGTCGAGGTGCCGGGCAGCGTCCGGGAGAACGGCCGCCACCGCACCGTCGTCGACTCCATGGCGGATGTCGAGCGGATCCGGACCGCGGCACAGGACGCCGACGGCTCGGTGGTCGACATCCGGACCGAGGAGTCCAGCCTCGAAGAGGTGTTCCTCGACCTGGCCGAGTCGGAGGCAGAGCCGTGACCGTTCGGAAACTCCTCCGGATCGCCCGCTGGGAGGTGACCAAGAACGCGGGCGGGGTGGACCGACGGATGATCGCCGTCGCCGCGCTCGCGTTGCTGGCCGTGGGGATCGCCGCCCCCTACGCGGCGACTTCCGGCGTGGCCGTCGACAGCGGCATCTACCGCGCCGGCGTCACCGACGGGAGTCCCTACTACCCCGTCGTCGGCGGCGACCCCACCTTCACCGTCCGGGACCCCGACGCGACCCTCGGCGAGGAGATCGACCTCCGGATCGACGGACTGGCGATCGACAGGGCGGCCACGGCCAAGGCCGCCGCGGCGCAGAACGAACTGCGCGCCTCCGTCAGAGCGTACAACAACCGACAGATGCGCCAGGAACCCAACCGGTCGGCCGCCTTCCCCGTCCGCGTCTCGCTGGGCTACGTCGAGCGGACGCAGGTCCGTGTGGTGATCTCGACGGGCGGTGGACAGGAACCGACCGACGGCGACGGCACGGACGGCGGGACCGGGACCGACGGCGGGGGCGGCAACGGCGACGGCGGAACCGGGAGCGGCGACGGCGGCGGGACGCCGGCCGGCAACGGCACCGACGGGACGGCCGGCGGTGGCGGGGAGACCGTCGGCGACGTGGCCGGCAGTGCCGGCGGCGTCGGCGGTCTCGCGGGCCGACTGGCCGGCGGCAACACGTCCGGGACGCCGGCGGACATCGCCCCGCCGTTCCCCTTCCAGTCGCTCGTGCTCGCCTTCCTGTTCGTCCTCCCGATGAACTTCATCATCCAGGCCTACGGGAGTACGATGCTCTCGGAGCGGCTCAACCGCCGGGGCGAACTCCTGCTCGTCGCCCCGGTCTCGCGGTTCGACATCATCGGCGGGAAGACCCTGCCCTACTTGACGGCGGCCGTCGGCATCGCGACGGTGATCGCCGCCGCGCTGGAGTTGCCGGCCGTCGACCCCGTGTCGGTCGGGATCTCCGTCGTCGCGGTCCTGCCCATCGCCTTGCTCTTCCTGGGAGCGACCTTCCTCGGGGCGATGTTCGCCCGCTCGTTCAAGGAGCTGACCTTCGTGACGGTCACGATCACGGTGTCGCTGACGACCTACGCGTTCGTCCCCGCGATCTTCACCGACGTGGGCGCGGTCGCGCTCATCTCGCCGCTGACCATCGTCGTCCGCAACCTGCAGGGCCAGGCCATCGGCCTCGGCGAGTTCGCCTTCTCGCTCGTGCCGCCCCTGCTGACCGCGGGCGTGTTCTTCGGCCTCGGCGCGGGCATCTACCGCGAGGAGGACATGTTCACCCAGCGGTCGATCCCGCTGAAGGCCCTGGACGCGCTGGCGGCCCGCGTCCACGGCAAGTGGTCCGTGGCCGCGGTCACCGCGATCCTCCTCCCGTTCGTGTTCGTCACGGAACTGGTCGGCGTGGCGACGCTGTTCGCCATCCCGAACGCGCTGTCGATCCCGACGATGCTCGTGGTGGTGGTCGTCGTCGAGGAGTTCGCCAAGTCCCTGCACGTCTACGCCGGCTACGCCCACGACCGGTTCGAGGCCGGCCTCGGGCCCGCCGTGGTCGTCGGCGCGTTCTCCGGCCTGGGCTTTTTCCTCGGCGAGAAGATCATGCTGCTGGCCCAGCTCGTCGGGTTACCCAGCGAGGTCGTGGAGGGGCTGGCCGCGACCGGGACGGCGACGGGCGTCCCGTCGATCCCGGTCGCCGTCGGCTTCGTCCTGGCACCGCTGGCCTTACACGTCGTCACCGCCGCCATCTCGGCGGTCGGTGCCAGCCGGAACAGACGCACGTACCTCGCGGCGGTCGCGGTGGCCATGGCCGTTCACTTCGCCTACAACTACACGGTGGTGATGATCAGTGGCCTGGTCTGATCCCCGCGTCGCGATCGCGCGACGCGACCTGGCGTCTTTGTCCCGCGAGAAGACGATCGTCCTCGCGCTGCTGATCCAGCTGTTCGTGGCGGCCTTTTCGTCGTTCCTCGTCGTCGGCCTGACCTCGCTGTACGACCCCGGGGCCACCGCCTCCGGCGAGGTCGACATCGGCGTCACCGGGGAGGCCAACGAGAGTCTCCTGCGAGCCATCGAGGAGACCGAGGGCGCGGAGGCGACGGTCTACCGGAGCAACGCCACCGCGTTCCGTGGGTTCCGGACCGGCGAGGTCGACGCGGTGTTGGTCGCGATCAGACAGCCGAACGACCGCATCTCCGTCCAGGCCACCGCGCCCGAGGGGAGCATCCGGACGACGCTGATCGTCGTCCAGATCCGGGAGGTCCTCCAGACGCTACAACGCCAGCTCCGGGACCGGCGCGCGGAGTTCCTGACCGATCCGCCGCTCCCGCTCCCCGCGGAGGTGCCGGCCAGCCCCTACTTCGGGTTCACCTACACCGTCCTCCTGCCCCTCCTGTTGTTCCTGCCGCCGTTCATCAGCGGCTCCGTGGCCGTCGACGCGGTCACCGAGGAGATCGAACGCGGCACGCTCGATCTGCTCCGGGTCGCGCCCGTCGACCTGGTGGACATCGTCGACGGGAAGGCCGCGGCGATGGCCGCGCTCGCGCCCGTGCAGGCGCTGCTGTGGATCGTCCTGCTGTCGTTCAACGGGATCACCGTCTCCCACGTCCCGCTGTTGCTCGTCACCGTCGCGTCGATGGCCGTCATCGTCGTCGTGGTCGGCGTGACGCTCGGGCTGGCGATGGGCGAGCGCAAGAGCGCGCAGTTGCTCTACTCCATCGGCGTGCTGGCCCTGTTCGCCTCGGCGGTGTTCCTGCCCGAACACCCCGCGACCACGGTGGCGAAACTGGCCGTCGACAGCGCGACGACCACGACATACGCGCTCGTCGTGGTGTACGCCGCGGCGGCCGTCGGGCTGTACGCCCTGGCGCGGCGGTACGTGTGCGGGATGGACGTGGAGTCGCTGTGACAGCGTCGAGATAGTTTTTTGTCGCCACCACCCGACCCCCCGCCATGGAGTACACGACCCTCGGCTCCACGGGGATGGAGGTCAGCCGGCTCTGTCTCGGTTGTATGAGTTTCGGCGATCCCGACTGGCGCGAGTGGGTCCTTGAAGACGACGAGGCCCACGAGATCATCGACCGCGCCATCGACTTGGGCATCAACTTCTTCGACACCGCCAACATGTACTCGACGGGCGAGTCCGAGCGCGTCCTCGGGGAGGCGCTGGCGGGCCGGCGCGAGGAGAGCGTGGTCGCAACGAAGGTCTTCTTCCAGATGGACGAGGACGACCCCAACAGCGGCGGTCTCTCCCGGAAGGCGATCGAGCAGGAACTCGACGCCTCGCTCGACCGGCTGGGGATGGACACGGTGGACCTCTACCAGATCCACCGCTGGGACTACGACACGCCAATCGAAGAGACCCTGCGGGCACTCGACGACGCCGTCCGCCGGGGGAAGACCCGTTACGTCGGCGGCAGTTCCATGTGGGTCCACCAGTTCGCCGAGGCCCTGCACACCAGCGACCGGCTGGGGCTGGACCGGTTCGCCACGATGCAGAACCACTACAACCTCGTCTACCGGGAGGAAGAGCGGGAGATGCTCCCCTACTGTGAGAAGGAGGGCATCGGCGTCATCCCGTGGAGTCCGATGGCGCGGGGGTATCTGACGCGGCCCCACGAGGACGTGGACGCCACGACCCGGGGCGAGAGCGAGGAGTACCTGTACGAACACCCCTACATGGAGGGCGGCGGGCCGGAGATCAACCGCCGCGTCCAGGAGCTGGCCGACGAGTACGACGTGACGATGGCCCAGATATCGCTGGCGTGGGTCCTCTCGAAGGACGCCGTGGACGCGCCGATCGTCGGCACGACGAGCGTCGAACACCTCGAACAGGCCGTCGAGGCGCTCGACATCGACCTCGCGGACGGCGACGTCGAGTGGCTGGAAGAACCGTACGAACCGGTGCCGGTGTCGGGGCACGAGTGATGTCGGTCTGGTACGACGGGCCGGGTGACACGCCGGTCGAGGACGTGCCGGCCGACTACTACCCCACCGACTGTGGCTCGTGGTTCGAGATCCCGGAAGGCAGGGACGCGAACAAGCGGCTGTTCGTCAGGGACAGCGTCCACGGCGACGGCCCCATCGAGCCGGGGCGGAACGGCGACGCCGACCCCGACCACACCGTCGTCTTCGTCCACGGCAACCCGGAGTCGTCCTACACCTACCGCCACGTCGTCACGAACCTGCTGAACGGCACCGACGAGACCGTGCGGATCGTCGCGATGGACCACGTCGGGTTCGGCCTCTCCGACACCGCCGACTACGAGATGGTGTGTATGGACCACGCCGAGAACCTCGCGACACTCGTGCCGGCGCTCGACCTGGAGGACGTGACCCTCGTGGTTCACGACTGGGGCGGGCCCATCGGCGTCGGCGCGTTCCTCCAGTACCCGGATCTCGTCTCGAACCTGGTGATCTGTAACAGCACCGTCCTCCCGATGCCGGCGGACGAACCGACCTACACCGACTACCCCGCGCGGTGGTTCCCCTGGGCGCGCACGCCGGACGTGATCCCCGACGCGCTGTGGGGCGACCTGGCCGCGTACGTCCTCTTTCACGCGTCGCCGACGCATCCGGCCCGGCTCTACGCCGAGTGGGTCCGGTACACGGCGGCGCGGCGACTCGGGATCTCGCCGTCCAGGGACGCCGCGGCCCACCGGGTGTTCAGCCAGCAGTTCGACGACCCGACGAACACCCGGAGCTCGAAGCGACTCGTGCGACAGACGCCCTACTGGGGCCACGGCAACGTCTACGAGGAGCCGGACCTCGGGGCCCGGGACACCGGCCCGTTCTACGAGCGGATCAGGCGGTCGCTCGGGAAGGCGTGGGGGCCACGCGGCCGCGACATCGGCGTCCGGGCCGTCGTCGGCCGCTGGGATCCCTGCGGGAAGCCCTCGGTTCTGGGGCGGTGGCAGGAGGAACTCCCACAGCTCTCGGGCCACGTCACCGCCTTCGAGGACGTGGGCCACTTCGTCGAGGAGGAACGGCCCCGCGCCGTCGCGGAGACCATCGCCTCAGCCGCCGGCATCTGAGTCGGCCCCCGCGTCGTCCGGGCCGACGACGCCCGTCCCGTCTTCCGCGCCGGTCCGGTCGTGGGTGTGGTGGTAGAACCGCACCGCTGCGCGACCGTCGCGGGTCGTCGGCTCGAAACAGACCCGCCGGTACCGCTCGTTGTCCAGCAGGTTGACCATCACGCCCGCCTCGTGGACCGAAACCGAGTCGTAGGCCGCCCCACAGACCGGGCAGTCGGCCGGCGCGTCGTCGGGGACGTGCATCGTCGACGGTTGGGTCGCCGGCTACTGGGGCGTTACGTTCGAGTTCACGACCACACCGGTCACCGCAGTTCGTCGGCGACCGACCGGATCGTCCCGTAGTCCTCGTCGCTGTATGCGATGACGCGCACGTCCCGCAGGGTCGACGGCTGGAAGGCCGCGATCTCCTCGCAGATGATCTCGGCCCCCTCCCGCAGCGAGAAGCCCGCGACGCCCGTGCCGAGGGCGGGAATCACCAGCGACTCACAGTCCAGCGCGTCGGCCTCTTCGAGCGCGTTCCGGGTCGCCTCCCGGATCGAGTCGGCCGTCGCCTGCCCGCCGGCCGGCATCGCCGCCGCGTGGATCACGTACTCGGCGTCCAATCCGTAGGCGTCGGTCGTCGCCACGCCGCCCAGATCGACCGGCCCCTTCGAGACGGCCTCGTCGTTCAGTTCGTCGCCGGCGGCCCGCCGGAGCGCGCCCGCGACGCCCGATCCCATCCGCAGGCTCGTGTTCGCCGCGTTGACCAGGGCGTCGGCCTCCTGGGCCGCGATGTCGCCCTGGACGACCTCGAAGTCCATGTGCGGTGTGTGGAGTGCCAGCCCGAAAAATCAATCCCAGAACGACTGGGTACGCGCGTACTGGCGCTCCTGGGAGAGGATGTCCCGGTAGAACTCGTCTTCGTCCTCCCGGAGTTTGCCGATGATCCGGGCGGCGTTGTGCGGGCCGACCCCGCGGGCCGCCAGCGCGATCACCGCCTGCTTGCCGTGGCTCTGGACGAGGTTCGCGGCCTTGTAGGCCCGCTCGGTCTGCTTTTCCTGTTCGTCGTCCTTCTCGGACTGCTTGACCGCCGACACCACCTCGTCGGCCCAGGGGTTGAGCGCGGCGATCCGGGTCGAGCCACACTCGGGACACTCGGGCTGGTCGGAGACCCGGGAGACCTGTCGCTTCGTCTCCCAGTCCTGGCAGTGCAGGCAAAAGAGGAGGACGCGGTCGTTCCGGATGCGCTCCTTGACGGTCTGGATGACGCTGGCGTCGGCGTTCTCCGGCGCGAGCAGTTCCTGGCCCGAGGAGCGCCCGCCCAGCCCGACCGGCGTGCGCTCGGCGACGGTCTCGATCTCGATCTCCCCGTCCTGGATCGCCGCCAGGACCTCGCTGGCCCCCTCGACGGCCAGTTCCTCGTGGAGCAACTCACGGAGGGCTTCGTCGTAAACGGGCGTGTCCTCCAGGGCTTCCAGCAGGCGGCGCTTGCCGAACCCGCCGCTTGCGCCCCGCCGGTAGTCCTTGAGCGCGCCGAACTTCGTCGCGACCTGTGCGAGCTTGAACTTCAGCGCGTCGGCGTTTTTCAGCGAGAGTTCGACGATGCCGGCGACGTGTTCGGGGTCGGTCTCTCGCAACGTCTCCAGCACGTCGTTGACCGTGATCCCGCGGGGGACTTCGAGTTCGATCCGGTAGGGGTCGATCTCCATGCCGACCGACGAACCGCTGCGCTGGCCCAGCAGCGACGACAGCACCCGTCCGAGGGTCTCGTTGATCGTGTGCCCGAAGTGGGCGTTCAGGACGACCTCGCGGCCGTGGGACTCCACGAGGATCCGATCGCCGGAAGGGATCGGCGCGTCGTGACGGTCGAGCTGGTCCAGGGCCTCCCCGATCGTGTACTCGTCGGCCGGGTACCGACGCGCCAGATCGCGGGCCACGGCGTCGGTCCCGACCGCGCCGTCGAGTTGCTCGCCGCCGACCGCGCGGATCTCGCCGACTTCCCGGGCCACGTCGCGGGGGACGGGGATCTCTTGGCCGATCCAGGAGGGGACCTCGCCGGCGGGGTCCTCGACGGGCGAGACCAGGACCTCTTCCTCCTCCTCGTCGACCTCGGTGATGCGCCACATCTCGCCGCGCTGGATGAAGATCTCGCCCGGTTGCGCGAAGTTGACGACGAACCGCTCGTCCAGCGTCCCGACCTGCTCCCCGCTGGCCATATCGGTGACCTCGTAGGTCGCCTCGTCGGGGATCATCGAGAGGTTGTGATAGAAGTACTGCCAGGTCCCGCGGCGCTTCTCGATCCGGTCGGCGTCCTCGTCGAGCCAGACCACGCGGTTCTCGGCCAGCTCGCGGACGACCGCCTTGAACTCGTCCTCGTCCAGCGCGCGGAACGGGTACGCGCGGGTGACGATCCCGTAGGCCTCCATCGCCGAGACCTCGCCGAAGTCCATGACGAGGCCGGCGATCTGGTTGGCGACCGTGTCGAGGCTGCCGTGGTGGATGTCGGCCGGCTCCACCTCGCCGACCTCGGCCTGCCGGGCGATGGCCAGGGCCTCGAAGGTGTCGTCGGGTCGGGTGGTGATCACGGTGCCCGAGGAGACCTCGTCGCGGCTGTGGCCCGCCCGCCCGACGCGCTGGAGGAGCCGCGAGACCTGCCGCGGGCTCCGGTACTGGACGACGTGGTCGATGCGCCCCACGTCGATCCCCAGTTCCATCGAGGAGGTACAGAGCAGGCCCGCGAGGTCGCCGTCCTTGAACCGGTCCTCGACCTCGATCCGGGCCTCCTTCGAGAGCGAGCCGTGGTGGACCTCGATGTCGGTCCCGAGTTCCTTGAACCGCGACCCCAGCGCCTCGGCGGTCTGGCGGGTGTTGACGAACACCAGCGTCGACGCGTGGGCCTCGACGATCTCGGCGATGGCCCGGACGTGGCTTGCCACGTCGGCGTCGGTCATCAGTTCGCTCGCGAGTCGCTCGTCCTCGTCGGTCACGCGGGGTTCCCGGACCGCGATATCGAGGTCGCTCCCCACGTCGACCTCGACGACCGTACAGCCCCGGTCGCCGGTGAGGAATTTGCCCACTTCCGCCGGATCGCCGACGGTCGCCGAGAGGCCGATCCGCTGGACGGGACCGGCGACCTCGCGCAACCGCTCCAGCCCGACCGTCAACTGCGCGCCCCGCTTGGAGGCCGCCAGTTCGTGGACCTCGTCGACGACGACGTGGGCCACGTCCTCCAGCGCGATCCGTAACTTCTCGCCGGTGAGCATCGCCTGCAGTGTCTCGGGCGTGGTCACCAGCACGTCCGGCGGGTCCTCGGCCTGCTGCTGGCGCTGGTAGTCGGTCGTGTCGCCGTGGCGGACATCCACCTCCAGGTCCAGCGTCTCGCCCCACCACTCCAGTCGGTCGCGCATGTCACGGTTCAGCGCCCGCAACGGCGTCACGTACAGCGCCCCGATTCCGAACCGGTCGGTGCCCGCCAGCGCGTCGAACACCGGGAGCATCGCGGTCTCGGTCTTGCCCGTCCCGGTGGGCGCGACGATGAGCCCGTGGTCGCCCGCCACGAGCGGCGGGATCGCGCGGCGCTGTGGCTCCGTCGGCGTCGAGAAGCCACGTTCGGAGAGCGCGGACCGGACCGCCGATCCGAGTTCGGCGAAGGCCGCCGCCGACCCCGTTTCTGCCATCGACCTCGCTAGCGGTTTCAGGCGATTAAGCACACCGCTTTCGGGTGCCGTGGATCCCGCCGAGGGGTCACACGCGGCGGTAGTCGCCCAGTCGCGTCCCGTCGAGCAGGTAGGCCTGTCCGTCGCGGAGGCCGTCGGGGAGGAACGGCGCGAGGAAGTCCTGGCCTGCCACGTTGGTCCACGTGCCCCCGGTCAGGTCGTTGAACGACGGGAAGACGACGAGTTCGCCGTCGATATCGAGGTCGGCGTCGTGGAACTCCTCGAAGGGCGCGGGGTCGAGCGGGCCGCGCAACCACGCCCGCTCGGCGCGGGCACCGCCGACCTCGTCCTCCAGTCGGACCATCGGGTGTTCGTGGCCCATGCAGACCACCTCCGCCGCCAGCACGTCCGGCGACGGCCAGGTGTGGCCGTGGACGAACCCCACGTCGCCCAGCCGGACGCCCTGGCCCGGCGTGAGAGCGACGCCGTCCCGGTCGGCCAGCAGATCCCCGAGGTCGCCGTCGTGGTTGCCCTTGACGACGGTGGCGGGCACCGCGAGGGCGTCCAGCAGGGCCTCGATCTCACCGCGTTCCTCGCCGCCGGGGTCGCCGATGGCGTGACCCAGGTCGCCGAGTGCCACCAGCCGGTCCGTGTCGGTCCGGTCGAGCAGATCGAGGACGGCCTCGCGGCGCTTTCCGGCGCGGCTCCGGAGCTCCACGCCCTCGTAGCGCAGGCCGACCTCCAGCCCGGCGTGGTAGTCGGCGATCACCAGCGCCCGCCCGTCGGGCAGGTCGGCGACGGCGGCGGCCTCGCCGGGCACCGGTTCGACCGCCATCAGATCGGCTTGAGCGTCGCCTCGTCGGGCTCGTAGCAGCGCCCGTCCATCAGCGCGTCCTGCACCGCGTCCTCGACCGCCTCGGGATCGGCCCCCGTCCGGTCGGCGACGCGCTCGATCAGGGTCTCGCGGTCGGCCCCGTCGCCGTCGTCCAGGTCGTTCATCGCGTCCATCACCGCGTCTTCGAGGTCCACGTCATCCGCGGGTTCGTCGGGGGTTTCCTCGGTCGACTCGCCTGCCCCGGTCGCCGGCTCCGCCTCGTCGGTCCCGGCGTCCGTCGCCGGCTCGCCCTCCTCGATGTCCTCCGGGTCGGGCGTCTCGATGTCGGCCTCGCCGGGTTCGTCCACCTCGGTCCCGGTCGAGAAGTCCGTGCCGTACTCCTCCTCGATCTCCTCGCGTTCCTCCTCGTCGAGGTCGAACTCGCCGGGATCGAAGTCACCCACATCGTCGTCGACATCGTCGGCGTCTCCGACACCGGAGCTTGACTCGAAGTCGCCGATGTCGTCGTCAGTCGACTCGGTGACCGGCTCGGCGGCGGGTTCGGCCGATTCGGTCGGTTCGGGTTCGGAATCGGCGGACTCCGCGGCGGGCACTTCGGTCGTCTCGACCGGTTCGGCCGGTTCTTCCTCGGTCTCGACGCCGGCCGTTTCCGTTCCCGCGTCGCCGGTGACGGGTTCGGCCCCGGGTTCGTCGGCGGCCGTCGATCCCGCCTCTGCGGTCTCGTCGGGGCCGGCGGACTCGGCGGACCCGGCGGGTTCGGCCGTCGCCGCCGGCTCGCCGCTTTCCACGTCCAGCCCGTCGAGGTCGGCGACCGTGACACTCCCCTCCTCGTCGGGATCGACGGTCGGCGCGTCGACCTCGTCGATCTCGTCGGCGACGACGCGGGCGGCGTCCAGCGCGGTCTCCCGGAGCGCGTCCAGGTAGGTCGGCGTCGTCCCGTAGTGGTCCAGCGCCAGCGCGGTCCCGGCGGCAAGTCCCTCGTCGACGCCGGCGTCCGCGAGGGCGTCCCGGAGGTCGTCGCCCCGCTCCGCACGGGAGAGCGCGGCGGCCATCGTCTCGATCCGGTCGAGGGTTCGCTCGGCGGTCGCGACCGTCCAGCGGTCCCGGGTCTCGGCGTCGACCTCGTTGATGCTCTCGGGCCGGACCGAGGTGTAGACGGTGTCGGCGTCGTCGGGCTGGAAGGTCCGGGCCTTGCCCGTGAGCGCGACGAAGGTCGGCGGTTCCGCCCGGTCGAGGAAGGCCATCTCGTCGGGCTGGTACTGGCCGGCGTAGGCCACGAACGCGCCCGTCGGGTCGACGATCCGGGCGCGCAGCACGTCCTCGTTGACCTGTTCGACCTCGGTGAGGACGCCGACGACGAACAGGCGGTTGACGCGCGCGCCGCTTGGCGTGACGACGTAGTTGGGGGCGCGCTCCTCGTCGCTCTCGGAGTAGGAGAAGTCGGCGTCGTCGTACTCGGCGGCGAAGATCCGGTAGGCGACCTCGCGGCGGCCGGCACCGCCCTGGTCACCGCCGGAGTCGCCGTCGTTCGCGCTCATCCGTCCACCTCCGCGAGCAGGGTACGGGCACGCTCGGCGGGGTCGTCGTCGCTCCGTGCGAACGCGGTCGCGTCGAGGTTCGCGCCGTACTCGTCGACCGACAGCGAGCCCCGGACCGCGTACTCGTGGCCGACGATCCGGTCGGCGATCGTCTCGGCGACCACGGACTGGTCCATCTCGTCGCGGGCGTGTTCCTTCGCCTCTTCCAGACCGCCGCCGTACACCTCGGCGGTCAACTCCTCGCCCAGCACGACCGTGACGGTGCCGGTGCCGTCGTCGAGGATCGCCTTCGTCCGCAGGTCGTCCTCGCCCTCGACCGCGCCGTGGCTCCGGCACTGCCCGTTCTGGACGACGCGGCCACACTCCGGACACCGTTCGATCAGACCGGAGCCGTCCCGGATCGAGATGACGTTGCCGACCAGCTCCACGTCGTAGGCCCCGCCGCGCTCGACGGCCTCGCGGATCGGCAGGCGCTCGGGGTCGTCCCGAGCCTCGACGCCGTCGTCGAGCGGTTCGACGCGGGAGAACTCCGAGAGGTTCACCGAGGGCACGCCCCGGAACTCCCGGACGTAGACGTTTTCGAGGCGGAGGGAGGCCCCCTCCTCCAGTTCGGCGCGGGGTTCCCAGTCGGTGAACGGGAGACGAGCGGTCTCGTCGGCCAGCGTCCCGCTCAGGATCTCGGTCTCCCCGTCGCGGCCGTCGATGATCTTCTCCTCGCACTCGACGACCTTCACCTCGACGTTGACGCCGCGGTCGCCGGGCGAGAGGTCCGCGAGGTCGGCGTCGCCACCCACCGGGTGGTCGACCGCCAGGTCCGCCTCGACCCGCGAGAGGGTCGTGTTCTCCCCGAGGTTCAGTTCCGGGTTGCCCTCCCACTCGCGGACGCCGGCGTTGCCCATCTCGACGACCTCGCCGGGTTCCAGATCGAAGTCCTCCCACGCGGTGTAGGAGATCTTGCCAGTCCCGTCGGCGAGTTCGCCCTCGAAGATGACGTGGTCCTCGCCGCGGTAGTGGATCGGTCGCTTGCCCACTGTCAGCACGCGCGCGGTGACGGTCACGTTCGAGTCGTCGGGCGACACGTCGGCCACGTCGACGGCGCTGGGCGCGCCGGTCGAGCCCTCGGAGCCGTCGCCGTACTTCCGGCGGAGGCTCTGTTTGGCCTCGTCGACGGGCACGCTGTAGTTCACCAGGTTCTCCAGGTCGGATTTGACCTCCTCTTTGTCGACGCCGAGGTCGGAGGCGAGGTCCTCGGCATGGTCGTCTAACTCCATGCCCGTCCGTTCGGGAGGGCGGAATAAAAATCGTGGCGTGCGCGGAAGCGGGTCGGTCGTTCCGCAACTGAGTTGTCCCCCCGACCGGAACGGGGGGTATGCGCGTGGTCGTCAACGCGGCGATGAGTGCCGACGGAAAACTCTCATCCCGGGAGCGAACCCAGATCGAGATCAGCGGCCCCGAGGACTTCGACCGTGTCGACCGGTTGCGGGCCGACAGCGACGCGGTCATGGTCGGCGTCGGCACGGTGCTGGCCGACGACCCGTCGCTGACCGTCGACAGCGAGGACCGCCGGGAGGAACGCCGAGAGCGTGGCGACCCGCCGAATCCCGCCCGCGTCGTCGCCGACTCGCGGGTCCGGACGCCGCCCGACGCCACGGTTCTGGACGGCACGGCCCACACCTACCTGCTGGTCAGTCGGGCCGCGCCGACGGACTTCGTCGAGCAGATGGAAGACGCCGGTGCGACCGTCCTCGCGACCGGCGAGGACCGCGTGAACCTGACGACCGCGCTCGGGAAACTGGAGGGCGAGGGGATCGAACAGCTCATGGTCGAGGGCGGTGGCGAACTCATCTTCTCGCTGTTCGAGGCGGAGCTGGTCGACGAACTGTCCGTGTTCGTCGGCCCGAAAGTGATCGGCGGCCGGGACGCCCCGACGCTGGCCGATGGCGACGGCTTCACCGACGAGTTCCCGGCGCTCGAACTCCGGTCGGTCGAGCGACTCGACGGGGGCGCGCTCCTGGAGTGGGACGTGCGCTGAAGTCACTGGCCACAGCATTGCGGATAAATCACTTCGTCCGGGCGGTCCTACGGACGCTCATGCCCGAGATCGAGGTCCGGAAGCTCGGCGCGTTCGGACTCTTCGGCGTCCTCGGAGTCGCCGCCGACGAACCCGCACTGTTCGCACTCTTCGCGCTGTTCGCGTTGTTCGCGTCGGATCGGACGATCACCGTCCCGCCGTCGGGGTCGCGGGGCGGCGACGCTCAGTGATCGTGGCCGGTCATGTCGGCGAAGGTCTGGCCGAACCGCTCCTCGAACAGGTCCAGCGTCGCGTCCTCGACGGCCTGGACGTCCTCGCCGGGCTCGCCCTGCGCGTGGTGGATCGCGCCGTGGATGCGCTGGGCCATGCCGATCATCGCGATGTCGCCGACGATCTCGGGGTCGGTCTCCTCGCCCTCCCGGAGCATGTCGAGCAGATCCGTCGGGACTTCGAGTTCGTCACTGGTGCCGTCCGCCGTCTCGATAGTGAGTGTCGCCGTGTCTGCCATGGCTCCCCTTCGCGGACCGGACTGAAGGGTCTGTTGGGTCCGCCGAGCGACGGCGCGGGAGGAGAGAGCGGAACGGTCGTCTCGGTACGGTACATATCTCTCGACATCCCTGTTAGCGAGCTATTTACCGGTGGAAGCGGAGAGGAAGAGTATGATCGGGTTCGGTATCCTGGTCGCGCTGACGCTCGCGATCACGATCGCGTGGCTCTACGTCGAACTGGTCGATCTGTCGGGTACAGCGGGGAACGCACCCGACGACGAGGCCGAACCGGAAGCGTAGCCCGGCCGACCGCGACCCCGGCGTAACCCACTTCAGCGTCCGCTCCGAGTCGCCGGTCGATGGTCCCCACTGCTCGCCCGCTGGCGCTGGCCCTCCTGCTGGCCCTTCCGGTGTTGGCGGTGGTCCCGGTCACCGCCGCTCCGCCGCCCGAGTCAGTCTGTCACCCCTGTCACGAGGGGCTGGAGTGGGCCGCCCACCGGCACGGTCTCGCGCTCGACGTGACCCACAGCACCGCGACGGTCCGGGTCCACGGGAACGGGAGCGCAACCTGGTCGGTCACGAGTCGCTTCGCGGCCCGCGTCCCGGACCGGTACGCGACCGGCCTGAACGAGTCGTTCGCCGACCCGCGGACGCTCGCCCGGAACGCCTCGCTCCGGCACCGACTGGCCCGCGAGGCCGCCGACAGCGCGGACGACAGTAGCGCCGAGAGAATCCGCCTGCAGTCGGTCGCCGTCGGGAACGGAACGATCACGTTTCGGTTCCTGGAGCCGACCGTCGGGCGGCAGGCAATCGGTGGCGTCGTCCTCGTCGACGCGTTCCGTCCCGACGGTCCCCACACCGGCTGGTTCGTCGACGTCAACCGCGTCCGGATCGTCGGCCCACCGGGCACGACGCTGGCCAACGACGTCGAGAGCGCGGTCGGCGAACACGGGACGGTCGACGGCCGGACGCTCACGCTCCGCGGGAACGCGAGCGACCCGCCGTCCCTGCCCGGCGACCGATTCTTCCTCGCGTTCGCGCCGTCCGGACGGTGGGCGGGTCCCGTCGCCACGCTCGCCGTCACCTCGGCGACGGTCCCGGAACTCCTGGGTCGGCTGGTCGCCACGCAGTTGCCCGGTGCCGTCGCGCTGGCGCTATCGCTCGGTGCGGTCCTCGGGCTCCGCCGTCGGCGCGGCGAGTCGCTGAACCGCGACTCGCTCCTGCTCTGGGTCGGCGTCGCGGTCGGGTGCCATCTGCTCGTGACGCTGGCGCTTGTCGGTGCCGTGGACAGGTCTCCAGGACTCTCGCTCGTGCCGTGGACCGACCCGGTTCGGAGCGCGGTCGCCGTCGCCGTCGGCGTCGGGGCCTGGTACGGCTACGGCGTCCTGCTGGAACGGCTCGACGGGACTGACGGATCGTGAGGCGACGCCGCGGCCGTCACCGAGCGGACGGGATCAATCGTCCGCTTCCGCACCGACGCTGTCGCTCTCGCCGGCCGCCCCGGCGCTCCCCACGTCTTCGAGGTAGTCGTCGGCGTCGAGCGCGGCCTTCACGCCCATCCCGCCCGCGGTCGCGGCCTGCTGGTAGTGGTAGTCCACCACGTCGCCGGCCCCGAAGATGCCCTCGACGGCGGTCTTCGTCTGGCCGCCGCCCTCGCCGCCCTGCGTGCGGAGGTAGCCGGCGTCGTCCAGTTCGACGCCCGTGTCTTCGAGGTAGTCGGTGTTGGGCGTGTGGCCGATGGCGAGGAAGACCGCGCCCACGTCGAGGTGGAACTGCTCGGTCTCGGGGTCGTCGAGTTTCTCTTTGGGGTGGCCCTCGGGGTGGCGCACGAGGTCGACGTGGTCGACGCCGTCGGCCTCGGAGCCGTGGATCTCGACGGCCTCGGTGTTGCGCATGATCTCCACGTCGCCCTCGTCGACCTTCTCCTCGATGCGGTCGACCCAGTAGTCCTCCGCGCGGAAGTTCTCGCGGCGGTGGGCGACGTAGACCGTGTCTGCGAACTTCGTGAGGAACGAGGCCTCCTCCATGGCGGCGTCGCCGCCGCCGATCACGAGCATGTCCTCGCCACGGAAGAAGGCGCCGTCGCAGGTCGCACAGGTCGAGACGCCGAAGCCCATGAGTTCGTCCTCGCCGGGGATGCCGAGCGTGCGGGCGCTGGCCCCCGAGGCGGCGACGAACGCGTCGCAGGTGTAGACCGTCCCGTCCCGGAGTTCCACCCGGAACGGGCGCTGGTCGTCGTCCACCGATTCGACGATCCCGTGTTCGATCTCGGCCCCGAACTGGGTGGCTTGCTCTTTCATGTTGTTCACCAGTTCGGTGCCGCCGATCCCGTCCGGGAAGCCGGGGTAGTTGGCCACGTCGGTGGTCAGTGTGAGCTGGCCACCCGGCTCGTCGCCCTCCAGGACCAGCGGATCGTTGTTCGCGCGAGCGGCGTAGATCGCGGCGCTCAGGCCAGCGATCCCCGAACCAGCGATGATGAGTCTCCGGTGTTCGACGGCCTCGTCAGTCATGTGACAGGGTAGTCGGGGGCGGCGTATTAAGCCTACGCTGTTCTGTGCGATCCGGACACGACCGGCAGGCGGAACCGCGCAGTCACGGTCCGCGTCGACACGCTTAGGACCGGACGCCCGGATGGGTGGCACATGTCCGCCGACCTGGAGGAGAAGACCGACCGCTACGAGGACCTGCTCGCCGAAGCGCTCGCCGCCACCGACGTGGCCGTCCCCGCCGACTCGCCGCTGGGCGAGGCCGCCGCCGAGTGCGAGGAGATGGCCCGCTCGTACCTGGAGGACGGCCGCCACTTCCGGGCCGACGACGACCCCGTCAACGCACTGGCGGCCTTCTCCTACGGCCACGCCTGGCTCGACGCCGGGGCCCGGATCGGCCTCTTCGACGTGCCCGACGAGGGACACCTCTTTACGGTCTGACGAGTGCGGCGGCAGTGTCGCGTCGCCACCCCGAAACCCCGTAGAAGGACGGTAACGTTGACCACGGCGACGGTCCCCGACTCCAAGGTTGGCGAAAGATTTATATGTGTTTCACACTTACTAACAGTTAGGAAGTCGCCGGTAATTTCTTATGGCTTTCGCCACCGGCAACCAAGGACACCCCCCATGAGCGACACCACAACTCGGACGATATCGAACGAACGCACGGAACAGGAGATCACGGACGAGACGAGCGAGACGGAATCGACGACGACCTGCCCGGAGTGTGGCGGACACCTCGTGACCGACACCGAACACGGCGAGACAGTGTGTGAGGACTGCGGCCTGGTCGTCGAAGAGGACGAGATCGACCGCGGCCCCGAGTGGCGGGCCTTCGACGCCCAGGAGAAAGAGGAGAAGAGCCGGGTGGGAGCGCCCACGACCAACATGATGCACGACAAGGGGCTCTCGACGAACATCGGCTGGCAGGACAAAGACGCCTACGGCAACTCGCTGTCCTCGCGCCAGCGCGAGAAGATGCAGCGGTTGCGGACCTGGAACGAGCGGTTCCGGACCCGGGACTCCAAGGAGCGCAACCTCAAGCAGGCCCTGGGCGAGATCGACCGCATGGCCTCGGCGCTGGGTCTCCCCGAGAACGTCCGCGAGACCGCCTCGGTGATCTACCGGCGCGCGCTGGACGAGGACCTCCTGCCGGGCCGCTCCATCGAGGGCGTCGCCACCGCAGCGCTGTACGCCGCCGCTCGACAGGCGAACACCCCCCGGAGCATCGACGAGATGGTCTCCGTCTCCCGCGTCGGTGAGATGGAGATGACCCGGACGTACCGCTACATCGTCCGAGAACTGAACCTGGAGATCCAGCCCGCCGACCCCGAGAGTTACGTCCCCCGGTTCGCCTCGGACCTGGATCTCTCGGACGAGACCGAGCGCCGCGCCCGCGAACTGCTCGACAGCGCCCGCGAGGCGGGACTGCTCTCGGGCAAGTCCCCGGTCGGACTCGCCGCGGCCGCCGTCTACGCCGCCTCGCTGTTGACGAACGAGAAGGTCACCCAGTCGGCGGTCTCCGAGGTCGCCTCCATCTCCGAGGTCACCATCCGCAACCGATACAAGGAACTCCTCGAAGCCGAACAGGATCTCACGGCGGCCTGATCCCCGCGCCAGCCGGAGCGGACACGGCGTGTGAGCCCGCGGCAACCTTTTTCACCCTGACGGGTGTCAACAGTTCACACATGACCGACACGTACGTTCGGTTGCTCTGCCCGGAGTGCAAGAAAGACTGGGAGTCTTCCCCCGGTGACCTCCCCTCACACAAGCGGACGTTTCACTGCCCGAACTGCCACGCCAGCCGGCGGCTCGCGGAGTTCACCCGTACCGAACACGACCTGGAGACGCTGAAGACGCTGAGCTAGCCGCTCGTCGAGGAGATCGCACCACAGGCCTCACACCGCAACACGAGGGCTCCGCGCTCGCGTTCGAGCTGGGTGTCGGGCAGTCCACACTCCGAGCAGAGGACGAACTCGTCGACGTACTCGTCGAGTGCGTCCTGGATGCGGCTCCGCTTGAACTCGCCGGTCAACCGCGCGCGCCCGCTCTCGTCGATGTGTCCGCTCGTCCCGAGTTCGTTCTGGAGGAACTTCACGACGTGATCGTCCTCGCGACCCAGGCGTTTGGTCGTGTCCTGGAAATTCTCGTAGACGGTCGTGTTCCCCTCCTGGCGGACCTCCGGTTCGGGAACGTCGAACCGATCGCTGCTGCCCTCGATGTCGGGGGTCTGTTCCATCGCCCGGTCGAGTTGGTCCTCGTAGTCCATACCGGAGCATGCCGCGGCCGAGCCAAAAACCTTTCAGCCGAAGCGCGTGCGAGCCCCCACCGCCGACAATACGCGGCGTATCGGGGAGGAAACAACTACCCGTGAGTTCCTCGCCGACTTCGAATCACTTGAAAACCCGTCTATGGACGGCGCTACGGACGGGCCGTGTGTTAACGGGACTCAGAGTAGTACTATAACCCTCCAGTTGTAACGCAGGAACGACCATGAAAAAGCAGGAACTCATCCATCTTCACGGCCTGCTTGCACAGGTGCAGAACCACTACGAGGAGCGAACGGGCAGCGAGGTCGACCACGACGAGTACGAGCGCGTCAACGTCCAGCCGACATCGATCCACATGTCCAAGGACGACCACAAGGACGCGGTCTTCGCGCTGGCCGGCGGCATCGTCTCCGAGATGTGCGAGGAGCAGTCCGAACAGGTTCCGGCCGCCGCCGACTGAGCCGTTTCTCTCCGTTCTCGTCTCGTCCTCGGCCCGGAGCCACAGCACCGTCGACCGCGACGACACACCCGGCCCGGTAACGGACACTCGTCCAAAAACCGCTACTCGTCGATGAGTTCCTCGAACTCCGGTAACACTTCGCCATCCTCCCCCTCGCGTTCGCCGATCTCCGTCTCCGAGGTGATCTCCTCGACCGTGGTGTCCGCCTCGGTCTCTTCCGTGTCCTCGTCGGCCTCCTCGTCGATCGGTTCGATCTCGAGGACGTCCAGCGGGATGTTCTCCAGCCGCTGACCGATCTCCTTGCGGGCGATCCGGGCGGCGTGTTCCTCGCGTTCGACGTTGAAGACGGTCATCTCCAGTTCGAGCGCGACCAGACTCTCGTCGGCGGCGATGAAGGCAGGCTCCTGGTCCTCACCGCAGTGGGGACAGGACCGCTCCCCCATGTTGATCTCGACGTAGTTGAGATCGGGGTTGAGCATCTCGCCGGTCTTCGAGATGGCGATTCGGACCGCCTCGTCCGGCGTTTCGACGTCGTAGACCGGAACCGCGGCTTCTACGACAACTCTGCAGTTCATAGTTTGCTGTTGGCTGCCCAACGGTAAGAATATTGGTGTCCGTTCACGCGGTACCCAGTCCCGTCCGGAACGATCCGCCCGCGTCCCGTCGGGGGATCGAACTCGAAACCCCCAAGCCACTCGGGGCCGTCCCGACCGACGATGCGACGGGGCCGAATCGACGCGGCGGAACTGGCCGGCGGCGTCGACCTCCAGTCGACCGTCGAGAGCGGCCAGTCGTACCTCTGGGCGCGCGAGGACGGCACCACCTACGAGGGCGACCGGACCCACGGCGGCGACGCCCGGTACTGGACGACGGTCCGCCCCGAGGGCCGGAGCGACCCGGCCGTCGTCCGCGTCCGACAGGTCGACGACGGACTGGAGTGGGCGTCACACGTCGACGCCGAGCCCCACCTCCGGCGGCTGCTCCGCCTCGACGACGACCTCGACGCCGTCCGACGGGCGACGCCCGACGACCGCCTGCTCCGGGCGGCCTTCGACACCTACCGCGGGATGCGGCTGGTCCGGGACCCGCCCTTCGGGGCGCTGATCTCGTTCATCTGTTCGGCACAGATGCGCGTCGGCCGCATCCACGACATGCAGATGGCCCTGCGCCGGGAGTTCGGCGAACCCGTCGCCTTCGACGGCGAGACCTACCACGCCTATCCCACGCCCGAGGCGCTGGCCGGCGCGACGGAGGACCGCCTCCGCGAACTCGGTCTGGGGTATCGCGCCCCCTACGTCCAGCGGAGCGCGGAGATGGTCGCCGCGGGAGAAGCTCACCCCGCCGAGGCGCGGGACCTGCCCTACGAGGAGGCCCGCGAGTTCCTCACGCGGTTCGTCGGCGTCGGCGAGAAGGTGGCCGACTGTGTCCTCCTGTTCTCGCTCGACTTCCTGGAGGCGGTGCCGCTTGACACCTGGATCCGGACGACCATCGAGGAGTACTACCCCGACTGCGACCGGGGGTCCTACGCCGAGACCTCGCGGGCGATCCGGGCGGCGTTCGGCGGCGAGTACGCCGGCTACGCGCAAACCTACGTCTTCCACTACCTCCGGAACGGCGGCGACTGAGAGGCCAAGGTTTTCGTCCGGGCGGGCGAACGGGCACACATGAGCGAACGCGTCCGCGCACACGTCCACGTCAGCGGCAAGGTTCAGGGTGTCTACTACCGCGCGAACACCCGCGACACCGCCCGCGAGCGCGGCGTCGACGGCTGGGTCCGCAACCTCGACGACGGCCGCGTCGAAGCCGTCTTCGAGGGTCCCGAGGACGCCGTCGAGGGCATGGTCGAGTGGTGTCACGACGGGAGTCCGCGAGCGCGGGTCGACGACGTGGCAGTCGCGTACGAGGACCCCGAGGGACTGGACGGCTTCGAGATGAAGTGGTAACGATGCGCGTGCAGGACCAGGCCGTCCTCGACGAGAACGCCGCGGCGCTTGGCGTCCCCCGCAAGCAGTTGATGGAGTCCAGCGGCAACGCGGTCGCGCGGGTCGTCCGCGAGGCCGCGGAGCCGGGGGGCGAGGTCGCGATCGTCGCCGGCCGCGGGAACAACGGGGGCGACGCGTTCGTCGCCGCGCGCTTCCTGAGCGAGTACGACGTGACCGTTCACCTGCTGGGCCGTGCCGAGACGATTAGCACCGACATCGCCCGGGAGAACTGGGAGGCCCTGCAACGCGCCGCGATCGACGCCCGCGAGGTCCGGGACTCGACGGGACTCGATCTCGGCGACCCCGACGTGGTCGTCGACGCGATGCTGGGAACCGGCGTCACGGGTGCGCTCCGGGAACCGGAGGCGACAGCGGCCGCACGCATCGCCGAGACCGAGGCGACGGTCGTCGCCGTCGACGTGCCCTCGGGGATCGACGCCGACACCGGCGAGGCCGCGGGCGTCGCTGTCGAGGCCGACCACGTGGTCACCTTCCACGAGGACAAGCCCGGCCTCGCCGAGCTGGACGCCGAGGTGACCGTCGCGGACATCGGCATCCCCGAGGCGGCCGAGCTGTTCGTCGAACGCGGCGACCTGCTGCGTCTCTCCCGGGATCCGCGGAGTCACAAGGGCGACCACGGCGAGGTGCTGGTGATCGGCGGCGGGCCCTACACCGGCGCGCCGGCCCTCTCGGCACGGGCCGCCTTCCGCGCCGGGGCCGACCTCGTCCGGGTCGCCTGCCCGTCCTCGGTCGCCCGCGAGGTCCAGGGGTTCGACGAGGGGATCATCGTCCGGCCGTTCGCCGGCGACCTGCTCGAACCGGGCCACGTCGACCAGTTGCTCGACCGGGCCGTCGCACACGACGTGGTCGTGGTCGGCCCCGGACTCGGGAACGCGAAGGGGACCCTGGAGGCCGTCGGGGAGTTCCTCGGCGAGTTCGACGGGCGGGCGGTCGTCGACGCCGACGCCCTCGAAGTCGTCCCCGAGGTCGACACCGACGCGACCCTGCTCTGTACGCCCCACCAGGGGGAACTCCTGCAGATGGGCGGCGAGACCGACGAGGACTGGGAGGCGCGCGCGGAACTGGTCGCGGACTTCGCCGCCGATCTCGACCAGACGCTCCTCGTCAAGGGCGCTTACGACGTGGTCAGCGACGGGGAACGGACGCGGGTCAACCGCACCGGGAACCCCGGGATGACCGTCGGCGGCACGGGCGACGTGCTGGCCGGCGCGGCGGGCGCACTGCTGGCCACGCAGGAGCCGATCCACGCCGCCGCCATCGCCGCCTACGCCAACGGCAGCGCCGGCGACATCGCCGTCGAGGAGCACGGCCACGGGCTGGTCGCGTCGGACCTCGTGGACGCCCTCCCCGCCGCGCTGTGGGGTGACGGCGATGAGTGACGACACGGACGAGGACGCCGACGGGAGCCCCGACGACCCGCTGGACGAGGTGGGCGCGACGGCCGCCGAGGGGAGCGAGGAGCTGACTCACACCGACGACGCGGGCGACGTGCAGATGGTGGACGTGGGCGACAAGCCCGACACGGCCCGCCGGGCGGTCGCGGAGGGCGAGATCCGGCTCCAGCCCTCGACGGTCGAGGCCATCCGCGCCGACGAGGTCGAGAAGGGCGACGTGCTGGCGACGGCCCGGATCGGCGCGATCCAGGCGGTCAAACACACCTGGGAGACGATCCCGATGTGCCACCAGATCCCGATCACGAACGTCGACTGCGAGTTCGACGTGCGCGAGGACCGGGTGATCGCCACGGTGGCCGTCGAGACGACGGGCAAGACCGGGTGCGAGATGGAGGCGCTGGAGGGCGTGACGACCGGCCTGAACGTCGTCTGGGACATGGTGAAAGCCGCGGAGAAGGACGGCGACGGCCAGTACCCCGACACCGAGATCGGGGGCGTCCGGGTCGTCGAGAAACGGAAGCGCGAACCGTAGCGGTCGATCGGCCGGCCTTCGGCCCGCTCCGACGCGTGGTGTATCTTGTGGTCCCTCCCCGACCGCGACACATAAGTTCGAGAACGACGAACTATCAGTACAGCAATGCGCAACTTCGGCCTCAAAGTGCGAATGGCGGTCGTCGGTTCGATCCTGTTCGCCTTCTACACGGCGGGGATATCGTTCTTCTACATCGCCTTCGGCGCACCGATACCGTTACTGATCGGGCTGAGCGTGGTGTTCGTCGTCCTCCAGTACAAGATCAGCAAGTGGTTCACGCTCCGGTCGCTGAAGGGCAAGGAACTGCCCGAAGAGGAGTTCCCCGAACTCCACCGCTTCGTCGAGCGGACGAGCGAGGAGATGGGCATCGACAAGCCCGAACTCTACCTCGTCGAGATGGGCGTTCCCAACGCCTTCGCGCTCGGTCGACGGGGCAACGGGACCGTCGCCGTCTCCCGTGAACTGCTCGGCGTCCTCGAACAGGACGAGGTCGAGGGCGTCGTCGCCCACGAGCTCGCCCACCTCAAGAACCGCGACTCGATCGTCATGCAACTCGGGCAGGGCGTCGCCTCGATCATCGGCTTCGCCGCGTACTTCGCGGTGATCATGTCGGGCGACAACGAGCTCGTGGACATCTTCGTCGGCATGATCGTGAGCAACATCGCCCAGATGCTGGTGATGGTGTTCGTCTTCGCCGTCTCCCGCCACCGCGAGTTCGTCGCCGACCGCGACGCCGCCGAGACGCTGGGTCGGGGCGACCCGCTGGCCCGCGCGCTGGAGAAGATCTCGTCGAGTGCCAGCCGGGCGGAACCGACTCCCGAGGCCAAGGAGGTCAACGCGCTCTGTATCTTCGGGAGTGACACCAGCCTGCTGTCGACCCATCCGTCGACGGAGAAGCGCATCGAGCGCCTCCGTAGCTACTGATGGTCGCCCGCGAGGTCGTCGCGGCCGTCCTCGGCGTCGGCTTCGGGCTCGTGCTGATCGCGTTTCCGGCGGCGTTCATCCGGTCGTGGACCGCCGGCCGCGGCCGCCCGGACCCCACCCGCGGCGAGTACGGCCAGGACCCGACCTACGACGACAAGTGGCTGTGGGCGGTCCGGGGGCTGGGCGTCCTCGTCGCGCTGATCGGTCTCGGATTCGGTGCGACGCTGTACCTCTAGGCCGACTCGGGGGCCACCAGCTCGCCCGCCTTCGCCCGTGACTGCTCGACGATCTTCGGTCGGGCCTCGAACTCGATGACGACCTGATCGCCGTAGTCGACGGTGTCGACGTGGGCGTGGTCGTGGATCCAGGAGACGACGCTCATCGTCTCGTCGGTCATCGGCATGACGAGCCGTTCCCGCTCGAACGCCGGCAGTTCGCGGTCGATGCGGTCACGGAGCGTGTCGACGTTGGTCCCCGCCTTCGCGCTGATCGCCACGGGGTTGGGGGCCAGCGCCGACAGCGCCTCCCGCTTGCGTTCGAGTTCCGCGTCGTCCACCCGGTCGATCTTGTTCAGGACCGTGACGATGGGTGCCTGGTTGCGCTCCGAGAGGGTGTCGTGGCAGGTGACGAGTTTCTCGCGGATCTCCTCGATGGGCTCGCTCACGTCCACCACGAGCAAGACGAGGTCGGCCCGGTAGACCGCGTCCAGCGTCGACTTGAACGACTCGACCAGCCAGTGTGGCAGGTCGGTGATGAACCCGACGGTGTCGGTCACCAGCACGTCCCGGCGGTCCATCTCGGCCTTCCGGGTCGTGGTGCCAAGCGTCGTGAACAGCCGGTCCTCGCTCTCGGCGGTCGTGTCCAGATCCGGGTGTCGATCCTCGTTCTCGTCGATGTCCAGGTCCTCGGCCAGCCGGCGCAACAGGGTCGACTTGCCGGCGTTGGTGTAGCCGGCCATCGCCACCAGATCGAACCCCGACTCGCGGCGCTGTTCCCGGCGGTGTTGCTCGGTCTGCTCGATGTCTTCGAGCTCGTCCCGGATGCGTGATATCTGGGCCTTGATGTCCTGCTCGCGACTCTCGTCGTACTCGCCCAGTCCCATGAACCCGGGCCGTTCCTCGCGTTTGGCGAGGCTGGCCTTGGCCTCGGCGCGGGGGAGTTCGTAGCGCAACTCCGCGAGTTCGACCTGGAGCTGTGCCTTCCGGGTCTGGGCCCGCTGGCCGAAAATTTCGAGAATCAGCCGGAACCGGTCGATCACCCGCGTGTCCTCGGGGAGGACGTTGCCCAGGTTGTACGTCTGGTAGGGCCCGAGCTGGTTGTCGAAGATGACGACCGTCGCGTCCTCGCGGGCGGCTGTCGCCGCGACGGTCTCGGCTTTCCCCTCCCCGACGTGGGTCGCGGGGTCTTCCGTCCGGGTCTGGGTCACTTCGCCGACGACCTCGTACCCGGCCGCCCGGGCCAGTTCCCGGATCTCGTCGGTGTCGGCCGTCCCCGAGTCCACGCGCTTGGCGACGACCGCTCGCTCGGTCTCCGTGTGGTTCGCCGTCACTCGACCGAGCCTACGGCGCGATGCTATTTAAACACAGGGTCCCTCCCCCACACGCCCACGCCAGCCACAGGAGCAACACCGTCAGCGAGGCCGACGACGGGACCGGCCCCACTCACGTCGGATCGACGAGGCCACGCCGCACGTGTTCTATTCGGCCCTTTTCTGTCAGGAACGAATGGCAGACATCAAATAGGTAGCGGGAGATATAGTACGTAGATGTTCAGCGAGTACTCACGGGAGACCCTGGAGGCCCTGCCGGAGTCGTCGGTCTATCCCGTCGTGCTGTTCTGTCTGTTGCTCGGCTCGTCGTTCGCGTTCGGCACGAACCACGACGTGCTCGGGGCCATCGGCGTGTCGACGCTCGGCCTCCTCTCGCTCGTGTACGGTGCGCTCCAGATGCCCGAACGGATCTAGAGGGCGAGAACGGCCCCGCTCACCGCCTGCACGATCCGTCCCCAGACGGAAATCCCGAGGGCGAGCGACAACACCGTGTCCATCCCGAAGAAGGCGAACAGGGCGGCTCCGAAGAAGTGTGCCTTCCTGCGGTCGAACGAGTGTGAAAACCGGTGGAAGAACACGGCGTTGGCGAGGCTCACGGGGATGATCGCCAGCATCTCGCCCACCCAGATGGCCGGGTGTGCGCCGTACTGGACGGCGAGGCCGATGGTGACCAGCTGGGTCTTGTCGCCGAACTCGCCGACGGCCATCAGGCTGAAGATCGGTAGAAAGCCGCCGAACTTGGTCGGCACCGATCCGATCACGGGGAGTTCGTGCTCCTCGACGGCCTGGACACCGGAACCGTCGGCGTCCATCGGCTGCTCCTCGGGTGCCGGTGCCGACCGCCAGAGCGCGACCGCGAAAAACAGGAAGAGGACGGCGGTGATGGCGTCCAGGTAGAACCCGGGCAACGCGTCCCTGATCGCCTGCCCGAACCAGATTTCCAGCGCCGTCCAGCCGGCGAAGGCGGTCCCCGCGGCGGAGACGACCACGAGCGGGTTGTACCGCGTCGAGAGTCCGGAGATGAGAAACTGCACCTTCTCGCCGGGCAACACGGCCAGCTGGGTGGCCATCGCGATCACCATGATCCTGAGGAAGTCGTTCATGGCTCGGAGGTGCGGCGGTTCTCGGAGGGGTCCTCGGTCTCGGCGGCTTTCGCCCCGATCGTCCGGGCGACCTCGTCGGGGAGCGTCTGCTGGCCCTCGTCGTGGGAGACGGTCACCGTCCCGATGGGCGCTTGCTCCTCGATCACGAGCCGGCGACCCGGGACGATGCCGGCCTCGGCGAGGTACTCCAGTTCCGCCTCGTTCCGGTCGCGAACCCGTGCGACGACGACGCTGTCACCGACCGAGAACTCCGCGAGCGATCGAGTCTCGTCGACCGCCGGCGGTTCGAGCGTGGCCTCCGGGATCGGATCGCCGTGTGGGTCGACCGCCGGATCGCCCAGCCGGTCGGCGATCCGTCGCTCGAACTCCTCGCTGATGTGGTGTTCCAGCACGTCGGCCTCCTCGTGGACCGCCGTCCACTCGTAGTCGAGGTGGTCGACGAGGAACGCCTCCAGCAGGCGGTGGTGTCTGATGATCTCGACGGCGACCGTCTCCCCGTCGTCGGTCAGCTCGACCCCCTTGTACTTCTCGCGGGTGACGAGCCCGCGCTCCTCCAGTTTCTCCATCATGCTGGTGACCGTCGGTGCGGTCACGTCGAGAGCATCCGCGATCAGCGACGGCTCGACCGGTGCCCCGTGATCGCGCTGGAGCTCGTAGATCCCCTTCAGATAGTCCTCCATCACGTCGCTGCGCATCACTTGCGAAATTTTAGATGCGTCTAATCCATAAAACTGCCCCTTCGAGCTTCCGATTACGACGGATGGAATACCAGGTTCCGGCGTGGCGAATCCAGTTCGGGGTCCGTCGTGGCGGCACGTCGCGGGTCACCGGTCGGTCCGGGCGGCCGATCGTTCCCGGGGTCGGCTCGGCGGGCCACACCGACGACGGAGCCGTGGCTGGCGGGTTCGTCGACGCGTCCGCCGGGGCGTTCGCCCCGCGAGATCCGCTCAGAGTCCCCAGTCCAGGTTCGCGGCGATCTCCAGGTGATCGGTCGAGTGCAACACCGTCGCGACACCCACACCCACGAGGACAGCTCCGGCGAGGATGCCGGCGGCCAGCACGGTCCACACTGTCGGCCCAGCGGACCGGATCGACGGCGAGTACGTCGCGATGGCCCAGAAGAAGTCCCCGATGAAGACCCCGCCGCCGATCAGGAGGACGATCCCGAGGAGGCGACTCGGCGTCGGCGTGGCAGGTTTGTCTCTGATACGCATCGGACGATCCATCGTGTTCCAGCGAAATATGTGTTCGGTCCGGGAGTGGCGGACGGCCACGGTCACACTCGCGCGCTGTCGTCGGGTCAGCGTGGCCGACGCGTTCGCGTCCAGGCCGCTCTATGTCAGAGAGAGAGAGCGGCTCACCCTGCTCTCCAGCCCAATATGGATGTCATCGAACCGGCCAC
>JBDGUF010000027.1:0-32605 GCA_042216105.1 Halorientalis sp.
AAGCTCGCCAAAACGCTATGATCCCGTTCCCGTACCGCATTTTCAATAGAGCAGTTTCGGGGTGTTCTGTGTCGCGAGTCTCGCGTTCACCGGGCCCGCGCTGGCACAGAGCGGGGCCGGGGGATCGGGGGGTCCCGGGCTCTGGTACGCGACGAGTCTGATCGCGCAGGTGATGCTCTCGATCGGGGCGGTCGGGTTCGTCGTCCAGGCCGCCCGGGCCTACGGCGGCGAGATCGGGAAGGCGCTGTACGTCGCCGGCGGCGGCGTCATCGTCTTCGCGGTCTGGCGGTTGCTCGACGGCGCGGTCAAGATCATGAACCTCCGGGCACCCGGCGAGAGCATCGAGAGTACGGTGTATCTCGTGACGACCGCGCTGTTGCTGGCCGGGTTCTACATGCTCTGGGAGACGATGAGCGAACACAGTCCGGCATAGATGACCAGCTACGAACGCCTCGCCGAGCGGTTGATCGAGACCCAGCGGACCATGATCGGGAAACGCGCCGTCGACGTCGCCCGCTCGGTCGAGGGGCTGACGATCACCGACGACGGCGCGGTCGAGGACGTCGTCGACGACGACCGCACGGTACTCGACGACCTGGTCCGGTCATACGTCGACGTGATGGGCGAGTCCGCCCGCACCAGACTCACCGACGTGGCCAGCGAGTACGACGATCTACGGCTCCCCGAGACGCTCGGCGGCCCGCCGGCGGACCCGGCCGACGGCGAACCGACGGCCGACGAGTCGGGGAGCGAGGAGGCCAGCGCCGCGACGGCCGAGGACGCCGCGGCCGTCGACGACTCCGGGGACGTGGTCACGAACCTCTGGGGCGAGGAGGCGGCCGAGACCGAGGCCTCGGCCGACCCCGATCCGATCGACGTGGTCGGGGGATCGCTGGCCACCATCTACGTCACGGACGAGCGCGGGCAGGGTCCGATTCCGGTCGGGCAGTTGCTCCTCGACGCCGTCCTCGCCGAGACCGACATCGACCCCGAGGAGATGGACCGCCTGTCGACGTACGTCTCCGCCGACGAGATCGTCGCGCTCGCGGAGGATCCCGTCCGCGAGTCCCTCTCCTTCTCCGTCGAGGGCCACGAGGTCCGACTCGACGCGGACGGGACGGTCACCGTCGAGTGACCCCGCGAGACGGGAGAAACACCTATCGGTCTCGGTCCGGTAACGTGTGTCACATGAGAGACGCGCTCATCGTCGACGCGGTGCGAACGCCCTTCGGCAAGCAGAACGGATCGTTCCGGGACACCCATCCCCAGGACCTGGCGGCGGAACCGCTGACGGCGCTGGCCGAGCGCAACGACTTCGACGGCGAGGAGACGGTCGAGGACGTGATCTACGGCTGTGTCACGCCGGTCGACGAGCAGGGGCTCAACATCGCCCGCCTCGCGCCGATGGTCGCGGGCTGGGGCGATCGGGTGCCCGGCGTCCAGCTGAACCGGATGTGTGGCTCGGGCCAGCAGGCGGTCAACTTCGCCGCGACGAACGTGATGGCCGGGCAACACGACGTGCTGGTGGCGGGGGGCGTCGAACACATGACCCGCGTCCCGATGGGCTCGGACGGCAACAGCGTCAGCGAGACCTACTTCGAGCACTTCGACGAGGTGACCACGCAGGGGGAAGGGGCCGAACGGATCGCCGAAGAGTACGGCTTCAGCCGGGAGGAACTCGACGAACTCGCCGCCGACTCCCAAAAGCGCTGGGGCGAGGCCTGGGAAGCGGGCCGCTACGACGACCAGATCACGCCGGTCGAGACCGAACTCGACGACGAGCCCGTCACCGTCGAGCAGGACGAACACCCCCGCCCCGAGACCGACGTGGAGACGCTCTCGGGCCTGCCGCTGTCCTTCCGGCAGGAGGGCAACGGCGTCCACCACGCCGGCAACTCCTCGGGCATCGTCGACGGATCCGCCGGCCTGCTCGTCGCCAGCGAGGACGCCGTGGAGGAACACGGCTGGGACCCGATGGCCCGGATCGTCGCCACGGAGGTCGTCGGCGTCGACCCCGTCACGATGCTGAAGGGACCGATCCCGGCCACGGAGGGCGTCTTGGAGAAAGCCGACATGGACATCGAGGACATCGACCTGTTCGAGGTCAACGAGGCCTTCGCCGCCGTCGTCGCCGCGTGGCTCGAAGAGACCGGGGCCTCGTGGGAGGACACCAACGTCAACGGCGGGGCCATCGCCCACGGTCACCCGCTGGGCGCGACCGGCGGCGCGCTCGTGACGAAACTCGCCCACGAACTCCAGCGGACCGGCCAGGACTACGCGCTCTCGACCATGTGCATCGGCTTCGGGCAGGGCATCGCGACGATACTCGAACGCGTCTGAACGAGAGACGGACCCGTTCTCACCCGTCGCTGGCGTTCAACACGTCGGTCTCGACGGTCGCCTCCTGCCCGAGCGAGTCCAGCGCGACCCGCTCGCGCTGGCCGAGGACGGAGACGGTGGCCTCGACGTCCACGTCGAAGGTCGACCGCTCGCCGTTGCGGACGTGGCGCACCCACCAGCGGTCCATCTTCGAGTTGTCGAGCACCAGCCGGGCCTCGACGGTGGCGCTCGACCGCGGGTCGATCACCTGCCCCACCCGGGTGCTCCGGTCGGCCAGCGTGACGCCGTTGGTCGTCACGGTGTAGTGGATCGACTCGACGGTCACGGGCGCGGCGAGTTCGTTCCGGACCGACGTGGCGGTCTCGATGGGTGCCGTCTCCGGGGTCGCCCGGCCCCACTCCGAACTGACGCCGGTGACGACCAGCGCGGTCCGGCCCTGGACCCGGACCTCCTCGTTCCGGTCGCCGTTCATGCCCGCGAGCAGGTCGGTCTCGAAGGTGCTCTCGCGGGTCCCGAGGTCGGCGTCGAACTTCGTCGCGCCCACGTCGGCGGTGGCGGTCGGCGTGGTCACCACCCGCGAGCGTTCGCCGTTGTTGAGGTGGCGCGCCCACCACTCGGGCACTTCCCCGTTGTCCATCAGGCTGGTCAGCGTGAGCGTGTCGGAACCGGGATCGACGGTCTCGACGACGGTCGAGCCCTCGGCGACCCGGATGCCGTTGATCGTCGTCGTCTGGGTCACGTCCAGCGAGAGGAGGGCGGCCAGGCCCGGATCGTCGGGCGTGTCGAGGGTGGCCTCGGTCACGATCTCGGTGGTAGCGTCGGTGACTTCGCCCCACCGCTTCTCGGTGTCGGTGACCGACGGCGGCTCGAACTCGTCCGTCTGCGAGGGCGTCTCGATCGGTTCGACGCTCGTCCCGCCGCCGCCGAGGATGTCCGTCTCCAGTCGGAGGGTCCGCTCGAACACGCGCATGGGGACGCGCTGGGGCTCGCCGTCCCGGACGACGTAGCCGTACATCCGGATCGAGAGGTTGCTCACTCCGCCGTCGGCGACGTGGTGTTGCCACCACTCGGCCATCTTCGGCGTGTCCAGCGCGACGGTCACGTCGATCGAACCCGACTCGCCGGGCGCGAGGTTCAGTTCCGCCGCCCGCCGGCCGCGGCCGAGTTCGACGCCGTTCATCTCGACGACGTACTCCACGCCGGCCAGCGTGATGGCGTAGTCGTGGACGTTCTCCAGGTTGGCCGCAAACGAGAGGGGCGTCGTCTCCGCGGTCGCCTCGCCCCAGCTGGCTCGCTGGTCGCCGAGACGCAGGATGGGCTCGCCCTGGAAGGTGACCTCTCGGGTCCCCTCGGTCGTGAACCCGCCGAGGATGTCCGTCTCGATGACCGAGGACTTCGCGGTGATCTCCTGCGAGAACCCGGGTGCCGTCACCGTCGCGTCCACGGTGAGCTCCGACCGTTCGCCGCCGTTGACGTGGGTCACCCACCAGTCCGCGATCTTCGAGTTCTGCATCTCCGCGGTGAGGGTGACCGTGTTCTGCCCGGGTCCGAAGCCGATCCCGGACCGCTGGCCGCGAACCAGCACCACGTCGTTCAGCCGCGCGGTGTAGGAGATGTCGACGATCCCCGGGATCCCGACCGGATTGGGGTTGTTCACCGTGACGGTCGTGACGATCTCGGTCGTCCGGTCGGTGACCGTGCCCCACTGGTAGCTGGTCGATTCGACCGTCGGCGCGGCGAAGGCTCCGGTCGCGGCCAGAACGCCGACCGCGACGACGCCGACGACGAGAACCGCCGCGACGACGGCACCGATCTTCAGCGCGACTTCCCGTGACACCATTTCGATGAACTATGGACAACTCGGGTATAGTTTCGTCGGCCGAATCGACGGTCGAAGTCCGCCGCGACGGCGGACGATCAGCCCAGGGACACGTCCAGGTAGAGCATGACGATGACCCCGAGCATGGTGCCGAGGGTGGCGATCCGTTCGTTGCCCCGGACGTGGGTCTCGGGGACGATCTCGTCGGAGATGACAAAGAGCATCGCGCCGGCGGCGAAGCCCATGGCGTAGGGGAGCAGGGGTTCGACCAGCGTGACCGCGAGGACGCCCAGCAGGACCAGCGGGAGTTCGACGAGCCCCGACCGGATGCCGGCGACGACCGCGTAGAAGCGCCGGTCCAGCCCGGCGTTGATCGCCGCGACCGACACCGCCAGTCCCTCCGGGACGTTCTGGATGCCGATGGCCAGCATCAGGGAGACGGCCTGTCCCAGCGCCGCCTCGGCCGCCGCGGGGTCGGTGGCCTGCGCGACCGCGCCGAAACCCACGCCGACGGCCAGCCCCTCGGGCATGTTGTGGAGCGTGATCGCGAGGATGAAGAGGACGACGGGCCCCAGTCGCTCGCTGTCGATGCCCCCGATCGAGTCGCCGGGGTTGGCGGCGTCGCTCCGCCGCTCGCCGGTCAGCAGGTAGTGGGCGTGGGGCACCAGCCGGTCGGCCTGGTCGAGGAAGAGAACGCCCAGCGCGAGGCCGACGAGGACGGGGATCGGGTTCCCGCCGGCGTAGTCGTCGATTCCGGGGATGATGAGGCTCGTGAACGCGGCCGCGAGCATCACGCCCGCCGCGAACCCGAGCGCGCCGTCGAGTCCCCGCTCGCTGGGGTCTCTCCAGACGAAGACCAGCAAGGCACCCAGCAGGTTCAGGCCGGCGATCACCAGCCCGCCGACCAGCCCCATCACGACCGGGTTCGTCCCGACGACGCGCCGGAACAGTTCCGCGACTGCGCTCATCACCCGCCGTTCGACCGGCGCGGCTATAACAGTTCCTCGACCGCGGCCCCGACGGCGTCGACGTACTCCGCGCGGGTGTACCCCAGCCGCGAGCGCCACACCTCCTGATACGAGGGGTGTGAGAGCGGTAGAACCGTCTTCCACAGTTCCGGGCACGGCACGGGGTCGAGTTCGCTGTCAATATGAACCAATTAGTACTACCGAAACAGTAGATGGTGTACAGTGACTTTTTGGTCGTCACGGGCCGTCTCACCGGTCATAGCGAACATCCTGCTGGTCGCTGTCGTAGTGATACTTGCGGCGACGATCTCGGTGTTTACACTCGGGTTTACCGACGACGCCAATCAACCCGGTCCAGTTGTCGGGCAATCAAGTGGCGAACTCGTTTATGATCGGCCCGGAAGTGATGACCAAATCGTTCGACTCACCAGTGTCGCAGGTGACAGTTTAGATGTATCCCAACTGGAAATCGCCGTGGATGCAACTGATGCCTGTGGAAAGCAATCTCGGATTGTAAACCTCCCGACGAACACTCTTGGGTCAGAAAACTACAAAGGAGATGACATTTTTGACTACTACAGTCCGGATGGGGGGCAACTTGACACGAGTGCAGATGGGACGTGGAGTGCTGGCGAAACTGTCACTTTTCGAATTGCAAGCACAGAATGTAAACTCAACAGCGGTGACACGATCATCGTTCGCGTCGTCCACACCCCGACGAACTCGGTCGTAATCAAAGAGACGCTGACCGCGACGTAGTCGATCAGAGATACCGGAGTGTCGGGCGATGTCGTCCAACCGCGCCCAGTTACCACACCGCCAGCAGCCGATACCTTGGGCCCCGTAATCCGGCATCGGCGCGGTCGTGGCGCGCCGGCGACTTGACGCTCCCGGTGCGGCGGAACCGATTCCCATTTAGTCCCGGCACCGAATTGGACTCATATGAGCAGGTTCGAGCCGGTCGACGACCAGTACGAGCCTCACGACCTCGAGGACGGGGTCTTCGAGTACTGGGACGCGGTCGACGCCTACGAACAGACCAAAGAGTATCGGTCCGACGGCGAGACCTACTTCTTCGTCGACGGCCCGCCGTACACCTCCGGGTCGGCCCACATGGGGACCACCTGGAACAAGACCCTGAAGGACTGCTACATCCGCTATCTCCGAATGCGCGGGTACGACGTGACCGACCGCCCGGGCTACGACATGCACGGGCTCCCAATCGAGACCAAGGTCGAGGAGAAACTCGGCTTCGAGAACAAGAAAGACATCGAGGAGTTCGGGGAGCAGAACTTCATCGAGGAGTGCAAGGCCTTCGCCGAGGAGCAACTCGAAGGCCTCCAGGAGGACTTCAAGTCCTTCGGCGTCTGGATGGACTGGGACGACCCCTACAAGACCGTCCGGCCGGAGTACATGGAGGCCGCCTGGTGGGGGTTCCAGCGGGCCCACGAGCGCGGGCTGGTCGAGCAGGGCCAGCGCTCGATCAACCAGTGTCCCCGGTGTGAGACCGCCATCGCCAACAACGAGGTCGAGTACCACCAGGTCGGCAAGCCCTCCATCTACGTGAAGTTCCCACTGAAAGACCGCGAGGGCTCGCTGGTCATCTGGACGACGACGCCCTGGACCATCGTCGCCAACACCTTCGTCGCCGTGGACGGCGACCTCGACTACGTCGGCGTCGACGCCACCAAGGACGGCGAGACCGAGCGCCTGTACGTCGCCGAGGCCTGCGTCGAGGACGTGCTGAAGGCGGGCCGCTACGAGGACTACGAGGTCGTCGAGGAACTCGGCGGCGAGGAGATGGTCGGCTGGGAGTACGACCACCCCCTCGCCGAGCAGGTGCCCGACCACGCCCAGGCCGAGGACAGCCTGCAGGTCTACACCGCCGACTACGTGGAAGCGGACCGCACGGGGCTGGTCCACTCCGCGCCCGGCCACGGTGAGGAGGACTTCGAGCGCGGGCAGGAACTCGATCTGGAGATCTTCTGTCCGGTCGGCAGCAACGGCGTCTACACCGACGCGGCCGGGGAGTACGCGGGCGAGTTCGTCCGGGACGCCAACGACGAGATCGTCGCCGACCTCGATTCGGCGGGGCACCTGCTGTCGAGCGAACAGGGCCACTCCGTCCGGGAGGGGCAGTGCTGGCGGTGTGACACGGACATCGTTCGCATCGTCACCGATCAGTGGTTCATCACGGTCACCGACATCAAAGACGAACTGCTCGACAACATCGAGGACAGCGAGTGGTACCCCCAGAGCGCCCGGGACAACCGCTTCCGGGACTTCGTGGAGGACTCGCCGGACTGGAACGTCTCCCGTCAGCGCTACTGGGGCATCCCGATTCCCATCTGGACCCCCGAGGACTGGGACGGCGGGATGGACGAGGCCATCGTCGTCGGTACCCGCGAGGAGCTCGCCGAGCGCGTCGACCAGGACATCGACCCCGCGAGCGTCGACCTCCACAAGGGCACCGTCGACGACCTGACGATCACCGAGGACGGCACCACCTACACCCGCGTCGACGACGTGTTCGACGTGTGGCTGGACTCCTCGGTCGCGACGTGGGGCACGCTCGATTTCCCGGAAGACGACGAGGACTTCGAGGAACTGTGGCCGGCCGACCTCATCATCGAGGCCCACGACCAGACCCGGGGCTGGTTCTGGTCGCAACTCGGCATGGGCACCGCCGCCATGGGCGAGGTGCCCTACGACCAGGTGCTGATGCACGGCTGGGCGCTGGACTCGGACGGTCGGAAGATGTCCAAGTCGATCGGCAACATCGTCGAACCCGGCGAGGCCATCGAGCGCCACGGCCGTGATCCGATGCGGCTGTTCCTGCTCTCGCAGACCTCACAGGAGGACGATATGAAGTTCTCCTGGGAGGAGATGGCCGAGATGCAGCGCCGGCTCAACATCCTCTGGAACGTCTTCCGGTTCCCGCTGCCGTACATGCGGATGGACGAGTTCGACCCCGAGACCGTGGATCTCACCGAGGCCGAGACCGAACTCGTCGACGAGTGGGTCCTCTCGCGCCTGCAGTCGGTCGAGGAGACGATGACCGACCACTTCGAGGCCTTCGAGCAGGACAAGGCGCTGGACGCCCTGCTCGAGTTCGTCGTCGAGGACGTGTCCCGCTTCTACGTCCAGGTCGTCCGCGAGCGCATGTGGGAGGAGGGCGACAGCCCCTCCAAGGAGGCGGCCTACGCGACGCTGTACCGCGTGCTGGAGGAGACGGTCGCGCTGATCGCCCCCTTCGCGCCCTTCGTCGCCGAGGAGATCTACGGCAACCTCACCGGCGAGACGGGCCACGACACCGTCCACATGTGCGACTGGCCCGACCCCGACGCGTTCTGGCAGGACGAGGATCTCGAAGCGGAGGTCGAGGTCGCCCGCGCCGTCGAGGAGGCCGGCTCGAACGCCCGCCAGCAGGCCGAGCGGAGCCTGCGCTGGCCGATCACGCGGGTCGTCGTCGCGGCCGACGACGAGGAGACCGCGGCCGCGGTCGAGAGTCAGCGCGAGTTGCTGACCGAGCGACTCAACGCCCGCGAACTCGAACTGATCGAGCCCGGCGAGGACTGGGGCGAACTCTCCTACTCCGCCGAGGCCGACATGAGCCTGCTGGGGCCGGAGTTCGGCGACGACGCCGGTCGCGTGATGAACGCCATGAACGAGGCCAGCGTCGACGAGCCGACCGTCGAGGCGCTGGAAGCCGCGGTCGAGGACGCGCTGGGCGAGTCCGTCGAGCTGACCGAGGAGATGGTCGAGTTCGTCACCCAGACGCCCGCGGACGTGACCGGCGTGGCCTTCGACGTGGACGGCGACGAACTGGGCGTGGTCTACATCGACGCGACCCTCACCGAGGACATCGAGAGCGAGGGGTACGCCCGCGAGGTGATCCGCCGGATCCAGGAGATGCGCAAGGACCTCGAACTCGACCTGGAAGAACGGATCCGCGTCGAACTCGACATCGGCGACGACCGCGTGGCCGACCTCGTGGCCGCCCACGAGGACCTGATCGCCGACGAGGTCCGCGCCGACGAGTTCGGCCCCGTCGAGGACGGCCACCGCAAGGAGTGGGAAGTCGAAGGCGTCGTGATCGAGATCGCAGTCGAGGCGGTGGCGGCGGCGGAGGCGTCGGACTGATAGTCTGCTGTTAGCCCCCGTCCTAACACTTTTATTGTTAGGGTGAATACTAACAGGCGTGGATGGACGACGACGTGACGGTGCTGAAAGACGAGATCAGCGCGTACGACGATGGGACCGTCGCACGGGCTCGCGTACTTGAGGTTCCGCAATCCGACCGGTTTCCGGACGGCATCAAGTACGCGTTCCACTGCGGCGAAGCCGGGTCTGGCGATCCGATCATCCGTTTCGACAATCACCACGGACCGCACGAACCCCATCTCGACACCGAGGCGTTCGAGATCGACTTTCCGGGGCTTCAGCAGCTCTACCGGGCCTGGCGGGCGGCGCTGCCGCCGGAAAAACGCTGTGACTGGTAGCCAACCATCCATCGAAAACCATGACCGAAACAATCCACGTCCAGATCGGGACGACACCGGATCGAGGCGACCTCGAAGAGACGCTGGAAGCGATCGACGCCGGTGAATCCGTCGAATCAGAACCGGCACGGCTCACAGTCGAGAGTCTCGAACTGTTCGGCCGCATCTTCCGACCGACGAATCTGGAACTGCTCGAAGCCATCGCCGAACACGACCCGGCGAGCATCCGTGAACTTGCCCGGATCGTCGACCGACATCCGCCCGAAGTCACCGAGAACGTCCACGAACTAGCCGACTACGGGCTCGTGGAACTCGTCGAGGACGGACGGGCCAAACGGCCGACGATCTGGTACGACGAGATCGAGGTTTCGGGGGACGTTCCGCTCCGGAACGCGACCGACGATACGGCTCCGGCGTGACAGCTACAGCTTTTCGGCGAGAACGGGCGCGACGCTGACGGCGCTGACCGACCGCTCCAGCGTGTCGGTCCCGTAGATCGCTTCGACGCCGGCGCGGGCGAGTTTCGTCCGGGCGTCGGCGGCCAGCATCGGGTGGACGCAGGTGACGAGGATCCGCGCGGCTCCCATGTCGTCCAGCGCCCCGACGGCCTCGGACATCGTGGAGCCGGTGGCGACGATGTCGTCGGTCAGCACCACGTCCCGGCCGTCCACGTCGGTGTCCCGGGGTTCGATCTCGACCTCCGAGCCCGAGAGGCGAGTCTTCTCGAAGTAGTCCGTCTTGCCGCGGCCGTACGCGTTCTGGACTGTCTCGGCGATGTCGACCGCCCCCTCGTCGGGCGAGAGGAAGACGGGTTCGGTCAGGTCCTCCGGGAGCGGCTCGGCCAGCCGGGCGGCGGCGTCGACGGCCTCGGCGGGGGCGTCGAAGTGGTCGACGATCGCCGGCTCGTGGGGGTTGACGGTCAGCACGCGGTCGGTTCCTGTACTCAGCGCCTTCGCCATCGCGCGGGCGGAGACTGGCTGGCCGGGCTCGAAGGCCTCGTCCTGCCGGGCGTAGCCCATGTAGGGGACGACGGTGGTGATCTCGGACGCGCCGGCCTCGCGGACGGCGTCCTGGAGCTGGAGCAACTCGACGTGTGCGTCGCTGGAGTCCGTGGCGGCGACGATCACGGCCTCGTCGGCGTCGAAGTACGGGACCTGTGCCATGAGTTCCCCGTCGGGGAACCGCTCGAAGGAGACGGGCGCGAGGTCCGCGTCGGTCGCCGCGGCCAGCGCCGCCGCCAGCGACTGGGAACTGGACCCACTGACGATCATAGTCGAGTCCTCGCCACGGTGGCTAAACGGTGTTTCGCTTCCGTACTCACGCCGGCGCGACGGCGACCGCCGAGACGCCCGGCAGGCCCAGCGCCCGCGAGCGCCAGCCGTCGCCGACGTCGACCAGCACCGTCCCCTGCTCGGTGACCGCGTAGGTGCCCTCCCCCTCGGTCACCGCCGCGACCGGTTCGTCGGTCGGGAGGTCACACTCGCGCCAGTCCTCGCCCTCGCCTTCGTAGAGCGCGTCGGCGGTCGCGGCGTGGTCCCCGTCGGGACCGCTGGCGACGGCCCGGACGGCCCCGTCCAGCGCGTTCGCCCAGCCCGGCCCGAGGTAGTAGAGCCCGTCGTCGGTCGCGGCCAGGGGCGTCCCGCCGGTCGCCACGTCCCGCGCCTCGGCGAGGCCGACGTGATCGAGCCCGTCGCCGACCCGATAGACGCCCGCGGCAGTGGCCAGCAGGTCGCCGTCGATGGCTCGCACGTCCTCGACCGTGCCGAGGGTCGTCCACTCGTCGCCGTCCCGGCGGGCGACCCGTCCATCGGGGCCGGCCGCCAGCAGGTCGTCGCCGTCGAACCCGACCGCGACGGCGGGGCCGAAGCCCGTCTCGGCGTAGTCACCCTCGTCGCTGACCAGCACCTCCTCGTCGGTGGCGACGGCCAGGAAGTCCGGGCCGGCCGCCACGTCCCGGGCGGTACAGCGGTGGGAAAGCGAGAACTCGCCGACGATGTCGTCCGAGACGGCGACGACGGCCACGCCCAAATCGGCGGCGACGTACAGCTCCGTCGTCCCGGTCTTCTCGCCGTAGACCCGCTTCTCGTCGAGGCTGATGTCCGCGTCGCTCATGTCAGAGCGCTTCCTTGTAGGCTTCCAGCGTGTCCTCGACGTCCTCCTCGGTGTGGGCGTCGGTGACGAACTGGGACTCGAACTGGTTCTGGGAGAGGAACACGCCCGCGTCTTTCATCTTGGGCCAGAAGACGCGCCGCCAGCGGTCGGTCTCGCCGTCGGCCACGTCCGCGCCGGTCTTCGGGCAGTGGTCGTACCGGGGGCAGGACTCCCGTTGCTTGCACGCCCCCTCGCAGTGGCCCTCGAACGTGTCGGGGGCCTCGCGGGTGAACACGAGCTTGAACATCCCGTCGACGCCGGTGACGGTGTACTCGGGGGCCTGATCGCGGACGATCTCTGCCAGCCCCGTGCGCAACCGCTCGCCGAGGTCGTGGACGTGGTCGTACACGTCGTGTTCGGCGGCGTAGCGCAGCGACTCCAGCCCGGCGGCCATCGTGACCGGGTGGCCCGAGAAGGTGCCGGCCTGGAACACCTCGCCCGAGGGCGTGAACTGCTCCAGCAGGTGGGCCGGGCCCCCGATCGCTCCCACCGGGAAGCCGCCGCCGATGAGCTTGCCGAACGTCGTCAGGTCGGGTTCGATGCCGAACTTCCCCTGAGCACACTGGAGGCCGCCGACCCGGAAGCCGGTGATGACCTCGTCGAAGATCAACAGGGAGTCGTGGTCCGCGGTGAGGTCCCGGAGGGTCTCGTGGTAGCCGTCGACCGGTCGGACGATGCCGTAGTTGGCGAGGATCGGCTCGACGAGGACGGCCGCGATCTCGTCGCCGTAGTCCTCGAAGACGCGGTGGGCCGCCTCCTCGTCGTTGAACGGGATCGCCAGCGTCTCGTCGGCGAAGGACTGGGGGATGCCCGGGCTGGAGGGGCGGGTGTCGTCGTATTCCCCCTCGACCAGCGTCGTCTCCTGTGCGCCGTGGTACCCGCCCTGCATGACGACGATCTTGTCCCGGCCCGTGTGGGCGCGGGCCAGGCGGCAGGCCGAGACGGTGGCCTCGGTGCCGGAGTTGACGAACCGGAGCATCTCGACGCTGGGGACGTGGCGGGCGACGAACTCGGCGTGTTCGACCTCGATCTCGGTGGGCATCCCGTACATCGGGCCCTCGCTGGCGTGGGACTGGATGGCCGCCTCGACGGGCTGGGGGAGGTCGTGGCCGTACAGGAGCGGGCCCAGCCCCATCACCCAGTCGATGTAGCGGTTGCCGTCGGCGTCGACGACGTGGCCGCCGTCGCCCCGCTCGACGAAGGGCGGGTAGGGCTCGATGGCCGCCCGCACCGCGGAGTTGACGCCGCCGGGCATCACCGACAGCGCCCGGTCGTACAGGTCGCGCGACTGCTCGTGGGTCATACCTCGGCCTTGGCCCGCCCCCACCAAAGACCTGACTCACTCTCGCCGTCCGGGCCGGCGGGCGTCAGGACTGCCGGGCCGTCGCGACGTGCTCGCGCGCTTCCTCGCGGGTCATCCCGCGGACGCCACAGGAACAGGAGAGTAGTTCCGGGTCCGCGAGGTCGTCGACCTGCTCCCGGCGGTCCCGTTCCAGCGCGTCCGATTCGGCGTCGTACGCGAAGTACACGCGGTAACTGATCTGCGTGACGCCCTCGATCCGGTGGTCTTCGTCCGGATCGGGGTTCTCGATCCGCTCGGTGTGTTCGGCCTGCATCTCTGCCTTCCAGTCGTCCAGGGTCTTCTCCGGGTCGCGCTCGTCGGTCATGTGGCCGGGTCCGTCCCCTCGGCTGATAAAAGCCGCACCCGAGCGACCGGCCCGTCAATCGCCGGTGAGGTCGACGGGGAACTGCGCGTTCTCCCGGACCACGTCGAGGACGACGCTGGTGTTTGCCGCCTCCACGTCGGGGTCGGTCAGCAGGTCCTTGATCTTGCGGTTCATCTCGTCGGTGGTCGTGAACTTCCCGACCGCGACCACGTCGTGTCCGCCGGTCACCTCGTAGACGCTGACCATCCGCTCGTGGTCGCGCAGGCGGTCGACGATCACATCGAGCCCGTTGCCGTCCACGCTCAGGTGGAAGACCGCGGTCACGTCGTAGCCCAGCCGATCGTAGTCGATCACCGGTCGGTAGCTCTCGATGACACCGTCGTCTTCGAGGTCCGACAGCCGTTTCGAGACCGTCGTCGCCGCGAGGCCGGTCTCGCTGGCGATCTCGCGGGCGCTGGCCCGGCCGTCGGAAAGCAGCGCGTTCACGATGCGACGGTCGGTGTCGTCGACCCCCATCCGTCAGACCGCGTCGGGGCCGCGCTTGCCGGTCCGGATCTGGGCGGCGTCCTCGACGTCGACCACGAAGACCTTGCCGTCCCCGGGTTCGCCGGTGTGGGCGGCCTCCGAGATCGCGTCGACGACGTCGTCGGCCGGCACGTCGGCGACGACCGTCTCCAGCTTGACCTTCTCGTGGAGGTCCACGACGTACTCCTCGCCGCGCCACTGCCCTTTCTTGACCGGCTGACTGCCCCGGCCGCGGACGTTCGTCACCGTCAGCGAGGGCGCGCCGACCTCGGCCAGTCCCTTCTTGACATCCGACAGCTTGCCGGGCCGGATGAACGCGATCACCATCTTGATACCGCCCCCGGAGTTCGACGAACTCCGGTGTGCGGACGAATCGCCCTGCGATTCGTCAACGCCGTCGTTGGGTGTGTCACTCATTCAGTTGTCACCGTCGTTGTCGTAGCCGCCGTCCGACTGTGCGTCGGACGAGGAATCGTTCGTTTCACTCACGACACCGCCGTCAGTCTTGTAGGTCTGTCCGCCATCGGTCATGGTCGCGTCGTCACCGAGCGAGAACTCGGGGTAGGACTCGACGCCGTGTTCCGCGATGTCCAGTCCCTCGCGCTCGTGGCTCTCGGAGACCCGGGCCTGCCCCATCGCTTTCAGCACGCCGAAGACCGCTCCGGTCGCCAGCACCGTCCAGACCGTGATGACGAGGACGCCGGCGACCTGCGTGATCACCGCGTCGACGCCGGCGAAGCCGCCGACCGCCACGAACGGGTACGCGAGCGTCCCGAGGACGCCGGCGCTCCCGTGGACGGGGAAGACCGCACACACGTCGTCGATCTTCAGCGTCTTCTCGACGAAGCCGAAGACGATCGGGAGCTGGCCGCCGGCGAGCGCGCCGACGACGATCGCGCCCCACCAGGTGGCGACGTTGGGGATCGCAGTGATGCCGACGAGGCCGGCCAGCAGGCCGTTGGCTACGTAGAGCGTGTCGACCTTGCCCGTCTTGGCCAGCGCGACGGTCCCGGCACCGAGAGCTCCCATCGCCATCGCGAGGGTCGTCGTCAGCGCGACGCGGCCCAGCACCGCGCCGTTGAACAGCAGTCCGCTCTCGCCGCTCGTGAAGATCGCGGCCGTGCCCACGTTGAACCCGTACCAGCCGAAGGCCAGGATCAGGGTCCCGAGCACGGCGAAGGTCAGCGAGTGACCGGGGATGACGTTGACGCTGCCGTCACTGTTGTACCGGTCGATCCGCGGTCCGAGGACGTACGCGGCCGTGAGGCCGGCGATGCCGCCCATGCCGTGGACGATCATCCCGCCCGCGAAGTCCTGGAAGCCCGTCCCCAGGAACTCGGCGAAGTAGGTCCCGGTCCAGGTCATGCCGATGACGACGGGGTAGATGACCGCCGCCAGCAGGAACGTGTACGTCACGTACGCCCGGAGCTTGGCGCGACCGGCGACCGCCCCGGAGACGATGGTCGCCGCCGTCATGGCGAAGACCGCGCCGTACAGCCAGCCGCTGGCCCACGAGGCCGGATCTGAGCCGGCGATCCAGGTGAACCCACTTCCGGCGACGAGACTGCTGACCCCCGCGCCGATCAGGAAGAAGGCCATCACGCCCACCGACCAGGTCAGCAGGTTCTTGGTCAACTGGTTGGCGACGTTCTTCGAGCGTACCTGCCCCGCTTCCAGCATCGCGAAGCCGGCGTGCATGAAGAAGATCAGGAACGACACCACCAGGATCCACGTGAAGTTCACCGCGCTGGCGACCTCCGCGGCGCTGATCTGCAACAGGAGCGGATCCATCAGGCCGTCACCCCCATTCCACGGATCACCGGATTACCCGCGTATTTGTCTAACTTTCCGCCACAACTCGCCATGCTCGTTTGGTATTTCACGGGAGAACGTCATGGAATCACACTACATAAGGCTTGGCTTGAAAGTGCGGCAGTTTTCAACGGTTAGGTAGACGAACGTCCGAATTACAAGAGACTTTTATCGATATAAGGTTGTATTTCGTCCAGTATCTGGGCAGATGTCCGTACAGTTTCGGACGTTCGTCAACCGGCGTTCCGTTGGATTACCCGTTCGTAGTCGGTGCGCGCACGGAAGTGCCTGATCGTCTTCGAAGAATCGGGTTTGGTACTGGTTCGTTCCGATACTCTCCAGAAACTGCCAACGTTTTCGAATTCTCTCCGGTAGCCGACTGTTCGGTCACTCTCGCGGGCAGTTGCTCCGAACGTGTCTCACAGCGCCCGGGCCACGTCCTCGGCGAAGTAGGTCAGGATCAGGTCCGCGCCGGCCCGCTTGATCGACAACAGCGACTCGCGGGCGACGGCTTCCAGGTCGAGCCAGCCCTTCTCGGCGGCGGCCTGGAGCATCGCGTACTCCCCGGAGACGTTGTAGGCCGCGACGGGGTGGTCGAACTCCCGGCGGACCGCGCTCACCACGTCCAGATAGGGGAGTGCGGGCTTGACCATCAGCACGTCCGCGCCCTGTTCCACGTCCAGTCGGACCTCCCGCATCGCCTCGCGGGCGTTCGCGGGGTCCATCTGGTAGTGGCGGCGGTCACCGAAGGCGGGCGCGCCGTCGGCGGCGTCCCGGAACGGGCCGTAGAACGCGCTCTCGTACTTGGCCGCGTAGCTCATGATCGGCACGTCCGAGTAGCCCGCGCCGTCCAGTCCCTCCCGGATCGCGCCGACCATCCCGTCGGTCATCGAGGAGGGCGCGACCATGTCCGCGCCGGCCTCGGCGTGGGAGACCGCAGTCTCCGTCAGCAACTCCAGGGTCTCGTCGTTTTTCACCGTCAGCGTGGGGTCCTCGGCCGCCTCCTCCTCGACCACGCCACAGTGGCCGTGGTCGGTGTACTCGCACATGCACACGTCGGTGATGACGTAGGCGTCGGTCTCGTCGACGATCGCCCGGACCGCCCGCTGGACGACGCCGTCCTCGGCGTAGGCCCGGGTGCCCCGGGGGTCCTTCGCCTCGGGGATGCCGAAGACGATGACGGCTTCGACGCCGGTCTCGCGGACCTCCTCGACGCGGGCGACGGCCTCGTCGACGGGCACGCGCTCGTGGCCCGGCATCGAGGGGATGGGCTGGCGCTCGTCGGTCGTCGCGTCTACGAACACGGGAGCGATCAGGTCGCTGGCCGAGAGGGAGACCTCGCTGACCAGCGACCGGACGCCGTCCCGCCGGAGCCGGCGGGGTCGGTGTGTGAGGTCCATACCCTCCAGTACCGGCGGTGCGGGCAAAAGCACACCGCTAGAGGGTGACGACGTTCAGCTCCACCAGCACCCACGCGCTGGCCATGATGAGCGAGTTGTAGAGCCCGTGAACCCCGATCGGGACCCAGATCGACCCGGTCCGCTCGTAGCTGTAGCCAAAGCCCAGGCCGACGACGAACACGACGGCGAGCATGACGGCCGCCCAGAACGTCGAGTAGCGCAGATACGAGGGCAGGTGCAGCAGCGCGAAGAGGACGCCCGCCCCGAGGATGGCGACGGCACTCGACGTCACCTCCCCGAGGTACCGCTGGACGACGCCCCGGAACAGCGCCTCCTCGCAGGGCGCGACGACGAGAAGCGACAGCGGGATCATCGCGAGCACGAGCGCCTGGGGGTCGATCTGTGCCTGCGTGACCCGCGCCGGGAGCAGGGGGCCACCCAGCTGGAGGGCGGCGAGCACCGCGAGCGACCGGAGGGCGAACAGCGCGACCGCGCCGCCGCCGACCCACGCCACCAGCCGGCCGCGAGCCGGGAGTTCCAGCCCCACGTAGCCGACGCCCCGGTCGGTCGCCTTGACGAAGGTTAGCGCGGCCACGCCGAAGCCCAGTTCCGACAGTCCCAGCGCGAAGGCAACCGTCACGACCGTCGCCGGCAGGAAAAACGACGGCACGGACAACACGGCGCTGCTGATGGCGGCGAAGACGACCAGCCCGACCGCGACGACGCCGCGTTTCAGACGGGGCCGGTCTCGCCAGCCCCCGGTCGGTCCGGCGTCGATCCGGTCCGGACGATCGGTCGGCTCGGTCATGTATCCCCACTTTCATCGCCGACTGAAATACGGTTTTGCCTTCACTTCGACAGGGGTCGCCCCGCGACCCCCTCGCGAAAACGGTGGTTAGTCGTCGGCGGGCGCGGACTCGCCGCCGGCGGCCGCGCCGGCCGAGACGCCGCCGGACTCGACGGCCTCGACGAGCAGTTCGCCCACGTCGACGATCTCGATGTCGTCCTCGAAGTCGCCGGTCTTGCGGCCGTCCTCGTACATCGTCATGCACATCGGGCAGGCGACGACGAACTTCTCGACGCTGCGTCCGGCGTCCGTGTCTTCCAGCGCCTCCCGCAGGCGCTCCTCGCTGGGTTTCTCCTCCTCGTCGAGTTCCAGCCAGAGGCCGCCACCGCCGCCGCCACAACAGAACGAGTCGTCGCGGTTGCGCGGCATCTCGTGGAGATCACAGCCCGTCGCGCGGATGAGTTCGCGCGGGGCCTCGTACTCGTCGTTGAACCGGCCCAGGTGGCAGGGATCGTGGTAGGTGACGGTGTAGTCGAGTTCGGTGCCGGTGAGGCCGAGTTTCCCGCGGTCGACGAGCTCCTCGACGGCCTGGGTCCAGTGGTAGATGCCCGCGTCGGGGTTCCACTCGTCGTCCTCGATGTCGAACTCCATCATCGGGTCGTCGGCGAACTCCCCGAAATCGACCTCCGGGTACTCGTTTTTGAACGTGTTGAACGAGTGGGGGTCGGTGCAGACGATCTTCTCGAAGGTCACGTCCTGGAAGTTCTCGACCATCGTCGCGGCCTGTTCGACGAACAGGAACTCCTCGCCGACCCGCCGGATGTCGTTGGCGTCGTAGACCTCGTCGTCGTAGAGGATGCCGAAGTCCACGTCGGCCTCCTGGAACAGTTTGGCCAGCGATTTGGCGACCTGCTTGTTGCGGTCGTCGAAGGAGGGGTAGTCGCCGACGTACCAGAGGAACTCCACGTCCTCCTCGCGGGCGTCGGCCACGTCGAACTCCAGATCCTCGGTCCAGTCGCCCCGGTTGCGCTGGCTGTTGCCGAAGGTGTTGCCCTTCTGCATGACGTTCTGGAACACGTCCTGCAGGCTGGGCTGGATCTCGCCCTCGTCGGTGAGCTGGCGGTTCAACCTGGTGAAGGTCTTGAGGTGCTCGATCTCGACCGGGCAGGCGTCCATGCAGGCCATACAGGCCATGCAGGACTCCATCGTCTCGGCCTGGATCACCGCGTCCTCGGAGTCGCCGACGATGGTCTTCTCCTCGCCACCGTTCTCGACCTGCTCGCGGTAGTTCTTCAGGTCGAGGATCACGTCACGGGGCGAGAGGTTGCGCCCGGAGTTGTTTGCCGGGCAGACCGAGGTACAGCGGCCACACTTCGTACAGGCGTCCTGGTCGAGGATCTCCTTCCAGGAAAAGGAGTCCATCGACTCCGCGCCGGTGTCGGCGTCGAGGTCGGCGGGGACGCCGGGCAGGCGCTTGCCGGCTTTCTCGTCGCGCGTGACGACGTTGGCGAACGACGAGATCATGTGGAACGGCTTGGCGTAGGGGATCGACGCGATGAAGACGAACGCGATGATGGCGTGGGACCACCACGCGAGCGGGTAGAGGCTGGCGGCCATCCCCGGCGTCATCCCGGCGGCCGCGAACACGTCCTTGAGGAACCAGCCGACGAAACTGACGGTCTCGAAGGACACGTCACGGTAGGCGCTGGTCCCCAGGATGCGGATCGCCTCCGTGACGAACCCGCCGATGCCCAGCAGGAACAGCGACCAGATGAACAGGTGATCCTCCAGGCTGGAGTTGGGACCCCAGAGCCGCTCGTTCCGGACGACGTAGCGCCGGTAGATGGCCATGCCGATCCCGACGACGAAGAGCAGCCCCATGAAGTCCATCACGAGCGAGTAGGAGAGATAGAAGTCCCCGTGGAAGATGGAGTAGCTCTGACCGGTCAGGAGCTTGCCGCCTTTCTCCAGGATGTCCATGTCGATGGCGAGGATGGTCGTCCCGATCAGCAGGGTCAGAAAGCCCCACAGGATAAAGGAGTGCATCAGCCCCCCGTACAGGTCGCGATCGAACTGTTTCTCGTTCGTGAAGACGATCCTGGTCGCCTCGCGGATCCGACCTCCGAGGTCGTCCATCCGCTCGAACCAGTCCTCGTCGCCCTGTGCGTACCGGTCGAACCGGCGGTAGACACCCCAGATCAGCACCGCGACGGTCACGGCGGCGAGGTAGTAGAAGACGACCTCACCGATGTGGCCGATCCGCCACATCGTCGGCCGTGTGACGGTGTCACCCGCCTGCAACGGTAGTACCATGTTGTGGGTGTGTGGAAGTTACGCGCTTAAGTCTTGCCAAGCGCCAGCACACCCACGCTCCACAACTGACGCACCATTTCTCGCGGGCTTCCGGCGTCCGCCTTCGGCTGGTGGAGGAGCAGACGTTCCTTGGTTTCGTCGCACCAACCCGGACCGGTAGTGGTCGGCGATCAGGTAGTTCTCTTGGTGGGGTTTGAGTGTGGTTGACTCGCGCATGAGGGCTGCCACTGCGTCAGGTCGTGGAGTTCCCGGGTGTGGCGGGGCCCCAGTATTGTGGCATGTTTTCACTCTTCAGTAAAACTACTAAAAGACTGCTGAGATTCCCATCTCCTTGCACTCCTGACAACCCCTTTTGCTGTTCTTCTCCCACGTCAAGACACTATGCCGGAAGACAATTCAGCACCGAGCAATTCGGAAGCACCACAAAAGGACGAAGCCGATCGATACGAGGAACTCCTCGAGGCCCACATGGGCGATGTCGAAGAGGAACCTGCTGACCCCGACGATGAGGGGGGTATCGTCGAGTTCGATGTCGATCGGCGCGACTTCATGAAGGCCGGCGCGGCTGTTGGTGCGGTCAGTGCCTTGGCTGGTTGTACCGGGCTGTTTGGAGGGGGCGGCTCGCAACACGAGGCGCCGGTCAAATCGACCGGGCATCTCGTCCCACCGGGAAAGCTCGACACCTACTACGGCTTCTGGAGTGGCGGGCACTCCGGTGAGTTGCGCGTCATGGGGGTGCCGTCGATGCGCCCGCTCATGCGCATCCCGATGTTCCAGCCCGAAAGTGCACGCGGGTGGGCCCACGACAAAAAGTCACAGGAGATTCTGAAAAACGGGCAAAGCGAGGACCTCCGGAAGCACGGCGGGCACTTCATGGGTGACTCCCATCACCCGGTCCTCTCCGAGTCCGGTGGCGATTACGACGGCGAGTACGTCTGGATCAACGACAAAGCCAACGGGCGGATCGGGCGGGCGAATCTGAAGTACTTCGAGACGGACGCGATTACTGATATCCCCAACATGCAGGCCTGTCACGGGATGGCCGTCCAGAGTCCCGACACGAAGTACGTCTACGGGGTCGGTGAATTCCGGGTCCCGATCCCCAACGACGGGACCAACGTCGACGACCCGAGCAAATACTGGTCGACGTTCGCGGCCCTGGATCCGGAGACGATGGATGTCAAGTGGCAACTCCGGGTCTCCGGAAACCTCGACAACGCCGACACGGGGAAGAACGGTCGCTGGGCGTTCGCGACGGGCTACAACCGCGAACGCGCCTTCAAGCTAGGCGGAATGACGCACGATGACAGGGACTATCTCAAGGCGTTCGATATCCCCCGGATCGAGGAACTCATCAAACAGGGGAAAGCCGAGGACGTGAACGGCGTCCCGGTCCTCGACGCCCGCATCGACTCCGATCTCGAAAAAGGTAGTCGGCCGCCGGTCCGCTACATCCCGACGCCGAAAAGCCCCCACGGCTGTGACGTCACTCCGTCGGGGAAGTACGTGACCGCGAGTGGGAAGCTTTCCCCGACGGTCACCGTCGCCGATATCAGCAAACTCGGCCAGACCGACGCGGCCGTCACGAAAGACCCCATCGTCGGGCGTCCGAAAGTCGGGCTCGGACCCTTGCACACGACGTGGGACGGCCGTGGCCACGGCTACACGTCCTGTTTCATCGACTCGGTCGTCACGAAGTGGGACATCGAGGAAGCCGTCAACGCGAAGAAGAACTCGAAAAAGCCCGTGAAGGGGAAGATCCCGGTCCACTACAACCCGGGTCACGTCCAGGCCGTGGAAGCCGAAACCGTCGATCCGGCCGGGGACTACCTCGTGTCGCTGAACAAACTCTCGAAGGACCGGTTCCTGTCGACCGGTCCGATGCAGCCCGACAACGACCAACTTATCGACATCAGTAAAGACAAACCCAGCAAGCCGGCCGGTGGGATGAAACTGGTGTCCGACGAGCCCGTCTATCCGGAACCCCACGACGCAGTCTTCGCCCATCGGGACAAGATCAACCCGAACCAGGTCTGGGACAAGTCCGACTACGAGGGCGAGAAGCCCTTTGTCAAGCCGTCCGACGCCCGTGTCGAACGGACCGGCGACGAGTCGGTCCACGTGTACACGTCGGCCGTGCGGAGCCACTACGCGCTCCGGGACTTCAAGGTCAAGGAAGGCGACGAAGTGACGCTGACCGTGACGAACATCGAGTCGGTCAACGACATGATTCACGGGATCTGTATCCCACGTCACGGCATCAACCTCGCGATCACGCCACAGGATACGCGCGAGGTGACGTTCACTGCCGATGAGCCCGGCGTCTACTGGGTCTACTGTACGTACTTCTGCAGTGCGTTGCACCTCGAAATGCGGTCGCGCATGATCGTCGAGCCGCGGGACTAACGTCCACAACTAGTGATCCAAATGAACTGGCCATCTCCCGGTGACTTTCGCGAGGTGCGGCGCGCCCTGCCCGTGATAGCGGCAGGTCTGTTCGTCGCTGCCCTGCTCTTTCCGATGTGGATTATCGAGGTGCATGCCGTCCAGTATCCTGACACGACGTTGGTCGTCAAACTGTTCGCCTATCCACACCTGAGCGGCGACTACCACGAGATGTACATGCTCAACAAATATGTCGGCTTCCACTATCCCGACCCGGTGTTGTGGGATCCGAACTATCCCGTCCGGGAGGGTGCGATCAAGGTTCCCGAGTGGTCGCTCGGGCCGATCGCGTTCATCGCCGTCGCCGCGTTGAGCCTCTTCGTCGCAGTTGCGCCGACCACCGAGAAGTTGAAACGCGGCATCAAGTGGCAGTTGATCGGGACGGTCACGGTCTTCGGGGTCATGCTCGCCGACATCCAGTATCGGCTCTACCAGGCTGGGCACACGCTCGATCCCGGTGCGCCTGTGATGGGTGTCTCGGGATTCACGCCGCCGATCTGGGGCAAGTATACCGTCGCGAACATCACGAGCTACTCCTATCTGGGTCCCGGTGCGGGCATGGCGATGTTGGCCGTCTTCCTGCTGGTCTGTGCGTTCTACTACCGGGATACACCCGTCACGTTCGTCGATCTGCCCAGACGGGGCCTAGCTCGTGTCGGGCTCTTCGATAGTGACGACGAGTCGACTACCCGGACGACCTCGACAGATGCCGAGCGTCACGTCACCGAAGAGACCTAGGTGACTAGAGAGGCCTAAGTACAGAGAGATCTAAGATTACGGTGAGAGACGTGCACCAGTTAACCGAATCTGGATTCGCACTCGCGGCCACACTCGTTCTCGTTAGTAGTGGGTACTTGGCCGTGCTCGGCGGGCCCGGCGCTGGCCTGGCCGGTCAGCCCGGAACCGCCGACCGAACCCAGTTTGCCTTCGATCCGCCGGTCCCGAAAGAGTATACGTTCGACGCCGACCGAGACGAGTATCGAGACGGCGTGGCCGTCGTCGACGACGAGCGCTACGAGACGCTCCGAGCCGCACTCGCTGCTGCCAGGCCCGGAGACACTGTGAGACTCAGCGGCTGGTTCGAGGCCACACCTGTCGTCAACACAACCGGGATTACGCTGGTCAGTGCACCCGACCACCGGGCGGTCATCAACGGTTCTGCATCGGGGCACGTACTCACCATCGCCGCGCCGAACGTGACGGTCCGTCGCGTCTGGGTCCGCAACTCGGGCTTCAACCCGTCTCAGAACGACGCTGCGATCTGGGTCGACGGTGCCGACGCTCGGATCGTCAACGTCCGGCTCACGGAATTCACGTTCGGGATCTGGCTGAACGGCGTGACCGACGCCTACATCGCCAACAACACCATCGTTGGTCGCGAGCGGATCCATCCGTTGACTATGCGAGGGAATGGGATTCAGGTCTGGAAGACGACCGACTCCGTCATCTCGCATAATCGCATTACGGACGTCCGCGATGGGATATACTATTCGTTCTCTTCACATGTCACTGAGAAGTACAACATCATCTGGGACCTCCGCTACGGGACCCATTACATGTATTCCGACCACTGTACTCTCGCACACAACGTCGCGTTCAACAATGACGCTGGCTGGGCACTGATGGTGTCGACCCACCTCACCGTCAGGAACAATGTCGCGTTCAACAACACCGGTCAGAGCGGGCATGGAATCCTCGTCAAGGCCATCGACGACAGCCGTATCCGTCACAACACGGTGGTTGCAAACGAGAATGGCTTCTACATCTACAACTCGATCAACGATACCTTTACCCGGAACGTGGTCCTCGGCAACACGGTCGGTGTCAACTTTCAGGCCGGGAACCGGGGCGGACTCGTGTACAACAACACCTTCGTCCGAAACGACAGGACAGTACACGCCGTACTCGGACGATTGATGGCCTGGAACACGAGCGACTGGGGCAACTACTGGGCCTCTGCGCGTATCGTGGACGTCGATGGCGACGGGAGAAGCGAACTCCGCTATCAGCCCGCGGGTGTCATGCAAGAACTGGTCCGGTCTCACCCACAGGCAGTCATCTTCACGCAGAGTCCGACTGCCGATATGATTCGCCGTGCACAGAAGGCGTTCCCGATCATCGACACTGACGGTGTCGTCGATTACCATCCCCTGGCGGCGCCAGTTGCACCCTGGCGATCGTGGTATCACGGCGGCCACGACTGGTCGTGGTGGTACGAGTGGTCACCTCGCACGGAGGCACGAGTATGAGTAGCCGAGACGCGATCGAGGTCGAGAACGTGACCAAGCGGTACGGTTCGGTAACTGCGCTCGATGACGTGTCGCTGTCGGTCACCCGCGGGGAGACGTTCGGTCTCATCGGGACTAACGGCGCCGGGAAGTCGACGCTGTTCCGACTGCTCATCGGTCACGTCACGCCGGATACGGGACAGCTCAGAGTCGAAGGACAACCGGTGTCGACTGCAGGCCCGAAGATCCGGACTGAAGTCAGCTATCTGCCCGAACGGGTCGGGTTCCCGGACCACCTCACTGCCAGAGAAGTGCTCCACTTCCACGCACGGATGCGCGGTATCTCGGAACGCGAGGCCCGCATCGAGACTGTTCTCGGTCACGTCGGTCTCACCGACGCGGCGGACCGCAAGGTCTCCGGGTTCTCGAAAGGGATGCGCCGCCGTCTCGGTTTGGCGACTGCGTTACTCCCACGGCCCGACATTCTGCTGCTTGACGAACCCACGGCCGGCCTCGATCCGCTCGGGATCGCGGCATTCCACCGTGTTATCAGTGACATCCAGGCAGAGACTGAGCTAACTGTGGTCTTCTCGTCGCACGTCCTGCCGGAAGCGGAGACCCTCTGTGACCGCGTGGGCATTTTGCACGACGGACAGGTCGTGACGACTGGTCGGCCCGGAGATATTCGCGACGGAGAGGTCACCACGATACGGGTACGCCTGGCCGGCCAGTCGGGGGAGGACAGACTCAGGAGTCTCCTGACTGCTCACGACGCGGAGGTGACTGCCACGCGCGGTGTCACGGCCGTCGTCGACTGTCCAGCGGAATCGGTGCCGGACGTACTCGAGACACTGCTCGAGGACGGCGGAGTCGAGGGCTACGAAGTGCAGGATGCAAGCTTGAAGCGTGCGTTCCTCGAACAGGTCCTCTCCGAAGAGTACGACGATACAGAGCAGATGCCGCCCGATCGGCAGCGAGGTGAGAACTGATGGATGCACCACCGTCCCAGCACAACGAGTCGCGTACGGACATCGAGACCGAGCAAGCGGCGGACGCCAACACGGACACGACCGACCCTCGGAGTCCCGATGCGGGCTTGTCGGACACTGCCGGTGACAGGCTCCGCCAGCTCGGCGTCATGGCTCATCACGAGTACCGACTGTCGCTGCGGAACCGCTGGGCGGCAGGCTTGACACTGCTCATCGGCGGGTTTGCGACGATGCTCGTCTGGTTCGGTGGGTCGAACATCGGCCCGACGCGAAGCGGCCCGCTCATCGCAAGTTTGGCGTCGCTGGCGACGTATCTGCTCCCCCTCGCGGGGCTGATGTTCGGTCATACTCTGGTCGTTGGAGACGACGAGCGGGGCTGGCTGAGCATGCTCTTTGCGCTGCCGACTCCTCGCTGGCTCATCATCGTCGGGAAGTACCTCGGCCGGGCAGTCACGCTAAGTGCCGCGACTGCGATCGGCTTCGGCGTCGCCGGTGTCGCACTCGGCCTGCGACTCACTGGGGCGTTTCCGGCGGGGATCTACGCCACGGTCCTCGTAGCGTCCGTTGGTGTGGGCCTCGCGTTTCTCTCTCTGGGAACGGTCATCTCTACGCTCTCACCCAGTCGAACGCACGCACTGGGCGGCAGTCTCCTCGTCTGGCTCTGGTTCGTATTCGTCCACGATCTGGTCGCACTCGGCATCATCGCAGCGTTCGATGTCGGTGGGCAGATACTGTCCGTGTTCGTCTTTTTGAACCCCACGACCAGCTATCGTGTGCTCGTTCTGCGCATCGCGGGGACCCAGGGCGGGGCGTTTGCTGCAGTCTTCGCCGAGACCGTCCTCACTACGTCACTGCTCGTCTGGACACTGCTCGCGTGGCTCGTCTTGCCTCTCGTTGTCGCCACGTTCGTCACGTCCGACCGCCTCTCGTCGGCTTGACTGTTCCTCGTTTCGTGAGACGGGATACGACGGGGACAGATTTTTGTACGCGGGTCGACCGACTCGGGGCACGATGGACGAGAAAACCGAGGAACTCCGGGACATCTTCGTCGACGTCACGGACGAGGAGACCGTGACCGAGTCCCAGCAGGAGGGGCCGGGATCGCTGGCCGACGCCGACGAGGAGACGGTCACGGCCCGCGTCGAGGCCGTCGTCGAGCGCATGGCCGACCGCTACGACTTCTCGACGGACCTCGACACCGCCACGCTCGTCGAGATCGTCCGCGGGTTCTACGACGGCGAGGACGACGCGGCGCTGGCCGACGCGCTCGCCCTCGACCCGGAGGCCGTCTTCCGCGCCCGCATGGACCTCCACCTGCTCGACGACGGCGACACGGAGTTCCCGTTCGGCCTCGCCGCCCTCCGCGAGGCCCGCTCCGAGGCCGCCGACCCCGCCACGCTGGCCGACGAACTCGATACCGATCCCGGAACCGTCGAGCGTGCCCTGCTCGTCGCCGACACGCAGGACGAGATCCGGCGGGTCAGCGGCCGCTTCCGGAGCGAGTTCGAGGACGCCATCCCCGACGCCGCCCTCTCGATCCGACTGACCGACTCCGCCCAGGAGGACGGCCTCGAAGAGGCCGCCGAGGACATCGAGACCGACACGCAGTTCTGAGACCATCTTTTTGCCGATCGGCCGGAAATACCCGCCCATGCCCTCTACCGCTCCCGGGGACTGGCTCCCCGACGGGATGCCGGGACACACCGATATCGCCGTCGCGGGGCTGGCGCTGGTCGTCGTGGCACAGAACGTCGCCACCGGGGCCGCCCTCGCCTGGCCCTGGGTCGCGGTCGGGTTCGTCGCCTTCGCGGTCGCGATGGGTCCGGTGGCCGCCTCCCGCGTCGGCGCACGGGTCGGCACCCGGTTCCGTGACATCGGCGCCGTGGGCCGGATTCTGGTCATCGTCGCGTTCGCCGTGACTGCCTGGTTCGTGATGACGACCGTCGAGGCCGTGATGACGCCGCTGTCGAGTGTCGGCACCGGCGGCTTGCTGGCCGGCGTCGTCTTCGTCGTGGCTCGTGCGCTGTCCGCGTGGAGCGGGAGGTAGCGAACGTTCAAGTACCAGTCCGGGACCAGCCCCGGCCATGCACACGTTCCGGGACGTGGAGACGGCCGCGTACTGCCCGCGCAAACTGTACTACCGCCGCCGCGCCGGCCCGCCGGACGTGCCCGACGAGGTGGCGGCCTGCCGGAGTCTGGCCTTCGAGTACGAGCGTCTGCTCGATTCCGACGCCGACCTGCTGGCTGCCCCCATCGAGGTCTCGCCTACCCAGTTCCGCTCTCGGCTGGGCCGGGCGAAGGCTCGCCTCGACGCCTGGGACGGGCTGGCCGACCCCCCGAGCCGCGAGCGGGTGCTGGAGGGCCGGGAGTGTCGCGGCGTGGCCCACAAAGTCCTCGAAGAACCGCTGGCCCCGTCGCTGGTGTTCGCCGGTCGTCCGCCCGAGGAGGGCGTCTGGGAGCCCCAGACCGCGCGGCTGGTCGCGGCCGCGAAAGCCCTGTCCTGGGAGCGCGAGACGCCGGTCTAGCGCGCCTTCGCCGAGTATCCCGCCCACGGCGTCGTCCGCTCCGTCCCGCTGACCACCCGCCGGAAGGCCACCTACCGCAGGGCCGTCCGGACGGCCGACGCCGTCGACGGACCACCGGGCCGGATCGACGACGACGCGAAGTGCGATCCCTGCGAGTTCCGCCAGCAGTGTGGCGTCCGCACCCGGTCGCTCCGGTCACTGCTCTGACCATTTATAAGCTAGACGCTCGTCAGCTACCCGTCTGACACAGGTCATATCCTGTCTCTGTGTGGCGGTTTCGGGCCGATAGAGTGTCCGCGGGGTTTAAGTTCCTCGGGGGTCCCAAACGAAACGCAGTCACACGCTCCATTCCGTTTTTGACGGCCCGTCGGAAGACCCCGAGCGGCGGGGCCGCGGTCGGGAAACCCCTAACTCCGCGTAGCGTGGAGGGCCGGGTATGCTCGAACTCGCGGACGTGGAGGCGGCGCGGGAGCGGGTCGCGGAGACGGCCCGGCACACGCCGCTGGAGTACTCCCACAGTTTCTCGTCGCTGACCGGCGCGGCGGTCCATCTGAAACTGGAGACGTTCCAGCGCACGGGCGCGTTCAAGATCCGCGGTGCGACCAATCGCATCGCCACGCTGGAAGACGAGGAGCGCGCGGCCGGCGTCGTGACCGCGAGCGCCGGCAACCACGCCCAGGGGGTCGCCCTGGCGGCCACGCGAACCGGCGTCGACTCGAAGATCGTCATGCCCGAGCCCGCGCCGGTCTCGAAGGTGAAGGCCACCCGCAGTTACGGGGCCGAGGTCGTCCTCCACGGCGAGGACTACAGCGAGGCCGCCGAGTACGCCCACGAGATCGAGCGCGAGGAGGGCCGCACCTACGTCCACGCCTTCGACGACCAGATGGTGATGGCCGGCCAGGGCACCATCGGCCTGGAGATCCTCGAGGACTGCCCCGAGGTCGAGACCGTCGTCGTCCCCATCGGCGGCGGGGGGCTCATCAGCGGGATCGCCACCGCGGTGAAGGGCCACGACCCCGACGCCCGGGTGATCGGCGTCCAGGCGGAAGGGGCCGCAAGCGCCGCCGCGTCGCTGGAACGGGGCGAGATCGTCGAGCGCGACAGCGTCGAGACCATCGCGGACGGCATCGCGACCCGGCGGATCGGCGACGAGACGTTCCCGATCATCCGCGAGCGCGTCGACGAGGTGGTCACCGTTTCCGACGAGGAGATCGCCGTCGCGCTGACGAAACTGCTCGAACGCTCGAAGACCCTCGTGGAGGGGGCCGGCGCGGTGCCGCTGGCGGCCGTCCTCGAAGAGCGGTTCGACTACGCCGACGACGAGGTGATCGTCCCCGCGCTCTGTGGGGGCAACATCGACCTCAACACGCTCACCACCGTGATCCTGCGGGGCCTGGTCAAGACCGGTCGGTACCTGCGACTCCGGACGGTCCTGAAGGATCGGCCCGGGTCGCTGGAGGAGTTGACGACCATCCTCTCGGAACTCCGGGCGAACATCTACGCCATCCGCCACGACCGCACGTCCCGTGACGTGGCCATGAACGATGCCGAGGTCGAACTCGACCTGGAGACGCGGGGCCACGATCACGTCGAGGCCATCCTCGACGCGCTCGAAGACGCGGGGTACGAGACCGAGGTCCTCCTCTAGCGCCGGACCCGAGTCGTCGCCGATGCCACGTCGATCTCCCGCTGGGGGACCGATCTCGTCGGCCGGCGGAGAGGCGGGTGCGAGCAACGATCCGGTCGACTACCTTTAAGTTCACACCGGTCGGGTATCGGGGCATGAAACGCACCGTCAGCACCGACGACGCGCCCGCGGCGGTCGGAGCCTACAGCCAGGCCACCGCCACCGACTCGCTGGTGTTCACCGCCGGCCAGATCCCGCTGACGCCCGACGGCGAGTTGCTCGACGACGCCCCCATCGCCGACCAGACCGAGCAGGTACTGGACAACCTCAGCGCCGTCCTCGACGAGGCCGGTGCCGGCATGGCCGACGTGCTGAAAGTCACCGTCTACCTGGCCGACATCGACGACTTCGAGGCGATGAACGAGACCTACGCCACCTACTTCGACGACGAACCCCCGGCCCGCAGCGCCGTCGAGGCGGGCGCGCTCCCGAAAGGCGTCGGCGTCGAGATCGAAGCCGTCGCCACGACCTGATGGACCCCCGTATCAAGTCGAGCCTGCTGTGGGGCCTGGTCGGCGGCTTGGCCTTCCTGGTCCTGTTGCAGGGGTACGAACTCCTGAGTACCGAACGGGTCGACTGGCTCGTGAAGTTCGCCGTCGCGGCCCTCGTCACCGCCGGTGCGACCGGACTGAGCTACGTCTCCCGGTTCGGGGTGCCCGCGAAAGGAAACCGTTAAACGAAACAGGGCGATAGGCTCAGACGAGCCAGGATGGCCGAACGGTAAGGCGCACGCCTGGAAAGCGTGTTCCCTTCCGGGATTCTGGGTTCAAATCCCAGTCCTGGCGTCCCACTTTTTTGACGGGGCCTCGCCGCGAGCCGTCGGCTCGCGGCTCAACCTCCGCGAAAAAACGCGGGCGAAAAAAGCCGAGCGCGAGCGGAGCGAGCGCTCGGTACGACGACTCCGGCTACCGCGACCGCACAGCTACCGTGCCGCTACCTGCTTACGACTCCCGCAACCGTGACCACAGCATCACACTGGACCGAGAACCATCGCACCTGATCCCGCGCCAACGGCCTGCTGAACCTGGCCGTCCAGGTACGTGATCGCGACGATCGCGCCCGCGCCGCCGCCCAGTCCGAGACAGATCAGTCCGACGAGCAGAATGCCGCGAAGACAGTTGATTTGTCGGGTGCGCTCGTCACCCGATGCATGTTCGAGGAGACGACGCTCGACACGTCCGGACTGGAGTTCGCGACGCTGACCTGCGGGGAGGGGGACCGGGACGCCCTGCTGTTGCACGGGTTCCCGGACTCGCCCCGCACCTTCCGCCCGCTGATGGAGCGACTGGCCGACGCGGGGTACACCTGCTACGCGCCGTACATGCGCGGGTACGGCGAGACCGAACGACCACCCACAGAACCGGGCAACTACTCGCCGATGCTGCTCGCCTCGGACGTGTTCGCGCTGACCGACGAACTCGACGACCCCGACCCGCTCGTCGTCGGCCACGACTGGGGCGGCATGGCCGTCACGACCGCCGCGATCGCGAGCGGGCAGGGACTCGGGACCTGCGTCTCGATGGCGATCCCGCCGAACTTCTGGTCGCAGTTCGACGACTACGCCACCCAGGCCACCCGAAGCTGGTACATGAACCAGTTCCAGGTACCCGGCCACGGCGAGGAGATCCTCCGCAAGAACGACTTCGCGCTGATCGAACGCCTCTGGCAGCTCTGGAGCCCCGACTGGGACTACGACGACGACCACCTCGAAGCGGTCGAGGACACCTTCCGCACGGGCGAGACCGTCGAGGCCGCCCTGCGGTACTACCGGGACTTCTTCGACATGTTCCTGCCCCGTCGCCGCGCCGAGCAGGAGATCGCGGGCATCGACGTGCCCACGCTCGTGCTCGCGGGCGCACACGACGGCTGTATCGGGGCCGACCTCTTCGAGGGCGTCACCGACTGCTTCGACGCCCGCGCCGACCTCGACGTGCTGAACGACGCCGGTCACTTCCTGCACGCCGAACGCCCCGACGCCGTCGCCGACCGGATCCTCGCGTTCGCCGACTGATCACTTAAACCGACCCGGATCGCCGGCTCCGACCGGCGACCGAGAGTGTGCGAATCCGACACACGGACGATCGAAACACGCTGCAGGCGGCCGGTTTGCCGAGGCACGACGCTCTCCGCGACGGCGACTCGCTCGCGTCGGGTACGTCAGTTTTTTATAGAAGCACTTTCAATCGTTCGAGTGATTATGAGCCAGCAGCAGCGAATGCAGGGGCAGCCGATGATCATCATGGGCGAGGACGCCCAGCGGATGAAGGACGAGGACGCGCAGGAACACAACATCGCGGCTGCCCGTGCGGTCGCGGAGTCGGTACAGTCCACACTCGGCCCGAAGGGCATGGACAAGATGCTCGTCTCCTCGATGGGGTCGGTCACCGTCACCAACGACGGCGTGACCATCCTCCAGGAGATGGACATCGACAACCCGACGGCCGAGA
>JBDGUF010000052.1:0-32175 GCA_042216105.1 Halorientalis sp.
GACCTCCCGGTTATCAGCCGAGCGCTCAACCTGACTGAGCTATTGGCCCAGGTGAGCGCATCAGAGTGTTCCGCCCTGCCTATGTTAAGCGTTTCTTTTCGGGGACCGACTGGGGTGAGTTCCCACCCGCTACTGCCGGTCGTCGTCCACGTCGTAGGACCCGCTGTCCACGTCGTAGGTGTCCTCGGCGTCCGGGCCGGGGCTGTCCCCGCCCGGCTGTCCGGGGCCGGGCTGTCCGTCCTCGTCGCCGCCGGGGAAGCCGCCGACGTAGACGTTGCCGGAGGCGAAGCCGCCCGTCTTGGCGTCGACGTAGGGCGTGACGACCCACTTCTTGGTCGCCAGCCGGATCGGATAGCGGGTGAACGGCACGACCAGCACGAGGCCCACGAGGTCGGTGACGAGGCCGGGCGTCAGCAGCATCGCGCCGGAGACAAGCAACAGACCGCCGTCGATGAGTTCGTCGGTCGGGACCTCACCCTGGGCGAGTTTCGACTGGATCTTCCCGAGGGTGTGTCGGCCTTCCGCACGGACCAGGAGCAGCCCGATCAGGGCGGTGAGGACGACCAGAGCGACGGTGTAGACGGGGCCGATCCAGCCCGCGATCGCCACCAGCAGGAGAATGTCCAGAAGCGGGATGAGTAGGAGCAACCCGATGATGCGGAGCATGGGGGCCATAGCGGGCCGGGCCTCAAAATAGAACCGCTTCGAACGATCAGGCGTCGGCGGGCGGCGCGGGCAGGGAGACGCGAATCCGGTCCCTCGCGGGTGCCGCGTCGTAAGAGAGCGATCCGTGCGACATCTCGACGAGCCAGCGGGCGATCCACACCGCGAGACCGTTACAGTGCTGGAGTTTCGTCTCCCGACCGCTGTCGATCGCGTGGCGCGCCCCCTCCGGGAGCAACTGTTCGCCGCCGGTGACGTCTATGTGAACCAGTCGGTCGTCCCGATCCGTTCGAACCGACACGGAGAGCGGGGTGGCATCGTCGGCGGCCGCGGCGGCGCTCGTGAGCAGTTCTTCGAGCGCGATCTCCACGTCCGGATCGGCACGCACGGTCGCGGCCGACTGGGTGTCGACGGACACTGTCACGTCCGACCGCCGGGAGGCGACCCGGGACGCCATCTCGGCCGCGTCGAACCGCCGGGGCTCGAACTCGTCGAGCGTTCGCTCGACGTACTGGGCCTTCGCCGCGAGGTCGCGGAACTCCTCGGCGACCGCCGTGGCGGTCTCGATCGAGTCCCGACCCGCGTCGTCGACGTGCCCGTCCTCGAGGAGGAGTTCGAGGTGGCCCAGGAGGACGGACATCTCGTTGCGGATGTTGTGCCGGAGGACGCGGTTGATGACCGAGAGCCGCTGTTCGCGTGCCTCGATCTCCCGGCGGGCCCGGGCGAGTTCCTGGAGCTGTTCGAGCATCAACAGGGAGTTCTCCCGCGGCGATCCGCGGGCGAAGTACTCGGCCGGCGGGACGTAGTACGGGTTCTCACAGAGCGTCCCCCGGTACACGATCTGCTCGTGGGTCTGGACCGCCTTCCCGATCGTCGCGTCGTCGAACTCCACCAGCGAGTACTGACACAGCGCCGTGACCGGAACGTCCCGACACCGCTCGTCGAAGGACACCTCGAAGTCCAGTACGCGGTCGAACGAACCCTCGACCTCGAAACTCCAGGTGTTCTCCCCCAGAACCCGAACGCCGTCGTGGCCGGCCGCGGTGCCCTCGTCCACGGCGTCTTCGAGCGTCCGCAGCGTCTCGTCGGCGCTGAATCCGCCGTCCAGGTACGTGTCGGCCGCGCTTTCGATCCGGAGCCGGCCCGCCCGCTCGTGAGCGCGAACGTCGATACCGGCCGTCTCGAAGTACTCGCGAACGGCGTCGGGCTCGTTGTCGTCGGCGAAGTACAGACAGAGCTCGTCGCGTTCCAGTCCGAGCCCGATGAACGCCGTCGCGACGGCCAGCTGTTCGCCCCGCGTCCGGTAGAACGACGCCAGATGACGGCCGAGATCCGCCGACTCGAACTGCGTTCGCACCGCTTCCGGGAGGATCTCCGATCCCCTGTCCCCCAGAGGATCACTCGTAGTCATTCCGTTGATATGTTGGTCGGACACACGTATATATGTTCGTCAACGGGACAGCGGGTTCACGCATCGTTCGGTATACTCCGGAGCGAGACGGGCTTCGCCCCTGTCACGGGACGCAGGATACTTGTCCGGTGATCGCTACCGGCCGGTATGGACGACTCCGCGGCGCGGACCAACGTCGAGTGGCGCGAGTGGGGCCAGGACGCCTTCGACGAGGCCGCGCGGGCGAAACAGCCCGTCTTGCTCTCGCTGTCGGCCCCCTGGTGTACCTACTGCCACGAGATGGACGCGACCACCTACACCGAGCCACGCATCGCGGCCAACATCAACGACGGCTTCGTGCCGGTGCGGGTCGACGTGGACCGCCATCCCCGGGTCCGGGAGCGGTACAACATGGGCGGGTTCCCCTCCACGGTCTTCTGTACGCCCGAAGGGGAGATCCTGACCGGCGCGGGCTATCTCGGCGTCGACGGCTTCCGGGAGATCCTGGACTCGGTCCGGCGCACCTGGGACGGCGAGGGCGAGGAGGCCGGCCGCGTGCCGCGCGCGCTCCGGGACGGGACGCCGCCCGGCGGCGAGCTCCGCGACCGCATCGAGGAACACATGGTCGAGCAACTGCTCGGGGCCTTCGACGACGAGTTCGGCGGGTGGGGCTCGGACGCGAAGTTCCCCCTCCCCCGCACGGTCGAGTTCGCGCTGGTCCGGGCCCGCGATCAGGCCACCCGGACGCTGGAGGCGATCCGGGCGCACCTGCTGGACACCTACGACGGCGGGTTCTACCGGTTCGCGACGGGTCGGGACTGGAGCGACCCCCACCGGGAGAAACTGCTCGACGAGAACGCCGCGCTGGTCCGGGCCTTCGCCCGCGCGTACCGCTACACGGGCGAAGAGTCCTATCGCGAGACCGCCGAGTCGACGGTGGAGTACCTCACGACGGACCTCTGGACCGGCGGGGCCTTCGCCGCCAGTCAGGCCGGCGACGACGAGTACTACCGCATGAGCCCGACCGACCGCGAGGACGCCGAGCCACCGAACGTCGACGACACGGTACTGGCCGATCGCAACGGGATGGCCGCCGGCGCGTTGCTCGCGTACGCCGGCTACACCGACGACGAGCGGGCCCGCCGGTACGCCGAGCGGGCGCTCGATCACGTCCTCGACGACCTCGTGGAGGACGGGGAGGTGACCCACTACCGGACCGGCGAGGAGACGGGCGAGTCGGGGCTGCTGGCCGACCAGGCCGGGCTCCTGCAGGGGCTGACGACGGCCTGGCAGGTCACCGGCGAGTACGGCGAGGCGGCCACGGCGGTCGCCGACTACGCGCTCGACGAGCTCGGGGACGGCGGTGCGTTCCGGGACGGGACCGCCGAGGGGGCCGGCCTGCTCGATCGGCCGCTGTACCCGCTGGACACGAACGTGGAACTCGCGGACGCGCTGGTCGATCTGGCGGCCCTGGCCGGCGAGGATCGCTACCGCGAGCGGGCCCGCGAGGCGATCGCGGCCTTCGCGGGCGCGGCCGAGCGCATGGGCGTGGAGGTGGCCAGTTACGCGACGGTCGCCTCGCGGCTCCAGTCGCTGCGGATCTTCCGAGTGGGCGCGCCCGCCGGGAGCGACCTCCACCGGGCCGCGCTCCGGGTCGCCGATCACGAGGCCGTCGTCGTCCCGGCCGTCGAGGACCTCGACGGCGAAGCGGAAGTCGTCGACGACGGCGAAGTCACGGGAACGGCGAAAACGCCGGACGGCCTGGCCCAACTCGCGACGGGTTCATAAACCACTGCGGTAAACCTGCGGTGCGTTTATATCCCCGGCGTTCGACCGTCGTACGATGGCAAGTCTGAGAGACCTCGGGTTGTCCGAGTACGAGGCCCGAGCCTACCGCGCGTTGCTGAAGACGGGGCCGACAACGGCCAAGGAGTTGTCCCGGGTCAGCGACGTGCCGATGGGGCGGATCTACGACGTTCTCAACAGCATCGAGACTTACAATCTCGTCCGGAGTCAGAGCGCGAGCCGGCCCAAAAAATACGTCGCCGTCGAGCCACAGACGGCGCTGGACCGCCTGCTCGAGGACAAGAAGCGCGAGCTCGACGAGAAGGCCCAGCAGTACGAGAACATCGTCGACGAACTGGTCGGCGAACTCGAGAGCGCCGAGCCCGTCGAGGAGACGTTCTGGACGGCGGCGGTCGGCCCGGACGAGACCGTCGATCTGCTGGTCGAGCGGCTCGCGGCCGCCGACGAGCGCATCATCATGGTCGCCTCCTCCTCGTCCCAGCAGTTCGACATGGACACCGTCGGCGACCTGATCGTCGAGGAACTGGGGGACGCGCTGGATCGCGGCGTCGACGTGTCGCTGTTGATGCGGCCGGAACTGGTCGACGAACTCCCGGAGAGCGTCGGCGAGCGCTACCGGTCGCACCTGGCCCGTCACGACCAGTTCTCCGTCCGCACCTCGCCCAACGTCTCGGGCACCTTCGAGCTGATCGACAACGCGGAGGTCTGTATCGAGGTCCCTCACCCGCTCAACGCCGACGACACCTTCGCCGTGATCGACCTGAAAGACCGGGAGTTCGCCGCCAACGTCCGCTCGGAGTTCGACCCCCGCTGGGAGGACGCGGAACCGCTGACGCTATGAGCAACCGGCAGGCCGACGCGGCCGGGCCGGCGGCGTGGCTCACGCCGGAGCGGGCCATCTTCGTCGTCTGTGCCGCCGTCGCGCTCCCGGTCGTCTACGCCCTGACCGAGCGGCTGGGGGCGGTGACCTACCCCGCGATCTTCCCGACGCTGGCCATCGTGTTCCTGCCGCCGTTCGTCTACCGGCGCTACTGGCCCGAGCGGTACGACGTGGGCCGTGCCGCGGGCTGGGGGCTGGTCGCCGGGGTCGCCGTCGCGGCGCAACTGCTGGCCGTGATCGTCCTCGCGGCCCCGACCCTCGGCGGCGACGGGGCCGTCCTGCTTGCCTTTGTGGCCGTCGTCGCCGTCGACTACGCGGTCGCCCGGTTCGTGATCGGCGGCTGAGGGGGCTCAGAACGCCCGGAGATCGTCCAGCACGGCGGCGGCGTCGCCGCTCTCGATGGTCTCGCGGGCGGTTTCGAGTCCCGTCTCCAGGTCGGCCACGTCCTCGCGGGCGTACATCCGCAGGGCGGCGTTGACCGCCACGGCGTCGGCGAACTGGTCGTCGCGCTCGCCCGCCAGCACCGCCTCGGTGATCCTCGCCGAGTCGCCGGCGACGTCCTCGACTTCCAGATCCTCGCCGTCGAAGTCCATCCCGTACTCGCCGGTCTCGATCTCGAAGTCCGCCAGTTCTTCGCCGCCTCGCGGGTCGTTGCCCTCCCCGCTCGCCGATTCGTCGGTGCTTCGCACCGACCCCCACTCGGCCACGACCGTCGACCCCGGCCGGATGTCGTCGTAGCCTTCCTGCCCCTGGAACATCAGCACGCGGGACACGTCCTGGGACCGGGCCTCGCGGAAGGTGTCGACGATCTTCTCGGCGAAGGCGAGGTGGTAGAAACTACCGAGATGCACGTCGGCGTCGGCGGGGTTGGCCAGCGTCTCGACGGTGTTGACGAAGCTCCGCACGCCCATCATGTCCCGGCGCTCCCAGAGGTCGTCGACGCCGGGGTTGAACGCGGGCTGGTAGTAGTAGCCGAAGCCGGTCTCGTCGACCATGTCGGCGCTGTCCTCGGGGTCCAGTTCCGTCCGGACGCCGAGTTCGTCCAGGACGTGCTTGTAGGCGTCCTGCTTCTGGGTCGGCACGCGGTCGCCCGAGTGGACGACGACGGGGGTGCCAGCGGCAGCGGCGACGACCCCGGCGGCGACGCCGAGGATGGCAGTGTCGTCCTTGCCGTCGTAGTTGGCCCCGCAGTCGACGGGGTCGGCGTCGGGGACGGCGGTCTCGACGCTCTCCTCGCGCATCACGTCGGTGAAGGCGGCCAGTTCCTCGGGCGTGTTGCGCTTCCAGCGGTTGGCCAGCCAGAACGCCCCCAGCGTCGTGGGGTCGGGCTCGCCCGCGAGAATACGCTGGAAGGCCTCCCGTGCCTGTGCGCGGTCCATGTCCGCGGCGGATTTGGGTCCGGAGGCGACGACCTCCGTGTTCAGCCGCTTGATGGGCCACTCGCCGAACTCCTGGGTGACGTGAGCCATGCCGACATGTTCGGGACGCGACCGCGAAATAGGCTGTGTTTCTCCACGGGCTCTGGCTCGGCCGCGAGCGTCCTCGGCTCGAAACACCAGCCACCAGGTTTCTAAGCCCGCCCCCGCTATCCGTGTGTATGCCTGTCAGAACGTCGGAGGCGACGTGGCGCGGCGGTGTCCGGGACGGCGACGGCGAGATGGCCCTCGGGAGCGGGGCCTGGCGCGGCGAGTACTCCTTCCGGTCGCGGTTCCGCGAGGAGGAACCGGCCAAGAGCAACCCCGAGGAACTGCTCGCCGCCGGGCACGCCGGCTGTTTCTCCCTCGCGCTCGCCAACAACCTCGAAGCCGAGGGGTACGACCCCGAGGAGGTCCACACCACCGCGCACTGTCACCTGGAGATGCGCGACGACGAGGGACCGACCATCACCCGCATCGAACTCACGACGGAGGCGTCCGTGCCGGGGATCGACGACTCGGAGTTCCAGGAGATAGCGACCGACTCGAAGACCAACTGTCCCGTCTCCCGGGCGCTGTCGGGGGTCGACATCACGCTCGACGCCTCGCGCGTGGAGTAGCACCTCACCGGCTCGCGTGGCCGGATCGGACCGGGATTTTATTACCGGCGGCTGTCTTGGCACGGTCGTCTCGACGCATGAGTGAGGAGGACTCGACCGGCGACGGGCGCGGGACGGAGGACGGCTTTCTCCTCGAGGACCTCGACACCGCGGTGACCGAGCGGGCGATGGACGCCGTATCCGAGCGCGACCGCGGCGATGTCCCGACGGTCCCGCGCGAGGAGTTCGAGACCACGCTGGTCGAGTCGGTCGTCGAGTACTTCCGGGAGGAGTACGACCCACGGAAGCTCGACGTCCCCGCCCCGGATCCGGAGACGATCCGCGGGCAGTGGTTCGACTTCGACTACCTCGACGAGTACGCGGTCGTCTCCTGGCGGTGGTCCGTGCGGCCGTTCTCCTACACCGCCATCCTCTACGACGCGGCGGAGAACGAACACAGGTACCACGTCGGGACGCCGGCGCTGACGGAGTTCGAGCAGTACGTCCGCGAGGACCTGACGCGGAGCTTCCGCCAGGAGCTGATGCACGAGGACATCGGGCCCGACGAGCGACGCGGGGACGTGTTCGACGAGGAAGTCGCGCACCTGCTGGACGAACACGCCGCCGCCGTGCCGCCGGGGACGACACTGCGCATCGTGTACTACCTGCGACGTGACTTCGTGCGGTACGGGAAGATCGACCCGCTGATGCACGACCCGGCCATCGAGGACATCTCCTGTGACGGTGCGAACGTCCCGCTGTACGTCTACCACGCGGACTACAGGGACCTCGAGACGAACCTGACGTTCTCGCCGGACCGCCTCGACAGTTTCGTGACGCGACTGGCCCAGCGGTCCGGGCAGTCGCTGACGGCGGCGGATCCGTTGCTCGACGCGAGCCTGCCGGACGGGTCGCGGGCGCAGTTCACCTTCGGGAGCGACGTCAGCCTCCGGGGGTCGACGTTCACCATCCGCCGGTTCTCCGAGGACCCGTTCACCCCGACGGACCTGCTCGAGTTCGGGACGTTCGGCCTCGACCAGATGGCGTACCTCTGGCTGCTGGTCGAGAACGGGAAGTCGGTGCTGTTCGCTGGCGGCACCGGGTCCGGGAAGACGACCGCGCTGAACGCCGTCTCCTACTTCATCCCGCCCGGCAACAAGATCGTCTCCATCGAGGACACGCCGGAGCTGCGCCTCCCCCACGAGAACTGGGTGCGCAACGTGACCCGCAGCTCCTCGGTCGCCGAGGGACAGGGCGCGATCACGATGTTCGACCTGCTGGAGTCGGCACTGCGCCAGCGCCCCGAGTTCCTCCTCGTCGGCGAGATCCGGGCGAACCCCCAGGTCGCGTTCACCTTCTTCCAGGCCATCTCGACCGGCCACACGGCGTTCACGACCTTCCACGCCGACTCCGCCGAGAGCGCGATGCGCCGCCTCGAGAACGAGCCCCTGGACGTCCCCGAGCAGATGATCGGGAGCCTCGACGTCGTCGCCATCCAGCGCCAGGTCCACACCGAGACGGGCCGGGTCCGCCGGAACCACCGCCTCGTCGAGCTGACCGCCGGACGGGACGGCGTCGAGACGCGCGCGGTCTTCGGCCGGGACCCGGCCAGCGACGCCTTCGAGCAACTCGCCCCGTCGCAGTTGCTGGAGGAGGTGAAGTACGAGCGCGGCTGGGACGACGAGCGGCTCCGGCAGGAACTGGCCCTCCGCCGGGAGGTACTCCGGTACATGCGCCGCGAGGGTATCGACCACCACGAGAACGTCGGTCGGGTCGTCCACACGTTCCAGCGACGGCCCGAGGCGGTCGTCGACGCCATCCGCGAGGGTGGTCTCGACCCGCAGACGCTGTACCCCTGGGACGAGTGACACATGGCCGAGGAGAACCCACCGGTGGACGACGCCGGCGAGTCCGACGAGGACGACCTCGACGAGGACGAGTTCTGGGGGAAGTACGGGCGGCGACCGGCGGCCGAGCCGGAAGGCGCGGCGTTCGAGACGGAGGACGACGAGCGCAAGCGGGCCGACCAGCTCCTCCAGGGCGTCGACCTGACTCCGTCGGGGCTGGAGAACATCAGCCGGGCCGAACTGCGACAGTACTACGGGCCGCTCCGGACGCTGTTCAAGACCCGGGAGCACCGCTACAGGTCCTTCCAGCGGAAACTGACGCAGGCGCGGCTGGCCACGACGTACGACCAGTACCTGGCCGGGGTGGTCGGTCGGATGGTCGCGCTGCTCGTCGCCGGCGTCCTGCTGGGCGTCGTCGTCGCGGGGATCGTCCTCGGCGGTGCCCGGTACGGCTATCTCGCGGGCGTCCTCGACCGACTCGGGCTCCGGCCGGGAGCCGTCGCGGGTGCCCTGCTCGGTGTCTCCGTGCTCGCGGGCGTCGTCGGGGCCGCGGCGTACTGGAGCTGGCACCGCGTTCTCAAGCTCCGGATCCGGATCGGGCGGCGGCGGCGCGACATCGAGTACAACCTCCCGTACGCGGTGACGTTCATGTACGCGCTGTCGCGGGCCGACCTTCCCTTCGACCGGATCGTCGAGCGCCTCGCCGCGGCCGGGGACACCTACGGGGCGGTCGCGGCGGAGTTCGACCGCGTGGTCCGCGACGACGAGATGTTCGGCAACAGCCTCTACACCGGGCTGGAGAACCTGCGGGCGGTCACGCCCAGCGAGGAACTCAGGCGGATCGTCGGGGACCTTGAGGTGTTGCTGAAGACCGGCGGGGACATCGAGGCGTTCCTCCGCGACGAGATCGACGCCCAGTTGCAGACCGCCGTCGACGCACAGGAGGCCTACATCGAGAAACTCGAACTGCTCAGCGAGGTGTTCGTCGTCGGCCTGGTCGCCGTGCCGCTTTTCGTCGTGATCGTCCTGCTGGTCATCGCGTTCGTGGGGACGGCAACGCTGACCGCGATGGCTCTGTTCGTCTACGTGGTGTTGCCGCTGGCTCTCGCCGTCTTCTTCGCGGCGGTCGACGTCGTCGGGACACCGTTCGGGGAGCAGCCGGTCTCGTCTCGCTCCGGGTCGGAGGGGACCGCCCCGCCGCCGGATTCGGACGCTCCCGAGTGGCGGCAGGCCTACGAGCGGGAGAAACGACTGTCGGGGATCCGCGCCCGGCTCCGCGATCAGTTCGTCCGGGTGAGCGAGCGTCCCTGGCGCGCGCTCCTGTTCTCGGTCCCCATCGCGATCGCCCTCCCGGTACTGGGCGTGCAGACGGGCGCGGTCGACGCGAGCGTGGGCGCGCTGGTCGCGGACCCGGTCTTGCTCACGAGTCAACTGGTGGTCGCCCCGCTCGTGGTCGCGGCCGCGCCGGTCGGGGCGGTCTACGAGTACCGCCGGCGACAACACCGGGCGACCAGGGAACGGTTCCCGGCGCTGCTCAAACTCCTCGCGACGAGCAACCGGCGGGGGCTCTCGCTGACGCGCGGGCTGGACATCGTCAGCGAGTCGACCTCGGGACGGCTGGCCGATCAGGTGCGGCTGCTCCGCAACGACATCACCTGGAACGCGGACCTGCTCGCGGCGTTCGAGGCCTTCGGGGACCGCCTCTCCTCGCCGACGCTCACCCGGACCGCCAGACTGCTGGCGGAGGGGAGTCGGGTCACGAGCGACATCCACGTGGTGCTGGACGTGGCGGCGACCGACATCGCCGAACGCACCAGGCTCCGGCGCGAGCGCCGGGAGACCCTCTCGACGTACCTCGTCATCGTCGTCGTCGGGTTCCTCGTCTACCTGCTGGTCGTGTTGATAATGACGTCGAGCTTCCTCGAACCCATCGAGGCACTGAACGCCGCGACGGCTGGCGCCGAGCGCGAAGAGGCACCGATATCCATCGCGAGCATCCCCGTCCCGGAACTGCAGGTGGTCCTCTTCCACTCCGCGCTGGTCCAGGGGATCGGGACCGGTCTCGTGGCGGGCAAGCTCACGGAGAACAGCCTCTACGGCGGGGTCAAGTACGGTCTCGGACTCGCCGTGCTCACCGTCGTCGTGTTCGCGCTGGCATGAGGGAGACAGAGACATGAGAGACACAGGCTCGGATCGGTCGGCACAGGACCTGCGGTCGGACACCCGCGGTGTCACGCCCGTCATCGGCGTCGTGCTCCTCGTCGCCGTCGGGACGGTCCTGCTCGCAGTCCTCCAGGTGACGGTGGTTCCGAAACTGAACGCCCAACACGAGTTCGAACACAACCAGCGCGTCCAGCGGGACGTGGTCCGCCTGGCGGCGACCGTCGACCGGGTCGCCGCGACGGGGACCGGCGAAACCGTCCCCGTCGAGGTGGGGCTGCGCTACCCCTCGCGGCTGGTCTTTCTCAATCCCCCACCGGTCAGCGACAGGCTCCGGATCACCGAGGAGCGGACGGTGACGATAGCGAACGCCCGCGCCAGCGGCGAGACCGGCGACTACTGGGACGGCAGTACCCGCACGTTCCAGACCAGGGCCATCGTCTACGAACCCGACTACAACGAGTGGGACAGCGCCCCGACGACCGTCTACGAGCCGTGGGCGGTGTACAACCGCCAGGAGGGGGCGACCGTCCCCCAGACCGAGACGGTCCTCGTCGACGGCCGCGAGATATCGCTCGTCGCCCTGGACGGTCGGCCCACGCGAGCGACCGCGGGGACCGTCGGCGTGACCGTCCAGCCGGTCAGCGCGCCGGTGCGGACCGTCACCGTCCGGAACGGGTCCGACCCGATCAGGATCACCGTCCCCACCGACATCCGGCGGGACGCCTGGCGGGACCTGCTCGCCGACGAACTGGACCCCGACGGGACCGACGACGACCGGTACGTGACGGGCCTGCGCTGTTCGCAGTCCCCGCCCGGCCCCTGCGGCGAGCTGACGCTGACCCTGGAGCCGGGCACCTACGAACTCCGGCTCGGCAAGGTGGCCGTCGGCGGCGGCGTGGACGAGCCGGGCGCGGCCTACCTCACCGACGTGGCCGACCCGAAGGCGGTCTCCGACGGCGCCACGACGGCCGTGCGCGTGGCGGTTCGCGACCGGTTCGACAACCCCGTCTCCGGGGTCGACGTGCGGTTCAGTTCGCCGGACGGGAGCTTCGACACGCCGGTGGTCACCAGCGGCGACGACGGCCGGGCGACGGCGCAGTTCACGCCGGACTCGTCGGGTACCGTCACCATCACCGCCACCGCCGACCTGAACGGTGACGGGACCATCCAGGCCGAGGAGCGGGTCACGCTCACCCGCGACGTCGTCGGTTCGGGCGGAGGCGGTGGCGGCGGAGGCGGCGAGACAGTCGGGACCGGCGGCATCGAGCAGTGGACGACCACCGACACGACGGCGACGTTCTCCCAAGAGGGCGGTCTCTGGCGGGGGATCGACGGCGCATCGCGGCTCGTCCTGTCGAACGCGCGGTTCACCCCGGTCCGGCCGTCCGACCAGCAGTTCGTCCAGGGCAAGGAGTACCTCCGGTTCGTGCTGGTGTTCACGAGGGGCGACACGCAGTACGTCTACGAGTTCACGACCGGCAAGGACGGCGTCGTCCGCAGCGCCGGGGGCGCCTGGGGGAACACCGAGGTCACAATCTGGCGAAAGGTCGGGGACACGACCTACGAACGCGTCGGGAGTCCCGAACTGTCGGCGACGGCGCTGGAGAGCCTGTACCAGGGGACCGACGGGATGGACCTGCTCGCCAGTTCCAGCTACACCGGGAGGGTCGATTCGGTCGCCCAGTTACGGAACTGGCTCGGATCGACCCAGGACGTCGAGGTGTACGTCACGGACATGGACGGGCGGGTGACGATCGCGATGGAGTGAGCGACCGGGAAACACAGCCCCCGTAGCCCCCGTTCCCGGCCTTGATGAGGCGGCGGTCCGTGACCTGGTCGCCGACGCGAAGGGGGACTGCCCGGTCTCGCGGACGCTCGGGAGGGTGATATCACCGCCGACGCCACGCTCCCCCAGTCACTCAGCCTCGCGCTTCTCGATCATCCCGAGCCCGATCCAGGTGATGACGGGTTCGTCGTCCTGGTTGTACCCGGTCAGTCGGCTGTCGACCTCGCCGACGCCGGGGCGGTCGCCGTCGCGTTTCTCGACGACCTCGTACTCGATCGAGAGTTCGTCGCCGGGCCGGACCGGCCTGATCCAGCGGAGTTCGTCGATGCCGCGTGCGCCCTGTGAGGCCCAGCCGGCCTGTTCCATGGTCTCGACCAGCAGGCGCATACACATCGCTGCGGTGTGCCACCCGCTGGCGGCCAGCCCGCCGAACATCGTGTCCTTTGCGGCCTCGGGGTCGGTGTGGAACTCCTGGGGGTCGTACTGCTCGGCGAACTCGATGATCTCGTCTTCGGTGACCTCGTAGGAACCGTGTGCTTCGGTGTCGCCGACCTCGATGTCCTCGTAGTACGTGGGCATTGTCGGGGGGAGTGGTGCCGGCGACTTAGCGGTTTCGCGGCCGGGAAGCGACACCGTTACGGCGAACAGGTCCGAACACGGGCCAATGAGTCTCCAGTCGGGTGACTGGCGGGCGGCGCTGGACGACGTCGATGCGGCACTCGTCGACGGCTACCAGAGCGGCTTCCCGGTGGCGGAACGGCCCTTCGAGATCGTCGGCGACGACCTCGGGATCGACGCCGCCGACGCGCTGGCCCGCGTCCGTGACCTCCGCGAGGGCGGCGTGTTCCGTCGGTTCGGCCCCGTCCTCAACCCTCCGGTGATCGGCTCGTCGACGCTGGCGGCCGTCTCGGCACCCCCGGATCGGTTCGACGAGGTGGCAGAGACGATCAACGCCCACCGGCAGGTCAACCACAACTACCGCCGCGATCACGAGTGGAACATGTGGTTCGTCGTCACCGCCGGCTCCCGGGAGAAACGCGACGCGATCGTCGACGACATCGAGCGCGAGACCGGGCTGGCGGTTCTGGTCCTCCCGATGCTGACCGACTACTACATCGACCTGGAGTTCCCGGTGGTCAACGGGGATCGGTTCGCCCGGGAGACACAGTCCGCGGACGGGCGAGGGGAGGAACCGCGAGCCCGCGGGAGCATCGCCGAGACCGACGCCTCCGCGACCCGGATCAGCGAGGACGCCGCGGCGGACCTCTCGGATCTGGACCGTCGCCTCCTGCTCGAAATTCAGGACGGGTTCCCGCTGTCGGCGACGCCGTACCGGGACGTGGCGACGGCCCTCGGCGCGGACGTGACGGACGTGATCGAGAGCGTCGAGCGCCTGCGCGCGGACGGCTGTATCAAGCGGATCGGCTGCGTTGTCAACCACGTCACGACGGGCTTCGACAGCAACTGCATGGTCGTCTGGGACGTGCCCGACGACGAACTCGACGACCGGGGCGAGACCGTCGGCGAACTCCCCTACGTGACGCTGTGTTACCACCGTCCCCGCCGCCCCGAGCAGGGCTGGCCGTACAACCTCTTCACGATGATCCACGGCCGCGAGGCCGCGGCCGTCGACGCGAAGATCGACGAACTCGCCGCCGAGTACCTGCCGGTCGAACACGAACGACTCTACTCGACCGAGACGCTGAAACAGACCGGGGCGCGGTACGACGAGATCGTCGGCGAGTAGGACGACGGAGGGCCCGAGCGCGATCGCCCCAGGGCGGCGCTTCGAGGGCGAGAGGGCGGAAGATCGGTGCAGTGAACCATTCTCCGGGCCGAAACGCCCGGAAGTCTTATCCTTCCGTTGGCGTGTATTGACTAGCGGTTCGATGAGTCAAGGTGACCTCCCTACCGTGCTGGTGGTGGACGACGAACCGGACGTGGCCGACGCCTACGCCGCCCAGCTGGAACAGGAGTACGAGGTCAGGACGGCCTACAGCGGTGAGGAGGCACTGGAGAAGCTCGGGTCCGACATCGACATCGTCCTGCTCGACCGGCGGATGCCGGACGTGTCGGGCGACGACGTCCTCGAAGAGATCCGCGAGGCGGGGTACGACTGCCGGGTCGCGATGGTGACGGCGGTCGATCCCGACTTCGACATCATCGAGATGCCCTTCGACGACTACGTCATCAAGCCGGTCTCACGGTCGGACCTGTTCGACACCATCGACCGGCTCCTGATCTGTGCCGAGTACGAGGAGCAGCTCCAGGAGTACTACTCGCTGTCCACGAAGTACGCGACGCTGCTGGCCAACAAGAGCAACGCGGAACTGGAGAGCAGCGACGAGTTCCGGGACCTCCGCGAGGAGCGCGACCGCGTCCGGGAGGAGCTCGAAGACACCGTCGAGCGCTTCGACGACGAGGCGTTCGCGACCGTCTTCCGCGAACTCCACGAGGAGACCCGCCCCGTCGACGAGGAGTGACGCGACCGGCCGCCCGGTGTTCAGAGCTGAAAACCGGCCGGAAACTTTTTTGCCATCATTCACGACTTCCTACAGTGAGTGGATAGGTTTGGGCGAAACAACAGTCCTCATCGTCGACGACGAGTCCGCCGTCACGGATGTCTACGCCGCGCACCTGCAGGAGGAGTACGACGTCCGGACAGCGTACAGTGGATCGGAGGCGCTCGAGAAACTCGACGACGATGTCGACGCCGTGTTGCTCGACCGCAGAATGCCGGGGATGTCGGGGGACGAAGTCCTCGAACACATCCGCGAGGAGGGGTACGACTGCCGGGTCGCGATGGTGACGGCGGTCGATCCCGACTTCGACATCCTCGATATGGGCTTCGACGAGTACGTGGTCAAGCCCGTCTCGCGTGACGATCTCTACGATACGGTCGAACAGCTCCTGACGTACTCGACGTACGACGACACGTTCCAGGAGTACTTCTCGCTGGTTTCCAAGCGCGCGGCTCTGGAGACCTCGAAGAGCCGGTCCGAGCTCGAAACCAGCGAGGAGTACCAGGAGCTGACCGAGCAGATCGAAGAACTCGAAGCCAACCTCGACGACACGGTGGGCGACCTCGAAGAAGACGAATTCGGTGCGCTGTTCCGGATGCCGGAACCCGACCTCGACTCGATGGATTCGCCGTCGCAGCCGTAGTCGCCGCCGACACATGGCCTGGCAATACACTCCCTTCGCACTCCTCTATACGGGCGTCGCGGGAGTCGTTGCCGGGCTCGCAGTCTGGGTGTACCGCAATCGGCGGCGACCGGGGACGAAATCGCTCGTCGCCTTGCTCGTCGCTACCTCCTTCTGGACGCTCTGTGCCGGGTTGAAGCTCGCGCGGACGGACCTGCTGGGTCGGCGCGTGTTCGGCAACGCCGAGTACCTCGCCATCGCGACCATCCCGGTCCTGTTCCTGTGCTTCGCGGAGTCGTATTCGGGCCAGGACACGCCGCTGACGCGGTACGGCCCGGTCCCGCTGTTGATCGTCCCGGCGATCACGCAACTGCTCGTCTGGACGAACCCGTACCACCACCTCTTCTGGCAACGGTCGCGGCTGTTTCGGGCCGGTCCCGTCCCGACCCCGCCGGCGCTCGCGGGGTCGTGGTTCGCCGTCCACACGCTGTACTCCTACGCCCTGCTCGTGGTCGGTTCGTACCTCCTCGTGCGGATGCTCGTCGTCTCGGAGACCGTCTACCGCGGCCAGGCGGTGGCGATCCTCGTGGGGACGTTCACGCCGTGGATCGTCAACGTTCTCTACGTGAGCAGCGTCGTCTCGTTCCCGTTCGACCCGACGCCGGCGGCCTTTTCCGTCACCGCGGCGGCGTTCGTTCTCGCGATCTACCGGCACCGCCTGCTGGAGATGGTCCCGGTCGCCCGCGAGGTCGCCCGGGACGAGCTGATGGACAACCTCGTCGAGGCCATGTTCGTCCTCGACGACGACCGGCGGGTCATCGACTACAACCGGCGTGCAGCGCGGATCGCCGACGGCGACGACGACTCGCTGGTCGGCGCGTCGATCGGGAGCGTGTGTCCGGAACTGGCGGAGGCGCTGGCGGCGGCGGCGGGCGAGTCCGCCGCCGACGCCGTCGACTCGGAACTGGCGCTCCGGCGCGACGGGAAACTCCGGTACTACGACGTGCGGGTGACGGCCCTGCGGCGCGCCGGCGGGCTGTTGACCGGCCACCTCGTCTCCCTCCGGGACGTGACCGAGCGCAGACAGCGCGAACAGCGGCTGAACGTCCTCAACCGTGCGCTCCGGCACGACCTGCGCAACGAGGCCAACGTCGTGCTGGGCTACGCGGAACTGGGCAAGCAGAACAACCCCGAGGCCGAGTGGATCGACGCCATCGAGGACCACATCTCGGGGCTGATCGACCTGAGCGAGAAGGCCCGCCACCTCGAACAGGCGCTCGACGGCGACCACGTCGACACCCGCCGGCAGGACGCCGTCGAGGTGATCGAGACCGTCGTCGAGGAGTACGAGACGGACCGGCCGGACGTCGATATCGAAACCGACCTCCCGGAGACCGCCCCCGTCTCGGCCATCGAGTTCTTCGCCGACGCCGTGGAAAACGCGGTGGAGAACGCGGTCGAGCACAACGACAACCCGGAGCCGCTGGTCGAGGTGACCGTCTCCGCGTGGGTCGACGGCGACGAGGTCGCCATCGAGATCGCCGACAACGGGCCGGGCATCCACGAGGAGGAACGGGCCGTCCTGTTGCGCGGCCGGGAGACCCAGCTCCAGCACGTCAGCGGGCTCGGCCTGTGGATCATCAACTGGATCGTCACCGAGTCCGGCGGCACCGTCGAGTTCGAGGAGAACGACCCGCGGGGTTCGGTCGTCACGATCAGGTTGCCGGCGGCGGACGAGTCCGACGACGAGGGCGAACGCGAGTCCGACGCCGGATCCGGCGGAGCGACGGCGGGCGAGGGGATCGTCCCGAGCGCCGAGGCGCGAGCCCGCGACTAGCTCAGTCGTCGCTCAACACGCGGTCGGCGACGGGCTGGCCGACCACGACGGGGTTGAACACGAATGCGACGACCAGTGCCATCGCGAGGTGCGTTCGCGTGACTTGCATACAGACGCCGGTCTTTCCGGCGAAGGTATGAATGGTCGATGCCGATCCAAGAACCTGCGAACCCGGGCGAACCGGTTCGGGACAAGCGGGACGGCCCCGTGACACCTCGGGTCTCGTGGGTCGGATCTCGCTTTGCCACGTTGGTTCGACGGGAACTATCGTTTTCGAAAGCCCTAACGACGGTTCGGTCCTAAGGAAGTTCCGATGAGCCAGCAACTCCCGGACGTCCAGGCGAGCAGTCCGGACGTGTCCGTCGGACTGAACCGCGTCGGGGTCACCGGCGTCGAGAAACTCGTGAAGCTCGGCCGGGCCGAGGACCGTCCGATCGTGCTGATGGCCGAGTTCGACGTGTTCGTCGACCTGCCGTCCTGGCGGAAGGGGGCCGACATGTCCCGGAACATGGAGGTCGTCGACGAGACCCTCGAAGCGGCCGTCGCCCAGGAAGTCTACCGCGTCGAGGACGTGTGTGGCGACGCCGCAGAGCGGTTGATCGACAAACACGACTACACCACCAAGGCCGAGGTCCGGATGGAGGCCGAGTACGTCACCCGCGAGCGGACGCCCGAGTCCGACCGGCCCACCCAGTCGACGGCCGACATCATCGCTTCCGCGACCGCCACCGAGGACGGCACCCGCGAGGAGATCGGTGCCCGCGTCACCGGCATGACCGTCTGTCCCTGCTCGCAGGGGATGAGTACCTCCCGGGCCCGCGAGACCCTGCGCGGCCTGGACGTGGAAGAGGAGGTCATCGACCAGTTCCTCGAAGAGGTGCCCCAGCCGGGCCACTCGCAGCGGGGCCACGCGACCCTGACCGTCGAGAGCGAGGGCGCGCCCGAGGCCGACCTCAACGACATCATCCGGATCGCCCGCGACTCGATGAGCGCGCGCATCTACAACCTCGCCAAACGGCCCGACGAGGACCACATGACCTACGAGTCACACAAGGACGCCAAGTTCGTCGAGGACTGCGTCCGCGCGATGGCCGAGGGGGTCGTCGAGGAGTTCCCCGACCTGCCCGACGACGCCGTGGTGACGATGAAACAGTCCAACGACGAGTCCATCCATCAGCACAACGCACACGCCGAGCGGGTGGCGGAACTGGCGGACCTCCGGGCGGAAGTGAACGGGGAGAACTAGCGTCCGGCGCGCTCCGCGCGCCGGTTCACGGGATCGAACGGAGTGAGATCCCGCTTTTTTCGCCCCACGTTTTTGCGCCGAGTGATAGCCGGAGGCGACCCGAGGCGCAAAAACGTGGGGCGGCAGGCTTATCGGTCCCAATCGCGTGGGTCGGGCCATGAGTGACGACGTGACGCCGAGCGGACGGCTCTCGACGGGCGTCGACCTGCTCGATCGCGGACTCGGCGGGGGTGTCCCGGCGGGGAGTCTCGTGGCGGTGTCGGCCCTGCCCCGGGCACAGAGCGAGCCGCTCCTGTACGCGATGGCGGCCGCGAACGCGACGCGCTATCTCTCGACGCTGCGACCGGCCGAGGAGGTGGCCGACGCGCTGACGACGGCGGCCCACGTCGGGAAGGCGGCGCTGGACGTGGACGTGCGGGGCGTCGACGGGGACGACGTGCTGGACGCGCCCGAGGAGTTTCTGGGTGGGCTGGACGCGGGATCGCTGGTCGTCCTCGACCCGACGACGGAACTCGAACAGGGCGACCGGACGCGGTACCGTGAGTTTCTGGACACCTGCAAGCGGGCGCTGCGGATGACCGACAGCGTCGGCCTGTTTCACTGTCACGAGAACACCCCCTCGGTCCTGCGGCGGGACATGACGCTGGCCCGGGCCGACCAGGTGTGGGACGTGCGGATGGACGTGGTCGACCGGGACGTGCGGACCTGTCTGGCGGTCACCAAGGTCCGGGGCGGGACGCCGTTCGGGCTGGTCGAGTTGTCCTTCGACGAGGGGGTCACGGCGACCGTGGAGCGGGACTAACACCAGACTTTTCTCCCGACCGCGCGGAGTGAGGGCCATGAGTGACCTGGCGGTGACGCTGTCCACGACCCACGGCGACATCGAGATCGACCTGTTCGACGAGCGCGCGCCCCGGACGGTCGAGAACTTCGTCAACCTCGCGGAACACGACCCGGCGGCCGACGCCGAGCCCGCCGTCGAGACGACGACGTGGGAGGACCCCGAGACCGGCGAGATCCGCGGCGACTCGCTGTACGAGGGCACCACCTTCCACCGGGTCATCGAGGACTTCATGATCCAGGGTGGGGACCCGACCGGGACCGGCCGCGGCGGGCCCGGCTACCAGTTCGACGACGAGTTCCACGAGGAGCTGCGCCACGACGGCCCCGGCAAGCTCTCGATGGCCAACAGCGGCCCGAACACCAACGGCTCGCAGTTCTTCATCACGCTGGACGCCCAGCCCCATCTCGACGACAAACACGCCGTCTTCGGCGAGGTGACCGACGGGATGGACGTGGTCGAGGAGATCGGGTCGGTGCCGACCGACGGCCAGGACGAGCCTCACGATCCCGTCGAGATCGAGGGCGTCACCATCCACCGGTAACGGCGGCGTTCGCTCACTGTTCGCGGATACGTCGACCGGACCGGAAGCGACAACGGAAAGACCGACCGGGGCCAATCCGGGGACATGAGCGAGGCGGAGGAACCCGTAGACCCCAGCGAGATCGGCGAGCAGGACGCGCCGCCGGTCGAGGAGAAGCCCTACAAGATCATCTTCGAGGCGAACAAGTGCTTCGGCGCGGGGAAGTGCGCCGAGTACTCCGACAACTGGAACCTAGACATCTCGACGGGTATCGCCAAGCCCGAGACCTACTTCTTCGGGGAGGAAGAACTCGACCACAACGTCGCGGCCGCGGAGGCCTGTCCGGCGAAAAAGGACAAGGGGGTCATCCACGTCGTCGACCGGCGGACCGACGAGGAGATCGCGCCCGATCCCGAGGGCGACGGGACGCTCAGCGTCGACTGGTAGGAGCGTCGGCGTATCGCAGACCCGGGCGACGCGGACCGAAACCGACAAACATCTCACGGAGGGAGAGGCGAGTGGGCGAGGGTAGCCAAGCCTGGAAACGGCGGCGGACTTAAGATCCGCTCCCGCAGGGGTCCAGGGGTTCAAATCCCCTCCCTCGCATGACGGCGCGGCGCAACACGCGCCGCGCAGGAGTCGTCGGATGGGTTTGAACGAGACCGAGGTTCTGCGCGAAGCGCAGGTTCTCGGGGGTGGTTCAAACTAGGTAGCAAGGCGGATTCCCCGCCCCCACCGTGGGCGGGGAGGAAGACCTATTGAAACTCGTGGCAGACGACTACCTGAGACGCACCGCAATCACCCGCCCTACCCTCACCGACGAGCAGAAGCAACTGCTCGATACCACCATCAACGAGTGGCAAACTGCCTGCAACATCAGCAGCCAGATCGGATGGGAACACGGTGAAACGCGGAAAACCTACCTCCAAGACCTCGCCTATGACGAGGTACGAGAGGAGACGCGTCTCGGGAGTCAGCACGCAATCCACGCCACTCACCAAGCCGCAGCCGCACTCTCCGGCGTCGAAGAACTCGAAGAACTGGACGAGGAGTACAAGACTTCACGGCCGGAGTTCACCGCCGAGACGGTGAAATACGACACCCGGACGCTGACCCTATTCGACGACGGCACGGTCTCACTCGCAACAGTCGATGACCGTATTCGGTGTGACCTCGCGTTACCGGACGACAAAGACGGCTATCAATACCAGTACCTCAACGATGAGGACTGGGAACTCACTGAATCCACGCTCACCCGACGCGATGGAGACTACTACCTGCACCTTGGGTTCCGCAAACCGAAGCCCGAGAAACAGGTCGAACAACAGGGCGACGACGAGGACAGGACAGTTCTCGGCGTCGATCTCGGCATCGTCAACATCGCCACCACCTCAACAGCGTACTTCGCGTCCGGCAGAGAACTCAGACATCGACACCGGGAGTTCGAGCGGATTCGCAGCAGTCTCCAACAGACCGGTACGCAGTCTGCCCACCGCACCATCCAGCAGATGAGTGGCAGGGAATCCCGATACGTTCGAGATGTCCTACATCGGGTGGCCAACGACATCATCGAGGAAGCGTTGGCACACGACTGCGAGTACATCGCGTTCGAGAACCTGAAACACATCAGGGAACGTGCGCCCCCAGTGAAGGAGTTCCACCAGTGGGCGCACCGCCAGCTCGTTGACCTCGTGGAGTACAAGGCGGAAGAGGAGGGCATTTGTGCGGAGTACGTCAATCCGGAGAACACGAGTCGGCGGTGCCCCGAGTGTGGACACACGAGCGAAGGGAACCGCGTCAGGCAGGCGAAGTTTGAGTGCGGGAAGTGTGGTGCGACGGCGAACGCGGACTACGTTGGAGCGAAGAACGTTGGGTGGCGGTACGTCCGTCGCGGCCTACAGTCGTCGCGGCGGACGGGCGACAGTCAACTCGCCCTGAAGTCAGGAACGGTGACGCCGAATCGGGGATTTGTCCCGTCCGACTAACGTCGGCAGAGGCCGAGTTCACTGACAAGCCCCGCGCCACCGTGCGCGGGGCAGTTGACATCTCCGCTCTCGCGTGGAGTCGACACAACGCCCTTTTGCCGACCGCTCGCGTACGAGGGGCAATGACAGAGATTCCCGAGCGGGCGGAGCGGGCGTTCTCGGGCCACGAGGCCTTCGAGCGCGACGGCGAGTGGTTCGTCGTGACGACGACGCGGTTCGACGGGCGCGTGACGGCGAGCGAGACCGACGACTGGGAACTGGCCTACCGGCTGGTCGTCCGGACGCCGATGCTGTCGGCGACCGTCGACGGCGAGGTGGGCGACGCGGTCGAGGCGGGCTGGTTCGACACGTTCGAGCGCCGGCTCGAAGACGCGCCGTCGGTCACCCGGACCGACGTGGATCTCGAATCGGTGACGCTCGCGGAGGAAGGCGACGAGGCCGTCGCCGAGTTCGCGTTCGAGGTCGGCAACGCCGACCGCGCGCCGGACGTGGTCAAGGCCTTCGCGGAGTACGTCGAGGGGACCTACGTCGAGGGTGTGATTCCGGGCTACGACTACGAGGGAGTCGTCGCGGACCTGCTGGGCGAGGCGGCGACCGGCGGCGAGGGCGGACAGCGCGGCGGGACGCCGCTCTGATCTCACAGATCGAGACCGTACTCGCGGACGACGGTGTAGCCGACGACCAGACCACCCCACGCGAGGACGCCGAGTAGGACCAGATCGAACGGGACGGGATAGCCGAGGTTCCACGCGAGGACGAGTCCCTGGGTCGCCGCGAGCAGGAGCATGGTGGCGACGACGACGACCGTGACGATGCGGGGGTCGTCTGGCGGGTCGACGCGGACGGCCCACCGCAGGACGACGTGGGTGAGAACCATCACGACGGGCACGGCCGCCACCGCGACGGGCTTCGGCGCGAAGTCGTCCGGCCGGCCAGTGGCCGAGAAGTGGATCGCCATCTCGGCGGGGAGCCGCGGGTAGAGGACGAGGCCGGCCAGCGCGGTGACGGCGACCAGCCCGAGACTGACGGCGTCGAGACGGGTCAGGGACCAGGCCATGGGGACGGCGTCGGCTGGCGGGGGCAAGTGTGTGCCGGAGCGGTGGCGGTGCGGTCGCGGCGGCGGTCGCACGAGCGCAGCAACCGCGAGCGCGCCCGGAGGGCGCGACTCGCGGGGAGTTTTTCCCCGCGTTTTTGCAGGAAGGGATGCGCCGGGCGCACCCCCTCCTGCAAAAAGTGGGCTTCAGTCCATCGCGATGTAAGTCTGCGTGGACTCGATGCCGTCGACCTCCTGGATGCCGGAGGCGGCGACGTCCTTGACGGCGGCCGGGGAGTCGACCTCGACCTCGGCGATGAAATCCACGTCGCCGGCGACGATGGAGGACTCGACGACGCCGTCGACGGCGTCGATGTCGGTCTTGATGCGGTCGGCGTCGCCCGTGTGGGCCTTGGCCATGACGTAGGCGACGACCACGGTCAGGCACCTCCTGCGGCGGCGGCTCGGCCCTGCGTGTCGCCGACGACGATCCGGCGCACGTCGTCCAGCACGCCGAAGTCGGCGAGGACGACCAGCCGGTCGCCGACCTCCAGCGAGGCGTCGGCGTCGGGGAGGCCGTAGGACTCATCCTGCTTGCCGAAGGCCAGGACGCGGGACTTGGCGGGCAGTTCGAGTTCGCTCAGGGTGTATCCCCGCATCGGCGAGTCGGCCGTCACCGTCAACTCGACCATCTGGAGGTTGCGGGCGATGTCGGCGACGGCGCGGATCGACCCGCCCAGTAGGGCGTTCTTGGCGGCGATGGCACCCAGCCGTTCGGGGTAGATCACCTCGTCGACGTCGGAGGCGTACTTCCGGTAGATCTCCTCGCGGTAGTCCTCGTCGATGCGCAAGACGGTGCGACAGCCGTGGTGTTTGGCGATCATGCAGGCGATGAAGTTGTCGTTCAGGTCGCCCGACAGCGCGCCCAGCGCGTCCGCGGTGGCCAGATCGGCCTCGGCGAGGACCGCCTCGGTCGAGCCGTCCCCCTCGATCACGTCGAACCCCTCCTTGCGGGCGCGGTCGACTGCGGACGGATCCGACTCGACGACGACGACCTCGTGGCCGCTCTCCTGGAGAACGCGGGTGGTCCGGAGTCCGACACGTCCGGCACCCACGATAACGAATCTCATACGTTACGTTCTGCCACGGGACGGCATAAAGCTATCCCGACGGCGGCCCGGGCCGGGTGCGGGCCGGCGCGCGGCCGGATAAAAGCTTTTGATGTGTGGTGGAGTAGCAAGGGGCATGGTCCGGGCCTACATCATGGTGAAGACGGCGGCGGGGAAATCGGAGGCGCTACTGGAAGCGACGCGGGAACTCTCGGGCGTCACCGAGGCACACATCGTCGCCGGGAAGTACGACATCATCATCGAGGCCCAGGGCGAGGAGGTCTACGACGTGATGCACTCGGTCGCGACGGACGTGCGGAACCTCGACGGCGTCGCGGATACGCGGACCTACATCCGTCTGGAGTAGTCGGCGGTCAGGGGTCGGGTTCACGGGTCGGTTCCGACACCCCCAAGGACGCCCAACCCGTATACGGGATATGGTCTCGGCCGTCGACATCGCCGGGTTGCTGGTCATCGTGGGGCTCAACACCACCATCGCGGCGTTGGCGACCCGCTTTTTCCGCGTCCGACTGAACACTCAGTGGGGGAGCGCACTCTACGCCGTCGTCCTCACGCCGATCCCGCTGATCGGGACGACGATGCTGCTCGGGACGGTTCTGGGCCCGAACCTCGAGAGTTCGAGTACCGTCCTCGCGGTCACGGTGCTGACCCCGCTGGCCGTCGGCATCGCGTTCGACTTCTTCTGGATGCCCGCGCCCGACGACGTGTCCGTCCCCGACAACCGCCGCCAGCGCACCTAGCGCCGGCGCTCGATCGCCTCGACGGCGGTCGCGAGGACGGCCTCGGGGGACCGGGTCGCGTCGATCCGGACGAACCGCTCCGGTTCGGCGTCGATCAGTCGCTCGTAGTTGTCCTGCACGCGGGCGAGGTAGTCCGCGGCCTCGAACTTGTTCGTCGCGCCGCTTCGCTCGGCCCCCGCCTCGGGGGGCACGTCGAAGTACAGAGTCAGATCGGGCGCGCGCGTGAACGGCTCGTGGACGCGCTGGACGTAGGCCATCGGGTCCTCGACGGTACCGTCCAGCGTCGCGCCCTGGTATGCGTACCGCGAGTCCGAGTAGCGGTCCGAGACCACGAGGTCGCCGGCTTCGAGGGCGGGGCGGACGACACGCGAGAGGTGGTCGGCGTGGTCGGCGGTGTAGAGGAACAGTTCCGCGAGCGGGTCGGCGTCGGCGTCGGCGATGGAGCGGGCGACGGCCTCGCCGTACCAGGAGTCGGTCGGCTCGCGAGTGAAGGTGACCCGTCCGTCGAGTTCCTCGCGCAAGCCCTCCCAGACGGTGGTCTTGCCGCTGCCGTCGATCCCCTCCAGCGTCACGAGCATATCGTCTCTGCACGGTCGGGACTTGTAAATCGGCCGTTCCCGGTCAGTCGGGCAGGTAGAACTCGGACTTGCCCTCGCGGTGGGGCGAGGCCTCCTCGAGCTTCTCGACCTTGGCGGGACTGCGGTCCCGGACGATCACCACGTCGTACGCCGCCTCGGCGGCGACGCTACTGCCGACGCTGGAGAACGATGTGACCAGATGGCCCGCGTTCTCGCTGCCGACGAACACCATCGAGGCGTCCTCGCGCTCGGCCATCTTGCGAAGTTCCGTCGCGATCTCGCCGGCGGGGGCGTGCTTGTCGACGACGCGGTGCCGGAAGTTCGCAGTCGGACACAGGTCGGTCACCTGCCGGTGGAGCCGCGAGACGATCGTCTCCAGGTCCGGATCTTCGCTGGCCTCGATCCAGCCGTGGTCCCGGGCGTACTCGGCGTTTCCCTTCGGGATCACGCTCACCGCCAGCACGTCCTCCTCGAAGACGATCCCGAACTCCGTCGCTCGAACCAGGGCGGCCTCCGCCAGGTCCGACCCGTCGAACGGGACGACGAGCGTCATATCGGAACTCGGTCGGCGGCGGGGATATATCCCCTGACGGTTCCCGGTCCCCGAAAAACGCCGGGCGCCCGACGGATACCTGACCAGTGGCGCGGTAGTTTTAACCCCATATAAACCGAAAGGGTACTCGTATGAACGTTCTCGTCGTCGGCGGTAGCGGGTTCATCGGGACGAATCTGAGCGAGGAACTACTGGACCGGGGCCACGACGTGACGGTCCTCTCCCGGGCGCCCGAGAGCGAGTCGCTCCCGGCCGGCGTCGACACGGTACGCGGGGACGTGACCGCGTACGACTCCATCGAGGGGGCCTTCGAGGGACAGGACGCGGTGGTGTACCTGGTCGCGCTCTCGCCGCTGTTCCAGCCGACGGGCGGCAACGAGAAACACTTCGAGATCCACACGGAGGGGGCGCGCAACGTCGTGCAGGCGGCCGAGGAACACGGCGTCGACCGGCTGGTCCACATGAGCGCGCTGGGCGCGGACCCCGACGGCCCGACGGCCTACATCCGGGCGAAAGGGCAGGCCGAGGAGGTCGTCACCGCCTCGGAGCTGGACTGGGTGATCTTCCGCCCCTCCGTCGTGTTCGGCGAGGGCGGGGAGTTCGTCTCGTTCACGAAGAAGCTCACGCCGCCGGGACTCGCGCCGCTCCCGGGCGGCGGGAAGAAGACGAACTTCCAGCCGATCTGGGTGGGCGACCTGGTGCCGATGCTGGCCGACGCGGTCGAAGACGACGACCACGTCGGCGAGACCTACGAGATCGGCGGGCCCGAGGTGCTGTCGCTCCGGGAGATCGCCAAGATGGTCCGTGGCAGTGTCATCCTCCCCGTCCCGATGGGGCTGGCCGGCGTCGGGCTGAAGGTCGCGGGGTCGATCCCCGGGTTCCCGATGGGCGGCGATCAGTTCCGATCCTTGAAGTTCGACAACACGACGAGCGACAACGACGTCGAAGCCTTCGGCGTCGACCCCGCGGAGATGACGAGACTCGGCGAGTACCTCGACACCAGGGCGTAAGCGTTCGTTTTTCGCGGTGCTAAGCCCCGATTAACGGGCCTGTTTTCGGGCGGTCGTGCGTTGAACTCGCGATTCTATTTGCTGATATTTGGGGGTAAAACTTATAGCCATAATGCGACTGTTTCCTCCCACACGGAGACGAGTCATGAAACTCGCGATGATCGGGTTCGGCCAAGCGGGCGGGAAAATCGTCGACAAGTTCCTGGAGTACGACGAGCGGACCGGGAGCGGGATCGTCCGCTCCGCCGTCGCCGTCAACACCGCCAAAGCCGACCTACTGGGCCTCGAACACGTACCGGAAGACAACCGAGTGCTGATCGGACAGGCACGGGTGAAAGGACACGGCGTCGGTGCCGACAACGAACTCGGTGCCGAGATCGCCGAGGAGGACATCGACGAGGTGCAGGGAGCCATCGACAACATCCCCGTCCACGAGGTCGACGCCTTCCTCATCGTCGCCGGCCTCGGCGGCGGGACCGGGTCGGGCGGCTCGCCCGTCCTGGCGAAGCACCTGAAACGCATCTACACCGAGCCGGTGTACGGGCTGGGCGTGTTGCCCGGCGGCGACGAGGGTGGCATCTACACCCTGAACGCTGCCCGGTCGTTCCAGACGTTCGTCCGGGAAGTGGACAACCTGCTGGTGTTCGACAACGACGCCTGGCGGAAGTCCGGCGAGTCCGTCGAGGGCGGCTACGAGAAGATCAACGACGAGATCGTCAAACGCTTCGGCATCCTGTTCGGCGCGGGCGAGGTCGAACCCGGTCAGGAGGTCGGGGAGAGCGTCGTCGACTCCAGCGAGATCATCAACACGCTCGCGGGCGGCGGGGTCTCGACGGTCGGCTACGCCGCCGAGGAAGTCGAACCCGAGAGCGGAGGCGGAGGCCTGCTCTCGCGGTTCAAAGGCGACGACGACGACGACGGCATGGACACCGCCAACACCACCAATCGCATCACCAGCCTCGTCCGGAAGTCGGCGCTGGGGCGGTTGACCCTGCCCTGCGAGATCGACGGGGCCGAACGAGCGCTGCTGGTGTGTAGCGGTCCGCCGAAACACCTCAACCGGAAAGGCATCGAGCGGGGCCGCAAGTGGCTCGAAGAGCAGACCGGGAGCATGGAGGTCCGCGGTGGTGACTACCCGGTTCCGGACTCGGACTACGTCGCCAGCGTCATCCTGCTGTCGGGCGTCCACAACGTGCCCCGCATCAAGGAACTCCAGCAGGTCGCCATCGAGGCACAGGACAACATCGACGAGATCCGGCAGGAAAGCGAAGCGAATTTGGAGGAGTTAGTCGAGGACGAAGATGATGAGCTCGATCCCCTATTCTAAGCGAGGTATCGTCTTTCTGGTACTGGCGGTCGCGGTCGTCTGTGCGGCCGGGACGGCTGCTGCCGTCACGGTCTCGGAGGACAGCGTCCCGAAAGAGGTGAAAGTCGAGACCGGCACGAGCGTGACGGTCACGCTGGACGACCTCTACACGGGTGCGCCCAGCGAGTGGACGCTGCGGGCGGAGACCAACCTCACCGGCGAGCGAACCTGGCAGATCAGCAAGCGGAAGTTCGGCGGTGCCGGGATCGTCAACGCGAGCGGGTCGGGTGCGAGCGTCGAGACCTCGGTGAGCCAGAACAACGACATCGCGTCGATCACGCTCACCATCACGGGCACGATGCCGAACAAGACCGCGTACAACTACCAGCCCCAGCAGAACCTCTCGGCGATCACGCTCTACCGCGTGACCGACAGCGGGGAGACAAAGATCGACACGATCCACGTCCCCTACTACACCGAGAAAAGCAAGCAGGCCCGCAAGCAGATCAACCAGGCCAAGCGGGCCATCGAGAACGCCGGGAGCGTTCCCCAGTCGGCCCGGAGCGACTACCGGAGCGCCATCGAGTTCTACAACAGCGGACAGTTCGCCAGCGCGATCCGCGAGGCCAACAGCGCCGAACAGGCGGCCGAGCAGGCCCAGCAGTCCCAGCGGACGACCCAGCTGCTCATCTACGCCGCGATCGCGATCGTGGTGCTGGCGCTGATCGGCGGCGGCGTCTGGTACTGGCGCAGCCAGCAGGACGAGTACGACAAACTGCGCTGATGGACGTTCTCGTCCCCCTGGCCGTCGAGGAGCCGAAGACGCGGCTCGCGGGGACGCTCTCGCCGTCCGAACGCGCGGCCTTCGCCCGCGCGACGTGTGCCGACGTTCTCGACGCGATCCGTGCGAGCGGCCACACACCCGAAGTCCTCGCGACCGCGCCCGTCGACGTCGACGCGCCCGTCCGGGTCGACGACCGGCCGCTGACCGACGCCGTGAACGCCGCCCTCGCCGAGGCCTTCGACGGCGGGGCCGAGCGGGTGGGGATCGTCATGGCCGACCTGGCGCTGGCGACGCCGGCCGCGCTCGACCGACTGTTCGGGGCCGACGGCGACGTGGTGCTGGCCCCGGGACGGGGCGGCGGGACCAACGCCGTCGTGGTCGGCCACCCCGATTTCCGGACGGACTACCACGGGGCGTCGATCCGCGACCACCGGGAGGCGGCCCGTGCCGTCGGGGCCACGGTCGCGGAGGTCGACAGCTTCCGGCTGGCGACCGACGTGGACGAACCCGCCGACCTCGTGGAGGTCCTGCTCCACAGTGAGGGCGAGGCCCGGGAGTGGCTGGTCGAGGCCGGATTCGAGGTCGACGCGGACGGGCGCGCGACCGTGACCCGCGCACAAGAGTGAAGTCCGGGGCACTCCGACCAGCTACCCGTGATTCCGGGGACCGACGAGTACGGCGTCGACGTGTCCGTCGCCGAGGCCGACATCGAGCGCCTGCTCGACGTGACGCCCGCGGACGTGGACCCGGCCGACCGGCTCACCTTCTGCCGGAACGTGTTCGTGCCGCTGACGACGGCCTGCCGGTACACCTGCACCTACTGCACCTACTACGACCCGCCCGGACAGGCCGACCTGATGAGTCCCGAAGAGATCAGGGAGACGGTCCGGCGCGGGGCCGAGGCCGGCTGTACCGAGGCCCTCTTTACTTTCGGCGACGACCCCGACGACCGCTACACCGAGCTCCACGACCAGCTGGCCGAGTTGGGCCACGACTCCATCCACTCCTACCTGCGGGAGGCCTGCGAGATCGCGCTGGAGGAGGGCCTGCTCCCCCACGCGAACCCCGGCGACCAGACCCGCGAGGAGATGGCCGCAGTCGCGGACCTGAACGCCTCGATGGGCGTGATGCTGGAGACCACCGCCGAGGTGCAGGCCCACGGCGGCCCCCGGGCGAAGAACCCGGGCCAGCGGCTCCACACCATCGAGACCGCGGGCGAACTCGGCGTCCCCTTCACCACGGGCATCCTCGTCGGGATCGGCGAGGACTGGGAGGACCGGGCCGAGTCGCTGCTGGCGATCCGCGACCTGGACGAGCGCCACGGGCACGTCCAGGAGGTGATCGTCCAGCCGGTCGTGGACAACGAGCGCTGGCAAGGGGGATCCCCGAGCGTGGACACCCTCCGGCGGACGGTCGCGATGGCCCGGGACTGCCTGCCAGAGAGCGTGAGCGTCCAGGTGCCGCCGAACCTCGCGCCGGCCCGCGAGGTGGTCGACTGCGGGATCGACGACCTGGGCGGCGTCTCGCCGGTCACCGTCGATCACGTCAATCCCGAGTACGAGTGGCCCGGGCTGGACGAACTCCGGGCGGTCGCCGACCACGCCGGCGTCCCCCTCCGGGAGCGGTTGCCCGTGTACGACCGCTACGCGACCGACGAGTGGCTCCCGGACCCCATCGCAGAGGCTATCGCCGCCCCCGACGCGGCCGGCGAGCGGTTCCGGGCCGTCCGCGACCGCGGGACGAACCCGACGAGCGTCCCCTCGGAGTGACGGGTGCGGAACCCGGGACCCGTCGTGGCGTGTCACTGGCAGTCGTCGGTCGCCGCCGGGACCGTGGTCAGCGATCCGGGACGAGCGGCGTGCCGTCGGCCCGCGGGCCGAGTTCGGGGCCGAGGGTGTCGGCGCTCGGGTCGACCCGGCGGCGCTCGGTGTAGTCGGTCGACCGCTCGACCGGGACGCGGCCGATGGTCGAGATCATGTCGGCGTACTCCCGGACGGAGCGACACTCGCCGAAGCCGCCGCCGGCGCGTTTGGTGATCTCCTCGGAGAGGATCGTCCCCATGAAGTCGTCGGCCCCGCAGGTGAGCATCTTCAGCCCCTGGGCGTCGCCGTACTTCACCCAGGAGGACTGGACGTGGTCGACGTTGTCGAGGTAGAGCCGGGAGACGGCGATCATCAGTTCGTCCTCGTGGGTGGTCGCGCCCGAGGTCACCATCCCGCGGTCGGAAAGGGGCGTCTCCTCGTGGACGAACGAGAGGGGGACGAACTCGGTGATCGCGCCGGTCCGGTCCTGCAGATCCCTGATTCGATCGAGGTGCAGGGCGCGGTGGGCCTCGTTCTCGACGTGACCGTACATGATCGTCGCCGTCGTGTCCAGGCCGACGCTGGCGGCCGCCTCCATCGCCGTCAGCCACTCCTCGGTGCCGATCTTGCCCGGACAGATGACCTCTCGCACCTCGTCGACGAGGATCTCCGCGGCGGTGCCGGGGACCGAATCCAGCCCGGCCGCCTGCAACCGGCGGAACACCTCCTCGTAGGACCAGTCGGTGCCCCGCCGGGCGTGGTAGGCCTCCTCGGGCGTCATCGAGTGGACGTGGACGCCGCCGACGCTCATCGCCTCGATCTGCTCGACGTAGTTTCCGGGGTCTTTCTCGTACTCGGCGGGCGGCCGGTAGTTCAGGTCCGTCCGGTCGCTCGTTTCGAGGATCTCGCGGTGTTCCGAATCGAGCGCGAAGGCGGGGTGCAGTCCCGAGACCGAGGTGACCTCGTAGATGCCGCGCTCGACGGCGTCGGCGACGATCTCGCGGGACTCGGCCGGCGTCTTGGTGAACCCGCCGTGGTCGTCGTCGTGGGACTCCCGGAACTGCTCGGAGCGGTCCTTGAAGTTACAGAACAGACAGCCGGTGTTGCAGGCGGT
>JBDGUF010000051.1:0-31696 GCA_042216105.1 Halorientalis sp.
GAAGGTGGGAGACGCCGTCACTGGTGGGACACGCGGGAACCGTCACTGGATGAACGATTCGATGCGGCGTAGCGCGGTCCTGAGGTCGTCGAGTCCGGTCGCGTAGGACACGCGGAGGTGGCCGGACCCGCCCGCGCCGAACACGTCGCCGGGGACGACCGCCACCTTCTCCTCCTGAATCAGCTCCTCGGCGAAGGCCTCGCTGTCGTCGGTGGGACACTCCGGGAACGCGTAGAAGGCACCCGCGGCCTCGAAGCAGTCGATGCCCATCTCATCGAATCGCGAGAGGACGAAGTTCCGGCGGCGGTCGTACTGCTCGCGCATGTCGGCCACGTCGTCGTCGCAGTTCTCGAGGGCGTCCAGCGCCGCGTGCTGAGCGGTCGTCGGGGCCGACAGCATCGTGTACTGGTGGATGCGGTTCATCGCCGAGATCGCCTCGGACGGCCCCATCGCGTAGCCCAACCGCAGACCGGTCATGGCGTAGGCCTTCGAGAACCCGTTGAACACGACGGTCCGCTCGCGCATGCCGGGGAGCGTGGCGATGGAGGTGTGGTCGTGGTCGTAGGTCAGGGCGGCGTAGATCTCGTCGGCCAGCACGATCAGGTCGTGCTCCCGACAGAAGGCCGCGACCTCCCGGAGTTCCTCCCCGGTCATCGTCGCGCCGGTGGGGTTGTTCGGGTAGCAGTAGACCAGCGCGTCGGCCGTCCCCGCGCCCGCGTCTTCCAGAACCTCCCGGGTCAGTTTGAACTCGTCTTCCGCCCGGGTCGGCACGGGCAGCGGCTCGCCGCCGGCGAACTGCACGCCCGGCACGTAGGAGATGTAACTCGGCTGGGCCACGGCCACGGTGTCGCCGGGGTCGACCAGCGCACGCATGGCCAGATCGATCCCCTCGCTGGCCCCGGTCGTGACGATGATCTCGTCGTCGGGGTCGTACGACAGCCCGTACTTCTCGGCTTGGTGGTCGGCGATGGCCTCACGAAGCTCCCGCTTGCCGCGGTTGGCGGTGTAGGAGGTCTCGCCACGCTCCAGCGAGGCGATGGCGGCGTCGCGGGCGCTCCAGGGGGCCGAGAAGTCAGGTTCCCCGACGCCCAGCGAGATGAGATCGTCCATCTCCTCGGCCAGCTCGAAGAACCGGCGGATGCCCGACGGGGGCACGCTGTCGACGCGGTCTGACACCTGCATGGTTACGGGGAGACCGAGAGGCGGTCGTCGTCGTCGCCGTCGCCGAAGACGATGCCCCGCTCCTTGTACGACTCCATGACGTAGTGGGTCACCGTCTGGGTGATCTCGGGGACGGGCGCGACCTTCTCGCTGATGAACCGCGAGACCTCGCTCATGGAGTCGCCCTCGACCTCCATGTCGAAGTCGTAGTCGCCGCTCACCAGCCGGAGCCCCTCGACCTCGGGGAACTTCGCCAGCCGCTCGGCGATGTCGACGTAACTCGTCTCCCGGTCCAGCGTGACGTTGAGCTCGACCAGCGCACGGACCCGTTCCTCGTCGAGTTCGCTGTAATCCAGCACCGCCTGGTAGCCCGCGATGACGCCGTCGGCCTCCAGCTCTGCGATCACGTCCTCGACCTCCTCGGGGTCGAGGTCGGTCTGGCGCGCCATGTCCGCGGCGGAGTAGCGCGCGTTCTCCCGGAGCAAGGCCAGTATCTCGGCGCGACTGCTCATACCTAACCCCACCAGAGCGCGGACTAAAGACTTGCTATCGACCGATCGACCCTCACTCGCGCCCACCTTTCCCCCGTCACCCGCGGCTCGACGGCGGACACCGTTCCAGGGTTTAAGCCACGGTCGTCCCTACCGGCGTCACGGGTACATGCAGAGCGACGTGCAGACCGACGGCGGCTGGGGGTTCGTCGCCGACCACGACTCGATGGCGACGATCATCGACACCGTCCTCGATCTCGATCCCGGGGCGACCTACACCCGGTCGGAACTGGCCGACGAGACGGGGATCGCACTGAAGACGCTCCACCTGATGGACGACGTGGACGGCGTCGTCGACCTCGGGCTGCTCGACGAACACGACCCCGAGGGCGAGGAGGTCTACTACACCGTCAACGAGGACAGCGACGTGCTGGCGGCGGCCCGCGAGTTCGACCGGGCGGTCGAGGACGCCCGCTAGTCCCGTTCGCGCAACGCCGTCCGGCGGATCTTCCCGGTCGTCGTCCGGGGCAGTTCGTCGACGAACTCGATCTCGCGTGGGTACTCGTACTCGGCCAGCCGATCCCGGACGAGTTCGCGGATCTCGGACCGCAACCCGTCGCTCCCCTCGACGCCCGCGGCCGGTTCGACGTAGGCCTTGATGATCTCGCCGCGGGTCTCGTCGGGGACGCCGACGACGCCGACCTGGGACACGTCGTCGTGGTCGAGGATCGCCTCCTCGACCTCCATCGGCCCGACCCGGTAGCCGGCGGTGAGTATCACGTCATCCTTGCGCGATTTGAACCAGATGTAGCCCTCCGCGTCGCGCTCGGCCAGGTCGCCGGTCAGGAACCACTCGCCGACCTGCTTTTCGGCGGTCTTCTCGGGGAGCCCGAGGTACTCGTCGAAGAAGACCGACCGGTCGTGGGGGCGGACGGCGATCTCGCCGGTCTCGCCCCGGGCCAGGCGCTCGACCCGACTCTCCTCCGCGGCCTCGGGGTCGAGGATCGCCACGTCGTAGCCCGGGAGCGGCTTGCCCATGCTCCCCGGTCGCGTCTCGAACCAGCCCGAGGAGTTCCCGACCACGAGGTTGAGTTCGGTCTGGCCGTAGTACTCGTTGACCGCGACGCCGTCGAGTTCCGCCTCGGCCCAGTCGAGGATCTCCGGCGTCAGCGGCTCGCCCGCGGCGGCGATCGTCTCCAGTGAGAGGTCGTACCGCTCGGTCGGACTGTCCACGTCCATCAGCAACCGCAGGGCGGTCGGGGGCATGAACGACTGGGTCACGTCGAACTCCTCCAGCAACTCGAAGGCCGCCGCCGGGTCGAACTCCTCGCGGGGATAGGCCACCATCGTCCCGCCGTGGTGCCAGGTGGCGAAGAGGGTCCCGCCCAGCGCCGAGCCCCACGCCCAGTCCGCGGGCGTCCAGACCGTCGCGTCCGGCCCGAGCCCGCGGTCCATGTAGTTGTACGACGCCGCGGCCCGGCCCAGCCACAGCGCGTGTGAGTGGAGGACGCCCTTGGGCGGGCCCGTCGACCCGCTGGTGTAGAGGATGGCGCTCTCCGTGTCCGGCGTCGCGTCGTAGGGGTCGACCTCGGTGCCGGGGTCGGCGAGCACGCTCTCGAAGGCCGCGGCGTCGCCGTCCGGCGCGTCGGTCCCGATCTCGATCACGTGGCGCAGGTCCGGACAGCCCGCGCGGGCCTCGTCGACCGCCTCCCGCACTGCCGGATCGACGACGACCGCCGTCGCCTCCGCGTCGGCCAGTCGGTACTGGATCGCGTCGGGACCGTACAGCACGGAGAGGGGTACCGACAGCGCGCCGAGCTTCCAGTTGGCGAGGTGGGTGATCGGGTTCTGTGGCTTCTGGGGCACGACGACGCCGACCCGATCGCCGGGGCCGACGCCCAGGTCCCGGAGGCCTGCGGCGAGCCGATCGGACCGCTCGTCGAGTTCGCGGAAGGAGTAGCTGGTCCGCTCGCCGGCGGGCGTCAGGTACTCCAGGGCCGTCCTGTCGGGGTCGTCGTGTTTCCGCAGCACGTCCACCGCCGGGTTGTACGCGGCGGGGAGGTCCCACGCGAAGTCCTCGCGTGCGGCCTCGTGGGTGTCGTAGTCCGGCATCACCGTCCAGGGCATACTCGACCCGTCACCGCCCATCCCGTTTCACCTTTCGGTTGGCGCAAGCCGGCCGTGGTGTCAGGGGAACGGCAGGCCCGCCCCCTCGACGGGTCGGAGCGCGCTCGCCTCCACGTCCACGCCGGGGCTGTAATGGACCAGCGGCTCTCCCGATGGCTCCTCGAACCCGTTGGCCGCGAACAGGTCGTTCTCGCGGATCTCCAGCGCCGCGCCCCGGAGCGGCCACGGCGGGTGGTCCACGGGGCCGACGTAGACCCGGCCGCCGTCGTCGGCCACGTAGAAGCGGTACCGTTCGGTGAGGAAGTGCTCCGGCGATCCGGGTTCGGGTTCGGACGGCTCGCCGGTCGGCCGGTAGGTGGCGTCGAACCCCGCCAGCGGTGCGCCGGCGTGGGTGCGGGCGCTCCGGAGCCGGAACCCGCCGTCGGTCTCGGTGACGGCCATCTCCGCCCGGTAGTACGGCAGGCGGAACAGTCGGCGGGCGAGGGTCACGCCGAGCCGGTCGTCGGCGTCGAGGTTGAAGAAGTAGATCCCCGGCCCCTCCGGCCCCTCGACGTAGGTCCGGAGGTTCAACTCCGGGAAGGAGAGCCCGACGGGTGCCCCCCGGGGGCGGATGGACTCCATCCGGAAGCCGACGATCCCGAGGTAGGCGTCGCCCCCGTGCGTGTCGGCCGACAGCCCCGCCGGGAGTTTCGCGTCGACGGTCGCCGGTTCGACGGCCCAGTGGGCGAACAGTACGTCCGCCCAGCGCATCCGCAACAGCGACGGCGCGTTCATACCGACGGCTAGGGACGCCACGGGCATCGGTCTGTCGTTCGGGCGGGGACTCAACCCTTTTGTCGGGCACACCCCTAGCCGCGTCCGTCATGGTCGCACTCGACTCCGAGGACGACGCGATCCAGCGCGGCGAGTCGGCACCCGACTTCGAGTTGCCCGGCGCGGACGGCGACACCTACTCGCTGTCGGACTTCGCCGACCGCGAGGCGCTGCTGGTCGTGTTCACCTGCAATCACTGCCCGTACGCACAGGCGAAGTTCGACGAACTGAACCACCTCGCCGAGGCGTACGACGATCTCGCGGTGGTCGGGATCAACCCCAACGACGCCGCAGAGTACCCCGAGGACACCTTCGAGCGGATGCAGGAACTCGTCGCCGACGGCACGATCCGGTACGACGCCTACCTCCGGGACGAGAGTCAGGAAGTCGCCCGCGCGTACGGCGCGGTCTGTACGCCCGACCCGTTCCTGTTCGCGAACACCGGGGCGTCGGAGACGGCCCGGGAAGCCGACGACGGTGGCGACTTCGAGCTGGTCTATCACGGCCGCATCGACGACGCCCTGAACCCCGACGAGGAACCGACCGAGCGCGAGATGCGCGACATCGTCGAGCGACTGCTCGCCGGCGAGGAGATCGACGACGAGTTCAAACCCAGTCGCGGCTGCTCGATCAAGTGGAAAGACGAGTGATCCGTAACGAATCGCTATTCTCGTACGTCGCTATCCGCCGTTCCATCCCTCGACTTTTCAGTCGATGGGAATTGTAGACGCCTTCTTCTCCGTTCCTGGCCAACCGTCCTATGTAGGGGGAAGAAACCTATGAGCACAACGACTCCCACCGTGGAGACGGACCTGTTCGGGGCCGACGTAGCCCTCGAGTTCAGTCGGCCATGGATGTCGTACTGGTTGGTGTTCATTCGCGTGCTGACCGGCTGGTGGTTCATGCACGCGGGGCTGACGAAACTGATGTCCAGCGGGCTGATGATGCCCAAGAGCGGAATCACGTGGTTCATCGGGACCAGCGGGACGCCGGTGTCCTGGATCATGAGCTTCTTCCAGACGGGCGCGCCGCTCGCCTTCGTCCGGTTCATGATCCCGGTCGGCGAGTTCCTCATCGGGCTCGGCCTGATCCTCGGAGCAGTCCTCCGAGTGGCCGCGTTCAGTGGGGCGTTCCTGCTGACGTTCTTCTACTTCGTCAACCACGGTTGGCGCCACGGGATGTTCAGTGGCGATCTGATGGGCCTGTTGCTGTTCCTCACCGTGGCCATCCTGGGTGCTGGCCGCGTGTGGGGCGTCGACGAGTACCTCGAACGGACGGAGTGGGTCAAGAACCATCAGTGGGCCCGGTACCTCCTGGGCTAATCCGAGGTGATCAAAGTGACAGAAGACAAACTCGACATCGCGGACAAGATCGCCATGGTAGTCGGCGGGGGACTCATCGTCCTCGCGATTCCCGTGATCGGCTTTTTCACGACCATCGCGGGATCGATGAGCCCGCTGTACAAGTATCAGGTAACGAATGAAGCCGGCAAGACGGTCGTCAAGTACGGCCTCGAAAAGAGCATCCCCGAGGGCGCGACCATCCTGGTCGACCCGCTGGTCGATCCGATGACCCGGGCGTGGATCGTGTTCCTCGGGCTCGTGGTCTTCGGGCTGTACGGCGCTTACCGGCTCTTCCTCGGTCGGAAGACCGAGGTCACGGAACAGGCGACGAGCCAGGCTGCCACCAAGGCGGACTGACCGCCCGAGAAGGTGGCGGCCCCGTGACTCGTCCGTTCCCCCGAACCCGTTTTTTCGGAACGTGCGAAGTAGTAGAACCGCGTGACCCCTTACCGAACAGGTACTCCCGTCACACGCGTGACCGCACGCCGAAGTGAGGACGGAGGGCGCTAGAGGTTCCGTCGTTCCCAGGCGTCGTTCACGCCGTACTCTTTTTTCTCGGTCGCTCCGTTTTCTCCGTCTCTGCGTTTCAGGACGCGGGCGTATACCATCGCTCCGGGGAATCCGACGAAGAGGCTGACACCGGTGGCTGCATGTGGAAGGCTCGCCGGGACGACTGTGGCGACCGACGGAGCGAACTGGACGAGACCGTAGTAGAACGGGACCGCCAGCGCGAACACCACGACGACCAGGCTGATTCGGACAATCGACCTGAGTTGAGACTTCGACAGCCCCCCATCGGCCGTCGTTTCGGACGTGGACTCCGAAATCATCTCATCGACTGGTTTGACCGTGAACGGATATATCTGTCCAACTGGCTGTTCGGCGGTACTCTCCCCTCACACCGTCGATTTGGGGAACACGTTCGGGGTTTTTGGTCCTCTTTCCGTACCGGTCGTCTTCTTCCCGTCGAACGCTGGATCCGTTCCCCTACCGTTTTTTCCGCGGCCGGTCGTAACCGCGAGAGAATGCCACCCGAGGACGTTCTACCTGCCGACACCGCACAGTTCGTCCGGGCGCTCGGTCCCGAACCGGACGACGTCATCGCGGAGATGGCGGCGTACGCCGACGAACGGGACTTCCCGACTGTCGGCCCGACGGTCGGTGGCTGGCTCGCCCTCCTCGTCCGGCTGACCGACGCCCGCCGCGTCTTCGAGTTCGGCTCCGGGTTCGGTTACTCCGCCTACTGGATCGCCCGTTCGCTCCCCTCGGACGGCGAGGTCGTGCTCACGGAGGTCGACGCCGACGAACTCGACAGGGCTCGCGAGTACATGGCTGCGGGCGGGTACGACGATCGCGCGAGCTACGAGCTCGGCGACGCCATCGAGACGATCGACTCGTACGACGGCTCCTTCGATCTCGTCTTGATCGACAACGAAAAGGACCGCTACCGGGAGGCGTTCGAGACCGTCCGCGAGAAGGTCGAGCCCGGTGGCGTCGTCGTCGCCGACAACGTCATGACAGCCGGAATCGTCGAGTTCGACGCCCTGGTGGCGCTGGCCGAGGGGAACGATCCCGACACGACCGAGGCGACCCGCGGCGTCTGGGAGTACCTCCAGCACGTCCGGTCGGCTTCCGATTTCGAGACCGGACTGCTCCCGATCGGCGAGGGACTCGCAGTCAGCGTCCGGGTGGGAAAAGTGCCGTCGCGGTAGGTCGTTACTGTATCTGATACTGGCGGGAGGTCAGTTATATAGGGCGACGCCGAAATTTCCCCCAATCCGGGCTTCACATGAGCGAGTTGATGATCGACATTCGGAAGTTGAGTATTTTCAACAAGATGGCCAAGGAAGGTGGGAACACGGTCGCCGACCACATGAGCCAGATGACCGGGATGAACACGGAGATGGAGATCACGAAGATCAACTTCATCGACATCCCGGACATCAAGACACACGTCGGCGACGACGAGCAGATCGGGATCTACATCGAGATGCAGGAGCCGCCCCACGGTCACGTCCTCTTCCTGTTCAACGCCGAGAGCGCGAAGCGACTGGCCGCCGGCATGATCGGCGACATGGGCGGGACCGAACCCGACGCCGACGGCTTCACCGAGATGGAGAAAAGCGCGATCCAGGAGATCGGCAACATCATGACGAGCGGCTTCATCGACGGGTGGGCGAACGTTCTGGAGACGACCATCGACATGTCCACGCCGAACTTCACGTTCGGGCCCGGTAGCGGCACCGTCGACGAGATCATCGGCGATCGCGACAGCGAGATGGCGCTCATGTTCGACTCCCGGGTCCACGCCCAGGACGAGGACATCAACGTCAAGGTCTACACCTTCCCGCAACTCGAAGAACTCGTCGGCCTGATGCAACGGCTGGATGTCTGATTTGACTTGAGGTTTTCCCTTCGGATCTGAGGGGAACTATGATATGACATGCGCCGCTTGAATAGCCCATGCCAGGAGGCACTGACCAGACACTGCGGCCGTTCCTGTGGCGTGCGGAGAACCTCTATCCCGACACGGAGATCGTCTCCCGGACTCACCAGGGGATCGAACGCTACACCTACGACGAGTACAGTGATCGCACGGCACAACTGGCCCACGCCCTGACCGAGGCCGGGATGGGCGAGGGCGACCGGATCGCCACGTTCTGCTGGAACCACCACCGTCACTTCGAGACCTACTTCGGTATCCCGACGCTGGGCGCGCAACTCCACACGATCAACCCGCTCCTGCCCGACGAACACATCCAGTTCATCGTCGAGAACGCCGCCGACAGGGCCATCTTCGTCGACCCGTCGCTGGCCGAGAAACTGGCCGGGGCCTACGACGCCGACGCCTTCGACAGCGTCGAGCAGTTCGTGATCATGGGCGATTCGGTGCCGGACCTACCCTTCGACGCCATGGACTACGAATCCTTCATCGCGGGCCACGACACCGAGTACGACTGGCCGGTCGTCGACCAGGACCAGCCCGCCGGGATGTGTTACACCTCCGGCACCACGGGCAAGCCCAAGGGCGTCGAGTACACCCAGCAGATGCTCTGGAGCCACACGATGGCGACCATGACCCCGCAGGGTCTGGGCATCGAGGACGACGACGTGGTGATGCCGGTCGTCCCGATGTTCCACGTCAACGCGTGGGGGATGCCGTTCTCGACCACGGCGGCCGGCGCGAAACACGTCTACCCCGGCCCCTCGCCCGAGCCCGAGGACCTCGCCCAGCTGATCGAGGAGGAAGGCGTCACGGTCACGGCGGGCGTCCCGACCGTGTGGCTCGGCCTCCAGGAGTACATCCAGGAGGGCAACGACGTGGACCTCTCCAGCCTGGAGTCGGTCATCATCGGCGGGTCGGCCGCTCCGAAGGCGATGATCGAGTGGTTCGACGAACGCGGGGTCACCGTCGACCACGCCTGGGGCATGACCGAGATGAGCCCCATCGGGAGCGTCTCCCACCTCAAGTCCGGGCTGGCCGAGGAACTCTCCTACGAGGACCAGATCGACAAGCGGGCCAAGCAGGGCCTGATCGTCCCCGGCCTGGAGTTCAAGGTCATCGACGACGAGGGTAACGAGGTGCCCTGGAACGGCGAGGACTTCGGCGAACTGTACGTCCGCGGCCCGTGGGTCACCCAGGAGTACTTCAAGCGGCCCGAGGCCAACGAACAGGAGTTCGAGGGCACCCCCGGGAGCGGCGCGACCGGGGGATCGGAAGACGGCAAGTCTTCCGGAAAGTGGCTCAAGACCGGCGACGTGGTGACCGTCGACGAGGACGGCTACATCAAGATCGTCGACCGCGCGAAAGACGTGATCAAATCGGGCGGGGAGTGGATCTCCTCCGTGGAGCTGGAGAACACCATCATGGCCCACGACGACGTGGCCGAGGCCGCCGTCGTCGGCGTCCCCCACGAGCGCTGGCAGGAACGGCCCGTCGCATTCATCGTCCCGACCGAGGGGACCGACCCCGACGCGCTGGCCGACGAGCTACGCGAGCAGATCGGCGAGGACTACCCCAAGTGGTGGCTCCCCGACGAGTTCATCCGGATCGACGAGGTGCCCAAGACCGCGACGGGCAAGTTCTCCAAGAAGGACCTCCGCGAGGAGTACGCCGACGAGGACCTCGTCGAGGGACAGGTGCCCGAAGACGCCGCGCCCGAAGGCGAGTAAGCCGACACAGCCGACCGGTCTCTTCGCGCCGATCCATCTTTTCGCGCCGACCGTCCAGCGGGATCAGTCCGTCCGCGGGAGCGCCGCGGCACCGGCAGCGAAGAAGACGAACGTCAGCCCGGCCAGCGCGCCCAGCGAGGACACCGGGTCCGTCGGCAGGCCGACGAGGGGCTCGACCCCCTGCCCGTAGGTCACGGCCCGCACGCCCCGCGAGAAGTAGGTCAGCGGAGACAGCAGGATCGCGGGTCGGAACCACGCGGGCAGCATCGACGGCGGGACGAACGTCTCCGAGAGGAAGAGCAGGGGCAGGGCGATCCCGTTGCTCGCGGCGATGACGCCGTCCTGTGACCCGGCGAAACTGCCGATCAGCGCGCCCGCGCCACAGAACAGCGCGACGCCGAGGCCGACGAACGGAACGAGCAGCGGCGAGAACGTGATCTCGGCCCCGGTCACGACGACGATCAGGCCGAGCAGGAGCAGGCCGGCCAGTCCGATGATGGCGACGTTGACCAGCGTCTGGGCCAGCAGCCACTCCGACCGCGAGAGCGGCGTCGTCGCCAGTTTCTCGAACCGGTTCCCCTCGCGGTGGCGGGCGACCTCGCTCCCCACGCGGGACAGCGGCGTGAACAGAACCACGACCGCCAGATAGCCCGGCACGTAGTAGGCCGCCGGCCGCGTGAACAGGCCGGTTCCGCCACCGCCGGTCCGGACCAGCGCTCCGAAGATCAGGATGATGATGACCGGGAAGAAGAAGGTGAAGAAGACCGCGGTCCGCCGGCGCAGGAACGACTTCCCGGCGGCGACGGTGGCCGCACCGATCCGGCCGACCGCGCTCATCGGCCGGCACCTCCGCTCCCGTCGGCGTCCCGCCCTGTCGACCGCCCGCCGTCGGCCAGCGGCGTCTCGCCGCGGCCGACCGTCTCGCCGCTGGCCGTCACGGCCTGTCCGGTCAGGTCCAGATACACGTCTTCGAGGTCGGGTTCGGTCCACTCGATGGCGTCGTAGCTCGCCCCGGCCGCGTCGAGCGCGGCGACGACCGCGCCGATCTCCTCGGGCGGCACGTCGTGGACGGTCAACCGGCCGTCGGCCAGTTCCGCGGGGTAGTCGAGGTCGGCGGTGATCGCGGGGTCGGCGTCGGTGTCGACGACGAGTCGGCTCTCCCCGCCGTGGGTTTCGATCAGCCCGTCCGGCGAGTCGCTGGCGACGAGCCGGCCGTCGGCCAGCAGGCCCACCTCGTCGGCCAGCCGCTCGGCCTCGGCCATGTAGTGGGTCGTCAGGAAGACCGTCGTCCCCCCGGCCGCAAGCCGCTCGATCAGCCGCCAGAGCGCCCGACGGCCCGCGGGGTCGATCCCCGTCGTCGGCTCGTCCAGCACGAGCAGGTCCGGGTCGTTGACCAGCGCCGTCCCGACACAGACCCGGCGCTGTTGCCCGCCCGAGAGCTTCTCGTACCAGGTGTCGGCGTCGTCGGTCAGTCCCACGTCGTCCAGCACGTCCGCGACCGGCCGCGCGTCGTCGTAGAGCCCGCCGTAGTAGTCGAGCAGTTCGCGGGCGGTCAGCCGCGCCGGCGGGTCGAACGACTGGGGGAGCGAGCCCAGTCGCGACCGCTCGACCTCGCGTGGCGGTTCCCCGAACACCTCGACCGTCCCCTCGGCGTCGGTCGTGCCGAGCAACGCCCGGACCAGCGTGGTCTTTCCCGCGCCGTTGGGTCCGATCAGCGCGAACACGTCCCCCTCGTCGACGGCGAGCGAGACGCCGTCGAGGGCGGTCGTGTCGCCGTAGGCCCGGCGGACGTCCTCGGCGACGACGGCTGCTGTCATAGTCGGACCGTGGACCGGTACCACCCTAAGCCCGTCGATACCGGTCAGACGTACTCGCGCACCCGGCGGACGATCTCGTCGGCGTCGAAGGCCTCCTCCCCCTTCTCGTAGACCCGCTCGCCGTCGACGGTCACGCGGAACACGCCGTTCGCGCCGGTCCGCAGGGTCACCGCGTCCAGCTGCTCGCCGAAGGTCGTGAGCAGGACGTGCTGGAGATCTTCGGCGCGGTCGAGGAAGCCACAGGGCACGCAGTACTCGATCTCGACTTCGGGCATACCGGATCGCTCGGACGGGAGCGGCAAAAGCGCGTCCCTCAGCGCCCGAACGGTCGCCAGTACAGCAGGCCGATCGTCGCGACGAACACGAGCGTCGAGAGGCCGTAGGACTGGGCGGTCACCGCGTTGGCGATGGCGCTCGAACTCCCCAGCAGCCCCGTCGCCAGCGAGGCCAGCACGGGCCAGGTACAGCTGACACAGGACAGCAGGCCCAGCAGGCCGGTCACCGCCGACCCAGCGGCGTCCAGCACCGTGGCGTACACCAGATACGCCAGCGCGACGTAGCCGACGAGCTTGTACGGGAACAGCACCGCCGAGAGAAACTCCCCGTTGTAGACGAGCGTCGGTGCCCACCCGGGCGGCAGCGCCAGCACCGTGAGGCTGAGGCTCCGGCCGGCCGCCTCGCTCGCGGGACCGATCAGACCGCCGACGTACGCGAGAACCACGAAGTAGCCGACCGCGATCCCGCCGGCGAGCCAGCGGTTCCGACTACTGGTCGGTGTCGGCGTCGTCCTGACGATCGCCCAGAGGCCGACGTTGATCCAGACGAAGGGGTAGATCGAGGTGCGAAGTCCCCAGATGCCGTTCAGTTGACTCGTACTGACGAGCCAGTAGACGCCCAGCAAGAGCAGCTCGGAGTTGACGATCAGCAGGCCGATCAGCAGCGTCTCCCGGTCCGGGACGCGTTCTTCGAGTCGGTCCGTGATGGTGGCGCTGGTGGTCATACGGCGAGTGCGTCGACGACGATCGCCAGGAGCAGTGCTCCGAGGTAGGCGTTCGAGGCGTGGAACGCCCGGAGCGCCGCGGACTCGTCGCGTTCGCGGTGGAGCCGAACGACGGCCCACAGGAACACCGCGCCCAGTACCGTCGTCGTGACGGCGTACACCCAGCCCAGATTCGTCAGGGCCGCCAGCCCGGCCGCGGCCAGCAGCGTCGCGCCCAGCCACAGCAGGATGTGCTTGCGGGTGGTCGCCTCACCGCGGACGACCGGCATCATGGGGAAGCCACCCCGCTCGTAGTCGTCCTTGTACGCGAGCGCGAGGTTGTAGAAGTGCGCCGGCGTCCAGACGAAGATGACGCCGGCCAGCACGAGTCCGGGCAGGCCGACGGTCCCCGTCACCGCGGCCGAGCCGATCAGGGCGGGCAGGGCTCCGGCTCCCCCGCCGATGACCGTGTTCTGGACGGTGTTGGGCTTGAGGACGAGCGTGTAGACGACGCTGTAGTACAGGATGGCGGCCAGCCCCAGCGCCGCCGCGAGGGCGTTCACCTGCAGGAAGACGGCGACGGAAGCAGCCGCCAGCGCCAGGCCGAACGCGACGGCGTTGCGGACCGGCAACTGGTGGGTCGCCACCGGCCGGTCACTCGTCCGGTCCATCTTCTTGTCCCGGTCGCGTTCGAGGACGTGGTTGAAGGTGCCGCTCGCGCCGATCGCGAGGACGCCGCCGCCAAGCGTCAACACGATGGTCCGAACGGTCAGGTCCGTCCCCGCGGCCCCGGCGGCCAGCGCCATCCCGGCCGAGGCGACGAGACAGAGCAACCACATCAGCCGCGGTTTCGTCAGCCGGAAGTACGCCTCGGCCACGTGGGCCGCACGCGCGATCGGACTATTCGGGAGTGGCGGTTGCTCGTCCGGTTCGGTCGCCGGCTCCGCGGCCGGCGTCGGTTCCGGCTCGAAGTCGGTCGTGGGCTCGTCGGCGTCGCGGGGTTCGAGCTCCCACGCGAGCGCGAGCGTCAGCCCGGCGAAGATGCCCATCCCCGTCAGCAGGTGCGCCGCCGGAAACGGGTCCGCGGCACCGGTCGTCGCGACCCGTGCCCCGAGTGCTATCTGTACGGGAAAGAGGACGAGCGCGAACGCGAGCGCGCCCTTCACGCGACGCGACACGGTCGACCGCCGCAGGCCGACCACCGCCGTGGCCAGGACCAGCACGCCGACGAGTGCCGCGACCACGCGGTGCCCCCACGCGACGAGCAGTTCGGGTTCGGAAAGCGTCGGGGGGCGGGAACACATCGGCCACGCCGAACAGGCGCTCGCGGCGTCCGCGATGGCCGCCGTCGCGCCCGCGACGACGAGCAGGTAGACACCGACGGCCGATCCGGCCAGCAGCGTCGCGAACCGGCTGCGGAGGCGTTCGGTCACGGCTGTCCCTCTCACAACACGGCCCTTGGTGTGGGGCGCACTTATGCCCCCCGCTTTTGCTCGGTCCCGACGCAGCGAGACCCGTCGCAGGGACTCACCCTGCTCGAAGACAGCAGCTATTTATGGCCCAGTTCCTAACCCCCGCGTAATGATGAACCGCAAGCGCGTCGGGGCAGTGGCGCTTTTCGGTGCTGCGCTGTTGCTGGCGGCGGTCGAACCCGTGGCCGCCCAGTCGGGGTACGCGTCGACCACCGAACAGGCGATCCGGGGACTGAACACCAACTTGGTCTACGTGGCCGTTCCGATCACGATCCTCGTCGAGGGGATCCTGATCTACACCGTCTGGAAGTATAGCAGGTCGGACGAGGCCAAACCGACGAAGGAGAACCGTCGCCTGGAGATCACCTGGACCGTCGCGACGGCCGTCATCCTGCTTTTCGTCGGCGTCGCCTCCTACCAGGTGCTGGGGAACCCCTACGTCGCCGCGCAGTCGACGGCCGAGGTTCCCGGCGAGCCAGCCCGGGAGATCGAAGTGTACGGTCAGAAGTACAACTGGAACTTCGTCTACCGGAACGTCAGCGTCGACGGCGTGAGTGCGAGCGACGTGTCACTGGCGAACGTCTCCATCGACGGGACGACTGTCGAGAACGTCACCAGCGATGGGATCGTGATATCGGGTGGAACCGTCTCTAGCGCCGCGGGCGGCGCGTTGAAGAGTGCCACTCTCGTCGACGGTACGGTGACCGCCGGTGTCGGCAACGCGAGCCAGTACGAGACCGGCGAACAGGTGTCGCTCACCGACGTGAGTCTCGGCGGCGCGACCCTCGAAGACGTGACCATCTCCGGTGCGACCGTCAGGAGTACGGGCACGCTGGTCATGCCGAAGGGACAGAACATCCGGCTGAACATCACCTCCCGGGACTGGATCCACTCGTTCCACGTCCCCGCTCTGGGACTGAAACAGGACGCACTCCCCGGCCAGTCGAACTACATCGTCACCAGGCCCACGGAGACGGGCAAGTACCAGCTCTACTGTGCCGAGTACTGCGGCGTCGGCCACTCGGGCATGCTCGGGACCGTCGAGGTCCGGTCGCAGTCTGCCTACGAGTCCTGGCTGGCCCAGTCGTGGTTCAGCGCTCAGGGATAGCAGTACCGCTCTTTTTCGGTTCGTCGTTCGGTCGTTCCGCCTAGTCGCTCGTCGCGGCGTCCGTCGTCTCCGTCTCTCGATCCGCCTCCTCCAGAACCCGTTCGCCACGCTCGGTCGTTCGGTAGACGACCTCGCCGCTGACGGGTTCCACCAGCTCGTGTTCGACGAGGACGGCACACCGACGTTCAACGTACCCCAGATGCATCCCGAGCCGGTTCGCGACCAGCGCGAGGTAGTCCGGCCGCTCCTCGTGTAGCTCCCGGAGAATCCGCTCGTCCGCCGATCGCATCCAGTCGGGTCCGGACATCTGTCTCTCCCGTACTGTGTGGGTTGGTCACACATAACACTGTCGCAACTCTCGCCGAGGGATCCGGGTGCGGACGAGGAGGTACCGGGAAGCTCTCAGCAGACGTTCCCGGTCGCGTACACGTCGCCGCTCTGTGTGACGACGATCCCGACACCGAGCTGGTTGGCGTTTTGATAGAGGAGACGATGTCGACTCTCGCCGGAGAACCAGTCGGCGACGATCGCTCGTGCGACCTCCTTCTCGTTCCCCAGGAACACGCCCTCGTAGGTTCGGCCGGCGACGGTGTACCCGATCACTTCGAGGCGGTTGTACATCGCGTCGACGACGTAGGTCCCGGGGTCGGACTCGAACTGACAGGTACTGAACAGCCCGGCCGCCTCGTAGCGGTCGCGGCTGGAGTTCCCGTCGATGGTGTGATGGACTCGCCCCTCGTCGGCCATCGCGACGCTGTGGCTGTGTGCCATCTTGTCGAGCTCGCTCGCGATCTGCCCCTCCGTGATCAGCTCCTGTAACCCTCGATTCGTCCGGCGGCGGTTGACGAGCTTCTCGATCCGCCGTTCGATCTCCCTGGCCTCGAACCGCCGCGCCGGGATCGTCTCTTCCCCGGCCGGCGGCTGGACTGTCTCCATCCCCCCGGCGGGGATCGTGGTTCGTACGCTCGAATCGGAGCCGCCGCCACCCGGTGTCCCGTCCGTGTCGCCCCCCGTCGGTGTCGACGCGCCTGCCGGGGCACCTCCGCCACCGATCTGCATTCCGATGAGGACGCCCACGCCCATCGAGACGAGAACGATGACCCCGAGTACCGACAATGCCGCCTTGTTCACCATACCATCTTGTCCAATTACCGACCTAGTAAATCAACTTTTGGTGGCGCTCCCGCTCTCGTAACCGGCCGTTACCGGTCCGAGCGCGGCTACCGCCGGTCACGCGGGTCGCTGATAGAGTGTCGTCCGGTCGCACTCACAGACCAGTCGTTCGTCCTCGCCGACCTCGAACGCCCCGTAGTGCAGGCCAGTCGTGTCCGCCCCTCGACTGCGCCCGCGCCACGGGGGAGCAGTAGCACGACCGGTCGCTCCACAACGCTTACCACCGAAACGGCCGAGTGGGTTGCCATGTCCGGCGACGTAAACCCGTTCGAGAGTCTGCAGGAGCAGATCGACGACGCGTCTGCGTACGTCGACGTGAGCGAAGACGTCCTCGAACGGTTGAAACGGCCCGAGCGCGTCCTCGAGACCACCCTCTCGGTCGAGATGGACGACGGTTCCATCGAGGTGTTCACCGCCTTCCGGTCGCAGTTCAACGGCGACCGCGGTCCCTACAAGGGGGGTATCCGGTACCACCCGGGCGTCAGCCGCGACGAGGTCAAGGCCCTCTCGGGGTGGATGGTGTACAAGTGCGCGACCGTCGACATCCCCTACGGCGGCGGGAAAGGCGGCATCGTGATCGATCCACGCGCGTACTCGATGAGCGAACTGGAGCGGATCACCCGTTCGTACGCGAAGGAACTCCGGCCGCTGATCGGTCCCGACCGGGACATCCCCGCGCCCGACGTCAACACCGGCCAACGGGAGATGAACTGGATCAAAGACACCTACGAGACGCTGGAGAACACCACGGCTCCGGGGACGGTGACGGGCAAGGCACCGACGAGCGGCGGGAGCGCGGGCCGCGTCGAGGCGACCGGCCGCTCCGTGATGCTCACCGCCAGGGAGGCCTTCGAGTACCTCGATCGAGACGTCGAGTCGGCGACCGTCGCCGTCCAGGGCTTCGGCAACGCCGGCTCCGTCGCCGCCCGGCTGATCGACGAGGACCTCGGCGCGAACGTCGTCGCCGTCTCCGACTCCAGCGGCGCGATCCACGACCCCGACGGCCTCGACGTGGCCGCCGCCAAGGACCACAAGCGGGAGACCGGCCAGCTCACGGGGTATCCCGACGCCGAGGGGGAACTGACCAACGAGGAACTGCTGACGATGGACGTGGACCTGCTGATCCCCGCGGCGCTGGAGAACGCCATCGATCGGGACATCGCCGAGCGGGTCAGCGCCGACATCGTCGTCGAGGCGGCGAACGGGCCGCTGACGCCCGACGCCGACGACGTGTTGACCGACCGCGACGTGGCGGTGTTTCCCGACGTGCTCGCCAACGCCGGCGGCGTCACCGTCTCCTACTTCGAGTGGGTGCAGAACCGCCAGCGGTTCTACTGGACCGAACAGCGGGTCAACGAGGAACTCGAACGGATCGTCACCGACGCCTTCGACACGCTCACCGAGACCTACGAGGAGACGGACGTGCCGAGCTACCGGACCGCCGCGTACGTCACCGCCATCGAACGCGTCGCCGACGCCGCCGACGAGGCCGGGACCTTCCCCTGACGGGTCGCCGGAGTTTTACCCGCGCTGCCCCTAGCAGCGACGTGTCTCAGTACCAGCGAACGGTCCGGGTCGACGCGCCCTTCGAAGAGGTGTGGGACTTTCACTCCCGGGTGACCGGGCTCGAAGCGTTGACGCCCGGCTGGATGAACCTGGAGGTCGAGTCGGTCACGGGTCCGGACGGCGACCCTGATCCCGGAATCCTCGACGCCGGCTCGCGGATCGAGTCCTCCGTGCGGCCGTTCGGCCTCGGCCCGCGCCAGGAGTGGACCTCCGTCATCGTCGAGCGCGAGGAGGGCGACGGGTCGGCGATGTTCCGCGATACGATGGCGGACGGTCCCTTCGCAGAGTGGGAACACACCCACTCGTTCTTCGCCGACGGCGACGGGACGATCGTCAACGACAGCGTGGCGTACGAACTGCCCTTCGGCGGGCTCGGGCGAGCGGTCTCGCCGCTGGCGGTCGTCGGGATGGAACCGATGTTCCGCTACCGGCACCGGAAGACGAAGGAACTGCTGGAGTAGGAGGCCGCCGCCACGAGTCCAAACCGCTAAGACCGCGCCGCGTCTGGCCGCGGGTATGCGACTGGAGGAGTACTGGGGCGTCGGGCCCAAGACGAAGGAACTGCTGGCCGAGGGTATCGGCGAGGCGGCGGCCATCGAGGCCATCGAGAACGCCGACAGCCGGGCGCTGATGGCGGCCGGGCTGAGCCGGGGCCGGGCCACCCGGATTCTCCGGCGCGCCAACGGCGACGAGGGGATGGCCGTCCTCGCGACCCGCGACACGCGAGCGGTGTACAAGTCGATCCTCGATCTGGCAAGCGAGTTCGCCGTCACGCGCCACGCCGAGGACCGCATCCGCGTGCTGACCCCGCTGCGGGACCGCGAGGCGATGACCGACCGGCTCGACACCGTGCTGGCGGCCGTCGACGCCTGGCGAGACCTCCCCGAGACCGACCGCGAGGCCGTCGTCGACGCCTTCGAGTCCCACGACAGCGTCGGCGGCGGCGAGCGCTCCGCGGTCGAGACCGCGGTCGAACTCCTCGATATCGGCGTCGAGGGCGGCGTCTTCGACCGGGTGGCCGAGCTGGATCGGGCGGCGCTTTCCGACGCCGCCGACGCGCTCGCGGCGCTCGGCGAGGGCGGCGTGGACCGGGGCGTCGACGACCGCCTCGACGCGTTGCGCGACCAGTACGCCGCCGTCGACGAACTCGCAGCCAACCGAAGCGCGGTCGTCGAGTCCGTCCAGGACAGCGCCCGTGGAGCCGGGGAGTTCCGCGAGGCCGTCTGCCGGTACGTGGTCGACGAGACCGGCGTGCCGGCGGCCGCGGTCCGGGAGGCCATGCCGGACGACGCCGCCGACGCGGCCGGGTTCGTCGGCGAGACGCTCCGGACGCTGGTCGGGGACCGCCGGACCGCAGTCGAGGAACGCGAGGCGGAGATCACCGCCGACCTGGAGGGGGTCATCGAGGACGCCCGCGAGGCGATCGACGCCGCCGTCGACGCCGTCGACGACGCCGCGCTGTACGTCTCGCTGGCCCGCTTCGCCGAGGCGTACGACCTGACGCGGCCGACGTTCGTCGACGGCCGCGAGACCGTCGCCGTCCGGGGCGCGCGCAACCTCGAACTCGAAGCGGCCGGCGAGGACGTCCAGCCCGTCGACTACGCCGTCGGCGATCACGACCTGGACTTCCGGGGCGACGCGTCGCCGCCGACCGGCGACCGCGTGACCGTCCTCACCGGCGCGAACAGCGGCGGGAAGACCACCCTCCTGGAGACGCTCTGTCAGGTGCAGTTGCTCGCCCAGATGGGCCTGCCCGTCCCGGCGGCGGCCGCCGAGGTCGGCGTCGTGGACGTGGTCGTGTTCCACCGCCGCCACGCCAGCTTCAACGCCGGCGTGCTGGAGTCGACGCTCCAGACCGTCGTCCCGCCGCTGACCGACGACGGCCGGACGCTGATGCTCGTCGACGAGTTCGAGGCCATCACGGAACCGGGCAGCGCAGCCGACCTGTTGCACGGGCTGGTGACGCTGACCGTCGACGAGGACGCGCTGGGCGTGTTCGTCACTCACCTCGCCGACGACCTCGAACCGCTCCCCGACGCGGCCCGGACCGACGGCATCTTCGCCGAGGGGCTGACCGCCGACCTCGATCTCTCGGTGGACTACCAGCCCCGCTTCGGTACCGTCGGGAAGTCCACGCCGGAGTTCATCGTCTCGCGGCTGGTGGCCAACGCCGACGACCGCGAGGAACGGGCCGGGTTCGAGACGCTGGCCAGCGCCGTCGGCCAGGAGGCGGTCCAGCGGACCCTCGCCGACGCCGAGTGGTCCTAGTCGATCACGTCGAGGTCCTCGACGCCGACCGCCAGCGCCGACCGCCCGCCCGGCCCCGGTTCATCCATCGACACCTCCGCGACCAGGTACCCCTTCTTCGGCGTGTACGTCACCGACTCGACGGTTCCCCGCACTTCCCGTCCGTCGAGCGTGGTGCGCACTCGCTGCCCCTCCGCCGGCCGACGCCCGCGTTCGTCCATGGTCGCCGTTACGGCTCCCCCGTCCTGTGTCTTCCGGACCGTCATCGCCCACGCCGTCGTTTCTCGCCCACGCCGTCGTTCACCGCGCTGACGAGGGCGAGGCCGTGGCGATACGTTTCCGATATTATTCACAGCGGATTTTCAGAGCCACGGTAGGAGTTCGAAGTGTGTTCGCTGAACTGTATCGGAGCAAGATTTTAGTGGGATTGCGTGGTAGGTAACGGTGACGGAGGTGACGCGCATGCCCCGGAGTGACAACTCTGGCTCGGGTCGTATCGGATCGCAGACGCTCGACTCTCTGTCGCGGTACGATCTGGTACTCGCGCTCGTTCCGGTGGCGTTTCTGGTCAGCGTCGTCCTCGGCAACCTGCTGTCCGTGCCCTTCCGGACGACGCTGGCCGGCGCGTCGGCGATCGGCGCGCTGACGCTACTGGACGCCCTGTTCGTCAACCCGCCGATCCGTCCGACGGAGTGATCCCCGTCCGCGTGCCGTCCCCGACCCCTCAGCTACTGCCGTCGGTGTCGCCGCCGGCGACTTCGTTCCGCCCGTCGGCGGCACGCTCGTCGTCGCCGACCGCTTCCGCCTCCGCCTCGGAGACGCGAACGCCCTTCGAGGAGAGGTGACGCATCCGCTGCTGTGCGAACTCCTCCTCGCGACTGCCCCGGGTCGCCAGCACGTAGACCAGCGACCGCCCCTCCGGTCGCATGGTGCGGCCGGCCCGCTGGGCTCCCTGCCGGCGCGACCCGCCGAGGCCGGAGGCGACGACGGCCAGTTCGGCGTCGGGCAGGTCGATCCCCTCGTCGCCGACCCGGGAGACGATCAGCGTGTCGCGGTCGCCCCGGCGGAACTCGTCGAGCAGGCGCTCCCGGCGGCTGTGTGGCATCTCGCCGTTCACGAAGGGCACGTCGAGGGCGGCCGACAGCTCCCGGCCCTGGTCGAGGTAGTCACAGAACACGAGCGCCTTCTTCTCGGGGTGGCGCGAGAGGATGTAGCGCGTCTCTTCGATCTTGGCCGGATTCGCGGCCGCCCGCTGGCGGCGCTCGTGGCCCTCCGCGCTGACGTACTGGTCGCGGGCGTCCTCGTCGGCCCAGGGGACGTACCTGATCTCGACCTCCGGTTCGGCGACGAAGCCGGCCTCGAACAGCGCGTCCCAGTCGGTCCCGATCGGCGGCCCGATCAGCGTGTAGATCTCCTCCTCGCGGTCGTCCTCGCGGACGGGCGAGGAGGAGAGCCCGAGCCGGTGTTTGGTCTGGAGGTCGGCGCTCCGGCGGGCCACCGCGGCGGGGATGTGGTGGACCTCGTCGTAGATCACTAGCCCCCACTCGCGGCTGTCGAACAGTTGCCGGTGCCGGTCCATCCCGGCGGTCCGGTAGGTGGCGATGGTCACCGGGGCGACGGTCTTCTCGCCCCCGTGGTACTCGCCGACCTGCTCCTCGGTCAGGGTCGTCCGCGTGAGCAGTTCCTCGCGCCACTGGCTGGCGAGTTCGCGGCTCGGGACCAGTATCAGGCTCTCGCCGCCGACGCGGGCGAGGATGGCCAGCGCCGCGACGGTCTTGCCGGAGCCGGGCGGTCCGACGAGGACGCCCGACTTCGTCTCCATGAACTCGCGCACCCACTGGTGCTGGTAGTCCCGGAGGTCGAGATCCAGTTCCAGGTCGAGGTCGTCGCCGGTGTCCAGATCGCGCTCGTCCTGTACGGGGTAGCCGGCCTCGTAGAGGGTGCGCTTGACCTCGGCGACGGCCTCCTCGGCGACCCAGCTCTCCGTGTCGGAGATGGCCGCCCGGAGCTGTCCCTCGTCGAGTTTCTCGCGGGCGACGTTGCCCATCAGCGAGTCCGTCGCGGCTTCGAGGACGACGTAGCCCTCCTCGTGCGTGTAGAGGATGAAGCGGTGGGCCCGTTCCCACTGGTCCTCGATCCACTCCTCCAGCTCGGGCACGCGCTCTGGCAACACGTCCCGGACGGTGCTCAACAGGTCCTCGAACTCGTCGTAGGGCGCGCCCCAGATGTCCTCCCGGCGGAGTTCGTAGCGGTACCCGCCGCGGTGGGTCGTGTCGACGAGGTGGGCGAACTGCGAGAGCTGTGCGCGGGTGAACTGGGTGGGGTGGTCGACGACGATCTCGCGGCGACCCGGGAACGGGATCACGCGCTCGCGCTCGACCAGTTGCGACCAGTCGGTGGAATACCAGACGACGGGATCGGCCGACACGTCCAGTCGGTCGACCGCGCGCTCGTCGGCGAGCCGGTCCAGCGCCGCGCTGGCCTCCTCGTGGCTCCAGTCCAGCGCCTGCGCGACGCGGCCGGCCGTGACGACCGGACGACCGATCTCCTGGACCACGTCGGCGAAGGTCTCGGCGTCGAGCGCGGCGTCGTCGGCCCGGTCGTCCTCGCTCGCCGCGTCCGTCTCCTCGGTCTCGTCGCTGTCGGTCACTGCGTGTCGGTTCGCGGCGGACGGACAAACGGCTTACGTCCTGCGGGTGCAGAGAACCCCCGGTCCGACCGCCGGACTACTGGATGTACGACGGGTCCTCCCCGTCGCAGTCCGTCTCGTGTTGCCGCGCGTCGTCCTCGTCGTCGAACATGAGCCCGCAGGCCTCGCATTCGTACCATGTCACGTCGTCGCGCTGAGTCTGCACGACCATACCGGAGAGTGGGCGGCCTGGCGGTATATGCGTTTCTCCGGGGAAACCTCTTGACGGTGGGGCGACTACGCCCGTCCATGAGCGAGGACCACGGCGTCGAGTTGACCGTCGCCGGTGCCGACAAGCGCGACGCCGGCCGGGGCGTGGCCCGCCTCCCCGAGTCCGCACGCCGGCGGCTGGGCGTCCTCAGCGGCGATCCGGTCGTCGTCCGGGGCGACCGCGAGACCGTCGCCAAGGTCTGGCCGACCGACGAGGACGACGACGTGGTCCGGATCGACGCGGACACCCGTGCCAACGCCGGCGTCAACGTCGGCGACACCGTCACCGTCGCGACCACCTCCGTCGAGGACGCCGCCATCGTCTCGGTCCGCCCCACCGAGTCCCCGCCCGAGGACGCCGACGCCGACGACCTGGTGGCCGAGTCCCTCCTCGACCGGCCGATCCGGGAGGGCGAGCGCGTCCACGTCGACGGCCTCGGCGTCGTGGTCGTCTCCCTGACCGACCCCGACGGCCCCGTCCGGGTCGTCGAGGACACCGAGGTCACCGTGCTGCCGGGGATCGACCTCGATCTCGGCGACGGCGGGTCGGCGAGCGAGACCGCTCCGGAGGAGCCACTCGACGCCGAGCCGGCCGCCAACGCCGGCGCGGACGCCGACGAAGCCGCCGGGGATCTCGGCGCGACCTACGAGGACATCGGCGGACTGGACGACGAACTCGACATGGTACGGGAGATGATCGAACTCCCCCTCTCGGAGCCGGACCTGTTCCGCCGCCTCGGCATCGACCCGCCGAAGGGCGTCCTGCTGTACGGTCCGCCCGGCACGGGCAAGACGCTGATCGCCCGCGCCGTCGCCAACGAGGTCGACGCACACTTCCGGACCATCTCGGGGCCGGAGGTCGTCTCGAAGTACAAGGGGGAAAGCGAGGAGCGGCTCCGGGCGGCCTTCGAGGAGGCCGAAGACAACGCCCCGGCGATCCTCTTCGTCGACGAGATCGACTCCATCGCCGGCCAGCGCGACGAGGACGCCGACATGGAGAACCGCGTGGTCGCCCAGTTGCTGACCCTGCTCGACGGGCTGGAGGACCGCGGTCGCGTCGTCGTCATCGGGGCGACAAACCGGGTCGACAGCATCGACCCCGCACTGCGGCGGGGCGGACGCTTCGACCGCGAGATCGAGATCGGCGTCCCCGACGAGACGGGCCGCCGGGAGATCCTGGAAGTCCACACCCGCGGCATGCCGCTGGGGGAGGACGTGGATCTCGACCGCCTCGCCTCGCGGACCCACGGGTTCGTCGGCGCGGACCTCCACTCGCTCGTGACCGAGGCCGCGATGTCCGCGCTCCGGCGCACCCGGGAGGAGCCGGTCGTCACCCGCGAGGACTTCGAGGCGGGGCTGGCGACGGTCGACCCCTCGGCGATGCGGGAGTACGTCGCCGAGTCGCCCGGCGTCTCCTTCGACGACGTGGGCGGACTGGACGAGGCCAAGGGCCGACTCGTCGAGGCCGTCGAGTGGCCCCTCTCCTACACGGAACTGTTCGAGGCGACCGAGACCGAGCCGCCCTCGGGGGTCCTGCTGTACGGCCCGCCCGGCACGGGCAAGACCCTGCTCGCGCGGGCGCTGGCCGGCGAGAGCGACGTGAACTTCGTCCACGTCGCCGGCCCGGAACTGCTCGACAAGTACGTCGGCGAGAGCGAGAAGGCGGTGCGGGAGGTGTTCGAGCGCGCCCGGCAGGCCGCCCCCTCGATCGTCTTCTTCGACGAGATCGACGCCATCGCCGGCCGCCGGGGCGAGACCGCCGAGGCGACCGAGCGGGTCGTCTCCCAGTTGCTGACCGAACTCGACGGGCTGGCCGAGAACCCCAACCTCGTCGTGCTGGCCGCGACCAACCGCCGGGACGCGCTCGATCCCGCTCTGCTCCGCTCGGGTCGGCTGGAGGAACACGTCGAGGTGCCGACCCCGGACGCCGACGCACGCCGGGAGATCCTCGCCGTCCACACCCGCGGGAAACCCCTGGGCGAGGACGTCTCGCTGGCCGATCTGGCCGCCGAGACCGAGGGGCTGTCCGGCGCACAGCTGGACGCGCTCGTCCGGGACGCCTCGATGCGTGCCATCCGCGCGTTCGCCCGCGAACACGGGCCCGACGAGGCCACCGAGCGCGCCGACGAGGTCGTCATCGAGACCGACCACTTCGAGGCGGCGCTCGCCGAGCTGGACCGGCGTGACTGAGCCGTCGGCGCTCGATACTCCGATACGGCCCGCGATTCTCGGACTCCAGGTCCAACAGGAATATTTATTATAGATTGCGAACAACACCCACGTGTCACGATGATACCGATGGTACGCGGGCACTGTTCGCTGCTTCTCTGACGGGAACCGGTATTGCTCCTCAACCGCGCGGCCCGCTGACACCCAACCAATGAGTACACACACATCGACACCGACGACCCGACCATCGATCACAGACGACCGGACCGACGACGCGCCGCTGACGTTCGCGACCGACAACGAGGTCCCGATCAGGGGCCTGTTCGACGCCGAGAGCGACCAGCACTGACCTGCCCGCGTCGCGTCGCCCCTCGCTCACGCCAGTCCGAGCAGCGACAGCCCGTCGAAGACCGCGAAGAAGTAGTACAACTGGACCAGCCCGGCCAGCACGACGACCGCGCCGGCGACCCGCGAGATGCGCCCGGTCGCGCCCGCGAGCCGCCGCAGGATCGCGTCCCGGCCCAGCGCGGTCGCGGTCGTGACGCCGATCATCAGGACGCTCATCCCGGCGGCGTAGGCCCCGAGCGTCGCCACCGTCGCGACGGGGCCGGTCGTCACCGCGGCGAAGACCACGCCGAAGAAAAGCGGCGCGGTACACCCCGCGGCCGCCGCGGCGTAGACGACGCCAAAGAGGACGTACCCGGCCGCGGAGCGCCGCCGCTCGGGCAGGGGGACGTGGAGCGCGGTCGCCCGGAACCGGCCCGTCGCCATCACGCCGCCGACGGCGACCAGCGCCAGTCCCACGACCAGTTCCAGCGCGGCGACGTTGCCGACGATCCGCGGCCCCACCGCGGCCAGCAGGAGGCCGAGCGCTCCATAGACCAGCGCGAAACCGAGACTGACGAGCAGTCCGACGCCGACGGCGCGACCGAGACGCGCCGGCCGCGAGCGGTCGGGCGGGCTCCCCTCCGAGGTCCCGAGGTAGTAGGCGACGTACCCGGGGAGGAGCGGGAACGCACAGGGTGCGAAGAAGGTACCCGTCCCGAGGGTGAACGCATACCCCAGTCGGGCCATCCCGAGTTCCGTCACCGTCGGGCCTCCTCCAGTTCCGCCTCGATGGTCTCGGCCTCGGCCAGCCCCTTGTGCCGCCAGGTCTCGATCCCGTCGGCGTCGAAGACGAGCATCGTCGGGAGCGCGTCGACGCCGTAGGCGACTCCGGTCTCGACCTGCGGGTCCAGCGCGACGGGCCAGGTGCCGTCGTATTTCCTCCAGAACGATCGCACGATGGCCGGGTCCCGCTGCCAGGTGATCGACAGCATGTGAACGTCCGGGAACGCCGACCGCACTTCCCGCAACTCCGCCATCTGGGGTTTGCAGGGGGCACAGTACGTCGCGAAGAAATCGAGCAGGGTCACGGTCCCGTCGGGCACGACGGGCACCGTTCCGCCGGGCGAACCGGCCACGTCGAGCGTGTCGAGCGTCCGTTCGCCGGACCCGGTTTCGCTCCCGTCGCTCGGCGAGTCACGGGCTCCGGAAAGTCGCGTACACCCGGCCAGGGTCGTCACTGCGGTCCCGGTCGCGGCGAGGAACGCTCGGCGGTCGGACCCGCGCATACACGGGGGTCGGTGCCGCGCGTAGAAAAAAACGCGCGTCATGTTTCGCGGACGCCACTCGACCGGGCGGACCGTCGGGAGACCGAACCGCTGATTACGCGGCGGCCCGACGCGGCGGCCATGACGGACACGGCAGAACGGGTGAGCGCGTGGGCCGGGCTCGTGGCACCGTTTCTCTCGCTGGGCGGCGTCGTGCTCGCGACGCTCGTCTCGCCGTCGTTCGCCTGGACTGTGAACGCGCTCTCCGATCTCGGTGCGCTCGACGGTCCCGTCGCGACGGACCTGACGCGTCTCCTGTTCAACGGCGGTCTGATCGCCGGCGGACTCGTCGCGCTGGGTTTCGGGTACGCGCTCTATCTGGCCGCCCGCAACCTCGTCGAACTCGCGGGGATCGGGCTGTTCGGCCTGACCACCCTCTCGATGGCGCTGATCGGCGTGTTCCCGCTCCCGCGGGACGCACACACCCTCGTCGCACTCTCCTTTTATATTCTCCTGTCGTTCGCGCTGTGGGTGTACGGGGCCGGCAACTACCTGGCGGGCGAACGGACACGCGGCGGCGTGACGGTCGGGCTGGGTATCCTGAACGCGGGCACGTGGGCCGTCTGGTTGAGTACCGGTCCGTTCAGCAGGCCGGGGCTGGCGCTCCCGGAGATCGTCGGCGCGCTCGCGCTGGCCGGCTGGACCCTCGGGACGGCGCTTTCGGTCCGGGAGCGGCTCGATCTCGCCCCCTGAGGTGCTGTTTTCACACCTCGGTCGACAAAGATAACGGCAGCGGTACGTTTACAAAAGACGGTTGCCGATAGGAGGACATGCGGAAACGAGTACTCGCGACGCTTCTGGTGGCGGCGCTCGTCGCCCTCGCGGGGTGTTCGGGCGGTCTCCCCGGCGGGGAGGGGACGGATACGGGTGAACGGACGGACTCGGGGGACCGGCAGGCCCTCGAATCGACGACGGCGACGGTGAGTACCTTCTCGTACCCGGCCGGCGCGACGCCCTCGGGGATCGAGAACCTCACGACGCTGCTCGACGAACACGAGGCCGCGCTCTCGGGAACGAACGTGACGCTCGAGGGGAACGTCACGTTCTCGTTCATGTCCGAGCGCCTCGGTCCGCGCTTTACCATCGCCCACGAGGCGACGAGCGACGAGACGCTCACCACCGTCGTCAGCAGTTCGTCGGACGACACCTTCCAGTCGTACATCGGCCCCGACGTGCAGGCGTACCGCGTCCAGGGCGAGTCCGGGACCGAGTACGGCTCCGTCGCCGGCGCGGTCAACGCCAGTTTCGCCGAGGGGACGCCCGAGAGCTTCACCGGTCGGTCGCTGTTGCAGGCGATCGTCGGCTCGGCCTCGTACAACGCGACCGGCGTCGTCACGCGCAACGGGACCGAACTCGTGCGGTACGAGCTGACCGAGTCCACGTCGGTCCCGGACGCGGTGTTCAGCGTCGGGACCGACCTGAACGCGACCTTCGGCCAGGGGGCCGACTACCAGTACGAGAGTACGCTGCTTATCGACTCCGCGGGCGTCATCCACGAGGCACACTACACCGTGACCGCCGGCGAGTCGGGTCGGCTCTCGTCGAGCTTCGGCATCCACGTCGAGTTCACCGACATCGGCTCCACGACGGTCACGAAACCCGACTGGACGGCTCAGGTCGAGTCGTAGCGGGCCGCGAACGCGGTGATGTTCTCGTCGGGGCCAGCGGCGATCACGTCGTCGCCGGGCCGGATCTCGAAGTCCGGTGTGAGATCGGTGATGACCTCGCCGTCGCGCTCGATCGCGATCACGGTACAGCCGGTCTCGGTGCGGATGTCGGCCCCGGCCAGGGTCCGGCCCGCCAGCGAGCCCGCGTCGAACCGCGCGACTTCGACCTGTTTGTCGTAGGAGATGATGTCCTCTTCGAGGATGGTCGAGGCGAGCATCCGGCCGCTGACGGTCGCCAGGGCGAGGGCGTAGTCGGCACCCGCCCGGTAGAGCTTGCGGACGCTCTCGGTCTGGTCGGCGCGGGCGATGATCTCGACCTCGGGGTTGAGTTCCCGCACCGCGAGCGTCGCGAAGATGGTCATCGTGTCCGAGGCCAGCGCGAGAATCACCGTACTCGCGTCCTCGACGCCGGCCTCGCGGAGGACCGACTTCTCGGTCACGTCGCCGACGACGTCGACGCCCTCGCTGGCTTCCCTGTCGACGACCGTGCAGGGGACGTTCTCGGCGGTGACGCGCTCCCTGACGGTCGAGCCGACCTCCCCGTGGCCACAGACGACGACGTGCCCGCGCCGGCGGCGGCGCTTCTCCGAGAGAGTCAGCTCCTTCAGCGGTTCGAGCTGGCGCTGGTGGCCGGCCACCAGCAGGATCGTCTGCTCGTCCAGCCGGGCGTCCGGTGATGGGGGACTGACGAACTCGCCGCGGAACCACGCGCCGACGACGTTCGCGCCGGTCCGCTCGCGGATGCCGCTCTCGGCGATGGTCTCGCCGATCAGTTCGCTCCCCGCCAGGATGGGCAACTCGACGATCTCGAAGTCCTCGCCGATCTCGACGGCGTCGCCCACCTCGGCGCTGATCCCGGTGGTCACCTTGCTCGCCAGACTCTCGCCGATGAGTCGGCGGGGCGAGAAGACGTGATCGGCCCCCGCGTAGCGGTGGTAGCTGGCGATATCGGGGTCCTCGACGAAGGTGATACACCGCACGTCCGGAGCGACGGCCGTGGCCGTCAGGACGATGCTGGCGTTCGTCGAGTCGTCCACGTCCGCGACCAGTGCCCGCGCGGCGTCCAGGTTCACCGCCTCCAGCGTCTCCGCCGATTCGGGGTCGCCGTGGACGACCTCGATACCCTCCTCGACCAGCTCGGCGGCACGGTCCCGGTCCGGCTCGACGACCACGTAGGGCACGTCGAACACGTCCAGCTCGTCGATGAGCATGTCGATCCGCGGGGAGTACGCACAGATGACGACGTGGTCCTCGACGTCCGTGATTTCGGTCGGCGGCGTCGTGGAGATCGTCTCCTCGAAAAGCGGGAACAGCAGGACCGGCAGGGCCAGAAAGATCAGGAACACCCCGGTCAGCTGCATCAGGCTGACCACCAGGTTCGCCTGCCAGCTCTCCCAGCCCGCCTGCGATCCGTATCCGGTCGTGGTGAACGTCTCGACGACGAACGCGACCGATTTGAAGAACGGCTGGGTGACGCCCTCGAACGCCGAGAGGGTCACGTGATAGAGGATCGCGTACCCCAGCATGATCCCGACGAGACCGACGACGTAGTAGACCGTCCGGCGCTGCCACGTGTCCATCGCTATCGGCCCCAACGAACAGGCTCCTCTTACGCTTTCTGACCCCGTCCGCGCCACCCCACGGCTTTTTGTCTCTCCCGTCCCACGCTATCGTATGCCACGCGAGATCACACACGAGGCGACCGGACCGAAGATCGTCGACGAGGACGACATCGGCGAGGAGGGCAACGTCGCCATCTGCATGTGCGGACTCTCGGGCGACTACCCGTTCTGTGACGGTTCACACCAGGCGACCGCCGACGAGGCCGACGACGCGCTGTACAAGTACGAGGGCGACGACGACGAGAACCCGCGTCACGAGATCGCGGAGATGGTGTTCACCGACTCGAACTAGCTACTCGCCCTCGAACTCGGGCTCCTGGTCGGTGACGAAGGCGGTGATAGAGTTTCGAGCGCATACACCCGTCTTCCCGTGAGTGACGAGTGTTCCGACACGCTGTCGGAACCGAGGAGCGAACAGGCGGGGGTCGAGCGGACAGCAGGGTGTGACAATCCACCGTTCCATTGCAGTGCCGGATTTCCCACCGTTTCACTTTCACCCTGGATGGCTGAGGTATATTCCTCTCACAACCCAGAGATGGAGTACGGCGACGATGGGCGAGCTCACGAAAACGCTCGAACTGAAGCTTGTGGACCCGAACGTCCACAAGCGACAGAAGCTTCGTGAGACACGGGACGCGTACCAGCAGGCGCTTCAGGCCGCCTTCGCCGCTGGCTGTGACACACAGTCAGCGGCCAACGACGTGGTTGTCGAGTACGACCTGAGCGGCTACGCGAAAAACGCCCTCAAGAAGTACGTCCCACAACTCTGTGGGAACAGCTACGATGCCGACGAGCTTCACGACGACCACCCGGTGCGGTTCACCAACGAGGGACTGCAACTCGACCACCAGCCACAGAACGCGATCGAGTGGTACGTCAAAGTCCCGCACCACGAGGATTACCACCTCTGGATTCCAGTACGGGCCAATCCCGATCAGCGAGAGTGGCTGGAAGCGGTGTACGCTGACGATGCCGAGATGGGTGAAAGTCAGCTGTTCGAGCGCGACGGAACGTGGTATCTCCACATCACTGTTACCCGCGACGTGGAGGACGAATCTAACGCATCCGCCGACGAGCAAACGCCCATCGGTGTAGACATCGGAGAAGCGAGTCTCGTCACGGTGTCTCGGAAATCGAAGATTTCCGACGAGTCGTCGAAAACGCGTAGTGATTAACGCAACTTCTGAATGAATCCGTCGAGGTGATTTTCGATCCAA
>JBDGUF010000074.1:0-31115 GCA_042216105.1 Halorientalis sp.
CGCGAGCAGTACGACCACACCATCGACTGGCTCAACGAGTGGCCCTGCATCCGCAACTACGGGCTGGGCACGCGCCTGCCGTGGGACGACGAGTTCGTCATCGAACCCCTGTCGGACTCGACGATCTACATGTCCTACTACACCATCGCCCACCGGATCGACGAGATCCCGCCGGAGGATCTCGATCCCGACTTCTTCGACGCCCTCTTCTACGGCGCGGAGGCCGTCGAGGACCCCGACGAGCGCGCGCTCGAACTGCACGAGGAGTTCGACCACTGGTACCCCGTCGACTGGCGCTGTTCCGGCAACGATCTCATCAACAACCACCTCACCTTCTTCCAGTTCCACCACGGCGAACTGTTCCCCGAGGACAAGTGGCCACAGGGGATCACCATCATGGGCATGGGCCTGCTCGAAGGACAGAAGATGTCCTCCTCGAAGGGTCACGTCGTCCTGCCCTCGAAGGCGATCGAGGAGTACGGGGCCGACACCGTCAGATTCTTCCTGCTCAACTCGGCGGAGCCGTGGCAGGACTACGACTGGAGGGACGATCTCGTGGGCAGTACCCGCGACCAGCTCGAACGGTTCTGGAACCGATCCCAGGAGGTCATCGAGTTCGACGTGCCCGACGACCGGCCGGACCTCGAACACGTCGACCGCTGGTTGCTCTCGAAGCTCCAGGGCACGATCCGGGCGGCGACCGAGGCCATGGACGGGTTCGAGACCCGGACGGCGAGCCAGGCGATCTTCTACGACTTCGAGGAACACCTGAAGTGGTACCGGCGACGGGCCGACCTCGACCGCGCGGGTGCCAAGTGGACCCTGCGTGAGGTCCTGCGGACGCGCCTGCGCCTGCTCGCGCCGTTCGTCCCCTTCATGACGAACGAACTCCACGAGCAGTTGACCGGCGAGCCCGCCGAGGACGCCGCCTGGCCCGAGCCCGACCCCGAATTCGAGGACGAGACCGTCGAACGCCGGGAGCAGTTGGTCGAAGCCGTCACGGACGACATCCACGACATCGTGGACGTGACCGGCACGGACCCGGACACGGTGCGGATCTACGTCGCGGCCGACTGGAAGCGAGACGTGTTCGAGACGGTCAGAGAGACCGGTACCGATATCGGCGCGGTCATGGGTCGAGTCATGGAGGACCCGGACCTCCGGGAGAGAGGCGACGCGGTCAACGACCTCGCCCAGGACCTGGTGGAACTGGTCCGGGAGCGGGACGACGAGGCACTCGCCGCGATGGCCGACCTCGACGAGCGGGCCGTCTACGAGGACGCCGAGACCTTCCTCGAGAACGAGTTCGACGCCACCGTCGCGGTCTACGACGAGGACGACCCCGACGCGGTCGACCCCGAGGGACAGGCCGACGGTGCCGTCCCGTTCCGGCCCGCGATCCACCTGGAGTGAGTCAGTCCAGGGAGAGCCAGCCGTCGTCGAGGGTCCCCGCAGTGCCGGTGTAGTACCAGCCGTCCCGGAGGGACTGGACCGTCTCGCGCTCGTCGAGACACTCCGCCATCACGGTCGGGCCGTCCAGCAGGACGGTCCCGTCCTCGGACAGCGCCAGTTCGACGCCGGCCATCGGCGTCCCGACGGTCCCTCGCCGGAACGAGTCGGCGGAGTTCAGGGTCCCCACGCCGGCGGTCTCGACGGGGCCGTACAGTTCGGTCAGGGGCACGCCGATCCCGCGGAAGAACTCCACCAGGTGGTCGTCCAGCGGTTCCAGTCCCGAGAGGGCGTAGGTCGGATCGGACAGGCCGAACTCCTCGCGGAGCGGGCCGAAGACCAGCCGTTTCGCGGCGGAGTACTTCAGCGGCGTCCCCTCGCCGTTCAAGATGCCGCGGCCGTAGGCGGTCGCTCGCCCGGCGAGTTTCCGTTTCATCCAGCCCATGTCGCCGATGCGATCCTGGAGGGTCCCGTAGAGTTGCTGGTAGAGTTTCGGGACGCCGACGAGGACGTCGGGGTCGATCTCCCCGAGTCGGTCGACGGCGTCCTCGAAAGGCGCGTACGCGACCGCGCCGCCGGACGCCCAGAGGTGGTAGGTGAGGACGCGCTGGTAGACGTGGGCCAGCGGCAGGAAACAGGTCCCGGTCGCGCCGGGATCGAGCGGTAACTCGGCGTCCAGCGCGGCGACGGCCGCCCGCAGGTTCCGCCCGGTCAGCACACAGCCTCGGTCGGTCTCCGTGCCGACGTCGAAGACGATCGTCGCCGGGTCGTCGGGGTCGGCGTCGAGCCCGGGGAGCGCCCGCGGATCGTCGGTCGGGAGGTCGTCGGCGTGGACGACCGTCTCTGCCGCTTCCTGGACCGCGACGGGCGTGTCAACGTCCGCGACGACGCCGTCGATGGCGGCCCGCTCCGCGAGCGCGAGCAGGCGGTCCGCGTCGTCGGACGGGTACAGCGGCACCGACACGAGCCCCGCCAGGTGACAGGCCAGGTCGACCACCGACCACTGATGGCCCGACTGCAGCGGGAGGGCGACCCGGTCGCCCGGCGCGAGGTCGGTCGTGAGGAGGCCGCCGGCGACGGCCCGCGCCCGGTCGTGGAGGTCCGCGAACGTCCGTTCGACGTAGCCGTCGCCCTCGGGCACGAGCGCGGCCGTCCGGTCGCCGTGTGCCTCCGCGAGGGCCGCGACCCAGGCCCCCATCGGCTCGTCCGGAACCGCGAGCGAGCCGCCGTCCTCGACGTCGGTCCCGAGCGTGACCGACAGGTCGTCGGGGCCGTCGGTCTCCTCGGTCCCGGCCGCGTCGTCGGTTGCCTCGGGATCGGCGGTCGCGCGGTCGCGTTTCAGCGTCCCGGGGCTGTACTCGTAGTCGTCGTCGACCTCCGACCGGTAGTAGTCGCCGTAGTTCTGGTCCTCGTCGTCGGCGGCGATGTGTGAGTCGAGCCAGTCGCGGGCGAAGACCAGTACGTCCATCGTGACGTACTCGCCGTTCTCGTGACGCTCGCGGAACTCCCGGACCGTCTCCTCGAACTCGTCGTGCATCCCGCGGTGGTCGAAAAAGCAGTCCGCACAGTCCATCGCGTAGCCACAGTCCTGCATGAACTCCTCCTCGTCGCCGAAGTGGTACTCGGTGTACCGCTCCAGTTCCCGCAGGATGTCCCCCACCCGCTCCTCCGAGTGCCCCTCGTCCATCGCAGTGTGCAGATCGTTCAACAGCCCGAACAGCCGCTTGTGCTGTTCGTCGAAGCGCTCGATACCGGTACTGTATCGCTCGTCGTCCCACTCGGCGAAGGTGCCGCTCGAACGAGAGGTCATACCCGGCCTATACCGCAGTCAGTAAAAAAGGAGCGAACGTGTTCTCGGCGCGTGAAAACACACCCGACAGTCATTAGGTCCGGGTGTGAGTGTCCGGTCGAATGCGACAGCTCAGCGACGGGGAGATCGTCGAGGTCCTCACCGGGAACCGGATCGGCGTCCTCGCACTGAACGGGGACCAGTTCCCGTATCCGCTCCCGGTGTCGTTCGGGTACGATCCCGACGCGGACCTGCTGGTCTTCCAGCTGGAGGGGGACGACGACACCCGCAAGCGACGCTGTCTGGACCGCGACGACGCCGTCGGGCTCACCGTCTACGAGGAGACCGAACCGGAACGGCGGTGGCGCAGCGTCGTCGTCAGCGGCCGGCTGGTCGAGACGAGCTACGAGGCGGCCGAATCGGCGCTGGCCACGCTCGCCCGGAGCGCACAGTCGGTCCCCAACCCCGTCACCTGGAGCGACGCGTCGACGGTGACCCCCTTCGAGTTGCGGATCGAGGACTGGAGCGGGCGGGCCTTCGACGTTGGCGGCCCCTGAGCCGCCACCGGAACGCGAGCGCGCCCGGCGGCCGGATGGCAGGGACGACACCGGGCGGCGCTGGCGGGGAGCGATCCGGCGGCTCACCGCCACCGGGCGTTGAATTTTCCGGGATGAGTCCCGAAACCCGCCGGTAGGTTCTTGTGGGGAACTCAGAAACCCCTCGGCGAGAACGATGTCTTCACAGGACGGCTCTGCGGTCGCGACTGACGACGGGACGAACGCGGACGATCTTCGGTTTCCGCTCTCTTTCGGCCCGATACTGGATCACATCGACGCGGCGATCTTCGTGCTGGACGCGGATCACGAGGTCGTCACGTGGAACGACGAGTTACGGCGGCTGACGGGCCACGACGAGGCCGAGGCCAAGTCCATGGAGATGGCGAGTCAGGCCTTCTACCACGACGGCCGGCGGTCGAAGACGCTGGCCGACAAGGTGCTGGAGGCCCCCGAGTCGGCCGACGAGGAGTTCGGCGTCCCCCGCGTGACGGAAGTCGACTACACGCTGTACCGGGACACGAGTACGATGGTCGCGGCCGACGGCACCGAGCGCGACATCGAGTTCAGCGCGGCTCCCATGTACGACGACGGGGAGCTGGTCGGCGTCGTCGAGAAGGTCCGGGACCGGACCGAGGAGGTCCAGCGCAAGCGAGAGTTACAGGGACTCGTCGACGAGGTGATCGGGACGCTCGGGGAGATCGCGGACGGGAACCTCGACGCCCGGGCCAGCTACGAGGCCGACAAGATCGACGCGGACCTGCTGGCGGTCGTCGACGCCGTCAACGAGATGGGCGAGCGACTGGAGGAGGTGGTCGAGGACATCGGCTCCCGGACCGACGAACTGGAGCGGTCGGCGGCCGACGCGGCCGACAGCGCCAGCGAGATCAGCGAGCTGGCCGGCGACCAGGCCGAGGAGATCGAGACGGTGGCCGACGAGATCTCCGATCTCAGCGCGACCGTCGAGGAGATCGCCTCCACGTCCGACGAGGTGGCCTCGACCAGCCGGGAGGCCGCGAACCTCGCCGAGGAGGGACGCGAGGCCGGCGAGCACGCCATCGACGTGATGACGGACGTGGGCGACTCGACGGAGTCGGTCACCGACGAGGTCGAGGACCTCCGGAGCCGCATCGAGGAGATCGACGAGATCGTCGATATCATCAACGACATCGCCGACCAGACGAACATCCTCGCGCTGAACGCCTCGATCGAGGCCGCGCGCGCCGGCGAGGCCGGCGAGGGGTTCGCCGTCGTCGCCGACGAGGTCAAGGAACTGGCCGGCGAGTCACAGGAAAACGCCAGCGAGATCGAGTCGATGGTCCGGGCGATCCAGGCCGACGCCGCCGAGACCGTCGAGAGCCTCGACGCGATGGCCCGGGAGGTCGAGGAGGGGATCGACGGGGTCGAGCGGGCGGTGGACCGCCTCGACGAGATCACCGAGGTGGCGAAGGAAGCGGCCGACGGCATCGAGCAGGTGTCGGACGCGACCGACGATCAAGCCGCGAGTACCGAGGAGATCGCCAGCATGATCGATCAGATCGTCGAGCGCGCCGAGGACGTCTCCGCCGAGATCGAGGACGTGGCCGCCGCCAGCGAGGAACAGACCGCCTCCATCGGCGAGATCAACGAGTCGCTCACGCGACTGACCGAGGCCGAGTGACGGGTCACAGGTCGGTGCCGACCAGTTCCATCGCCGTGCCCACGTCGTGTTCCCGGGCGTACTCGTAGACGACGTGGGCGCTGGCCACGTCCTGGATGGCCAGCCCCGTCGAGTCGAAGACGGTGATGCCGTCCTCGTCGGTCCGGCCGCTCGCCTCGCCGATCACCACCTCGCCGAGTTCGGCGTGGATGTCGTCGTCGCCGAGCGTCCCCGCGGCGTAGGGGACGTTGATCTCCCCGGAGTGGGTACACTGGGCGTGGTCGTCGATGACGAGTTTGGCGTCGAGCAGGATCTCGTCGGCGAGTTCGTGTTTCCCCTCGGCGTCGGCCCCCATGGCGTTGACGTGGGTGTGGTCGCCGACGGCCTCGCGGGGGACGATCGGCTCCCGGACCGGCGTCGTCGTCGACACCACGTCACAGCCGGCGGCGTCCTCGATCGACCCCTCGCGAACGTCGTAGTCGTCCCCGAACGCCTCGCGGAACGCGGCGACGGCGTCGGGATCCCTGTCGGCGACGACGACGGTCTCGATGTCGCGGACGGTCGCGATGGCCTCCAGTTGCGCACGGGCCTGGACGCCGGCCCCGACCAGGCCGAGGGAGGCGGCGTCGGCGACGGCGAGGTGGTCGGTGGCGACGGCGGCGGCCGCGCCGGTCCGCTTGCGGGTCAGGGTCGTCCCGTCCATGATCGCGAGCGGGCGGGCCGTCTCGGGGTCGGAGTAGATCATCGTCCCCATCACGGTCGGGAGGCCGTGGTCGTCGGGATTCGACGGGTGGGAGTTGACCCACTTCACGCCCGCGCCGTCCCACTCCTCGGCGTCGAGGTAGGCGGGCATCGACCGGAAGTCCCCGTCGTACTGCGGGAGGTCGATGTAGGACTTGGCCGGCATCTGGGCGTCCCCACGGGCGTAGGCGGCGAAGGCCGCCTCGACGGCGTCGACGACCGCCGGCACCCGGGCGCTCTCCGCGACGGCGTCGGGATCCAGCAGCAGTGTCTCCATACCGACATCTCCGCGGGCGCGGGACTTAGTTCCAACCCCGCACTCGCGGCCCGCCCCGACGTTTATACCGGTACGGGCCTACCAACGGCCATGTTCCGCCTCGCGCCGGTGCTGCTCTGTGTCGTCGTCCTCGGAGCCGGCTGTGCCGGGTTCGCCGCCGACGACCGCGCGACTCCCGGACCCGTCTCCGTCCCCGACGTCACGGTCCCGACGCCCGCGGCGACGCCGACCGCCACGGCCCGTCCGCGGGTCGCGCACGGTCTGACCCGCGAGCGCGTCGTCGACCCCGAGGCGCTGGTCGCCGCACACGTCCGCCGGCTCCGGAACGCCTCGTTTCTGGTTACCTACGAGCGGACGGTCACCGACGCGAACGGAACGGTCCGCCGGCGCGTGATCGACGGACGGGTCGACGACGGCGGGGACGCGACCACGACGTGGACCACGCTGAACGTGAGCGGGACGCTCGGGAGAGACACCACAGAAGCCGAGAACCGACCGCCGTCACCGTTCTTCCGGGCGCGGCTGGTACCGGTCCTGTCGGCGGTGTCACTGCACCGGACGGCCGACCCGGACGGGCTGTCACCGCGGTCGACGACCTACCACTTCCGGGGGACGGCCGAGCGCGCCCGGCTCTTCGGCGAGCGCGTCCGGAACGTCTCGGTCCGGCTGGAGGTCGAGTCCAGCGGGATCGTGATGTCCTATCGGGTGCGCTACGAGCGAGCCGGGACCGGCGAGGTCGTGACCGAGACCCTGTACTACGGGGCTGTCTGGTTCGAGCGGGACTGACGGCCGTCGCCGGTCGAGCGGTATCGAAAGAACGGGAAAGTGCGTTCGGCGGAGCGGTGCGGATGCGGTGCGGGTGCGGTGCGGGTGCGGTGCGGGTGCGGTGCGGGTGCGGTGCGGCGGGCACTCGGGTATCGTACCGCACGCGCGGGCCGTCAGGCCCGAGCGCGCGACCGGCGCGCCCGACGAACGGGAGGGCGCGCCGATTTTTGGCCGAGCTTTTTGCCGCGAGTCGCGCGCTCCGCGCGACGAAGCGTGCAAAAAGGTCGTCAAGCCTCGCGGGTCACTAAGTTCCCCGCTCGGCTGTTCGGAGAGACTTCGCTACGCTCGTCTCTCCTACATCATGCCGCCCATGCCGCCGCCCATGCCGCCCATGCCGCCGCCCATGCCGCCGCCGGGCGCGCCGCCGGGGCCGCCGGCAGGTGGTCCTTCGTCGCCGTCGTCGTCGCTCTGGCCACCCTTGAGGTCGCCGGCCGCGATCACGTCGTCGATGCGCAGGATCATGACTGCGGCTTCGACGGCGGACTCGACGGCCTGGGTCTTGACGCGCAGCGGCTCGACGACGCCGTCGTCTTCCATGTCGGCGACCTCGCCGGTGTAGGCGTCGAGACCGACGGTGGTCGAGCCCTCGTCGTGCTGGGCGCGGAGGTCGACCAGCGAGTCGATGGGATCGAGGCCGGCGTTCTCCGCGAGCGTGCGCGGGATGACGTCGATTGCGTCGGCGAAGGCCTCGACGGCCAGCTGTTCGCGGCCGCCCACGGAGTCGGCGTAGTCACGCAGGCCGAGCGCGAGCTGAGTCTCGGGGGCACCGCCGCCCGGCAGAACCTGCCCGTCTTCGAGGGTGACGGAGACCACGCCCAGCGAGTCCTCGACGGCGCGTTCGACCTCGTCGACGACGTGGTCGGTGCCGCCGCGCAGGATCATGGTGACCGCGCGGGCGTCCTCGACCTCCTCGACGAAGATGCGCTGGTCGCCGCCGATGTCCTTCTCGGCGACGGAGCCGGCGAAGCCGAGGTCGTCGGCGGTGACGTCGTCGATGTTGGAGACGACGCGGGCTCCGGTCGAGCGGGCCAGCGCGCTGATGTCGGACTTCTTGGCCCGGCGCACGGCCAGGATGCCTTCCTGAGCCAGGTAGTGCTGGGCCATGTCGTCGATGCCCTTCTGGCAGAAGACCACGTCGGCACCGGCCTCTTTGAGCTTGTCGACCATCTCCTTGAGCTGTTTCTCCTCCTGGTCGAGGAACTGCTGGAGCTGGTCGGGATCGGAGACGTTGACCTCGGTGTCGAGTTCGGTCTCGGGCACCTCGATGGCGGTGTCGAGCAGGGCCACGTCGGCGTCCTCGACGGCGTAGGGCATGTTGTCGTGGACGCGCTCCTTGTCCACGATGACGCCCTCGACGAGTTCGGACTCGTCGATGGAGCCGCCGACGACCTTCTCGACCTTGACGTTGTCCGTGTCGATGCCCTCGTCGTCGGCGACCGAGCGCACGGCGTCGACGACCAGCGCGGCGAGGGTGTCCTTGGCGTTTTCCGCACCCTTGCCGGTCATCGCGGTCGCGGCGATCTGCTCGAGGATGTCGGTGTCGTCCTCGTCGACCTCGATGGCCATGTCCTCGAGGATCTCCTTGGCCTTCTCGGCGGCCTGTCGGTACCCCTGGGCCAGGATCGTGGCGTGGATGTCCTGGTCCAGCAGGTCCTCGGCCTTCGCGAGGAGTTCACCGGAGATGACGACCGCAGTCGTCGTACCGTCGCCCACCTCGTCCTCCTGAGTCTGGGCGACCTCGACGATCATGTTGGCCGCGGGGTGTTCGATGTCCATCTCGTCGAGGATGGTGACGCCGTCGTTCGTGACGACGACGCTGCCCGTGTCGCCCACGAGCATCTTGTCCATCCCCTTCGGGCCGAGGGTGGTCCGGACGGACTCGGCGACGGCCTTCCCGGCCGAGATGTTCATCGACTGTGCGTCCTTCCCCGATGTCCGCTGACTCTCCTCGGAGAGTACGATGAGGGGCTGGTTACCCATCTGCTGAGCCATAGTCAAGCAAAGGATTGTATTGCCATTCTATATAAGCATTGTGGTACCCACGGCCGAAACCGCCAACGGGCGACGCCGCCGATGGCCGTGTCACCCGATACCAAGGCAGGGTTTAAACAGCACGACGGCGGCGGCGTCGGTCGCCGGATCGGGGACGGCACCGGGATTTACGTGATCCGTTCACATAGGTTCGGGCGATGGAGATTCGCCTACAGCTGGACGACGATCTGGTCGCGGAGCTGGACGAGGAGGCGCGGCTCCAGGGGTTCGACGACCGGGGCGCGTACCTCCGGTGGATCGTCGCCAACCGACCGATGTCGGACCTGGCGACCACGCAGGCCCCGGCCGTCGCCAGCCGGGTCTCGGAGCTGGAAGAGCGCGTGAAACTCCTCGAACGCCAGCACGACCTGGACGAACCGCGAGATCCCGACGCCGACCTCGGTCGGGCCAGCGGGGGCGGAACGGACCCGGAGACGGAACCCACGAGCGCCGACGCCGGCGGCACGGACCTAGAGCCCGGCGGGGCGAACGGGTCCGACGAGACCGCGGGCAGTGAGCCGGCGAGCCTCGACGACGACATCGAACCCGAACAGGAAGCGATGGATCTGGACGGCGACGAGGCCGACGAGGAAGCCGCCGCCGACGACGACATCGCGGAAGCGATCGGCGACGTGTCACTCGACGAGGACGAGAACGGCGAGGAGTAGGGCGCTACCCGGTGAACTGGTGGTACTCCATGCCCTTCCGTTTCATCTCGTTGTGGCGGCGTTCGAGGAACGAGTAGACCGAGCCGTGAGGTGCGCCGTCCAGGATCATCTCGGTGGCCTCCCGGACGGTATCGACCTGTTCCGGTTCGCCGATGATCGACAGCGTGGAGCCGTAGATGACGACGGCCGCGCCGGACAGTTCCTCCATCAGTTCCCGCGTCCGGCCGTCCTCGCCGATGAGTCGACCCTTCTTCCGGCGCATGTCCTTCTTGTTCCGGGACGCAGCCTTCAGGTCGACCACGTCGAACATCATCAGGTCGTCTTCGAGCAGTTCCAGTGCGTCCTCGGGGGCGAACCCGCGGCCGATGGCCTTCACGATGTCCGGGCCGTTCAGTGCCACGATGGGATCACCGACCTTCTCGATGCGGACCGACCCACTCTCGGAGTCGATGTCGAGTCGTACCTCCGCGCGCTCTTCGATTTCGCGCATCGTCTCCCCACCCTCGCCGATAAGTACACCGATGCGGTCCTGCGGTATCTTCACGTGCTGCATAATATGTTCGTATCTACGGGGCCGTGCGGTTTCAAGCCTTCGCACGGTGGCCGCCGCCGAACCGTCCTGCGGCCGCCTCAGTTTCCGGCCTCGCCGCGGGTCACGAACGCCAGCAGGTCGTCGTCGTCGACGTCCAGCCCCTGCCGGCGGAAGAACGCGGCGACGTTGTGACAGTCCCGTTCGAGAAAGTCGCGGCTGTTGGGGTGATGGACCGTGACCGCCTGCCCCAGGTCGATGACGACCAGTTCCTCGCCGTGGAGGACGACGTTGTACTCCGAGAGGTCGCCGTGGACCAGGCCGGCGTCGTAGAGCCGTCGCATGTACTCCCGGATCACCTCGAAAGCGGTCTCGGGGTTCTCGACGTGGACCTCCGCGAGCCGCCTGGCCCGGCCCTCGTCGATCCCCAACAGTTCCATCACGAGGACGTTGCGCTCGACGGCGATCGGTTCGGGGACCCGGACGCCGGCCTGCCGGGCGCGTTCGAGGTTGGCGTACTCCTTGCGGACCCACGCCTTGACGACATCGCTCTTCTTCGAGCCGATCCCCTCGAACCGCGGGTCGCCCTCGAGGTACCCGCGCATGTCCCGGAAGTCGGAGGCGTTGATCCGGTAGACCTTGACGGCGACCTCGGGCGAGTCGGCGTCGAGGGCGTCGCCGGCCGCCCGACCGCCCAGCGCCGAGTAGACGTTTGCCTCCTTGCCCGTCGAGATCGGGCCGCCGAAGGCCTCGACGTGGCCGTCCTGGACGAGTTTGTACAGCGCGCCGAAGGTGGCGTCGTCGAAAACGGAGGCCTCGACCTTGAACTGGTCGGCGTCTTTGATCCGCTTGCGGAACTCGCTGAACTCCCGGTCGCGATTGCGGGCGATCCGGTCGGCCTCGGTGTCGGAGACGTCGATCTCCTCCCACTCGTCGCCGGGCGAATCGACCTCGTCGGCGTCGACGAGATCGAACTCGGCGGTCATGTCGATCCCCCTCGCGGCGCGACCGTGCGCCCGTCGACGACGCGCCCGGCGGTGTCACGCATGCTACTCCTGGATGTGCCCCTCCTCCCGGAGCTGGTCGGCCTCCTGTTTCTCGTAGCGCCAGGTGATGTCGGCCTTCTCGTCCTGCCAGTCCCACGGCTCGACCAGCACCACGTCGTCCTCGCGGATCCAGATGCGTTTCTGCATCTTCCCGGGGATGCGAGCCGTCCGTTCTTCCCCGTCCATGCACTTGACGCGTACCCGGTTGGCACCGAGCATGTCGGTGACGACCGCAAAGACCTCGTCGTCGTCGGGCATTCGGAGGTCCTTGCGTCCCTCGTTGTCGCTCATACCCGCTCCTTCGACGGGGAGACGGTTTAAGTTTTTCAAGCGTGAGAGCCCGTCACGATCCCCGCAGCCCCGCCGCACACGCGTGGTACCACACCGCACGGAAACGAACCGTACATAACCGATTAACCCTGAAAACTCCGGGGTATGAAAAGGCCTACCAATGTTTTATTATGGTCCCTCTACTGGTGGGGGCTGTATGAAAGCAGCAGTCTTCCAGGGGGTAGAGGAGCCACTGGAGATCCAGGACGTGGAGGAGCCGACGGCGGACGAGGACCAGGTCGTCGTCGAGACCGAGGCCTGCGGCATCTGCCGGAGCGACTGGCACGCCTGGAAGGGCGACTGGGGGCACATCGGCGTGGTCCCGACGGAGGGGCTGATCTTCGGCCACGAGCCGGCCGGGAAGGTCGTCGAAGTCGGGGACGACGTCGAGCGGTTCCGCGAGGGCGACATGGTGACCGTCCCGTTCAACCTCTCGGACGGCACCTGTCAGCACTGCCGTGACGGCCGCGGGAACATCTGCGACCGGATGGTGCCGCTCGGCTTCCTCCAGATGGCTCCCGGGGCCTTCGCCGAGCGGTTCCCGGTCCGCGAGGCCGACCACAACGTCGTGAAACTGCCCGACGGCGTGGACCCGGTCAGCGTCGCCGGTCTGGGCTGTCGGTTCGCCACGGCCTTCCACGGCCTGGTCAGCCGCGTCGACGTCACGCCCGGCGACTGGGTGGCCATCCACGGCTGTGGCGGCGTCGGGCTCTCGGCGGTCCACATCGCCGACGCGCTCGGTGCCAATGTGATCGCCGTCGACATCAAGGACGAACAGCTCTGGGCCGCCGAGGGACTCGGTGCCGACGAGATCATCAACGCCACCGAGGTCAAAGACACCGCGCAGGCGGTCAAGGCACACGTCGACGGGACCGGCGGCGTCGACGTGGCCGTCGACGCACTCGGCGTCGCCAAGACCTGCAAGGCCGCCGTGAACTCCCTCGGGAAGGGGGGCCAGCACCTCCAGATCGGTCTCACGACCGGCGAGAACGACGGCAACGTCGAGTTGCCCGTCGACAACATGGTCATGGACGAACGCGAGTTCTACGGCTCCTTCGGCATGCCACCCAACGAGTACGACCAGATCTTCCGGATGATGGCCCGGGACAAGATCGACCCCGGCCAGATCGTCACCGAGACCGTCGGGCTCGAAGACGTCCCGGACGTGATCGCCAACATGGGCGACTACGAGACGGTCGGCATCCCCGTCTGTAACGAGTTCTGACACACTCCGTCGCGTTCCGTCGCCGGCTACCGGCCCGGTGTCGAGTCACGGTTTTTAAGCTACCCGAGTCGGGAGGGGAGTGTATGCTGGACAAGATCGGGGCGACGGGTGTTCTGGGGCTTGTGTTCCTGATCGGCGGGATCGGAATCGTGGCGCTGGAGAGTCTCTACCTCGCGGCCGGCCTCTGTTTCGTGATCGCGGGACTGTTGCTGGTCGCGTACGGGTTCGTGACGACGATCCTGGGTTCGCTCGGGATGGGACTGGGCGACGTGCGCTAGCTCTCCGGGCGATCGGCACGGTGTTCGCTGATCAGCCGGTCGACCATCCGCTCGTTGTTCCGTTTCTCGCGTTCCTCGGCGCGGTCCTCCCAGTCGTCGATCACCGCCTCGACCTCGCTCTCGCGGGCGACCGCGAGCTCGTCGACCTCCTGGATCCGCACGTCGTCGGCCGGTCCCACGGGAACGTCGTGCTCGAAGAGGAGGTCGTCGGCGGCCTCGGATAGCGACCCGCCCGCCCGCAGGACCACGCGGGGGTTCACGTCCGCGAGCCGCTGGGCCGTCGACCGTCCGGCACCGCTCCCGTCCCGCAGGTAGATCACGTCGCCCTCGGCGAGCCCGTAGGCCTCGTCGGCCGCCTCGATGGCGTCTCTGGTGAACTCCTCGATCACCTTCACGGGGACGAGGTCGGCCTGTTTCTCCGAGACGTCGGCGAAGTCGGAGTGGTCGAGTTTCCACAGCGCCTTCAGCCGTTCGAGTTTGGTCTCTAACTCCTCGACGCGCTCGCGTTCCTCGTCGAGTTCCCGTTCGAGCCGTTCGTTCTCCCGTTCCAGCCGGGTGATCTCGCGGCGCTCGCGGGCCTCGCGGCGCTCCTCGCGGCGGGCTTTGGAGAGTTCCTGCTCGTACTCCTCGATCCGGTCGTCCTTGCGCGCGATGGTCTCTTTCAGGTCCTCGTTGTGCTCTTCGAGGCGCTCGACGCGGGCTTCCAGCCGCTTGATCCGTTTCTCCTCCTCGGTGAGTTCCCGGGGTTCGTGTTCGGTCGTCTCCGCCTCGTCGTCGGGGTCCTGCTCCAGGTCCGCGATCACGGTCTCGACGGACTCTTCCCCGGCGACGACGCGAGCCAGCACCTCGCCCACCTCGTGCTGGGGCGGGACCTTCTGGGCGACGCGCTCGAACTGGTCCTCGTGGGCGTCAAAGGCCGACAGCGCCGCCGCCAGCGCGTCGCGCTGGTGGTCGTCGTCGTACCCCTCCTCGCGGGTGCGGTGTTTCTTCTCGTCGACCGGGAGGTCGCTCGTGGGCACCCACGCCGCGGCCTCGAAGCTCCGCCGGATCTTCTCGACGGTCTCGGGCATCGGCTCCACGTCCGCGGCGACGACGATGGGCCGGCCCCGCTCGATGATCCACTCGATCACGTCCGCGGTGTCCGCAGTACGAGTACTGAACACGTCCAGCACCTCGCCGTGGACGTCGACGACGGCCGCCGCGGTCGTCGTCCCGGGGTCGACGCCGACGATGACGTGATCGCGGCGCTTGGCCAGCGGCCGGAACTCGATGCCGTCGCGGCGCTCGCGATCGATCTCGACGCGCACGTCGCCCGAGCGGTGCGCCGAGACGGGCACGTCGGCGGGCCGACCCTCGACCTCGAAGACGGCGTTTGCGAAGCCGCCGTACTTCTCGGTCACCTCGCGCTCGTAGTCGAGGCCGGCGTCGTCGAGTTCGGACTCCACCTCCCGGGCGCGCTTCTTGACCGCGCCGTGGATCCGGCGCGTGTAGCGGTCCTCGGACCAGCCCCCCTTGCCCGTCGAGCGGCCCCGCGATACCTTCACGCGGGTGGTGTTCGTGAAGGCCGACACCTCCTGGCCGACGTTCCGTGCCGCCAGCCGCGCCGCCGCCTCGGCCTCCTCCATCGGGTCCTTGCCGTAGGGGACGTTGTGCCGGCCGGCGACCCGCGAGAGCGGTTCCGGCCGCTCCGCGCCGGTCACCTGGACGAGTTTCGTCCCGTCGGGGAGTTCGCCGAGGAAGTGGATCAGGGCGTCCTTGTCCGCGGCGAGTTCGTACATGTTGTCCGTCGCGACGATGGCCGGCTCCCGGTCGTCGATCAGCCGGCGGAGCTTCCGCCGGGAGACCACGTCCCGCTCGACGGACTCGCCGTCGAAGACGACCAGCGCGTACGACGGCGCGTCCCCCCTCACGTCTCCGCTCTGGACGTCGACCCCGAAGACGACTGCATCGAGCGCGCTCGTGCGGGCGTTCACGACTACCACGGGCTAGGGACCTGCGGGCCATAAACTTCGTGCCGGCCCGCCCGAGCGATCCGGGTCGCGACGGGCACTGCCGCGACCTACAGCTCCGCCGCGACCGCGTCGGCGAGGTCGTCGAGTCGGTCGCGCCCCGGGTCCGACCGCTCGAACTCGAGTCTCACACTGTCACCCTCGGTCCGGGGAATGACGTGCAGGTGGACGTGGAACACCTCCTGGCCCGCGACCTCGCCGTCCGCGAGAAAGAGGTTGATCCCCTCGGTCGGCACGTCCGAGGCCCGCAACGCCGCGGCGATCCGCTGGCCCACCCGAAACAGTCGGCCGCCGGTGTCGGGGTCGAGGCCGTCCAGCCCCGCGGAGTGGGCCGTCGGGATCACGAGCGCGTGGCCCTCGGTGACGGGCGCGATGTCCATGAACGCGAGCGTGTCGTCGGTCTCGTGGACGACGCTGGCCGGCGCGTCGCCGGCGACGATGGCACAGAACGGGCAGTCGTCGGCCATACCGGCCACTGGGCGGGCGACAGGAAAAAGATCAGTCCCGGTCCTCGTCGGCGTCCGGGTAGGGCACGTCGAGTTCGTCGCCGTCGTCGGGGAGGAAGGCCTCGCCGTCGAACACCTCGCGGGCCTCCCGTGCCAGGCGCTCGGACTGGCCGGCGTACCGGGTCGAGACGTGGGTGAGCGCCAGCCGTTTCGCCCCCGCGCGGTTGGCGATCTCGGCGGCCTGTTTCGCCGTGGAGTGGCCGGTCCGACCCGCCCGCTCGCGGCGGTCCTCGGCGAAGGTGGCGTCGTGGATCAACAGGTCGGCGTCCTCGGCGGCCTCGACGACGCTCGCGACCGGCCGCGTGTCGCCGGTGTAGACCACGCGTCGACCCGGCCGGGGCGGCCCGACGACCTGCTCGGGCTGGACGACGGTGCCGTCGTCGAGTTCCACCGGTTCGCCCTCGTGGAGTTTGCTGTACTTCGGGCCGGGTTCGATGCCGAGTTCCTCCTCGGCTTTCTCGCGGTCGAACCGGCCCTTGCGGTCGTCCTCGACGACGGCGTAGCCGACGGAGGTGGCCCGGTGGTCGGTCTCGACGGCCCGGACCGCGAAGTCCCCGCCGTCCAGCGCCACGTCGCCGGGCGAGACCTCGTCGACCCGGACCGGAAAGGAGGGTTCGTCGCCGGTCACGGTGATCAGGTCCCGGATCCGGCGGCGGGTGCCCGCGGGCGTGTGGATCGCCACGGGGTCTTCGCGGTCGTTGAAGTCCCAGGTCTGGAGGAGTCCGGGGAGGCCCAGGACGTGGTCGCCGTGGAGGTGGGAGACGAAGACGTGGGAGACGGCGAAGCCGGTCGAGAAGCGCATCATCTGGCGCTGGGTCCCCTCGCCGGCGTCGAAGAGGTAGCGTTCCCCTTCCCGTCGGACCATCACCGCGCTCGGGTTACGCATCGTCGTCGGGACGGCCCCGCTGGTCCCGAGAAAGGTCACGTGCATATCCGCCGGGTCGGCCAGAGCAGGTAAACCCGCTTCGAAACGGTCTCACTGCGGGATCGGACGGCGGCGAGTGCCGGGCGGCGGGCCGGTCCCGGTGCGGTCGCGGACCGGCCGCGACCGACCGATTCTTACCGGGCGACGACCTAGCCCGCGCCGATGGACGCCCCGCTGTGGACCGAGGCGCACGCGCCGGCGATCGACGACCTCCCCCAGTCCGGGGTCCGGGAGTCGCTGTGGCGGGCGGTCGACGAACCCCTCAATCTCGTCGTCCACGGCCCGAAAGGGAGCGGCAAGACCGCCGCGGTGCGCGCGCTGGCCCGCGAGACCCACACCGACCCCGACAACGACTTCCTCGTCATCAACGTCGACGACTTCTTCGGGATGACCAAGCAGGAACTGAGCGAGGATCCCCGCTTCTCCTCGTTCGTCACGCCCGAGCGCCGCCGGGAGTCCTCGAAGGCCGACCTCGTCAACCACGTCCTCAAGGAGTCGGCCAGCTACTCGCCGGTCTCGGGGGAGTACAAGACGGTCCTGCTGGACAACGCCGAGTCGATCCGCGAGGACTTCCAGCAGGCCCTGCGCCGCGTGATGGAGAAGTACTACGAGACCACCCAGTTCGTCGTCGCGACCCGCCAGCCGTCGGCGCTGATCCCGCCGATCCGCTCGCGGTGTTTCCCCGTCCCCGTCCGCGCCCCGACCCACGACGAGACCGTCGCCGTCCTCCGGTCGGTCGCCGAGGCCGAGGACGCCGCGTACGACGAGGACGGCCTGGAGTACGTCGCCGGCTACGCCGACGGCGACCTCCGGACGGCCCTGCTGGCCGCCCAGACCACCGCCGAGACCGAAGGTGAGATCACCATGGACGCCGCCTACGAGGCCCTGGGCGACGTGGGGACCGACGACCGGATCGAGTCGATGCTCGACGACGCCGAGGCCGGCGAGTTCACCGACGCACGCGAGACGCTCGACGACCTGCTCGTCGACGAGGGCTACAGCGGCGAGGAGGTCGTGGACGACCTGCTCCGGGTCGCCCGCTCGCGGTACGAGGCCGACCGCCTGGCACGGCTCCACCGCCTGGCCGGCGAGATCGACCTGGACCTGCAAGAGGGGACCAACGAGCGCCTGCACGTCTCGCACTTGCTGTCGAAACTGGCGGAGTAGCCGGAAAGGGCGGGCGCGGCGACGCGTCGCTCGGCGACGCCGTGACAGTCACCGCGGCACGCTCAGGTCTTCGAGATACCCGCCACAGTCGGGGCAGAGCCGGTCGTCCACGTCCTCGGTGATGCGCCGGTTACAGTCCAGACACTCGTAGTAGGGGTCGGTGTCCGGCGTCGGTTCGGTCAGTGGCATCCTCTCGGTTCCGGTATCGCCTCCCCACACTTGTTAATCCCTCACATAGTTCAGCGGTCGGCCCGGGTCAACACGAGGACGTGCCGGGTCAGCGAGCGGTGGACGCGGCGCTGGAACCGCTCGTCGACGGTCCAGCCCGCGTCGCGGGCGGCGGCGTCCCAGGAGCGATCCCCCACGACGACGGCCCGGGACGCGACCCGGCGGGCCTCGGCGAGCGCGCCGCTCACGAGGGCGTCGAGGGGCTGGTTGGCGATCTTCGACTGGCGGCCGTAGGGCGCGTCGAAGACGACGCCGTCGACCGCGTCGTCGGGCAGCGGGAGCGCCGTCGCGTCCCCGCGGAGCGTGTGCCAGTCGCCGGGAGCGGGCAACCCGGCCGGCGATCGGTCGGGCGCGAGGAAGTGATCGAGGTTCTCGGCCGCACCGCGGACCATCTTCGACTGGGCGTCGACGCCGAGGACGTCGGCCCCGACCAGCCCGGCCTCGATCAGGCCGCCGCCGGTGCCACACATCGGGTCCAGGATCGTCGCGTCCGGGCCCGCGCCCGCGACGTTGGCGAGCCCGCGGGCCAACAACGGGTCCATGCTCCCCGGCTGGAAGAACGGGCGATCCGTGGGCCGGCGGTCGCCGAAGTCCCGGACGCTCTCCTCGACGAGCCAGCCGAGGGCACAGGTGTCCTCGGAGAACACCGCCCGGAGTTCGTGGTCCGGATCGTCGAGGTCGACGTCGAACCCGCGGTCGACGAGAACCGCGCCGAGTTCCCGCTCGGCGTCCTGGGTGTCGACGCCGGCCAGCCCGCGCACGTCACGGGCCCGCACCGCGACCGTCCCCGACCGCTCGACGGAGGCCGCCGCCAGCAACGCCCGGGCGCTGGCCACGTCGGGATCGGTCCGGCCGATGCACTCGCTGGCACGGTGGGTATAGGCGAGTCCGCGGACGCCGCGGTCGACGCCGCGGGCGGTCGCCAGCCCCGGGGCCAACCGGGTCACGTCCGTCGCGACGGCGGCGGCCTCGCGGGCGGCGAAGGCGTCGTCCTCGCCGGCCAGTTCCAGCAGGTACACGCCCGCAGGTGGCGCCCTGTGGCTCATACGCCTTCCGGTCGGGCGCGCCCGCCCCCGCCGACCGCGACGGCCCCCGCGAGACTGGTAAGCGCAGCGACCTATCACCGACAGGTACCAAGCTTTATAACCCTTAAATACGTGTTTTAAGTCGAGACATGGTTGACCCCAAGGAAACAATCAATATCGAGAACGTCGTCGCCTCGACCGGCATCGGGCAGGAGCTGGACCTCCAGAGCGTCGCGATGGACCTGGAGGGGGCGGACTACGACCCCGAGCAGTTCCCCGGCCTCGTCTACCGGACCCAGGAGCCCAAGTCGGCGGCACTCATCTTCCGGTCGGGCAAGATCGTCTGTACTGGCGCGAAGAGTACCGACGACGTTCACGAGAGCCTGCGGATCGTCTTCGACAAGCTCCGCGACCTGAACATCCAGGTCGACGATGACCCCGAGATCGTCGTCCAGAACATCGTCACCTCCGCCGACCTCGGTCGCAACCTCAACCTCAACGCCATCGCCATCGGGCTGGGCCTGGAGAACATCGAGTACGAACCCGAGCAGTTCCCCGGCCTCGTCTACCGGCTGGACGACCCCGACGTGGTCGCCCTGCTCTTCGGCTCGGGCAAGCTCGTCATCACGGGCGGCAAACAGCCCGAGGACGCCGAGGAAGCCGTCGACCGGATCGTCTCCCGGCTCGAGGAACTCGGCCTCCTGGACGGATAACGCAGGCTACATACCCGCGCCGCGAAAAGCCCGGGTATGGTTCCGCTTCAGGTCGACGTGACGGGCGGTGGGCCGCTGGCGATCGTCGTGACCTTCCTGCTCGTCGCCGCCTTCTACGCCGTCACGCTCCACCTGGCGGCGACGTTTTTCATCGGCGACGTACCGAGCCAGCGGGCCGCCTACGTCGCCACCGCACCCGCCGCCACCTCCCTGTTGCTCCAGCAGTGGGGACTCCGGGGGTTCGGCCCCATCTCGCCGAGCCTCGCCGCCGGGGTCGCCATCCTGGCGACCCTGGCCGCCGACCTCATCGCTATCAGCTACGTCTACCGCCTGCAGTGGTCGTCGGCGCTCCCGCTCACCCTGTTGCACTTCGGGTTCGCCGCGGTCCTGGGCGTCGCCCTGAACAACATCTTCGGGCTGGTGTAGCTCACTCGACCAGCCGCTCGATCTCGGTCACCAGCACGTCGGTCGCCCCCTCCGCTTTGAGGTCGGTGATCGTCTCGAACACCGACCGCTCGTCGACGACCGCGTGGACCGCCACCATGTCCTCGCCCGCGATGTCCATGACCGTCGGCCCGCCCATCCCCGGGATCACGTCTTTCACCGCGTCGACGTTCTCCTCGGGGACGTTCATCATCAGGTAGCGCTTGTCCTCGGCGGTCTTGACCGACGCCAGCGCGGTCCGCACCTGTTCGACCTTCGGGTCGTCGAGGGCGTCCTCGCGGGCGAACAGCCGCACCGAACTCGAAAGCACCTCGTCGATCACTTCCAGCCGGTTCATCCGGAGCGTCGTGCCCGTGCTGGTGATGTCGACGATGGCGTCGGCGATGTCGACGTGTGGCGTGAGTTCGGTCGCGCCCGAGACCTCCGCGATCTCGGCGTCGACCCCCTGTTCGTCCAGATAGGCCCGGGTGACGTTGGGGAACTCGGTGGCGACGGTGCCCCCGTCGAGGTCGGCGACGGTCTCGACCGCGCCGTCTTCGGGCGCGGCCAGCACGAGCCGGCAGGCCCCGAACTCCAGGTCGAGCAGGTCGACCAGTTCCGCCTCGGACTCCCGGACCTGGTCGAGACCGGTGATCCCCACGTCCGCGGCCCCGTCGCTGACGTACTCGGGGATGTCGGCGGCCCTGGCGTAGAGGATCGTCACGTCGGGATCGACGGTGTCGGCGTAGAGTTTCCGGTCGGCCCCGTCGACGACGTGGAGGCCGGCCCGTTCGAGCAGGTCGACCGACGGCTCGTGCAAGCGCCCCTTGTTGGGCACGGCGATGCGCATACCGTCCCTTCCGGACCCGCGGGCAATTGCTTTTCGCACACCGACCGCGCCGGCCACGGTCGTTATCAGCCGCGATACTGTCGGAGCAACCGACTTATACGGCGTCGAGCCACGGGAGAACATGGCAAACACACTGGACAAACTCTTTCTCTCGCTGCCCGATCCGATCCGGAAGCAGCTCTGGGGGAAGTTCGCGTTCGCGCTGGGGACGGTCGCGGTCCTCTCGATCGTGCTGACGGGCGCGCTCATCGCGGTGTTCGATCTGCCCTGGGTGCCGCTGGTCCTGCAGTGGGCGATCCTGATCGGACTGGCGACGGGCACCAGCGTCTACGTCGGCTCGGACTTCATCGGGCAGATGCAACGCGTCGAGCGCAAGGCAAAGGCCATCGGCCGCGGGGAGTTCGACACCCGGGTGACGACGCCCCGGGAGGACGAGGTGGGCGAGGTCTTCGACGCTCTGGCGACGATGCGGGACAAACTCGAGGAGCGCATCGAGGAGGCCGAGCGGGCGAGCGAGGAGGCAAAGCGGGAACGCGAGAAGGCCGAACGGCTGAGCGAGGAGGCCGAGGAGTTGAACGAGCGCCTCGAACGGACGGCCGAGGCGTTCGGCGAGACGATGGCGGCCTGTGCCGACGGCGACCTGACGCGACGACTCGACGCCGACGCCGAGAGCGAGGCCATGGCCCGGATCGCCACGGAGTTCAACGACATGATGGACGAGATCGAGGCGACGATCGTCGATCTGCGGGCCTTCACCGACGACGTGGCGGCCGCCAGCGACGAGGCCACCGCGGGGACCGACGCCGCCCGCGAGGCCGGCCGGGAGGTCCGGGACCGCATCGCCGACATCGCCGAGGGTGCGAGCCAGCAGGACCGCAAGCTCCAGTCCGCGACCGACGAGATGAACCAGCTGTCGGCCACGGTCGAGGAGATCGCGGCCACCGCCGACGAGGTAGCCGAGGTGTCAGACCGCGCCGCCGAGGCGAGCGATCAGGCCCGGGAAGCCGCCGAGGAGGCCATCGGCGAGATGGACCGCATCACCTCCCAGACGGCCGCGGCCGTCGACGACGTGGAGGAACTCGACGACGAGATGGACGAGATCGACGAGGTCGTCGGCATCATCGAAGACATCGCCGAACAGACCTCCGTGCTGGCGCTGAACGCGTCGATCGAGGCGGCACGCGCCGGCGAAGCCGGGTCGGGTTTCGCCGTCGTCGCCGACGAGGTCAAGGAACTCGCGGAGGAGACCCAGTCGGCCACCACCGAGATCGCCGAGCGCGTCGAGCGCATCCAGCGCCGGACGGAGTCGGCCGTCGACGGCATGCACGAGACGAGCGAGCGCGTCGAGGACGGCGTGGAGACCATCACGACCGGCCTCGAGTCGCTGGAGCAAGTGGCGGACCTCGTCGAGGAGGCCGACCAGGGCGTCCAGGAGATCGACGCCACCACCGACGAGCAGGCCGCCCGCACACAGGAGATCGTCGCGACCGTCGAGGAGGTCGCCGACATCAGCCGGCGGACCCGCGAGGAGACCGACGCCGCAACCGAGGCCGTCGACCGCCAGCAGGAGACCCTGGCGGACGCGACCGACACGGTCGAGGGCGTCGCCGACCGGACCGACGAACTGCGCGACATGACCGACTACTTCGCGGTCGACGCCGACACCGAACGCACGACGGTGGCGGCCGACGACTGAACGGCCCGAGACCCCGTCTTTAAGCCGTCCGGCCGCGGACGCCCGGACATGGCCACACTGCGAGTCGAGAACGGGCAGGTCCTCCGCCCGGACCACACGGTCGAGCGGGCGGACGTGCTCGTCGACGCCGAGGACGGCGAGATCCTGGCGGTCGAACCCGAGGGCGAAGAGGGCGAACGCGCCGACGACACCCTCGACGCCGACGGGGGACTGGTGATTCCGGGGCTCGTCAACGCCCACTGCCACGTCGCGATGACGCTGCTGCGGGGCTACGCCGACGACAAACCCCTCGACGCGTGGCTCCGGGAAGACATCTGGCCGGTCGAGGCCGAACTCACCGCCGAGGACGTGCGGGCCGGCGCACGCCTCGGGATCCTGGAGATGATCCGCTCGGGCACCACCGCCTTCGCGGACATGTACTTCTTCATGCCCGAGGTCGTCGCCGCCGTCGAGGAGTCGGGCCTGCGCGCACTGCTGGGTTACGGGTCGATCACCGTCGGCAACGACGACGAGGCCGCCCGCCAGGAGATGCGGGACGGCCTGGAGTTCGCCGAGGGCTACGACGGCGCGGCCGACGGCCGGATCTCGACGGCGTTCATGCCCCACAGCCTCACCACCGTCGGCGAGGCGTACCTCCGGGAGTTCGTGCCCGAGGCCCGCGAGGCGGGGATCCCGGTCCACTTCCACGCCAACGAGACCGAGAGCGAAGTCGATCCCATCGTCGACGAGCGGGGCGAGCGCCCACTGGAGTACGCCGACGACGTGGGGATGCTCGCCGACACGTCCTTCCTCGCCCACGGCGTCCACACCGACCGGACCGAACACGAGTTGCTGGCCGAGCGCGGAACCGCGGTGGTCCACTGTCCGGCCTCGAACATGAAACTCGCCAGCGGGATGGCCCCCGTCCAGGCCATGCGGGACCGGGGCGTGACCGTCGGCCTCGGCACCGACGGCGCGGCCTCGAACAACGACCTCTCCATGTTCGACGAGATGCGCGATGCCGCCATGCTCGGGAAACTGGCGGCCGACGACGCCAGCGCGGTCGACGCCGACGCCGTCGTCGAGATGGCCACGCAGGGCGGCGCGGACGCGCTCGGACTGGCCGCGGGCCGGATCGAACCCGGCGCGAACGCCGACCTCGCCGTGCTCGATCTGGACCGACCACACCTCACACCGGCCCACGACCTCGTGAGCCACCTCGCGTACGCCGCCAGCGGCTCCGACGTGCGCCACACGGTCTGTGACGGCCGGGTCCTCATGCGGGATCGCGAGGTGCTGACGCTGGACGAAGACGAGGTCCTCGCGGACGCTCGCGAGCGCGCGACGGCCCTGATCGACCGCGCCGAATCGTAGTTCTGGCGAGTGAATTAAACGAAAAGATTCGTTTTTGAACGTTCTAGCCGTATCTGCGGCCGTCTTGGACCGCAGTGAATCGCCTGAACGAGACTCCGGGTTTATGCGGGACTCGGCCCTTGATACGGGTGAGATGCAATCGAGAAGCACACTGTTCGCACTCGTGTCCGTGGCACTGCTCGTCGGCGCGGCGCTGGGGCCGGCCGTGGCCGCCGGCTCCCCGGCCGCAGTGAGCGACGGAGCCGTACTCGAACGGGCGACAGACGAGACGACAACGAACGGGACGGCGACCAACGAGACCGAGCTGAACGAGACCGAGACGAACGAGACGACCACCAACGAGACCACGACGAACGAAACCACGACCAACGAGACCGAGTCCGTGTTCGGACTGCTCGTGTCGGCGTTCGTCGAGGACGCCAAACAGCGGCTGAACAGCACGAACGGCACGAACGGGAGCGATACGCCGCTCGGACTCCTGGTCGCGGCGTTCGTCACGGAGAACAATCCGGGGAACGCACCCGCCCACGCGGGACCGCCGGCACACGCCGGCCCCGGCGGGAACGAGACGAACGCGACCGAACGTCGCGGCCCGCCCGAGAACCGCGGCCCGCCCGAGGACGGACAGCGCGGCCCGCCCGAGGACGGACAGCGCGGCCCGCCCGAGGACCGCGGTCCCGACCGTGACACGTCGGAGTCCGAGAGCGACGGCGGTAGCGGCGGCGGTGGCGGCCCGCCCGCGAACGCCGGCCCCGGACGGTAAGCGATCGGGAGCGGGACACTTCTCTGTGGCACTCGGCCGTCGACCTTCGGCAGCGTTTTGAGGGTGCTGTCCAACTGTCGGGCAATGACTGCGCCGATCGGCGAGCGGCTCGACGACCCCGAGACCGCACGGGAGGAGGGCCGCCGAAAGATGGACTGGGCGCGCGAACACATGCCGATCCTGGCCTCGCTCCGCGAGGAGTTCACCGAGAACCAGCCCTTCACGGGCGAGGTGATCGGGATGGCGATGCACGTCGAGGCCAAGACGGCCGTCCTCGCGGAACTGCTCGCGGAGGGCGGCGCGGAGGTCGCCATCACCGGCTGTAACCCCCTGTCGACCCACGACGACGTGTCCGCGGCGCTGGACGCCCACGAGTCGGTCACCTCCTACGCCGAGCGCGGCGTCGACGACGACGCCTACTACGCCGCCATGGAGGCCGTCATCGCCCACGAGCCGACCGTCACGGTCGACGACGGGATGGACCTCATCGCCGCCATCCACGAGGACTACCCCGCGCTCATCGACACCATCGTCGGCGGCTGTGAGGAGACCACGACCGGCGTCCACCGCCTGCGCGCGATGGACGACGACGGCGCGCTGGAGTACCCGGTCTTCGCCGTCAACGACACGCCGATGAAGCGGCTGTTCGACAACGTTCACGGCACCGGCGAGTCCGCACTGGCCTCCATCGCCATGACGACGAACCTCTCCTACGCCGGCAAGACCGTCGTCGTCGGCGGTTACGGGGACTGTGGCCGCGGCGTCGCGAAGAAGGCCGCCGGCCAGAACGCCCGCGTCATCGTCACGGAAGTCGACCCCCGCCGGGCCCTGGAGGCCCACATGGAGGGCTACGAGGTCATGCCGATGCGCGAGGCCGCCAAGGAGGGCGACGTGTTCGTCACGACGACGGGCAACCGCGACGTGATCACCGAAGAGGACTTCGAGGTCATGCAAGACGGCGTCCTGCTGGCCAACGCCGGTCACTTCGACGTGGAGATCGACCTCGTGGCCCTCGAAGAGATGGCCGAAGAGGTCACCGAGCCCCGCGAGGGCGTCGAGGCCTACGTCATGCCCGACGGCCGCGAGTTGAACGTGCTGGCCGAGGGGCGACTCGTCAACCTCGCCACGCCCGTCGCGCTGGGCCACCCCGTCGAGGTCATGGACCAGTCCTTCGGCGTGCAGGCCGTCTGCGTCCGCGAACTCGTCGAGTCCGGCGAGACCTACGAGGCGGGCGTCCACGACGTGCCCGACGACCTGGACCGGGAGGTCGCCGAGATCAAACTCGACGCGGAGGGCGTGGCCTTCGACGACCTGAGCGAGACCCAGACCGAATACATGGACTCCTGGCAACACGGCACCTGATCGGCCGGTCGATTTTTCGGGCCACCCCACGAACCCGATCACATGGCCGAGGACGAGGGTGCCCGGAACCGCTGGAACCCCGACGACTACGACGGCGACCACGGGTACGTGACCGAGTACGGGGCGGACGTGGTCGACCTGCTCGACCCGAAACCGGGGGAGCGGATCCTCGATCTCGGCTGCGGGACGGGGCATCTGACCGCCGGGATCGCGGACGCGGTGGGCGAGAGCGGCGAAGTGGTGGGCATCGACCGCTCGGCCGAGATGGTCCGGCAGGCACGCGAAGTCTACCCCGACCTGTCCGTCCAGCGGGCCGACGCCCGCTCGTTTCACGCACGGGAGCCCTTCGACGCCGTCTTCTCGAACGCCGCGCTCCACTGGATCTCCGACGTGGACCAGAACCGCGTGCTCGCTGGCGTGGCCGACGCCCTCGACCCCGGCGGTCGGTTCGTCGCCGAGCTGGGCGGGGCCGGCAACGTCGAGCGGATCGTCGAGGCGACCAACGCCGAACTCGCCGACCGGGGCTACGCGACGACCCGTCCGTGGTACTTCCCGTCGGTCGGCGAGTACGCCCCACGGCTGGAGACCCACGGCTTCGAGGTCCGACTGGCGCGGTTGTTCGACCGCCCCACGGAACTGGACGGCGCGGACGGACTCGCCGACTGGCTCTCGATGTTCGGCGACGGCCTCCTCGCGGACGTGCCCGACGGCGAGCGCGGGGACGTGATCGAGGCCGTCGCGGACCGGCTCCGGCCGGAGCTGTACGACGGCGAGGCGTGGACCGCCGACTACCGCCGACTGCGATTTCTCGCGGTCCGGTCAGAGTGAGAGCAGCGTGAGCGCGTTGAGCGCGACCGTGAGGACCGAGACGACGGCGAAGCCGGTCAGCACCAGTTCCGCGTCGCGGTCCGGGAGGACGTACCAGGTGATCACCAGCACGACCAGGGCGACGAACTTCAGCAGGCCGATCCCGGGGCTGCCGTAGGTCGACAGGAACGCGCGGGCGACCCTGTTGCCCTCCTCGAATCCGGCCGAGAGCCCCGCGAGCGTCGTCACCACGTCGAACGCCGCCGCCACGATGACGACCGTCCACAGCACGGCGTGGGACTCCGGGAGTTCCCGCTCGAAGCGTTCGAGCGCGTCACGACCGTCGTCCCCCGACGATTTCGATCCCATCCTGTCGGCCGAGAGACGGGGCCTCCTCATAACGGTCCCCACAGTGTCGCCTCCCGAACCGCTCGCGCCGTCGGGCCGAGCCGTCTCTCAGACAGTCACGAGGACGGCCCCGACAACGACCAGCAGCGCGCCGCCGACGACGCCGGGGGTCACGCGCTCCACGTCCCGCAGGAAGACGGCGGCGAAGACGGTCGTGAAAAGCGGTGCCGTCGCCGCCAGCGGGTCGACGATGGCGACCCGACCGGCCTCCATCGAGAGCGCGGTGAAGAAGGACAGCAGGGCGACCGCCGTGATGAGCCCGCTCCCGGCGAAGTACGCGTAGGACTCGGGGGGCGCGTCGAGCGGGTCGGTGCCGCGGGTCGCCAGCGCGTACGCGGCCAGCGCGACGAGGGCGGCGGTCTCGTTGATCGTGACGGCCTGCAACGCCGTCGCCGTTGTGTCGCCGAAGCCGTACCGCCGCAGGACGTTCCCGGCCCCGAACACCGCCGCCGCGCCCACCGGGAAGAGGAGATCCCGGGGCCGCCAGCCCGACACGTCCCCGCCCTTGGAGTAGGTCAGGACGACCAGTCCGCCGACGAGGACGACGATCCCGACGCCGGTGAGCGGGCCGAGCGGTTCGCCGAGGAAAACGAGCGCGAGCAGGGTCGCGAACAGCGGACGGGTGCTGATGCCGGCGCTGTTGATGCTCGCGCCGACCCGCTGGACGCCCGCGAACACGAGGATCCGTCCCATCGCCGTCCCGAACAGGCCGGCGGCGGCGAAGACGGCGACGAGATCGGGCGTCAGCCCCGAGAGTGGGTTCGGCCAGGACGTCACGAACAGGGCCAGCCAGTACAGGACGGTGTCGACCACGACGACGACGATGGCGGCCTGGGTCGCCGTCCCGCCGGCGGCCATCCCGCGCTTGTCGAAGATCGGGCCGAGTCCCCAGAGGACGGCCGGCAACAGCGCCAGCGCGTACACGACAGATGGGGCTCCCGTCACCGACGACTCACTCCGGTCACACCCGCCCGTCGGAGCGGCCGCCCCAAGTGGCTTCCGTTCAGTTTCACCCCGCTCCCGTCGGCCTTTTGCCCCCGCCCCGCCAACCCCGGGGCATGTCCTCCAACCGGAAAGGCGACCGGCGGGAGCGGGAACTCGTCAACGCCCTCGACGAGTCGGGGTTCGCGGTGATGCGTGCCCCCGCCAGCGGGAGCGCCACCGACCGGGAACTGCCGGACGTGCTGGCCGGCGACGGGGAGGCCTTCTACGCCATCGAGGCCAAATCCTCCGCGGGCGACCCCATCTACCTCGATGGCGAGGAGATCCAGGCCCTGCTGTACTTCGCCCAGAACTTCGGCGCGAAACCCCGGGTCGGCGTCCGCTTCGACCGCGAGGACTGGTACTTCTTCCATCCCGCCGACCTCTACACGACCGACGGCGGCAACTACCGAGTCAAGAAAGAGACCGCGCTGGCCGACGGCACCGACTTCGCGGAGTTCGTCGGCGACACGCGGAAGGTCACGCTCGAAGAGGCCGCGCGGGCGGCCGAGGACGGAGACGACGAGGACGACGAGGCCGTCCGCGACGTGTTGGAGGCCTTCGAGCGCGGCGATATCACGCTCGACGACGCCGTCGAGATGTTGTGACATCCTCCGCGCCGTGAACGGCGCGGCTTCCCGGCATGGGAATACCAGCTAAGTTTCGCTGTTGCTGGCAGAGGGTTCCGGCCCGTGGAACGTCGAGAGGGTCATCTGCGAGGATTTCTCGCTCGTCTCTCGGTGGGTCACGGCGCTGTCACAGGCGCTCCCATCCCGTGAGATGTCATCGCCCGCCGGTTTCAGCGGCAGGCTCTCACCCCACGGGTCGTGGCGGTCAGCGATGTTGACCGCCGCGTTGATGTCTGCGTGGTACTCCGATACCCAACACTCGTCGTTCTGGCACCGGAACTCGTCGCCGTTCCGGTGCCCGACGTGGCCGCACTCGTGACACGTCTGACTCGTGTACTCCGGTCGGACGTATTCGACCGGAAGCCCTGCCTCTCGTGCCTTGTCCTCGATACGCTGTTGAAGCCGAGCGAACGCCCATGCGTGGAGGCGTCGGTTCATCCACTCGCCGTAATCGAGGTCTTCGCGGATGTCCGAAAGGTCTTCCAGCACGAGGACTGGCTTCTCGAATCGATAGGCGTACTCGACGGCACGTCGAGACGCCTTCTCGATGATGTCTGTGAGTGCGTTCTGGTAGTGGTCGAATCGCTCGTCAATCCGCCACTGGGCGGCGTCACGCTCTTGGAGTCGCTTGAGCGTCGTGAACATCTCTTTGCGAAGGTGACGAGCACGACCACCGTTGATGAGTAGTGGGTCAGTCGGAGTCCCCTGCTCGCAGGCACAGCCCGCGAGCAGGTGTGCTTCGCCAATGTCGAAGCCGACTGGTGTTACATCGTCGTCTGTCGGTTCGTAGTCCGGTTGTTCGACCGGGAACTCGACGGTGACGTGGAGTGTCCACGACGTGCGGTGGCGTTGCAGTCGGAGTTGTCCCGCTGAAGCATCACCGTATACGAGGTCATGCCACAGACCGTCTTGTTCGGGGTTGATACGAAGCGGTATCCAGAAATTCGTCCCGCGACCGGGTTGGGGTGCCCACCATGTGAACTCGTAGTCACGCGCCGCCGAGTGGTCGAACTCGGCGGCTTGGTTGGTGAGTCGAACCGGATGGTCGTCGTCCAACTCCTGTGCGTCGTAGGTGTCGTGCAGTTGCGGGACGTAGTTGCACAGAGCCGCTTTCGCCTGATACGGGAGGTCGTAGGGCGTCACCACGTCGCTGGTTGCGCTCATCGTGTCACACCCGGCGTCGAACGCCTCGTGAAGCCCCTCACGGTAGGTTTCGAGCAGGTCACACAGTTTCCGCTCTTTGTGTGCTGTCGGCGGGGCAAGCGTAGCTTCCAGCGTTTTCGTGGTTGTTGCGGTCATGCTACTGGTCGTCCACGTAGTCCATCAGCACGTCGATGCTCACTTGGCCGGTCGTGGCGAGGAAATATCCCGGTTGCCAGAACGCATCTTCGAGCGTCTGTGTTACTTCGGGAAACTCCGACCGAATCCGGCGGGACGTGACGCCTTTGAGCGAGTTGATGAACTTCGTGAGGTCTGTGGTTGGTTTGGTCCGAAACAGGATGTGAACGTGGTCGGTTCCGCCGTCCACGTTCGTGATGTCGGCCTCGAAGTCATCTGCAATGTCGTGGGCGATTTCAGCGACACGCTCCAGCCGCTCTTCCGTCAGAATATCGGCACGGTACTTCGTGACGGTCACGAAGTGATACTGAAGCGCGTACACTGTGTGCGACCCGGTTTGCAGATGATACTCCATTTGGCCTTGCCAGATGCGAGACACCCAAGTCAGATAACTCTTGTGACGTGAGGTATTCAGCAGGGAGAAACCGAGTGGTTCGTTGCACAGGGCTTACGCGATTCACTCCCGCCCTGTTCGCTCCTCGGTTCCGACTGAGCGTCGGAACACTCGTCACTCACGGGAAGGGCGGGATTCTCTTGCTGAATCAAGATAG
>JBDGUF010000058.1:0-30324 GCA_042216105.1 Halorientalis sp.
CCCGTCATTACTCTACCAACTCAGAGCATACCTAAATCTTCTGTGAACCACTACAGAGCCGAGCGTGAAGGGCGTTTTTCCCCAAGTTTTTGCAACGGGGGGTTCGCCGCGGCGAACCCCCGCAGTAAAAAGTGGGGGCCTAGTAAGAGTCGACTTCCGTTCCGACGGAACAGACGTACTCGCCGGTGGCGACCTGCGGGAGGCGGCGGCTTCGCCAGAACACGCCTTCGGAGTCGGCGGTGACCTCGGCCTTGGACTCGCCGAACACGTCGGTCACCTCGAAGAGGGTGTCGTTGCGGGCGACGCGTTCGCCGAGGTCCTTGTGGAAGGTGACGAGGCCGCCGGCGGGCGCGCCGTACTGCTCGAAGCCGGTGGCCCGGGTCTGGGCTTCGGGGACGTGGGTCTCGTCGGTGAAGTCGTAGTAGGCCAGCACGTTCTCGATGCCCCGAACGCCGATCTCGATCGAGTCCTCGTCCCAGCCGACACAACCCCCGAGTTCGGGGTCGACGGCCGGGACGCCGTCGTCGGGGCCGGCCCGGGCCAGCTGGCCGTCGGGGCCTTTCTGGTCGAGGATGTAGCCACAGCCGAAGGCTTTCGCGAGTTCGAGACACTCGTCGTGGAGGCGGTGGCGGGGGCCACACCGGACGCGACACTCCTCGATCATCCGGGAGGTCGATCCCTGGTGGAGATCGAGGATGAGATCGGCGCGGGTGGCGGCCTCGAAGGTGGCGGCGGCGATGCGCTCGCTCGACGTCCCGCGCTCGTCGCCGGGGTAGGTCCGGTTCATCTTGGTGTCGTCGACCGGGTTGCGGTGTTCGGCGACCTGGAAGGCGTGGTAGTTGACGATCCCGACGACGAGGATGGTGCCGGCGATCTCCTCGGGGTCGAGGCGGGGAACGAGGCGCTGGATCACGCCGACGCCGTTGAGTTCGTCGCCGTCGCTCGCGGCCTGCACGTACAGGGTCTTCCCGCTGTCGGCACCGTTGACGACCGCGACCGGCAGTCCGACCTCGGTGCCGTCACGGGTCTCGCCGACGAACAGCCGCCCGGTGTCGATCTCGCCGGGGGCCGCAGTCGCCGTGCCGAGGCTGGTCATTATCACCACAGCGCGGTTGCACGGTCTTAGGCCGTTCGATATATGTCACGCCCTGCCGGAATCTATCCGAACACGGTGCCGGGGCGATCGGAGCGCGTCCCCGCCCGTGCCGTGAGCGGGCAACGGCGGACCGACGCGATTTTTGGCCGGGAGTCGCTAGTCGGGGTGTGACAGACGACGGTGACGCGTCCGTGAGCGCGGAGAGCGGGACCGCGTCGGAGTGGGACTCCGACGGCAACACGGCGGCCGGAAGCGACGGCCGCCCCGACCGCCCGGGCGGGAAAGCGGCGCTGATCGAGGCGCTGAACGTCCGGGACAACGCCGTCCGCGGGTTCGTCTTCGGCTTCCTCTTCACGGCCGCGGTGTTCACGTTCTTCGTCGTCATCCCGGGGGTCACCCGGTCGCCGCTGTACTACGTGGCGCTGGCGTTCGTCCTCGCGACGGGGCTGGGCGCGCTGGCGACGGCGGCGCTGGTGGCGCGAGACGCGTATCGGCTCACGAAGACGCTCTAGCCGTCCGCGGGCTCGTCGCCGGCCAGATCGGCCAGCCGCTCGGCCCCCGAGCGGGTTCCCTTGGCGATGAGCACGTCCCCGGGGTCGAGTGCCGTCTCGGGACCGGGGGAGATGACCCAGCTCCCGCCCTCGCGACCGGTGCGTTCGCTCTCCGAGCGGGCGCGTCGGACCGCGATGACGCGCATGCCGGTTTCGGTCTTGACCATCCGCTCGCCAAGCGTCGTGCCCGCGAGGGCGCTGTCGGGGCCGACGGTCAGCCGGACGATCACCTCGTCGGACTCCCGGACGGCCTCGGCGACGACGGGGTGGGTCCCCAGCCCCCGCAACACGCCCTCGCTGATCTCCAGGGCGGCGTCGCTGATGACCTCGGTCGCGCTGGCGAGCTGGACGAGGCCGCGCAGGTCGACGGGGTCGTCGACGCGGCCCGCGGCCTGGAGCGTCCAGGCCTCGAAGCGGGACTTGAGGGCGTCGACCTCCGCCTCCAGTTCCAGCACCTCCTCGGCCACCTCGTCGGAGTCGAAAAGCACCGCGCCGTAGGCCAGGTCGACGGCGAGTTCGCTCATGTTCTTCATGTGGACGATGGAGTCCACGGCGCGTTCGAGGTCGTCGATCCCCGGTTCCGGCGGTTCCGGCGGGACGTACTCGCGGCCGGTGGCGTCCGCGTAGACCTCGGCGATGCCCTCCTCCGAACCCCGGAAGATGACCACGTCGTCGGGTCGCAGCGTCGTCTCGGGGCCGGGGTTGAACAGCCACTCTCCCTCCCGTCGGATGGCGATGGCGCGAACGCCCGTCTCGGTTTCGAGGTTGATCTCGGCCAGCGTCCGGTCGGCGAAAGGCGAGTCGGGGACGACGACGGCGCGCACGACCGTCTCGACGGCCTCGGGGAGGGCGGCCCGCATCGCGTCGGGGAGGCCGATGTCTTCGAGGACGATCTTGGCGATGTCGCCGGCGGCGTCGGAGACCTTCTCGGCGGCACCGACGACGCCCAGCACGGGCGCGAGCGCCTCGGCGTCCTCGGGGTTGCGGGCGGCCATGAGCAGGGCCATCCGCGCGCGCAACTGGAGCACGTCCATCTTGGCCTCGAGTTCCAGCACCTCCTCGGCCACCTCGTCGGATCCGAGCAGGACCGCCGAGTACGAGAGGTCGATCAAGAGTTCCGCGGTGTCTTTCATCTCGGCCAGCAGCTCCTTGACGCTGACCGGCTCGTACTCGACGTCGTCGACTGCCATACCCGGGGCTCCTCGTCGCCGAGGGAAAAACGTTGCCCGGCGACGCGACCGACCGCGGTCCCGGCTACCCGCGGTGCGGGAGCGTGACGCGACGGGGCCGGCCCGCGCCGACTGCGGTCGAATCACCCAACGTTAGTTCCAGACGGTGGATAGATTTAACATTTTATCGCGTATTTTATCCACACGTCCACCGATCCGACGGTGGGTGCGGTTCGTGGCCGGACAAAAGATAATGCTTTTCCCGGCAGGTAGAGAAGGCCGACGTATGTCCGACGAGCTCAAGAAAGGGCTTGAGGGAGTCCTGGTCGCCGAGTCCGAGCTGAGTTACATCGACGGTGACGCCGGCGAACTCATCTACCGGGGCTACTCCATCGACGATCTGGCACGCGAGGCGAGCTACGAGGAAGTGCTGTACCTGCTGTGGCACGGTCACTTGCCCGACGGCGAGGAGCTCGCCGAGTTCACCGAGTCCATGAGCGCCGAGCGCGAGCTCCACGACGACGTGTACGACGTGGTGCGCTCGCTGGCGGAGGCCGACGAGGACCCGATGGCGGCGCTGCGGACGGCCGTCTCCAGCCTCTCGGCCCACGATCCCGACGCCGACGCGGACCCCCAGGACCGCGAGGCCAACCTCCGGAAGGGGCGTCGCATCACCGCGAAGATCCCGACGATCATCGCGGCCTTCACCCGGCTCCGGGACGGCGAGGAACCGGTCGCGCCCCGGGAGGACCTCGACCACGCCGAGAACTTCCTCTACATGCTCAACGGCGAGGAACCCGACGAGGTCCTCGCCGAGACCTTCGACATGGCGCTGGTCCTGCACGCGGATCACGGCCTGAACGCCTCCACCTTCTCGTCGATGGTGATCTCCTCGACGCTCGCGGACCTGCACTCGGCGATCCCGGGCGGGATCGGCGCGCTCTCGGGCTCGCTGCACGGCGGCGCGAACCAGGACGTGATGGAGGCCCTGCTCGAACTCGACGAGTCCGGCAAGGAGCCGGCCGAGTGGGCCGAGGACAAACTGGCGGCCGGCGAGCGCGTCCCCGGGTTCGGCCACCGCGTCTACAACGTCAAGGACCCCCGAGCCCGCATCCTCTCGGACAAGTCCAAGGAACTCGGCGAGGCCGCGGGCTCGGTGAAGTGGTTCGAGTACTCGACCTCGATCGAGGACTGGATGAAAGAGGAGAAAGGGCTCGCCCCGAACGTCGACTTCTACTCGGCCTCGACGTACTACCAGATGGGCATCCCGGTCGACATCTACACCCCCATCTTCGCCATGAGTCGGGTCGGCGGCTGGATCGCCCACGTCCTCGAACAGTACGAGGACAACCGGCTGATCCGCCCGCGCGGCCGCTACGTCGGTCCCGAGAGCGAGGAGTTCGTGCCGGTCGAAAAGCGGTAGGGAGAGTCGAGCGGAGCGAGACGCGACCGCCGACCGGGGCTCTGGAGGTTTTCACTCCGGCCGGTCGGGGCGTGACGGTGACGACTGTGCGGAGTCGGCCGGGGACGGGTCCGATGGGCGGGCGCTGTCGCTCCCGTCGCGACCGCGGTCCCGTCGCGACTCGTGTTTCGTGTCTTTGATCCACTTCCGGAGGACGATCGCCTCTCGTTCCTTCTCGTTCAGATGGCGTCGGATGCGGTCCCGATCCGCCCGCAGGTCCGGGAGGACGGCGTGTTCGATGGCGTTGACGCGTCGCGTCGTCTGCTTGATCTCGGCGAGCAGGCACTTGACCGTACTCTCGAGGTCGGCGACGGTGATGATCAGTTCCAGCAGGTCCTCGTAGGCGTCGACCACCTCGTCGATCACCGGCGAGGTCCCGAGCAGGCCGTAGCCGTGCTCCTCGACGGGCACGGAGATCCGGTCGGCCTGGATCGTGGGGACGGCGACGCCCATGACGTTCCGCGAGGTGACGGTGATCGTGGGATGAGTCGTCCGCGCGCGAGCGATCCCCTCGAGTGCCACGCCACCCTCCATCGATCGGACCCGGGACTCGCGGTCCTGTGCCCGGGTGTAAGCCTCCACGAGCTCGTCCCCTTTGGCCTCGTACTCGTCGAGGACGTCCATGAACTCCAGTATCATGGCGTCCCGCTTCCGTTCGAGGATGTCGTGCCCCCGCTCGGCGAGTTCGATGCGGTCCCTCACTTCCCGGAGGTTCGTCCGGGTCGGCTTGCGGTTGCGACTCACACGGTTGCCGGTTCGCCGCCTGCGGAGTTCAGTGCTTGGGTGTCACGAGAGTTCGCTGGTGGCGCTCACAGCCAGTCTTCGATCTCGTCGGCCAGCGGTCCGCGCCGGTGGATCTCGCCGGCTTCGACGTCGACGACGGTGCTGCCGCCGCCGGGCGTCCGGCCGCCGTCGAGCAGGACGGCGGCGGCCTCCCGGATCGGATCGCCGAGTTCGTCCAGTTCGCGGACGCTCCCGGTGCCACTGACGTTGGCGCTCGTCGAGGTGATCGGGTGGAAGGCCTCAAGCAGGGAGAGCGCCAGGTCGTGATCGGGGACGCGCACGCCGACCGTCTCGCGGCCGGCGGTGAGTACGTCCGGCACCACGTCCTTGCGCTCGACGACGACGGTCACCGGACCGGGGAGGAACTCGTGCATGAACGCCCGCTCGTCGGCGGTGGGGACGGTGTATTCGAGAGCGGCCTCCACGTCGGGGACGGCCAGCGAGACCGGCTTGTCGCGGGCCCGGCCCTTGGCCTCGAAGACCCGTTCGACGGCCCCCGCGTCGGTCGCGTCCGCGCCGAGGCCGTAGACGGTCTCGGTGGGGTAGACCACGAGGTCGCCGGCGTCGAGGGCGCGAACCGCGTCGTCGACGGACATATCCGATACTCGAACGGCGGCGGCCAAAAACGCGGGGATCGCGAGTCACTCCAGCCGGGACTTGGTGAGGTTCTCCACCTGCCCGTCGCAGTCGGGACAGGCGGTGAGCCGGTCGGACGAACAGCACCGCGCGCCACAGTCCAGGCACTCGTAGAGGTCCTCGCCCTCGGCACACGGGGCCGGATCCGTCGGCGTTGGCATGTCTGAACGTACCACACTCGGCGGGAAAAATCGTTCGATCGGGGACGGACGCCCGGGCGGCTCAGAGGTCGTCGATGGCGGCCTCGATCTCGTCGTAGTCGGGGAACTGCGGCCAGGTGTCGGCGACCCAGGCGTACTGGATCACGCGCTCGGAATCGAGCAGGAAGGCCGCGGGCCGGGGTTCGCTGACGCCGGCCATCCCGTCGAGGTCGTGGGAGACCCCGTACTGCTCGGCGACGCCGTTTTGCGGGTCCGAGAACAGCCGGTAGTCGGTGTCCTCGATCCCGCGTTCCGCGATCGTCGTCTTGTGTTCGTACGGCGTGGAGATCGACAGGCCGACGACGGTCAGGTCGTCGCCCTGTCCCCACTCCCGGTCGCGCACCTCGTTCCACATGTACGTCGTCGGGAAGGCCCCGTTCATGGTGTGAAAGAGGAGGAGGACGGGGCCCTCGGCGGTCAGCTCCGAGAGGGCGCGGTCCTCCCAGTACTCGTCGTCGACCAGCGGGCGCTCGAAGTCGGGGGCCTGCTCGCCCTCGGCGGGGTGATCGGCTGGCGGGAGGTCGACCACCTCGAAGTCCAGTCCCATCACCATCAGGCCTCACCCCCGTACGTGCCCTCGAGGTACTCGACGATGTTGGCGCTCTCCGACATCGTGACGCCGGTTTCCTCGTCGACGATGGCCGGCACGGTCCGCTTGCCCGAGATGCGCTTGACCACGTCACGGTCCGAGTGCATCGGCTCGACGAACCGCGACCGGTAGTCGAGGTCGTACTCGTCGAGCTTGCGGACGACGCGTTCGCAGAACGGACACGCCTGCAGGCGGTAGAGTGTGATCTGTGGGTCGCTCATCGCCCGGGTGTAGGGGCGAGATCCGGGTAAGCCCTTCGGGCGTTCGCCGCGGTGAGGGGGGCGTCGGCGCCGTGTGGGAACGGGAACGAAGGCGGGCGAGATCGACGGCGAGACGGGGAATCCGCGGCGAGGCGTGCATCACGACGATGACAAGCCTTAATCCCGGCGACGGCAAAGTCGGCGGGTAATGGGCGCAGCCTCGGCCGTCGCGCCGCTGGTCGCGACCGCGGGACCGCACGCAGTGCAGGTACTGGGCGTGCAGTTGCCCGACAGCCTCGTCCCCGTGGCCGGGATCGTCGTCGTCTTCCTCTTGCTCGTGCTGTCGGCGTTTTTCTCCTCCTCGGAGATCGCCATGTTCTCGCTGGCGTCTCACCGCATCGAGGCGCTGGTCGAGGACGGCGTCCCCGCGGCGGAGACGGTGCGGGACCTCAAGGCCGACCCCCACCGCCTGCTCGTGACGATCCTCGTGGGCAACAACCTGGTCAACATCGCGATGACCTCGATCACGACCGGGTTGCTGGCGCTGTACCTCGACAACCAGGCGCTGGTCGTCGTCGTCTCGACGTTCGGGATCACGGCGCTTGTCCTGTTGTTCGGCGAGAGCGCGCCGAAATCGTACGCGGTCGAGAACACCGAGTCGTGGGCGCTGACCATCGCCCGGCCGCTGAAACTCGCCGAGCGGGTGCTGTGGCCGCTGATCGTCGTCTTCGACTTCCTCACCCAGCAGGTCAACCGCATCACCGGCGGCCAGACCGCCATCGAGACCTCCTACGTCACCCGCCAGGAGATCCGGGACATCATCGAGACCGGCGAGCGCGAGGGCGTGCTGGACGAGGAGGAACGGGAGATGCTCCAGCGCACGCTCCGGTTCAACAACACCATCGCCAAGGAGGTGATGACGCCGCGGCTGGACGTCGACGCCATCTCGAAGGACGCGACCGTCGAGGAGGCCATCGAGCAGTGTGTCCAGTCGGGCCACGCCCGCCTCCCGGTCTACGAGGGGAGTCTGGACAACGTCATCGGCGTCGTCCACATCCGCGATCTGGTCCGGGACACGAACTACGGGGGAACCGACGGCGAGGAGCTCGAACTGGAGGATCTGATCGAGCCGACGCTGCACGTCCCCGAGTCGAAAAACGTCGACGAGTTGCTGACCGAGATGCGCGAGAACCGCCTGCACATGGTGGTCGTCATCGACGAGTTCGGCACCACCGAGGGGCTGGTGACCATGGAGGACCTCACCGAGGAGATCGTCGGCGAGATCCTCGAAGGCGAGGAGGAGGAACCCATCGAGTTCGTCGGCGACGATACGGCGATCGTCAAAGGCGAGGTCAACATCGAGGAGGTCAACGAGGCGCTTTCCATCGACATCCCGGAGGGCGAGGAGTTCGAGACCATCGCGGGCTTCATCTTCAACCTCGCGGGCCGCCTCGTCGAGGAGGGCGAGGAGATCGAGTACGACGGCGTCACGATCCGCGTCGAACAGGTCGAGAACACCCGGATCATGAAGGCCCGCGTCACCCGGGTCCAGCGGGACGAGGACGAGGAAGAGCCCGAACCGGAGGACGCGGCCGCCGACGACTGACGGCGACGGTCGCCCCGCTCAGACCAGCACCGCGTCGGCCGCGGTGAACACGCCGTACCCGAGCGTGAAAGCGAGGACGAGCGATCCGATCCAGGCGAGCACGGTGTAGCCCATCTTCCGGCCGCTGACGCCGCTGCCGCCGGCCGCGAAGCCGCTCCCGATGATGGCGCTGACGATGATCTCGTTGAACGAGACGGGGATGCCGAAGAAGACGGCGGTCTGGGCGATGGCGAAGGAGGGGATGAGCGCGGCGATGGACCGGCGCGGCCCCAGCGCCGAGTAGTCCTGACTGAGTGCCTTGATCATCCGGGGTGCGCCGGTCCAGGACCCGAGCAGGAGGCCGAGCCCACCGCCCAGCAGGACGGCGACGAGCGGGATGTCGAAGGGATCGAGCAGCGGGAGCAGTGGGCCAAGCGCCAGGCCGACCTGACTCCCGCCGGCCGAGAACGCGACCAGTCCGCCCAGAACGAGCAGGAAGTGCCGCTGGCCGGCCGCGGGATCGCCGCGAACGTCCCACCGGAGGACCCCGGTGGCGATGGCCGCGGCCGCCAGCGTCACGCCGGCGTAGACGACGGCCGGCGGGAGCCCGGGGACGGCGGCGGCAGCGACGCCGGTCAGCGACGTGGCCTGGCCGGGCGGGCCGAGAACGACGAAGCGGACGTTCGCGAGGATCGCCCCGACGACCCCGGCCAGCAGCGGGACCGCCACCGACTCGGGGACGCGCTCGTTCCGGAGCGTGCGGGCGGTGGCGTAGGCGATGCCGCCGCCGACGAACGGGACGGCGACCCACAGCGTGACGATCTCGGTGTACTTTGCCCAGGCGGGGTCACCGCCCAGCGCCAGCCCGACGCCGACGACCGCGCCGGTGACGGTGAAGGCGGTGGCGATGGGGTAGCCGGCGAAGACGCCGATGGCGACCAGCACCGCTGCGGTGATGAGCGCGACGACGACCGCGGGCGGCGACAGCGTCGCGTTCAGGATCAGTTCCCGGCCGACCGCCTCGGTGACGTTCGCGCCCTGCAGGACGGCCCCGGCCAGCCCGAGCAGGCCGACGATGAAGCCGGCACGCATCACCGAGATGGCGTTGGCACCCACCGCCGGGGCGAAGGGTGTCGACCCCGACGAGCCGGCACCGATGGCCCAGGCCATGAACAGACTTGCGGCTCCAGCGACCAGAAACGTCGCGAGCGTCCCACTGGCGACCATTCTGGCACGGCTACACCGGGGACGCGTAATAACCTGCCGCACTCTCGTCGGGCGACGCGAGGCCCCGGGAGCGGTCGCCGCCACGGGCCCGCAGAACCGCGGTGGGTCGCCACCGGACGAGCGCGACGGGAGTCGTTCCCCACACTATTTTGGCCCACGATTCAGGCGCGCCCGTGGCGGAGTTCCGGTGAGAACCACATGAGCGAGACGACACTGGACGACGATCGGAGTACCGTCGGGATCGACGCCGCCGGATCGGCGACGGAGTTGATCGGCGACACGCCGCTGGTCGATCTCTCCGCGTTCGCGCCGAACTGCTACGGGAAGGTCGAATCGGCCAACCCCTTCTCCGTCAAGGACCGCATCGCCCGCGAGATGATCGAACAGGCCGAAGACGAGGGGCTGGTCGGCGAGGGCACCCAGGTGATCGAGCCCACGAGCGGCAACACGGGGATCGGCCTCGCGTTCGTCTGTGCGGCGAAGGGGTACGACCTGACGCTGACCATGCCGGCGTCGATGAGCGAGGAGCGCCGGCAGCTGCTCTCGGCGCTGGGCGCGGACCTGGAGCTCACGCCGGCCGAGGAGGGCATGGGCGGGGCCATCGACCGCGCCGAGGCACTGCTCGACGCGGCCGAGGACGGGTTCATGCCCCAGCAGTTCGAGAACGACGCCAACCCCCGCGCCCACCGGAGGACGACCGGCCCGGAGATCTGGGAGGACACCGACGGCCAGGTCGACGCCGTCGTCGCCGGCGTCGGCACCGGCGGCACCATCACGGGCGTCTCGAAACACGTCGAAGAGGATCGCGGGGCGTCGCTGCGCTCGGTCGCGGTCGAGCCCGAGGGCTCGCCCATCCTCTCGAAGGGCGAGGGCGGCTCCCACGGCATCCAGGGGATCGGGCCGAGTTTCGTCCCCGACACCCTCGACGTCGACGTGATCGACGAGGTGCGGACGATCGGCGAGGACCGCGCCAGAGAGACCGCCCGCGAGCTCGCCCGCGAGGCCGGACTGCTCGTGGGCATCTCCAGCGGCGCGGCCGCCGCCGCGGCCTTCGACGCGGCCCGTGACTACCCCGAGGAGGTGACCGTCGCCGTCCTGCCCGACACCGGCGAGCGGTACCTCTCGACGGGGCTGTTCGACGGCGAGAACTGAGAAAAGGGGGCTGGACTACTCCAGATCGAACCGGTCCAGCGTCATGACCTCGTGCCAGGCGTCGACGAAGTCCTCGACGAACTGCTGTTCGCCGTCCTCGCTCGCGTAGACCTCGGCGATGGCGCGGAGCCGGGAGTTCGACCCGAAGACGAGGTCGAAGCGGGTCGCTTCCCACTCGACCTCGCCGGTGTCGCGGTCGTAGCCCTCGTAGACGGTCTTGGTCCCGTCGTCGCCGGCTTCCTCCCACTCGTAGCCCATGTCGAGCAGGTTCACGAAGAAGTCGTTGTCCAGGGCCTCGGTGTCGTCGGTGAGGACGCCACGGTCACCGTCGTAGGTCGCACCCAGCGTCCGCAGGCCGCCGACCAGCACGGTCATCTCCTCGGGCGAGAGGTCCAGCAGGTCGGCCTGGTCGACCAGATGCTCCTCGGGCTCGCGGTCGAACTCGGCGAACTCCTCGCCGACGTAGTTCCGGAAGCCGTCGGCCGGTTGCTTCAGCGCCTCGAAGGACTCCTCGTCGGTCCACTCTTCCTCGGCGTCGACCCGGCCCGGCTCGAAGGGCACCTCGACGTCGTAGCCGGCCTCGCTGGCGGCCTGCTCGATGGCGGCGTTGCCACCGAGGACGATCAGATCCGCGAGCGAGACGGCGGTGCCGTCCGAGCGCGAGTCGTTGAACTCGGCCTTGATCTCCTCGTAGGTCGAGAGGACCGCCTCGAGCTGGTCGGGCTCGTTGACCTCCCAGCTACGCTGGGGCTCGAACCGGATGCGGGCACCGTTGGCCCCGCCGCGCTTGTCGCTGACGCGGAAGGTCGAGGCGGCGGCCCAGGCGGTCTTGACGAGTTGCTGGGTCGTCAGGTCGGTGTCGAGGATCTCGTCTTTGAGCTGTTCGGCCGCGTCTTCGCCGACGGGCTCGAAGTCACGCTCGGGCAGCGGGTCCTGCCAGATCATGGTCTCCTCGGGCACCTCGGGGCCGAGGAACCGCTCGGGCGGCCCCATGTCGCGGTGGATCAGCTTGTACCACGCCTTCGCGAAGGCGTCCAGGAACTCCCGGGGGTCCGAGCGGAACTCCTCGATGATCTCCCGGAAGTCGTCGTCGCGTTTCAGCGCCACGTCGGTCGTCAGCATCATCGGCGTCTGCTCGCCGTCGCCGTGGGCCTGGGGCGCGTCCTCGATCGCGTCCTCGTCGACGGGCCGCCACTGCCAGGCACCGCCGGGGCCCTGGTGGGGCTCCCACTCGTGGTCGAGCAGGTTGTCGAGGTAGGAGGTGTCCCACATCGTCGGCGTGGAGTTCCAGGGGCCCTCGATGCCGCTGGTGATGGTGTCGTCGCCCATCCCGGAGCCGTAGTCGTTCTCCCAGCCCAGGCCCATGTCCTCGATGGGCGCGGCGGCCGGCTCGGGACCGAGGTGGTCGTCGGGGTCGTCGGCACCGTGGACCTTGCCGAACGTGTGGCCGCCGGCGATGAGCGCGGCGGTCTCCCGGTCGTTCATCGCCATGCGGCTGAACGACGTCCGGATGCGGTCGGCCGACCACTCGGGGTCGGGTTCGCCTTCGGGCCCTTCGGGGTTGACGTAGATGAGCCCCATGACGGTCGCGCCGAGTTCCCCGAGGAGATCGTCGTCCTCGTCGAAGCGGTCCCAGGACTCCATCTCCTGTTCGGGCCCCCAGTCGGCACCCGCGTCGGGTTCGAACTCGTCCTCGCGGCCGCCGGCGAAGCCGAACGTCTCGAAGCCCATCGACTCCAGGGCGACGTTGCCCGCGAGGACGATCAGGTCCGCCCACGAGAGGTTCTTGCCGTACTTCTGCTTGATCGGCCACAGCAGGCGGCGGGCCTTGTCGAGGTTGGCGTTGTCCGGCCAGCTGTCCAGCGGGGGGAGCCGCTGGGTGCCGCCGGAGGCCCCGCCGCGGCCGTCGGTGGTGCGGTACGTCCCGGCGGCGTGCCACGCCATCCGGATGAAAAGCGGGCCGTAGTGGCCGTAGTCGGCCGGCCACCAGTCCTTCGATTCGGTCATCAGCTCTTCGAGGTCCGCTTTCACCTGCTCGAAGTCGAGTTCCTCGAAGGCCTCGGCGTAGTCGAAGTCCTCGTCGTACGGGCCCGCGTCGCGAGCGTTCTGGTCGAGCGCCGAGAGATCCAGCATCTCCGGCCACCAGTCCTGCGGGGACCTGTTCCGTGTCGGGGGTGACGTGTCTTCTGTCATGGGCTCGGTCTCCAGACGGACGGTGGTGTTCCGCGATTACAAAGCTATTGGTTGCGATCCGCGGGCTTCGTTTTCGTAATTGGAAAATTTATTTCCAGTGGGTCGAGTGCCGCGGTACCACACCGGGGGAGTCACTCCCCGTCGTCCGGGGTCGGTTCGTTGGACTCGGCGACCAGGTCGTCGCCGGGTTCGGGGGGTTCGACGCCCTCGGCGGCGGCGACGGTGTCGGTGTCTTTGGGCGTGTCGACGTGCCAGCGGTCGACCGAGGACTCGTAGTCGGCGAGTTTGTTCGACACCCGGATCTTGAGGTCGTCGTCGTTGACGTTGACCTCGAAGACGTACTCGGGGGCCTCACCGCGGTTCGACCGCTGGAGGTTGGCGGAGACGAGTTCGTTGTCGAAGTAGTAGGGCGCGATCCGGGTCATCACGTTCTTGTAGACGGCACCCTCGACGGCCCGCAGCGCCTTCCGGCCGGCCGAGTCGGCGGCGCGGGCCACGTAGTCGATGGACTCGCCCCACTTGTCGACGGCCTGGTCGGGTTCCTCGTCGAGTTTCTCGTAGGACTCGGTGAGCTTCTCGCCGGCTTTCTGGAGGTCCTCGTCGGGTTCCTTGCCGGCTTTCTCGCCCTCGCCCTCGCCGACGCTGGCCTGTTCGGCGGTCTTCTCGCTGACGTGGTCGTCGAGTCGCTCGTCGGATTTGGGTCGCCAGTCGTCGAACTCGGCCAGTGCCTCCTCGTCGACGGCGTCGACATCGGGATCTTCGGCGAGGTCGGTGAGCGCGCGTACGATCCGTTCGCCGTGTTCCACCACGTCGACCCAGCGGCCGCGCTCTTTGAACCCCGAAACACTCTCTTCCATCGGTTTTCCACGGGTACGGGATCACGGGATATACCTTTTCCCCCCGGCAGGGCCGGCGTCCTGACGGGGGTTTTTCCGCGTCCCGCCGTTACGACGGTCGCCATGACATCCGCACTGTTCGTCGTCAGCGAAGAGGGCTACTGGGGCGAGGAATGCGTCGAACCGGTGACCACGCTCACCGACGCCGGGGTCGAGATCGAGGTCGCCACCCCGAGCGGGAGCGAGCCGGTGATCGACGAGCGCTCGATCGACCCCCACGAGGTCGGCGAAGAGACCGCCGAGCGCGTCCGCAAGGTCCACGAGACCGACGAGCGACTGGCCGATCCGACGCCGCTGGCGCGGGTCGACCCCGCGGCGTACGACGCCGTCGTGTTCCCCGGCGGCCACGGCACCGAGTGGGACGTGAACCAGGACCGCCACGCCCGGGCCGCCCTCCGCACGGCGGTCGAGGGGAGCGACGGCACGGCGCTTGTCGTCTGTCACGCCGTGGGCATCCTCGCCTTCACCCGCGACTCCGACGGCGAGTTCCTCGTCGCGGACCGGGACGTGACCGGCTTCCCCAACGCCTGGGAGGAGGACATCGTCGACGAGGACGACAACATGCCCGACGGGCGGAAGCTCCCCTACTGGGTCGAAGACGAGGTACGCCAGGCCGGCGGGAACTGGGACGCCGACCTCGGCGAGGACACCTCCGTCACCGTCGACGGCGACCTCGTGACCGCGCGCGGGCCGCCGTCCTCCCACGCCGCCGCGGAGACGCTGCTGGACGAACTGGGCGTCGACCGCTGAGCGGCCGGAGCCGCGACCGCGGGCGGTCCAGTTTTATGCGGCCGGCCGCCGACACTCCCCACATGATCGAGCAACGCGGCGACGCCTACCTCGTCACGCACGCGCTGGCGAAACACACGCTCTCGGACCTGCGCAGCGTCGAGACCGAACAGGTCGCCTTCCGCAAGGGCCTGGTCAAGCTCGGCCGGATCTGTGGCTACGAGATCATCGACGGCGCGATGAGTACGGAATACGTCGAGATCGAGACGCCCCTGACCGACACGATGGGCGAGCGGGTCACCGGGCTGGAGGACGTGGTCATCGTCAACGTCCTCCGGGCAGCCACGCCGTTCGTCGAGGGACTCCTGAAGGCGTTCCCGCACGCGAAACAGGGGGTCATCAGCGCCGGCCGCGACGAGTCGGCGGGGATGGACGAGGACGGCCGGTTCCCCATCGACGTGGACTACGAGAAACTGCCCGAGATCACCGGCGAGGACACGGTGATCGTCGCGGACCCGATGCTGGCGACGGGGTCGACGATGACCGCCGTCCTCGAACGGGTCACGGCGGCGGGCGATCCCGACGACCTGCTGGTCCTCTCGGCGGTCAGCGCCCCCGCCGGGATCACCCGCGTCACCGAACAGTTCCCCGAGGCCGACCTCCTGACGGTCAGCATCGACGACGGCCTCGACGACGACGGCTTCATCGTCCCCGGACTGGGCGACGCCGGCGACCGCGCGTTCCGCACCACCTGACCCGCCGGCGTGAGAACTGTCGACACGCGTCGAAACCCCACAGTTTCAGCTGGAGAACCGCAGGACTGCGTCGGTACTGTCACCTGCACTCGAACACGGATTCGATCGTTTACAGGTCACTCGACGGTCGCGCGGCCGCTGGTCGCGCTCCGGATCCGGTCCCGGAGGGCGTCGGCCTCGGCGGCCGGGACGGACACGTCGAAGGACACGTCGGCGGCGTAGTCGGCCTCGAAGTCGACGCCTTCGGATTCGAGGATGCTACGGACGGTCCCGGAGTCGTCGTATTCGACAGTTATCGAGACCGACTCGTGGGGGCGGCGCTCGGTGATCCCCGCGTCCTCGACGGCGACTTTGACCCCCTGGGAGTAGGCGCGGGCCAGGCCGCCGACGCCGAGTTTCGTCCCGCCGTAGTAGCGGGTGACGACGACCGCCACGTTCTCCAGATCCTCGCCCTGGAGGACGTTCAGCGCTGGTTTTCCGGCCGAGCCCGAGGGTTCGCCGGCGTCGGAGGCCCACTCGGTGAACGGGTCGGTCCGGACGCGGTAGGCCGGGACGTTGTGGGTCGCGTCGGCGTAGGCCTCGCGGATCTCCGCGACGAAGGCGTCGGCGTCGGCGACGGTGGTCGCGGGGGCGGCGTGGCCGACGAACTCCGAGCCCCTGATCTCGAAGGCTCCCCGTCCGCGGCCGGCGAGGGTCCGGTAGCGCTCCGTCACTGTCGGGCGTAGTGGTTCGGGGGGCAAACCCCTTCCGGCGTCGTTTCCCGGGCCCGAGCCGGGGCGACCTTATTTGTCGGTTCGGAACCTCGTTAGGGGCATGTCACTGTCGACCGGGGACGCGATGCTCGACGAGATGCTCGGCGGGGGCGTGCCCGAGGGGCGGACGCTTCTGGTCCGCGGACCCTCGGGCGTGGGGAAGAGTCGCCTCGCGATGGGGTTTCTCGACGCGGGAGCCGGCGCGGACGAGGACTGCCTGTACGTGACCACCGACGAGCCGCTCGGGGTCGCCCGGTCGTCGCTCGACCCCGCCGACGGCGTCACGCTGGCGGCCGTCCACCGAGACACCAGCGGCGGCGGCGTCCGGTTCGTCACCGCCGAGGGGGTCGAGACGATCCCCTTCGGCTCGCTGATCGAGCGGCTCTCGGGCGACGAGTGGGACCGACTGGTCGTCGACGGCGCCGGCGGGCTGGTCGAACTCGCGCCCGACCGCGAGCGCGGTCGCCACGGGCGCTTTCACCTGTTCGAACGCCTCGACGACCACGGGACGACGGCGGTGTTGACCGCCACCGACGACGAACCGGGAGCCGTCGTCCGGCAGGCCCACGGCGTCGTCGACTGCTGGCGCGAGGAGGTCGAGGGCGACACCCGGTCGTTCTGCCGGGTCGGGAAGCTCCGGAGCCGCGACCACGACACCCGGCGGCACGCACTCGTTCACGAGGACGAGGGCGTCGCGGTTGCCGCCCGGGAGTGGGCGACCCACGAGGACCCGTTCCGGACCGGCATCCCGTCGCTGGACGAGTTGACCGGCGGCTTCGTCCGCAACGGCACCATCCTGTTCGAACACGACGGGACGGCCGACCACTGGCCCTTTACCGCGGCGCTGGCCGCCCGCGCCGTCGAGCAGGACGCGCCGGTCGTGCTGGTGACCGCGCCCGGAACGCTGATCAACCGGGTCGACGACCTGCTCGCCGACGCGGTCGCCCCGGTCACCGAGTTGATGGACCGGGACCTGCTGTACCTGATCGACCCGATCAGCCGGAGTCGCGGCGAGCCGGCCGCCGCCAGTCTCCCCGCCGACAGCGTCGTCCTCCAGGAGGAGGAAGGGAGCATGCAGGAGGCGTTCCGGACGCTGGTCACGGAACTCGGCGGGCGGGTCGAGGAGGCCCTGGCGATCATCGAACACTCGGCGATGGCCCACCTCGTCACGGAAAACGAGTCGCGGCAACTCTACTACTGGGCCGACGGCAACGTCATGAACGGCGAGTACGATCTCACCCTCGTCCTGACCGGCGACCGCTCCGTGGCCGGCGACCGCCTCACGTCGTTCTTCGCGGGCGTCGCCGACCAGGTGATGCGCACCTGGCGAGGCGACGACGAACTCCAGTACCTCTCGGTCCCCAAATCCCCGGCGGGGACCCCCGGTCACACCCGCGTCGTCGAACCGCTCGAATCCCCGCCGTACGTCCGACTGCGCTAGTCGCGGCCGCCCCAGACGCGTTTGTCCGGCACCTCGACGGTCACGTCCCCGGTCAGCCGGTACTGACAGGAGAGGCGCGGGTAGCCGAACCGGTCGGCCAGTCGGTCGTGCCAGTGGTCGGGCTCGGTCTCGTGAGGCCTGCCGTCGTCGGCGTCACCGTCGACGGGCGGCGACTGGTCGCTCACTGTAACTCGATCTTCCGGACGTAGTCGAGGTCCCGGATCGCGTTGAGCAACTCGCCCGGGAGCGGGTCCTCGGTCACGATGTAGAGTTTGGGGTCGACGGCGAACTCGGGGTCCTCCGAGACCGTCTGGCGCATCGAGATGCCCTCGTCGGCGATCATCCCCGCGATCTCGGCGACGATACCGGGCCGTTCGGTGTCGTAGACGTCGACGGTCAGGACGTGCAGGTCCAGCACCGGGGCCAGATCCATCAGGCTGGGGATCTGGGAGATGTTCTGGAAGATCCGCCGGAGCTGTTCGTCTTCGAGGATGGCGTCGGTCGTCGAGTCGACCACCCGGCGGTCCACGTCGATCTCCCTGGCGATCCCGGTGTTTGGGATCTCGATACCCCCGGAGACGACCCGGCCGTCGTCGTTGACCGAGAACCCCCGTTCGAGCAGCAGCCGGATGACCCGCTGCTGGGAGGGGCTGCCCTCGAACTTCTCCATGATCTCCTCGAACATGGCTGTGACTGCGTGGGCCCGGCCCAAGGGTTTCCCGGTCAGACCGGGGCCCCGCGGGACCGGTACCCGACCGCGGCGGTGACGACGCCGGCGAAGATGAGAACCGCCGCACCCAGGTGCGCGGTGACGATCAGCGGCTGGAGGCCCCGGGTCACCGTGAGGCCGCCCAGAAGGACCTGCACCGGCAGGAGCGCCGCCGCGAGCAGCGCGGCCTGTTCGGGCCGGTCGCGGCCGTCTGTCAGCCAGGCCGCGACGCCGGTCGCGGCGATCAGGAGGCCGGTGAGCGCCGCCAGCGTCCGGTGGGCCCACTCCGCGAACACCTGCCACGTCGAGTAGGGCGCGTCCGCCATCACGCCGGGGTGGAGGAAGGGCACCCACGTCCCGTAGCAGGTCGGCCAGTCGGGGCAGGCCAGCCCCGCGCCGATGGCTTTCGTGTACGCACCGACACACATCAGGAGAAACGTGCTCCCGGCCGTGACCGCCGCGAGCGTCCGGAACCGAGCGCGGTCCATGTCCCCTCGTCGGTCCCCCCGTTTTGAATCCCGTAGTACGCTTCTCGAAGGCGAGAACGGAGCGAGGGATTTCGGGAGCGGGGCCGGTACCGGGGCGTATGGTCGGACCGGCCTTCGGCGACGGGGCGGTCGCGGTCGGGCTCTTCGCGGCCGTCGGGTTCCTCGGGAGCGGCCACTGCGTGGGGATGTGCGGGCCGCTGGTGTCGCTGTACGCCGACCGGATGCCGGCGGGGCGCGGGCGGGCGCTCGGACAGCACGCGCTGTTCAACCTCGGACGGACGGTCAGTTACGCCCTCCTCGGCGGGGTCTTCGGCCTCCTGGGCGCGCTGTTCGCCGGGACGGCGGGACGATTACCGGCCCCCCTTCGGCGCGGTCCGGGGGCTCGCCGGGGTGGCGGTCGGTCTCGTCGTGGTGGCGTCGGGGCTCGCCCACCTCGCGGGAACCGCGAACCCGTTGCTGTCGGGCACGGCCCGGGGCCTCTGGAGCCCGCTGGGCCGGGTGAGCCGAGCGGTGCGGCGGGGACTCGACGCCTGGCTCGCCGGCCCCCGGACGGCGATCCTCGGAGTCGCCCACGGTCTGTTCCCCTGTCCGCTGCTGTACCCCGCGTACCTCTACGCGCTCGCTCGCGGCGACCCCCTCGAGGGTGCCGCGGCGCTTGCCGTCCTCGGCGCGGGAACGGTCCCGTCGCTGTTCCTGTACGGCACGCTCGTCAGCGCGGCCCCCCAGCGATGGCTGACCCGCGTCCACCGCGGACTCGGCGTCGCCTTCCTCGTGCTCGGGTACCTCCCGCTTTCACACGGGCTGGTGCTTCTGGGCGTCCCCGTCCCCTTCCCTCCGGTCGAGCAGCTGCTCTACCAGCCGGTCGATACGCTGGTCGGCGCGGCTAACTACTGCCTGCCGGGCTGACCGGGGGCCCGGGGCGTCCGGGAGCGCACCCGCCGCTCAGAGTTCGCCCTTCGTACTCGGCGTGTCGCTGCGGCGCTCGTCGATCCGCGTCGCGTCGTCCAGCGCCCGCGCCAGCGCCTTGAACAGCGCCTCGACCTGGTGGTGGGCGTTCTCCCCCTCGACCGAGGCGTGCAGTGTCAGACCGGCGTTCGTGGCGAGCGAGCGCAGGAAGTGCTGGCCCATGTGGCTGGTGAACTCGCCGACCTGCTCTTGAGCGAACTCGCCCTCGAACGCGAAGTACGGCCGGCCGGACACGTCGACGACGACCTCGGCGACGGCCTCGTCCAGGGGCACTTTGCGGTCGGCGTAGCGGCGGATGCCGCGCTTCTCGCCCAGCGCCTCGTCGACGGCCTGGCCGAGCGCGATCGCCGCGTCCTCGACGGTGTGGTGGTCGTCGATCTCCAGGTCGCCGTCGCAGTCGACGGTGAGGTCGAACAGGCCGTGCTTGGCCAGCGATTCGAGCATGTGATCGAAGAAGCCGATCCCGGTGTCGACCGTCGCATCGCCGTCGCCGTCCACGTCGAGGGTCACCTCGATCTCCGTCTCGGCGGTCTCGCGGGTCACCGCCGCCGTCCGGTCGCTCATACGTCGAGGGAGACGGGCCGGGGGTAAGTAAGTCCCGCGGCCGACGCGCGTCTGACTGAGCTATTTGTGTGTGTCTATCGATCACACGGGCATGCACAAGCGCGACGTGCTCGGCGTGCTCGTGGCGGCGACGGGACTGCTGTTCGCGGGGAGCGGGCCGACGCTGCCGGTCGCGGTGGGACTGCTGGCGGCGGCCGCTTACCTGCTGGCCGCGCCGAGACTCGCCGGGCCGCGGCGAGGCGTCGACGGGCCCGGCGGTCGGCGGGGCCGAACCTGACCGGCGACCGCGGCGGGCGTCACCGTTTTGTCCGCCCGGAACCGGTTCACCGACATGGATCGCCGTCGTTTCCTGGCCGCGGTGGGGGCCGCCGCCGGACTGGCGGGCTGTAGCGGGGGATCGTCCGACGGGACGCCGACAGGTGAGCCGGGGGGAACGGACACCGCGACGCCGACGGCGGCGTCGTCGATCCCGGCGGCGCGGGACGGCTACCCGGCCCCGTCGGTGATCGACGAGCGGCCGCCGGCACCCGAGATCGACCCGTCGTCGTTCGAGACGCTGCGCTACGACCGGGGTGTCGCGGTGCCGCTGGTGCCCATCGGCGTCGCCTACGACTGGTACCGTCGGCGGGAGGCGCGGTTCGCCGACGCGCGCGGCGGCGCCCAGTACGAACGGTCACACGTCACCGGGGCCGTCCTGAGCCCGGCCGGCGGCCGACGGAACGACCCCGTGACCGAGTGGCCGACGGACGACCGCATCGTCTGTTACTGTGGATGTCCACACCACCTCTCGACGGTGCGAGCCGGCGACCTGCTCGCGAACGGCTACGAGGAAGTCTACGCCATCGACGAGGGGTTCTGGGAGTGGCACGAGCGGGGCTACCCGATCAGCGGGCGGCACACCGCGGTCGCGCCGTCGGGCTACACCTCCCGCGTGATCGAGGGGCGGACCGATCCCGCCGACGCCGGCCGGCTGGCCTGGGCGCGGACGCCCGACGGTGGCAATCAGGAGGCCACGCCGATCCGGGGCGACGGCCGGTACGAGCTCACGCTCGTCCTGTGGCACCTCGACGCGGACGCGCCGGTCACCGTCGAGACGCCCTCCTACACCCTGACCGCACCCATCGGCGAGTTGACCAGCGGCCGCGTGACCCGCGAGGGGACGATCGCGGACGGGCGGCGGGCGTGACTACTCGACCGCGGCCATCGCCTCCGCCAGCGTGAACTGCCCCTCGTAGAGGGCACTCCCGACGACGACGGCGCTCGCGCCCGCGGCGTCGAGCGCGCGCACGTCGTCCAGCGTGGCGACGCCGCCGCTGGCGATCACCGGAACGTCGACGGCCTCGACGATCCGCCGGACGGGATCGGTCCGGACCCCCTCCAGCTGGCCCTCGACGTCCACGTCGGTGAAGAGGATCGCGCCGGCCCCCAGCTCCTCGTAGCGGGTCGCGGCCTCGGCGGGGTCGAGGCCGGTGCCCTCGGTCCAGCCCGAGACGACGACCTCGCCGTCTTTCGCGTCCAGACTGACCACGACGCTGCCCGGGAACTCGTCGCTGATCTCCGCGACGATCTCGGGGGTCTCGACCGCGGCGGTGCCGAGGATGACGCGGTCGACGCCCCGCGCGAGGAGGTCGGTGGCGTCGGCGACGGTCCGGATCCCGCCGCCCAGTTGCACGTCCACGTCGACCGCGTCGAGGATGGCCTCGACGGCGGGGGCGTTCTCGCGCTCGCCCTCGAACGCGCCGTCGAGATCGACGAGGTGCAGCGTGGACGCGCCGGCGTCGACCCAGCGGCGGGCGGCCTCGACGGGGTCGCCGTAGGTCTTGCCGGTGCCGCGCTCGCCGCCGACGAGCTGGACGACCTGGCCGTCCTGCACGTCCACCGCGGGGACGACCTCGAACTCGGGGAACATACCCCCGGCTCGGCGGGCGAGCGCGGAAAGCGTGTCGGTCGCGGCCGAGGCGGGGGAGGGACGGCGTCACCGGCGGCGGCGAGCGTCGTCGAAAGCGCCATCGTTTACTCGCCGGCACTCGGAGGGCCGCACATGGTATCGGTGCTTCTCGTGGTCGGACTTCTCGTCGCGGTGTTCGTCGGGTTCAACATCGGCGGCTCCTCGACGGGCGTGGCGTTCGGTCCGGCGGTCGGGAGCGAGACCATCTCGAAGCTCGTCGCGGCGGGGCTGATGAGCGGCTTCTTCCTGCTGGGCGGTGCGACGCTGGGAACCAACGTCATCCAGACGATGGGCGGGGAGATCGTCCCCGCGCGGATGTTCACGCTGGCGACCAGCGTCGGCGTGTTGTTTTTCGTCGGGCTCGCCCTGCTCATCTCGAACCTCTTCGGCGTCCCGGCCTCGACCTCGATGACGGCGGTGGGTGCCATCGCGGGGCTGGGCGTCGCGACCGGGACGGTGAACTGGAGCGTCATGGGGCGGATCGTCTCCTGGTGGCTGTTCGCGCCCGTCCTCGCGTTCTGGGTCTGTGCCGTCATCGGGCGGTACTTCTACCCGTACCTCCGGCGGTGGTTCCCGCTGGACGGGACCAGCGGCTCGCCGATCGTGGTCGACACGACGGGGGCGGTCCCGCGTCCGCGGAAGCGACCCGGGACCTCGACCGGCGAGATGCTGGCGGGGCTCGTCGTGGTCGGCATCGCCTGCTACATGGCCTTCTCGGCGGGGGCCTCGAACGCGGCCAACGCCGTCGCGCCGCTGGTGGGCAGCGGCCAGCTCGGGCTGTACCCGGGCGTGTTCCTCGCGAGCGGGGCGGTGGCGCTGGGGGCGTTCACCATCGCCCGGCGGACGCTGGACACCGTCGGGAACGACCTGACGGATCTGCCGGTCCTGGCGGCGCTGATCGTCGAACTCGTGAGCGCGACGATCATCACGATCCTCTCGTGGATGGGGATCCCGGCGAGCCTGGCGGTCAGCGCGACCATGTGTATCGTCGGCCTGGGCTGGGGGCGCGCGACCCGGACGACGACCATCTCCGACGCCGCGAGCGCGGCGGTCAAAGGCGAGAGTCCGTCGGAGATGTCCGTCGACGCCCTCGGAGCCCAGCGGGAAGAGCCGGACGACGCGGGCGTCTCGAAGATCGGCGAGGAAGACGACGACACCGTCATGGCGGCGGACCTGTTCGACCCGGCGGCGACGGGTCGGGTGGTGATCCTGTGGATTCTGACGCCGACGCTGTCGGGCGTGGCGTCGTACCTGCTCTTCCGGTTCGTGCCCGTGTTTTGACCATCTGACCGGAACGATCCGGAACGATCGTTCGTGAGGGGTCCCGAAAACAGCAACATCTAACAGTCAGGGGGCCGAACCGACACGGTGATGCCCACGGTAGAGTACCTTAATTACGAAGTACTGGACGATCACGGCTGGGACATGTACGACGAGGAAACCTTCGAGAAGGCCGCCGAGGCCGATCTCGACGACGAGGACTACGGCACCCTCGAGGTCAACGAGGGCGAGTACATCCTCGAGGCTGCCGAGTCTCAGGGTTACGACTGGCCGTTTTCCTGTCGGGCGGGCGCGTGTGCCAACTGCGCCGCCATCGTCGTCGAAGGCGAGATCGACATGGACATGCAACAGATCCTCAGCGACGAGGAGGTCGAGGACAAGAACGTCCGCCTGACCTGCATCGGCAGCCCCGACGCCGACGAGGTCCGGATCGTCTACAACGCGAAACACCTCGACTACCTCCAGAACCGCGTCATCTGACGCGGCCTTCCCGTTTCGAGCCGTTCGCAAACGCTATTGTCTAGCCGTCGCTGGGTCCGGGTGTGGTATCGATCGGCTTCCTGACGGCCTCGCTCCCGGATCTGCTCCGGCTGGTGGCCGTGCCGGCGCTGGGCTGGGCGGCCTGGCGGGACGTGAAGACCCGGCGCGTCCCGAACCGGACGTGGCTCCCCCTGCTCGGCGTCGCACTGCTCGCGCTCGCGATCGAGGTCTGGCAGGTCTGGACGGGGGCCACGGTCGGCTACGTCAACCAGCGGGCGTACTTCCTGCGGGTGACGATCAGCGTCGGGTTCGTGATTCCGCTCGCCTACGGCTTCTGGTGGATCGGCGGGTTCGGCGGGGCCGACGCGAAGGCGTTGATCACGCTGGCCGTCCTCTTCCCGACCTTCCCGACGTATCTGTTCCCGGGCGTTGCCCTGCCGGTCGTCGTCCCGACGCTTGGCGTGTTCGCGATGTCGGTCCTCTCGAACACCGTCGTCGTCGGGCTGTTCTACCCCGTGGCGCTGACGCTCCGGAACGCCGTCGGCGGCCACGTCGCCAAGGCGATGGTGATCGGCCGGCCGGTGGCGACGGAGCGGGTCACCGAGGAGCACGGTCGCCTGCTCCAGACGCCCGAGGGATTCACCCGGCGAGGACTCGACCTGGACGCGCTCCGGATGTACCTGGCCTGGCGGGGGGCGAGCCTGGCGGAGTTGCGGGGCGATCCCGACGCGTACCGCGACCCGACGAGCATCCCGACGGAGACGAACGCGCCCGGCGACGGTGCCGTCGCGACCGACGGCGGCCGACCCACGCCGGACGACGAGGCCGTCGTCGAGGACGCTCCCGCGACCGATGACCCGTCCGCGGACGCCGACGCGGCGGCGGCCGAGGAGGGGATCGCCGATCCGTGGGGAGCCGAGCGGTTCCTCGAAGAGATCGAGGGCTCGGCCTACGGGACGACGCCCGAGCAGTTGCGCGAGGGATTGACCGTCCTGACCAGCGACGACGAGGTGTGGATCACGCCCGGCATTCCGTTCCTCGTGCCGATGTTTTTGGGCCTCGTGATCGGGTTGACATACGGGGACGTGCTGTACGCGGTGATCGAGGGGCTGGGCCTCCTCTAGAAGCCGAACCGCTTCCGCGTGACGGTCAGGTCGAGGTAGATCGACCGGGGTCGTGCGATCTCCCTCGGTCGGGCCCCGCCGGCGGCCGGGTAGTCCGAGTGATCGAGGACGAAGTAGTACGGCCCGGTCTCGTCGATGGGCTGGCGGCCGCCGTTTTCCGTTGTGGTGGCCGCGTAGTTCCCGGCGTCGGTCACGGTGGCCGTACCCCCGATCGCACGGTCACCGGCCGGGTGGTTCCGGGGAGCGTCGCCGCCGACGTAGGCGTCGTACTGGCGCATCTGCCGTTGGCTCGTGAAGAAGTACACGTCGAAGGGAGCCTGGGCCCGCGAGATGTACGAGATCGTACCGCCGTTGTCGGACACGTCCGGGATCTCCTTGATCCAGCCGCTCCCGGGTTCGACGGACACGGTCCGCTGGACCCGCACGACGACCTCGCCGCCGATACCGAGACAGCCGACGGTGCCGAGGGTCACGCCGACCGCCCCGTGCCGGAGGAACCGCCGCCGATCCATCGACAGCGTCTCGGGTCCCCGCCGGCTTCAACCCTCACACCCAATTACAGTTTCTGAGAACACCGGGAGCAAGTAACGTGTCGGTTCTCGCGTCCAGAATCAGTTCTGGAAATCTCGCTCTCGTCGGTTTCACGAACGATATCGAGGGCGGGCGGCGGTGACACAAAGCATATCGGGGCGACGGTCGGAGGAGGAGTATGGACAACGGAGACGTGGAGTTAGCCTTCGGCGAGCAGGACCTGCTCCCGGCGGTCGCCCAGGACGCCGGTTCGGGCGAGGTGTTGATGCTCGCGTTCGTCACCCGGGAGGCCGTCGAGCGGACCCGCGAGACCGGGCGGGCCCACTACTACTCGCGGAGCCGGGAGGAACTCTGGGAGAAGGGGGCCACCAGCGGTCACACCCAGGCGGTCGAGGAGATCCGCGTCGACTGCGACGGGGACGCGCTGCTGTACCTGGTCGAGCAGGACGGGGGCGCCTGTCACACCGGCTACCGATCGTGTTTCTACCGCACCATCGACGGCGAGGTCGTCGGGGAGCAGGTGTTCGACCCCGACGACGTGTACGATGAGTGAGGAGCCGGGACCGGACGACGTGGCGGCGCTGATCGACGATCTCGAATCGGCCCACAGCGCGGCCGAGGACGCACAGGCCCGCGTCGCGGAACGCGGGGAGGCGGAGCTGGAGGCCGTCGCCGAGCAGTACGAGCGACTCCAGGACTTGTTCGACACCTACGAGGAGGAGGCGACCGGCGACGGCGACTTTCGGGTCTTCATCGAGTTCCAGGAGGAGATGGAGAAGTTCGTCGAGGGGCTCCCCGAGGCGCTCCCACACCGCGAGCGCTTCGAGGAAGTCGACGAGATCATGCAACAGCGCCGGCTCACGGAGTCGGACTTCGAGCGGGCCCGGGAGACGCTCGCGCCGGCCGCGAACGACGCCGCCCTGCTCGAAGAGCGGGACGCGACCCGGAGTCGGTACGAGGAGTTGCGCACCCGCGCGGAGCGTCGCGTGCGCGAACTGGACGAGCGGATCGCCGACCTCGAGGACCTCCTGGAACTGGGCGCGGCCGACCTGGACGCGCCGGTCGAGCGACTGCGCGAACCCATCGACGCGTACAACGACGCCGTCGAGGCGGCCTTCCGGGAGTTCAAACGCGAGGCGAGCGCCCGCGACGTACTCGCCTTCGTCGAGGCGACGACGGCGTTCCCGCTCGTGGACTACCGCCAGCCGCCCGCGAAACTGGCCGAGTACGTCGCGAACGAGCCGCCGGGGACCGAGCCGATCCCCACCCTGCTGGAGTACGCCGACTACTCGAAGTCGAAACTCGACCACTACGTCGACGACGCCGCGGGCCTGAAGACGGCCATCGGGACGAGTCAGACGTACCTCCGGCGGCTGGACGCGAGCCCGCTGACGGTCTCGTGGCCGCCGCCGGCCGCCGCGGAACTGCGGTTTCTGGCCCGGGAGCTGATCCAGGTCACCGGCCGGTTCGCGCCCGAGGACGTGGTCGCGAAGGCCCGGACCGTGCGGGGGCTGGCCGACCGCGATGACTACGACCGGCTCCGGACCAGCGCGCAGGCCCGCGAGCAACTCGACGACGAGGAGCGGGAGCGACTGCGGTCCGGCGCGGTCGAGGCGGAACTGGCGGCGACCCGAGAGGCCCGGGAGGACCTGGCGGCGACGCTGGACGAACTCCCCGGCTAGTCCGCGTCGCGGGCGTCGACCATGGCCGCGTGCATCCGATCGACCAGTTCGGCCGCCCGGTCGGGGTCACGCGACTCGGCGTAGACGCGGATCACCGGCTCGGTCCCGCTGGGCCGGGCCAGCACCCAGCCGTCGCCGTAGTCCAGCCGGTAGCCGTCGGTCGTGTCCAGCGTCGCGTCGGCCTCGCGGGCGACGGACTCGACGGCGTCGAGCAGACGGCGGCGCTCGTCGTCGGTCTCGTACTCCACGTCGGTCCGGAGCAACCGGTAGTCGTCGTAGGGCGCGATCACCTCGCTCGTCGGCCGGTCGGCGAGCAGTTCGAGGAAGCGCGCGGCCGTGTAGGCCCCGTCGCGGGTGATCCGGTAGTCGGGAAAGAGGATCCCGCCGTTGCCCTCGCCCGCGATCGGGACCGACTCGCCGTCGGCCCGGAGGTCGCGGATCCGGGTGATGATGTTCGTGCTCCCGATGGCCGTCAGCGACAGGTCCGCATCCGCCTCGTCGGCCACGTCGACCAGCCGCTGGGAGACGTTGACCGCCGAGACGGCCGTGTCGCCGGGCCCGAGTTCCGCCGCCGAAAGCGCCGCCAGCGCCGCGTCGCCCTCGACGAACGCGCCGGTCTCGTCGAAGAACATCGCCCGATCGGCGTCCCCGTCGTGGGCGACCCCCACGTCGGCGTCGGCCGCCCGGACCAGCCGGCCCAGATCGGCCAGGTTCTCCGCGATCGGTTCCGGATCGCGGCCGGGGAAGTGGCCGTCGGGCTGGGCGTTGACGGTGACCACGTCACAGCCCAGTTCCCGGAAGATCCGGGGGCTGGTGAGCGCGCCCGCGCCGTGGCCGGGGTCCAGCGCGACCGTCAGGTCGGCGTCGGCGATGCGCTCGCGGTCGACGGCCGCGAGCAGCTGCTCGACGTAGCGGTCGCGGGCGTCGTCGACGCGTTCCTCGCGGCCGGTCTCGTTCCAGGCGACCGAGGCGAAGTCCTCGGCGAGCAGGCGCTCCTCGACGCGTTCGAGGGTGTCCCGCGAGAGTTCGATCCCGTCGGCACCCACCAATTTGACGCCGTTGTACTGCGGCGGGTTGTGCGAGGCGGTGATCATCACGCCGGGGACGCCGACCCGCTCGCAGTAGGCCTGGAGTCCGGGCGTCGGGACGATCCCCAGTCGATGCACGTCCGACCCGACGCTGGCCAGCCCGCCGGCGGCGGCGTTGGCCAGCATCTCGCCGGTGGTGCGGGTGTCCCGGGCCAGCGCGACGGCGTCGGCGTCCCAGACCGAGCCGGCGGCCTGCGCGATGTGGCTCACGAACTCGGGATCGAGGTACTCGTTCGCCACCCCGCGCACGCCGCTGGACCCGAAGATCTCCATCACCGGAGTCTCCGGACGGCGACCCACTAAACCTTGTTATCGGAGCCCGCGCGCTCGTTCCCAGGCTCGGATCAGCGCCGCCAGCGTCCGGTTGACCGGCGCGTCGATCCGCTCGGCGACGGCCCCGTTGATCGCGTCGACCTCCGTCCGGCGCTCGGCCAGCACGTCCTGGTACATCGAAGAGGTGTTCGCCGCCGTCGCCTCCGCGACCCGTCGGACCGCTGCCACGGCCGCCTCCTCGGAGAGATCGACCCCTGCCGCCCGGGCCGCCCGGGCTGTCTCGCGGGCGGCCGTCTCGGCCACCTCGCCGGCCGACCCGGAAAGCACCGCCCCGTTCTCGATCCGGGCCAGCGCCGTGGTGGCGTTGATCCCGGCGTTGACCGCCAGTTTCTCCCAGGACCGCCGGGGCATGTCCGGGGCGACGGTCGTCTCGATGCCCGCCGCGTCGAAGGCCGCGCCGACCCGGTCGGCGGGGTCGGACTCGCCGCCCTCGCGCGGCCCCAGCACGACCTCGCCGACGCCGGTACAGGTGACCCGGCCCGGCTCGGAAAGCATCGCGCCGTAGGTGCAGGTGCCCGCCAGCACCGGACAGTCCAGCCGGTCGGCCAGCACCGTCTCGTTGTCGAGCCCGTTCTGGAGCGAGAGGGCGATCCCGGGCTCGCAGTCGGCGACGGCGTCGGCGGCCGCGTCGGTGTCGTAGGCCTTGACCGTCACGAGCGCCAGTTCCGGCGCGGCGTCGGCCGGGATCTCGGTGGCGGCCGCCGGCTCGACGCGACACTCGATCTCGCCGTCGACGGTCAGCTCCTCGGCGGCGACGGTCGCGGCGTGGGGGTCACGCCCGACCAGCGTCACGCGGTGCTGGCGGGCCAGCAGACCGCCGACGAGCGACCCCAGACTGCCAGCGCCGAAGACGAGGATCTCCACGGTCGCCGGTCAGTCCTCGGTCCAGTAGTAGATGTCCTCTTTGGGCGCGCCACAGGTGGGACAGGCCTCGGGGATGTCCTCGTCGATGTCGCCCATCTCGCCACACTCCCAGCACCGCCACATCAGCTCGGCCTCGCCCCACTCGTGGCCGGAGGTGACGTGTTCCTCCGAGAAGCCCTCGATCCCTTCGTCCAGGGTGACGTAAAAGCCGTGTTCGTCGAACCCCCTGATCCGCCCGAGTTCGTTGCCGTCCTCGTCGTAGACGCTCTGCCCGAACGACGGCGTGACGCCCTCCGAACTGTCGCTCATACCCGACGGTTCGTCGGGACCCGGGTTAAATCTAGGCCGCGCGGGCGAAATGGCAGTGTCGCGGAACGGGTGCGGTGGCGGGGCGGTGGCGGTGCGGTCGCGGAGCGGTCGCGGAGTCACCAGCACCACGGGAACGCGCCCCGGTGCGCGTTCCGCTTTTTCACCCTCGTTTTTTGCCGGGGAAAAGGTGGGTCTACATGAAGTCGCCGATCCCGCTCTGTTTGTTGGTGTCGTCCTCGAAGATCCGCCGGATCGACTTGTCGAGGATCTCCAGGCGCTGTTTGGTGTACTCGCGGGCCCCGTACTCCTCGGCGACCTCCAGCGCGGTGTCGATGTACTTGTTGACCGAGCCGTGGTGTACGGTGAGGGTCATGTCGCCGCCACAGTTCCGGCAGTCACCGGTCAGCGGGACCCGCCGGTACTTCTCGCCGCAGTCCAGACAGCGGGTCTCCTGCTGGGAGAACGCCCGCAGGTTGCCGATGATGTCGGGCAGGAAGTGGTACTCGATGACCCGCTCGGCCACGTCGGTCTCGTCGACCGC
>JBDGUF010000047.1:0-28764 GCA_042216105.1 Halorientalis sp.
GGGACTGGAATCGGACTCCACCTCGTTGAAACCCTCAGTGAAGCATACGGCGGTGGGGTTTCCATCGAAGATAATGAGCCATCAGGGACCGTGGTTACGATTACACTCCCGAAGGCCGGGGCAGATTCGTGACTCTTGACACCGTTCAGCTGGTCGTGTTCAATTGAGCGTAAAAAATGAGGCGGGAGAATGTCTTGGGCCTACGGCAGAAATCGTCCGCCCCAGCGGCCAAAGAGCGGCAGTTGTAACTATATACCGAACTGTGCACCCGGAACACTAACGACCGACGTCATCCGGGGCGGTGTGCCCTGTCAGCCGGGAAACCCTCGTGCCGGGTGGGTGGCCCGAAGGACCACCGAACACGCGAGCGGTGTGAACCGCGAGCGCGGGGGATTCGAGCGGAATCCCCGAACCGGGTCGCGTAAGTGCGACCAGTCCTGTGGGCTGTCGCGTGCCCGGGTTCTCCGCACGGTCATCGCGCCCTGACGGGTGTGCTCGGGCGGGGACAGAGGCACGCGACCCGAAATAGACGACCGGGCGGTAAGAGACTGTCGCGCTAGAAGAGGTAGTCGTCCTGGCGCAACTGGACGTACCGGCCCGAACCCAGACTCAGTTTCCGGAGCTTGTACTCCCCGACCAACTGGAGACCGCTCAGACCCGAGGTGAGCGCCCGGGTGACCGAGTACTCCCCGCGGTTGAGCATGTCGTCCACCAGTCGGAAGGTACGGTCCCAGTCGGCGGGCTCCCAGCCCCGGACCATGTCGGCGAGCGCGACGTTGCGGCGGACCTCCTCGCCGATGGCGCGTTTCCACTCGCGGTTGTAGCGGTCGAGGCGGCCTTGTCCGGCCAGTTGACCGGCGATCTTGCCCGTCCGGACGGCGACGTGGTCGCCGCCCTCGTGGAACGCGGAGGTCGCGCCCATCGCGCCGCCGACGACGGCGACGCCGGCCTCCGTCGGGGACTCGATGGGCCGGGTCGAGGAGATCGGGTAGGCCTCGGTCCCCTCGCGCTTGCCCCGGTCCTCCACGAGGGGGAAGTCTTCCGCCACGTCGTACTCGGGGTACTCGCGTTCGAGCAGGCGGCGGACGTACACCCGGCCCGGCGGGATCTGCTCGTCGTCGGGGGAAAGCAGGGCGTACTCGTCGGGGTTCTCGACGTCCGCGAGGTCCATCCCGATGGGCATCGTGAGCCCGATGCGGGCGACGTTGTCGTCGTTCGGGAAGATCCAGGGGTAGGCCGTGTGGCCGGGCATGACGCCCCACCAGAACTTCAGCAGGCCCTCGTCGAACAACTCCTCCGGAACTTTGCGGTGTTCCTGGTAGGCGATGTGGTTGGCGATGTTCGAATCGAGGTAGTCACGGACGCTGTGGTCGTGGGGGAGGAACTGGTCGACGGCGTCGGTCGTGACGGTCCGTTGGGGGCCGTCGGCGAGGATCAGGTACCGCGCTTCCACGTTCTCGCCCTCGGAGAGTTCGATCTCGTGGGTGTGGCCGCCGGTCATGTCGCTCGTCACGTCCGAGACCGAGGTGCCGATTCGGTAGGTCGCGCCGGCGGACTCGGCCCGCTCGCGGAGCCAGTCGTCGAACCGGGCGCGGTGGAAGGCGAAGCCGAAGTCGGGGTAGGTCGCCTCGATGCCCGTGTCCCGGATCGTGACCGACTCGTTCGGGCCGATGAAGGAGGCCCCGTCGAGATCGCTGAGGATGACGTCGTCGGGGATCTCCTCGGGTCGGAAGTCCATGATGTCGACCCAGTAGTCGAGCATCCCCGCGGCGTCCGTCGAATCGGGGCCGAGTCCGTCGCGGTCCGCACGTGGCACCCCCTTCTCGAGGACGACCGTCTCGGCACCCTGCACCGCGGCCTCGTAGGCGGCCGACGAGCCCGAGGGGCCGCCGCCGACGATCGCCACGTCCACCTGTTGCATACCCGGAAGCCCGCGCCGAGGGGAGTTAAATGCCGTTCATTCGACAGCGGTCGCCCCCAGCCTTTTGCTCGCCGGTGCCCCCACCCCGACCATGACGCGACCGGACGATCCGACCCTGCTGGTTCTCGGCGAGAAGTTCAACGGACTGGCCCCTGCCGACCTCGCGACCGCGCTCCGCGACCGGCTCCCGGAGTGGCGGGTCGAGACGGCGACGACGCCCGACCCGCTCCGGGATCGACTGGCGAACGCGACGGTGCTGGTCGGCCCGACCGTCGATCCCGACCTGCTGGCGGACGCGCCCGAACTGGAGCTGTTCGCCTGCGCCTACGCCGGGTACGATCACCTGCCGCTCTCCGAGCTGGCCGCCCACGACGTGGCGGTGACGACCGCGAGCGGCGTCCACGTGCCCAACGTCGCCGAGCAGGCCGTCGGGTTCGTCCTCGCGTTCGCGCGGGGCCTCCACGACGCCTGGCGGCGACAGCGACGGCGAGAGTGGCGCGTGACCGATCCCGGCGAACTGGCCGGCAGTACGGTCACTATCGTCGGCCTCGGCGCGATCGGAACCGGGATCGCCGAGCGGCTCGCCCCGTTCGGGGTCGAGACCGTCGGTGTCCGTCACTCACCCGAGAAGGGCGGCTCCTGTGACGAGATCGTCGGCTACGGCGACCTGCACGACGCGCTCGCGCGCTCGGAGTACGTCGTCCTCACCTGTCCACTGACCGACGAGACCGACGGGCTGATCGGTCGGGCGGAGTTGCACGCGCTCCCGACCGACGCGGTGCTGGTCAACGTCGCTCGCGGCGGCGTCGTCGACACCGAGGCGCTGGTCGCGATGCTCCGACAGGGCGGCATCCGCGGCGCGGCACTGGACGTGACCGACCCCGAACCCCTGCCCGAGGACCACCCGCTCTGGAGCTTCGAGAACGTCCAGATCACGCCACACAGCGCCGGGCGGACGCCGGCTTACCACGACCGACTGGCCGACATCGTGGCCGAGAACGCCCAGCGAGTGCTCGACGGCCGACTCGATGAACTGCAGAATCGCGTTTCGATATCGGAGTAACCCGATCAGTCGTCCATCGGTTCGACGAGTTCCACGACGTGGCCGTCGGGGTCCTCGACGAAGGCTGTCCGAGCGCCCGCCGCTGGCTGGTCGCTCGGTTCCTGGACGACGCCGTGGTGGTCGATCTCGTCGAAGGCGGCGTCCACGTCCGCGACGCCGACGGCGAGGTGGTCCCAGCCGTCGCCAAAGTCGAACTCGTCTTCGCCCTCGGTGTCCGAGAGCTGGATCTCGACACCGCTGTCGTCGGCGACGTAGACGTTGCGCGTCTCGCCGTCCGCGCTCGTGAACTCCCAGGAGCGCTCGAAGTCGAGATTCTCGACGTACCAGTCGGCCAGTTCGTCCGCGTCCGAGACGTTCATGCAGGTGTGCAGGATGTCCATCGCGTCCGGCCCTTCCCCCGAGACCGGCTTAAAAGGGATGACTCCGACCGGCGACGACTGACAATGCGAACCATTATCACTCAGGATTTCCCCTGATAGACCATGAGGTACGGGACATTCACGCTGACGCCGGACCGGGGGTGGTTCCACCGTATCGAGGCGGCGTTCCGTGAGCGCGGTGTGACGACGATCGGCATCAGAAACATCACGCTGCTGGCCGACGGAACAGTCGTCCTCCTCCACGAGTTGAGCGGGGCGCGGGACGACGTCCTCGACGCGGTCGAGCGGACCGACGAGGACATCATCGACTACCAGTACACGGAAGCCGAGGACGGGAAGATGCTCAGGTGTCACTACCACCCGAGCGACCTCGTGAACTCCCTGTTGACGCTGCTGGAGGAGTACGCGGTCCTCCCGGAGTACCCGCTCGAGTACGTCGAACCGTCTCAATCGACCCTGAAGGTGACGCTCATCGCCGAGGACTCGGCCCTGCGGGAGATGCTCGACGACATCCCCGAGGGCGTCTCGGTCGACCTGCTCCGGATCGGGACCTACGAACCCGAGAGCAAGACGCTGTTCTCCGGGCTCACCGAGCGCAAGCGGGAAGTCGTCCGGGCGGCCGTCGAGAAGGGGTACTACGAGATCCCCCGCGAGGCGACCTGCGAGGAGATCGCCGCGGACCTGGACTGCTCGGCCGGGACCGTCGCCGAACACCTTCAGGCCATCGAGAGCCAGTTCGTGACCGAGATCGTCCCCGCAGGCTACGACACGACCGCCCGGGAGCCCCTGCGACCGCTGAGCAGTTCATAAAGAACCCGACCACTGGGGCGAAGGACACTTCTCCCCGGATCGTGGGTTGGAACACCATGACACAGGTTGAGGACACCAGCCGGGACATGCGACTCGATCCGGACTCGTTCGCGCAGGGCTATTTCGAAAACGCCGTCTACCGCCACTGGGATCCCTACGAGGACGTTCCACAGGAGGACATCGAAGCCGACCGCCGGAAGTTCGTCGCGGACGCGCCCACGGAGGCGGAGTTCGACGGGCTCCGGACGACGCTGGCGCTGTTCGGCGCGGGCGAGGAGGCCGTCACGGAGGACCTGATGCCGCTGGGGATGGTCCTGGAGGACATCGACAAGCAGATGTTCGTCTCCAGCCAGATCTACGAGGAGGCCAAGCACACGCAGTTTTTCGACCGCTACTGGCGCGAAGTGATCAATCCGGTCGAGGAGGAACTGGGTTTCGAGGTGACCAGGCCCACGGACCAGCGCTTTTTCAACGACGACTACGTGGAGCTGTTCGACCGGAACGAGGCGGCGATGGAGCGGTTGCTGGACGAGGACACGCCCGAGAACCGGGCGAAGGCGTACTGTCACTACCACCTCGTCGTCGAGAGCGTGCTGGCACAGACGGGTTACTACGGCATCCAGTCGGCCTTCTCCGATCAGGGCTCCGACGAGGTGGCCGTCCGGGAGTTCCCGGTGATGGACGGGCTGGTCGAGGGCATCTCCCGCATCCGGAGCGACGAGGGGCGTCACGTCGGCTTCGGGATGCAGGAGGTCCGGACGCTGATCCACGAGGAGGGCGTCGACGCCGAGGTCGTCCGGAACACGCTCCAGGACCTGATGCCGCTGGTCGCCGGGATCGTCCGCCACTCCTCGCAGGGCGAGGCGACCAATCCCGTTCCCGTCGTGGAGTACTCGCGGGACAAGCTCACCCGGCGGGTCGAGATGCTCACCGATCGGGACGCGGAGATTCCGCCCGTCGACGAACTCGTGAAGATCGAGGGCGACGGCGAGGCCGCGGCGGACTGAGCGCGGGCTGGGCGGTTTGTGGTGCGGTCGGCGGTGGTGGAGCGGGTGTGCGGTGGCAGTTGCGGAGCGGTATGCGGTGCGGAAGGAATCAGCGCAGCAACCGCGAGCGCGCTGTCGGCGCGCTCGCGGCAGTTTTTCCCCAAGTTTTTGCAACGGGGGTTCGCCACGGCGAACCCCCCGCAGTAAAAAGTGGCGGGTCTAGAGGTAGCCTTCCTCGAGCAGCAGTTCGCCGTTGAGAACGCTGGCACCGGCCGCGCCGCGGATGGTGTTGTGGGCGAGACAGTTGAACTGGACGCCGCCGGTGGTCTCCTGGAGGCCGCCGACGGCGATGCCCATCCCGTCGTTCTGGTTGCGGTCCAGGCGGGGCTGGGGACGGTCGGGTTCCTCGAAGACGGTGATGAGCTGGTCGGGCGAGGAGGGCAGGTCGACGCTGGGGTACTCCCGCATGGCCTCGGCGGCTTCCTCGACGGTCACGTCCGCTTCGGTGTCGGCCCAGACGTTCTCGAGGTGGCCGTCCAGCGTGGGGATGCGGTTACAGGAGGCGGCGACCTCGGCGTCGTTCCACGAGACCTCGGCACCGTCGAACGCGCCGAGCAGCTTCTTGCTCTCGGTCTCCATCTTCTTCTCCTCGCCGCCGATGTGGGGGATGGCGTTGTCGATGATCTCCATGGAGGTGACCCCGGAGTAGCCCGCGCCGGAGACGGCCTGCAGGGTGGAGACGCGCACGTCGGTGAGGCCGAAGGCCTCGTCGAGCGCGGCCAGCGGCGGGACCATCGTGATCGTCGAGCAGTTTGGGTTCTTGACCATGGCCCCGTCCCAGCCGCGTTCCTCGCGCTGGACCTCGATCAGGCCGAGGTGGTCGGCGTTGACCTCGGGGATGGTGAGCGGGACGTCGTCGTCGGTCCGGAAGTTCGAGGAGTTCGAGGACATGACGTAGCCTTCCTCGACGAACCCGGGCTCGACCTGCTCGCCGACATCGGAGGGCAGCGAGGAGAAGAGGAGGTCGACGTCGTCGGGAACCGCGTCGGGGTCGGTCTCGACGACGGTCATCCCGGCCACGTCCTCGGGGATGGGGCTGTCGACGCGCCACTTCGCGGCCTCGCGGTAGGACTTGCCCGCGCTCGCGCTGGAGGCGGTGAGGGCCGCCAGCTCGAAGTCGGGATGGGGGTCCAGAAGCTGGATCAGTCGCTGTCCGACTGCACCGGTCGCGCCGAGAACGCCTACGCGTACTGTCATTGGTACACACAGCTACGGCAGTGACCACTCAAAACGGTTTGGAAAGCCGGCGCGCCCCAGCGGAGCGGCGATGTGTCTGACGGCCGGGGAGAAGAGGAGAAGCCGAGATCACGCGGGGGCTTCCGCGCCCTGCTTGCTCGTGATGTAGCCCGCGATGCGGTTGCGGACGCCCTTGGACTCGATGTCCGTGAGCTCCTCGACCAGTTCCTTGTTGTGCTCGAAGTCGTGTCCGAAGGCGTCGGGGTATCGCTCCAGCAGGATCTTCCCCGTCTTCTTGACGTAGGCCGGTTTGATCGCCATGTTGGTCGTACGTGCCGGCCCGACTCTGAAAAAGGGTTCGAAAGGCGACCCGGCCGGGGAGACCTCACCCGTCCCACGACGAGTGGGCCCGGACCACGTCCATCGCGGCCCGCTCGCGCTCGCCGCCACAGCGGGCGACCACATCCGCGAAGTAGTCGAGTCGTCCCTCCAGCTCCGCGCGGTCGTAGGCCGGCACGTCCAGCCGGGAGGCCGCCACGGTCGCCTCGATCACGGCGTAGTAGCCCCGGTCGGTCGTCGGGACGGTCTCGCGCTCGATCCCGGTGGCGACGGGTTCGAGCGCCCACTCGACCCACCTGGTGTCGCCGTCCTCGCCCGCGTCGAGCCGCTCGACGGCGACCCGCGCCCAGGCGTCGGCGCTCGGGAGGAGCGGATCGTCGCTCTCCCGCACCGTGAGGGCCGCCTCCGCGAAGGTGACGGGGTCGGTCGTGAACTGGACGTGGCCCGCGCCACGCTCGCTGAAGTTCCGCCAGGTCCGGGTGCGACCCCAGGTGCGTGCGGTGACGCGGCCGTCGTCGGACCCCTCGCTGTCGGGCGCGTGCAGGCCCAGCGCGGCGACGTTCCAGCGGTCGTTCGGCCCCAGCGTCGTGACGACGGACTCGGTGACGCCCCGGAGGGCGACCGGCCAGCCCTCAGACATCGACCTCCACCTCCGGATCGCGTTCGTACCACCGCCGCACCGCGCCGCCGGCCGCGCCGAACAGCGTCGCCGGGAGCGCGTACGCGACGGCGACGCCCATCAGGCCGAGCAGGAGGAAGGTCGGGGGCGCGTCGGCCCGCAGGAAGAGCGCGCCCTGTGCGATCGTCGTCCCGACGAAGACGGCCCGGAACCCGGTGTCGGCGCTCCGGCGGAGCGACCCGCCGTCGAGCCAGCCGGCGACCACCGCGCCCGGGTAGAGGCCGAGCGCACCCGGCCGGAGGACCGTCAAGAGCGTCGCCGACCGCTCGATGCCCGTCAGGACGGCGACGGCCGCGTACCCCAGCACCGCCACCGTCACGCCCGCGCCGATGGCCAGCCGGCCACCCGTGGTGCCGATCGGGAGGCGGTCGCCGTCCGGCTCGTCGGCACCGTCGATCCCGGGCGGGTCCGGCCACTGGTCGTCGTCGCTCACACGTCCAGCCCCCGTTCCAGCGCCACGAACAGCGCCCCGGCGGTCAGGTCGGCGGTCGTTCCCGGGTTGATCCCCGCGGCGACGAACTCGTTCGCCAGTTCCCAGGGGTCGGCGTCGCCAGCGAGTGCGGCGGCCGCCCGCTCGGTGGCCCGCTCGGCGGTCTCGCGGTCGTGCTGGGTCGCGACGAAGGTGTCGGGTTCCTCGGCCAGCAGTTCCAGGAAGACCCGCGCCGCCCGGTCCGGGACCGGCCCCTCCAGTTCGAGCAGTCGCTCGGCCCCCTCGAACGTGCGCGCGAACTCGCCGGTCCACTCGCGGGCGATGCCGTCGATCTCGGCGGAGCGCTCCATCACGTCGTACAGCGTCAGTCCGCGCTCCGCGACGGCGGGCACGGCGTCGGCACCGCGGCGCACGTCGAGATCGTCCATGCCCGCGGGCGGGTCGTCGACGGCCACGTCGACGTGTTCGAAGGCCCGGTAGAAGTCGGCGGCGTCGTCGACCGTCGTGTCCCGGGCGGCCTCGCCGGCCCGCTCGCCCGAGAGGTCGCCGTCGGCGGCCGCCCGGACCAGCGGCACGAGGGCGAGCAGGGCACCGAACTGGGTGTTGCCGGCCCGTTGCCGGCTCATGCCCGCGACGGCGCGCTCGAAGGCCCGGCCCAGACCGTCGCCGTCGGCGGCCAGTTCCAGCCCGCGCCGCGCGCCGACCGCGCCCGCCACGAAGTGTTCGAACCGCAGGTCGTCGTAGTCGTGCGCGCGGTCGACGTTGCCGGGTTTGGGCGTCCCCGTCACCTCCAGCAGGAGCGCGAGTTGCGCGTCGTCGACCACGGTGCGGTCCGGCGGCGGTTCGACGGCCGCCCCGGTCGGGCCGCGGTCGTCGCTCACGGGTCGACCCCCGCCGCGAACCACGCCGCCGTGGCGTCCCGGACCCGTTCCAGCACGGCCGGGTCGTCGCTCGGTCGCCCCACGCTGACCGCGTCCGCGCCGTACTCCAGATACTCCCGGACGCTCTCGCGGTCCCGCACCTCGTTGTTGGCGATCACGAACAGGTCCGTCGCCGACGCCACCGCGCCGACGACGGGCTCGGAGTCCATCGCGTCGACGTGGACCGCGTCCGCGCCGGCGGCCTCGATCCGCTCGGAAAGCGCCGGCAGGTCGACCCCCTCGACCTCCGTCCGGACCTTGACGCTCACCGTCGCGCCGGTCTCGGCCGCCGCGCTGACCTGCTCGCAGAGCCGATCCGCGTCCCGGAGCAGGCGCTCGCCCGCGCCCGCCGCGCACATCTCGTCCTGTCGGCAGTGGGCGTTGATCTCCAGGACGGCGTCGCGGTCCCGGCAGACGGCGGCGACCTCGCGGAGCGGGCCGAGGTCGGTGGTCCGGACGTTGATCCCGGGCCGGATCGGCACGTCGGCGAGCGCGGCCAGCTGTTCGTCGACGAACGCGACGGGATCGGCCGGCAGGAACTCCGTGCGGTCCCGGTCCACGAGGTCGCGGGCGGCCTCGCGGGTGGGTTCGTCAAGCGCGATCCCGCCGAGGACGGCCGCGCCGGCGTACTCGCTCCCGGCGCGGGCCCACGCGGCGTCGGACTCCCCGGAGAGACTGGCCAGCGCGACCCGGGGACGGAAGTCCAGCGGCGCGGGCCGGTCGGGCGCGGCGTCGCGGCTCACGACGCCACCTCCAGCGCGTCCCGGCAGGCCGCGGCGACCCGTCGGGCGTCGGCTTCGGAGTCCAGGCTCGTGTCGGTCCGGACGACCGGCCGGTCGAGATCGGTGCCGTCCTCGCCGTCGAGGACGAACGCGTCGGCGAAGTCGTAGGCCGCGGCGACGCCGGCCGTCGAGGGATCGTACCCCTCGGCGGCCATCAGCTTCGCGGCCGGCCCCGAGAACACCCGGTCCTCGACGAACGGCGAGACGGCCACCACCGGCGTCTCCCGCAGTGCGGACTCGATCCCGTCGACGGCGAGCATCGGCCCGATGCTGGTGATCGGGTTCGAGGGACCGACGATCACGGGTTCGCCGAGCGCGGTCAGCACGGCGTCGGTCGCGGTCGCGTTCGCACCGCCCCGGAACTCGACGGACTCGACGTCCGGCTCGCCCTCGTGGCCCACCCAGAACTCCTGGAAGTGCATGGGTCCGTCGGGCGTGTGGACGATGCTGGCCACGGGATCGTCGCTCATCGGCAGGATCGTCCACGGCACGTCGAAGGCGTCGGCGAGGGTCCGGGTGACCTCGGTGAGCGTGTGGCCCTCGTCGAGCAGCCCGGTGCGGGTGAGGTGGACCGCCCGGTCGCGGTCCCCGATCAGCATGAACTCCGCGACGCCGGAGAAGCGCCGCCAGCGCGAGATGGGGCGGCCCGCCGTCTGGCGGTCCTCGGGGAGGTAGCGGGGGCCGCCGTCGAGGCCGGCGGCGTCGGCGAGCCGGTGGAGTTCGTCGTCGGTGACGGTGGAGTCGTCGTCGATGCCCCACCACGTGTCGAGGTCGAGTTCGTCGCCGCCGAGAAAGAGGACGGTGTCCACGTCGGGACAGACGAGGTGGCCGCCGAGTTCCACGTCGTCGCCGGTGTTGCAGACGACGGTCGTCTCGGCCGGCGGGAAGACCTCGCCTGCGCCCCGGAGGAGTTTCGGCGTGCCCGTGCCCCCGGAGAGGAACGTGACCATACCCCTCCGTCGGGAACCGGGGCGGTAAATCCTTTCGCCAGGGGCAACCCCGTGTTCGCCCCGCCGTCGGGTCTACTCGCCAGTGACCCGCTTGGCCTGATCGAGCCAGGACGGTTCCGGGACCGTCGTGGAGCCGACGCGGGCGTACTCGACGCGCACCACGTACCGGATGCGGTCGCCCCGCGGGCCCGTGCCGGTCACGTCGTACCGGAACGTGCGGATCGACCCGTCCGCAGCGACGCGGAGTTCGGCCGACAGGTCCGTGAGGGAGGCGGGATCGAGCGCGGTCAGACCGTGTTCGTCGGGGTCGAGGGCGTCGGTACTGTTGGCCGCGTAGACGTGGACGGTCTCGCCGTTCACCCGGTCGGTCCCCTCGTAGTCGTAGTCCAGACCCCGGAGGTACCGGCCGATCGGCGGGTAGAGGTAGGCGTCGGTACCGTTCCCGGAACTGGACTGGCGGTCGTACGCGATCTGCCCGGGGCTGCGCTGTCGGACGTAAGCCGTCCCGTTCGGGGTGACGTACGCCGCGGTCGGGTAGGTGGCCGTCGCGTTCTCGAAGAACCGGTAGGCACCGGTCGAGAGATCGACCCGTACCGACACGTTCGTGTACTCCAGGAGGGCACCCGAGCCGGCCGCGCGGGCGACCGCGCGCTGTCGGTAGCTGAAGTTTCCGGCGTCGATCAGCGCGGCCCTGTGGCGCTCCCGGATCTCGCTCCCGTTCAGCGGGAGGTCGTAGGGGCCGGCGGTCTGGCTGGTGGCGTTCGACGGCCGATCGGTCGGCGTTCCCGATCCGCCCAGGCCCCCACAGCCCGCGAGGGCGACGGCGGCGACGAGGGCGATCAGGGCGACGCGGTGGCGGTCCATGCCGGAGCCACGCCGGCACCCGTCTTGAAAGGGCCGACTTCGACCGTCGGGCGTCGGATGACGCGTGGAGTTTAGTGGCGGCGGGGCAAAGTCCGGCGTAATGGATATCAAGGACAGCGTCCACGACCACATCGAGGTGCGCGGGGTCGCGACGGACCTGCTCGACACGCCGCCGGTCCAGCGGCTCCGACACGTCCGCCAGCTGGGGACCGTCACGCTGGTCTACCCCTCCGCGAACCACACCCGCTTCGAGCACAGCCTCGGCGTCTACCACCTCGCCGACGAGGCGCTTTCCCACCTCAACGTCGAGGGCAAGCGGGCCGAGCGGGTCCGGGCCGCCGCCCTCCTGCACGACGTGGGTCACGCGCCCTTCAGCCACAATATCGAGCCCGTCGTCCACCGCCACACCGGGAAGTGGCACGACGACGTCCACGAACTGCTGGAAGCGGGCGCGGTCGCGGAGGTCCTCGCCGACCACGGACTGAACCCCGACGCGGTGGCCGACCTCGTCGCGGGCGACGGCAAGCTCGGCCAGCTCGTCTCGGGCGAACTCGACGTGGACCGGATGGACTACCTCGTCCGGGACGCCCACCACACCGGCGTCCCTTACGGCACCATCGACCACGAGCGGCTGGTCCGGGAGCTGTCCTTCGTCGACGGGGAACTCGTCCTCGCGGAGGGCAACGTCCAGACCGCCGAGAGCCTGCTGGTCGCCCGGGCGCTGATGACCCCGACCGTCTACAGCCACCACACCGCTCGCATCGCCAAGTCGATGCTCCGCCGGGGTTCCGAGCGCCTGCTGGAGGCGACCGACACGACCGCCGCGGAACTGCGCCGGATGGACGACCACGACCTGCTCGTCGCTCTCCGGGGGTGCGAGGCGACCGCCGAGACCGCCCGCCGGATCACCGAACGGGACCTCCTGAAGCGTGCGGTCTGGGCGGAGATGGACGACGTGCCCGAGGACTTGCTGGAGCGGGATCACGACGGGATCGTCCAGGCCGAGCGCGAGATCGCCGCCGACGCGGAGGTCGACCCCGCGGACGTGATCCTCGACGTGCCCGGCCGGCCCGAGATCGAGGAGACGACCACCCGGGTGATCGTCAACGGGGAGATCCGTCCGCTGGGCGACCAGTCGACGCTGGTCTCGGCGCTGCGGGCCGTCCAGCGCGACCAGTGGCGGCTCGGCGTCTACGCGCCCGCCGACGTGACCGAGCGGGTGGGCCACGCCGCCAGCCGCGTCCTCGGGCTGGAGATCGACGGCTCGCTGGTCAGCGACACGCGTCCCGGCGTCCACACCACGCTCGAAGACTTCCGGGAGGGAGACGAATGAACGAGCGCCGTACCATCGAGGGGCGGATCCTCACGGGGAAAGAGTTCGAGGCCGTCGAGGGCCGGGTGATCGTCGCCGACGGCCGGATCGTCGACGTCGAGGAGGTCCCGGTCGAGAGCGACGACATCGTCCTCCCGGCCTTCGTCAACGCCCACACCCACATCGGCGACTCCATCGCCAAGGAGGCCGGCGAGGGGCTGAGCCTGGACGAACTCGTCGCGCCGCCGGACGGCCTGAAACACCGCCTGCTCCGGGACGCCAGCCACGAGGAGACCGTCGCCGCAATGGAGCGGTCCCTCTCGTTCATGCAGTCGGGGGGCACCGCGGCCTGCATCGAGTTCCGCGAGGGCGGCGTTGAGGGCGTCCGTGCGATGGCCGAGGCCGCGACGGGGCTGGACGTCGAGGCGGTCACGCTGGGCCGCGAGGAGATCGAGGCCATGGAGGCCGCCGACGGGTTCGGCGCGAGCGGGGCCAGAGACGGAGAGTTCGGCCGCGAGCGGACCGCCACGCGGGAAGCGGGCAAACTCTTCGGCATCCACGCCGGCGAGCGCGACCCCGACGACGTCAACGGCGCGCTCGATCTCGATCCGGACTTCCTCGTCCACATGGTCCACACCGAACCGATCCACCTGGAGCGGGTCGCGGACAAGGCGGTGCCCATCGTCGTCTGCCCGCGCTCGAACCTCGTGACGGGCGTGGGGACGCCCGACATCGCCGAGCTGGCAGACCACACCACCGTCGCGCTGGGGACGGACAACGTGATGCTCAACAGCCCCTCGATGTTCCGGGAGATGGAGTTCGCCGCGAAACTCTCCGAGGTTTCGGCCCGCTACGTCCTCAAGATGGCGACCCACCACGGGGCCGAGATCGCGGGGCTGAACTGCGGCGTGATCGCCGAAGGCTACGACGCCCGGCTGGTCGTCCTCGACGGCGACTCCGACAACCTCACCGGCTACCGGAACCCGGTCCGCGCCGTCGTCCGACGTGCCGGCGTCGCCGACGTGCGCGACGTGATCCTCGAAACCCCGGACTGAGGGGACCCCCGACCGTTGCCAGTTACAGTTAAGCCGCCCGCCGCCGAAGATCCATAACGAACAACGATGTACGATCGTGTACTTCTGCCGACGGACGGGTCGGCGGAGATGGAGCGGGTCGTCGACCACGCGGCGACGCTGGCGGCCCGTGACGACGCCGTGATCCACGCGCTGTACGTCGTGGACGCGGCGACGTTCGCAAGCCTCCCGATGGAGACCAGCTGGGAGGGGATCTCGGAGTTGCTGTACGAGGAGGGGACGGCCGCGCTGAACGAACTCGAGCGGATCGTCGGGGACCGCGCGGCGGTCGAGCGAACGGTCGCCGAGGGCAAGCCGAGCGAAACCATCCTCGACCACGCCGACGAGGCCGACTGCGACCTGATCGTGATGGGGACACACGGCCGGGGCGGCCTCGACCGCCTCCTGCTTGGCAGCGTCGCCGAGCGCGTCGTCCGCCGGTCTCCCATCCCGGTGATGACGGTCCGGGTCGGGGAGCCACCCGTCGCCGACCGGGAACCGGAGGTGAAGGCCTAGACGGGTCGGAGGTGGTCGCAGTCCCCGGCGCTGACCCGAACCCTCCCGTCGTCGGTCTCGACGACGAGCGCGCCGGGGAACTCCACGTCGACCGCTTCCCCGACGACTTCGCCGTCGGGCGTGTCGACCCGGACGCGCCGGCCCAGCGTGTCCGCGAGGTCCCGCCAGGCCGGCACCACCGCATCCAGGTCCGACCGGAGCTCGTGGAACTCCTCCAGCACCCGCTGGGTGAACACCCGCCGGTTCACGTCCCCGACTTCGGCCCGGAGACTGGTCGCCCCCTCGACGAGGTCGGCGGCGTCGACGTTGGCGTTGATCCCGATCCCGACGACGACCCACGAGACCCGGTCGGCCTCGCCCTCCATCTCCGTGAGGATCCCGGTGAGCTTGCGCTGCTCCCCGTCGCCGTCCACGAGAACGTCGTTGGGCCACTTGATCGCGGCGTCGACGCCGGCCTCCCGTGCGGCGCGGGTCGTCGCCACCGCCGCCGCGAGCGTGAACGCCGGCGCGTCCGCGGGCGGTACCGTCGGCCGGAGCAGGATCGACAGCCAGATGCCGCCCGACGGTGCCGCCCACTCGCGGTCGAGTCGCCCGCGGCCGCCGGTCTGTTCGTCGGCCAGCACGACCACGTCCTCGCGGCCCTCGGCGGCCAGTTCCCGGGCCCGGTCGTTGGTGCTCGGGATCGTGTCGTGATACTCCACCTCGAAGGGGGCGTCGAGTCCGAACGCGACGGCCTCGCCGCCGAACTCCGGCACGGAGACGAGTTCGTACCCGTCGTCGCCCTCGATGGCGAACCCGGCGTCCCGGAGCGCCTCGATGTGTTTCCAGACCGCGGCGCGTGACACGTCGAGGCGGTCGGCGATCTCCGGTCCCGGCACGGGCCCGTCGGTGATTGCGTCGAGAACGGCGTGGCGCGTGTCCTGCATGTGGCCGCGTTCGCCCGCCGGCTATAAAGTCACTCGGTGAGTTCGCGCATCCGCTCGTCGACGCGTTCGACCGAGTCGTTCAGCGACTCGATCGTGTCGCTCTGCGCGCGGTTGGCGTCGGCGATGTCCTCGACGGCGTCGGCCACCTCGTCGGCCGTGGTCGCCACGTCGTCGACCATACTGGCGATCTCCTCGGCGCTGGCCGCCTGGTCGTCCGTCGCGTCCGCGATCTCCGTGATCCCCTGATCGGTGTCCGCGATGGAGTCGTGAATCGCCTCCAGGTTCTCGATGACCCGTTCGATGTCCTCCGCGGTCGACTGGATCTCGGCGTTGGCGTCGGTGACGTTGTCGGCGGTGTCGGTCGCCATCGACTGAACCTCGCCGATGAGCGACTCGATCTCGGCGGCCCGTTCCTGGGACTCGTTGGCGAGCTCCTTGATCTCGTCGGCGACGACCGCGAACCCGCTGCTGCCCTCGCCGCCCGCGCGTGCGGCCTCGATGTTGGCGTTCAGCGCGAGGATGTTCGTCTGCTCGGCGATGTCGTCGATGACGTCGACGATCTCGTCGATCTCGTCGACGCGATCGCTGAGCGCCTGGGCGTTGTCGGCCACCTCGTTGGCGGACTCGGCGAGGGTTTCGACGCGGTCGATGGTATTGCGGGCCGTCTCGACAGACTTCGCAGCCCGTTCGCGGGCCTCGGCGCTCCGACCGCTCACCTGATCGGCGCTGGACGCGATCTCCTCGACGGTCGCGCTGAAATCCGAGACCTCGCTCTGGACCTCCGAGAGGTTCTCGGCCTGCTCGTCGGTGAGGTCGCTGATGTCGCTCGATCGGTCCGCCACCTCGTCGGCCGAGGTCCGCAGTTCCGAGACGGTGTCTTTGACCGCGCTCGTGGCCTCTCGCTGGATGTCCGCGATCGTCTCGCGCTGTTCGACCAGGTCGGTCACCTCCGAGAGGTACTCGATGGCACCGACGACCTCACCGTCGGGGGTCCGGATCGGGACCGCCTTCACCCGTGAGTAGGACATCTCTCCGTCAGCGTTCTCGGCCGACCGGGGTTCATCCTCCCGGACCGGTTCCCCCCGCCGGACGACCTCCTCCGCGAGCGTCTCGTTTTCGCCCTCCGTCCCGAACACGTCGTAGGCGTTGCGCCCGAGGGCGTCCTCGGCCGGAATCCCCATCAGGTCGACCAGCGCGTCGTTCCAGTGTGTCACCGTCCCGGACGCGTCGACGACGAACACCGGGTCGACGTGATCGGCAACGACCGACTCGAACGCCGTCCGCCAGAACTCGCCGTTTGCCTCCTGGTCCGTGTCTCCGGTCGGATCCAATCGCGACGTACTCGCTTCAGTAGCCATGTTCGGCCCGAAACGAGTTCCCCGATTAAAGGGCATCCCCTGGTTATCACTCCTGATAATCGACGGCCACCGGTCGCGACCGACGGGTTCCAGGTATCGACGCTTCCGGTCGGACTCACGGCGATCGCTCGATTCCGCCGTGGGCGTGTTCGCCGCTACGCACGGGTTTTTGATTCCGCGTCCGCGACGCCACGTACATGCGCTACTTCGAGGACATCACGGTCGGCGAGACCGGCACGTTCGGCGAGGAGACGCTGACGGAAGCGGAGATCCTGGCCTTCGCCGAGCGGTGGGACCCACAGCGGTTCCACGTCGATCCGGAGGCCGCGGCCGAGTCGGTCCACGGCGGCGTGATCGCGAGCGGCCTCCACACCATCGGCGTCGCCATGCGCAACTGGGTCGAGGCGTGGCTGAACGACGTGGCGAACCTGGGCGCACGCTACATCCAGCGCGTCGAGTTCCACGACCCCGTCCACCCCGGCGACACGCTCGTCGTCCGTGGCGAGGTCCTCGACGCGACGGTGCCCGACCACACCGACAGCCACGGCTACCTCGACTACGAACTCGCCGCACACGTCGACGGCGAACCGGCGATGACCATGGTGACCGATCTGGTGGTCCAGCGCCGGGACGACTGACCCTGCGTCGCCGTCCGCGAGCCGTCAGCTGATGACGACCAGCAGGTCGCCCATGTCGACGCTCTCGCCCTCGCCGATGGCGACCTGCTCGATCGTGCCGCCCGCGGGGGCGACGACGTCGTTCTCCATCTTCATCGCCTCCAGCACGCAGATCACGTCGCCGGAGGCCACCTCGTCGCCCTCGGCGACGTTGACCTCCAGGATGGTCCCCTGCATCTCGGCGGTGACCTGTTCGCCCTCCGCGGCGGCGGCCTGGCCGCCACCGCCACCGTCGCCACCGCCGCCCGAACCACCGGAGGGGCGCTGGGGCTGGGTCCCGCCACCGCCGCCGTTGCCGGCGCTGGTCGGGATCGGGGGCACGCCGCGCTCCTCCAGGTTGACGCTGAAGCGCTTGCCGTTGACCTCGACCGTGAACTCGCGCTCGACGACTTCCTCGTCCTCGTCGGCGTCGCCGCCGGCGTCCTCGGTCCCCCACCGCTCCTGGGCCTCGTCGATGCGCTCGGGGTCGAGTTCCTCGTCGAGGTACTTGGTGTGGTGTTTGCCGTTCACGAACGCGTCGTCGGTGAGCATCAGCCGGTGGAACGGGATGATGGTCGGAATCCCCTCGATGTCGTACTCCGCGAGCGCCCGCTCCGAGCGTTCGATACACTCCTCGCGGTCCGAGGCGTAGACGATCAGTTTCGCGATCATCGAGTCGTAGTCGGTCACCAGGTCGTCGCCCTGCCGGAGCGCGTCGTCCATCCGCACCCCGATGCCGCCCGGCGGGTCGTACACGTCGAGTTCGCCACCCGTCGCCGGGGCGAAGTCCTCCGCGGCGTTCTCGGCGTTGATCCGGAACTCCATGGCGTGCCCGTCGATCTCCACGTCGTCCTGCGCGAAGGTGATCTCCTCGCCGGCGGCGACCCGGAGCTGCCACTTCACGATGTCGATGCCCGTGATCTCCTCCGTGACGGTGTGTTCGACCTGGATGCGCGTGTTCACCTCCAGGAAGTAGAAGTCCGCGTCCGCGCCCAGCACCTCGTCGGGGTCCCGATCGGGGTCTTCCTCGACGAGGAACTCGACGGTCCCGGCGTTGTAGTAGTTCGCGGCGTCGACGCCGCGGCGGGCGGCCTCGCCGATCTTCTCCCGCAGTTCGTCGTCGAGGGCGGGACTGGGGCCCTCCTCGATGACCTTCTGGTGGCGGCGCTGGAGCGAGCAGTCCCGCTCGCCCAGATGCCGGACGTTGCCGTGGTGGTCGGCGATGATCTGGACCTCGATGTGGCGCGGGTCCTCGAGATAGCGCTCCAGAAAGACCGAGTCGTTGTCGAAGTAGGCCTCGCCCTCGCGTTTGGCGCTTTCCAGTTGCTCCTCGATCTCGCTTTCCTCGCGGACGATCTTCATGCCGCGACCGCCGCCGCCCCCTTCGGCCTTGATCGCGATGGGGTAGCCGTGTTCCTCGGCGAACTCCCGGACCGCCTCGGGTTCCTCGATGGGGTCGGTGCCGGGCACGATGGGTACGTCCGCGTCGCTCATCACGTTTCGGGCCTTGGTCTTCTCGCCCAGGCGCTCCATCGCGTCGCCGGCGGGGCCGACCCAGGTGACCCCCTCGGTGGCCTCGACCTTGCGGGCGAACTCGGCGTTCTCCGCGAGGAAGCCGTAGCCGGGGTGGATCGCGTCGGCGTCGGCCTTCTGTGCGGCCTCGATGATCGCGTCGTGATCGAGATAGGAGTCGGCCGCCCGCGCCGGCCCGACGTTGTAGGCCTCGTCGGCGTACCGGACGTGGCCCGAGTGTTTGTCCGCCTCGCTGTAGACCGCGACCGTGTCGATCCCGAGTTCCTCGCAGGCGCGCATCACCCGGACTGCGATCTCTCCGCGATTCGCGACGAGAACCGTATCGAACATGTCGCCCTGTACCGCGAGTCGGCCCTTAAAGGTATGCAACGCGGGCGGACTCGCGCGCGATCCTCGGCTCGTGGTACCCCGCGGAGTTTGCGTGTCTTTATCACGGAGACCGGTCACCGCTTTCACACGATGGAACACGTCACAGTCGAGGACCTCGACACGTTTCCGCACCCGCTGGACGCGACCGACGGCGCGCGGGCGCTGGCCGACGCCTTGGGGACGACCGACGTGGCCATGAACCACTACACGCTGGCCCCGGGTGAAGCCCCGGACGGCGGCTACCACACCCACCTCGATCAGGAGGAGATCTTCTACGTCCTGGAGGGCACGGTCACGTTCGACACCGAGGGGGGCCCACAGGAAGTCCAGGCAGGCGAAGTCGTCCGCTTCGCGCCCGGCGAGTACCACCACGGCGAGAACGAGAGCGACGAGCAGGCCATCGTCCTGGCCATCGGCGCACCCGGCAAGCGCCACGACTGGGACCAGCTCCGCGTGCCCGTCCCCTGCCCGAACTGCGAGGACGTGGACGCGATGGGCGTCGACATCGCAGCCGGCGACGAGGGCGGCCTGCGCTGTCCCGAGTGCGGCGAGACGGTGAGCGTCTAGCTCACATCCGGTCGGCCCGACCCGCGGCGGTCCAGGGGTCGTCCGGCGCGTCGGTCGGCACGCGAACGGAGCGTCGCCGCTTGCGCGCCATCTTGCTCGCGAACGCCCACTTGCCGTCGGCCCAGTTGGGGCCGGTATCCTCCTCGGCCGCGGCGGCCGCCGCGAGTTCCTGATCGCGCATGTGTGCCCCGATGGCGGCGGCGACGGCCGCGGCCTCGTCGGCGTCCGCGTCGTCGATCGCCGTCTCGACGGCGGCGAACAGTCCCTCGTCGTCGGCCGGAGTGTCTCGTTCGGCCATCTCAGAGCGGGATGTTGCCATGTTTGCGGTCGGGCGTCTCCTTGCGTTTCCCGCGGACCATCTCCAGGTCGGTGATGAGCCGGGCGCGCGTGTCCTGCGGTTCCAGCACGTCGTCGACGAACCCGCGCTCTGCGGCCGTGTAGGGATTGGCGAAGGCGTCGCGGTACTCGTCGATGAGTTCCTGCCGGCGGGCCTCCACGTCCTCGGCACTCTCCAGTTCGTCGTCGTAGAGGACGTTCACCGCTCCCTCCGGTCCCATGACGGCGATCTCGGCGGTCGGCCAGGCGTAGTTCATGTCCGCCTCGACGTGTTTCGAGGCCATCACGTCGTAGGCCCCGCCGTAGGCCTTCCGGGTGATCACCGTCAGCAAGGGGACGGTCGCCTCCGAGTAGGCGTAGAGGAGTTTCGCGCCGTGTTTGATGATGCCGCCGTGTTCCTGGTCCTTCCCGGGCATGAAGCCGGGCACGTCCACGAAGGTGAGGATCGGAATGTTGAACGCGTCACAGAAGCGGACGAACCGCGCGCCCTTCAGCGAGGCGTCGATGTCGAGCGTTCCGGCGTTGACCCGCGGGTTGTTGCCGACGATACCGACCGAGTGGCCGTCCATCCGGGCGAAGCCGATCGTGAGGTTGCGCGCGAACTGCTCGGCCACCTCGAAGAAGGAGCCCTCGTCGACGATCCGCTCGACCACGTCGCGCATGTCGTAGGGTTTCTGTGGCTGGTCGGGAACGATGTCCATCAGATCGTCGGGCTCGCGTTCGGGATCGTCCCACGGCTCCACCCGGGGCGGGTCCTCCACGTTGTTCTGGGGCAGGAAGGAGAGCAGATAGGCGATGTCGTCAAGCGCCTCCTCCTCGTCGGCGGCCGTGAACTGCGAGACGCCGGACTCGGTGGCGTGGGTCTGGGCACCGCCGAGTTCCTCGAAGCCGACCTCCTCGCCGGTGACCGTCTCGATCACGTCCGGCCCCGTGATGAACATGTGGCTGGTGTCCTGGACCATCATGATGAAGTCGGTGATGGCGGGCGAGTAGACCGCCCCGCCGGCGCAGGGCCCCATGATCGCGGAGATCTGGGGGACGACGCCCGACGCTAACTGATTGCGGTGGAAGATGTCGGCGTACCCCGCGAGGGAGTCGATCCCCTCCTGGATGCGCGCGCCGGCCGAATCGTTGAGGCCGATGATCGGACAGCCGGTCTCGATGGCCTTGTCCATCACCTTGCAGACCTTCTGGGCGAAGGCCTCGCCCAGCGAGCCGCCCATGACGGTGAAGTCGTGGGCGAAGACGAACACCTTCCGGCCGTCGACCTCGCCGTAACCGGTGACGACGCCGTCGCCGGGCATCTCCCGCTCGTCCATGTCGAAGTTCGTCGAGCGGTGTTCCCGGAGCATGTCCACCTCGTTGAAGGTGCCGTCGTCCAGGAAGTAGTCGATCCGCTCGCGGGCGGTCATCTTCCCGCGCTCGTGTTGGGCCTCGATGCGGTCCTCGCCACCGCCGAGTTCCGCCTCGCGTTTTCGCTCCCGGAGCTCTTCGACGCGATCCTCGATTGTCATCCCGTATCACGTCCCGTCGGCGACAGTCGACTCATAGGCGAGGAACACGGAGACAGGGGTAAAGGGTTTTCCGACAGCGGAATCTCGCCGGTGACTCGCCGTCCCGCGACCCACGGGGGACAGTCCCGCTCCCGGCGTGAGGACAGGGCCTCGACCGTGGTCGAGAGTAACGACGTTCCGTCGAGCGGTAGGCGGTGGATACTGTGGCGGGACGGCGACCGAAAAGGAGTGCGTTCGTCGCGGTCCGGGTCGTGGGACCCGGGATTCGGCCGATCAGTCGGCAGGTTTGGCGCGGGTGTCGTCGCTACTGCTGTCGCCGCCGACGGGCGTCCCGCCGAGCGGGATGACTTCGCGGTCGAACGACCAGTTGGTGACCTCGGCGAAGCTAGTGTACATCGCCAGCAGTCCAGTCAGGATGCCGACGTAGCCGCCAGCGAGCGCGAGCGCGCCGATGTCGAGGAAGTCACCGAAGCCGAGCAGGAAGAACGTGATGGCCAGCGTCAGGAAGACGGACCACAGCGCCCAGTTCAGCTTGAACGTGCTGATCCACATGTAGGTCGTGAAGACGCCCCAGAGGATCAGCGCGAAGCCGATGGTGGAGGTCGCCCCGGTGAGGCTGATCCACCCGTTGCCGCCGAGGATCAGCAGGAGACCGAACCACCACCAGAAGGCACCGTAGCTACTGAACGCGACGGTGCCGAAGGTGTTGCCTTCCTTGTACTCGAGGATGCCGGCGATGATTTGCATGGTTCCGCCGAACGCGAAGGCCAGCGGGATGGCTACTGCTTCCCCGGCCGAGGGAAGCAACTGTGCGTTGATCGCGCTGAGCAGCACCGTCGTCAGTCCGAAACCGACGAGGCCGAGCGGTGCAGGGTTTCCGGTGTCAGTGTCTGCGGGCATGGATCGTGGGTGGGTGGGTGGGTTGTCAGTCGATGGTCGATTCAGTCGCTCTGGACCTTGCCTTCGATCTCGCGGACGATGTCCGGGTTCCGGAGCGTGCTGGTGTTGCCGAGTTCGTCCCCGTTGGCGATGTCTTCGAGCAACCGGCGCATGATCTTGCCCGAGCGGGTCTTGGGCAGTTCCGGCGTGAAGACGATCTCTTCGGGCCGTGCGATTGGCCCGATGGCGTCCTCGACGCCGGCGACGATCTGCTCGCGGAGCTGGTCCGACTCGTCGTAGCCGTCTTCCGTGATGACGTAGGCGTAGACCGCCTCGCCCTTGATCTCGTGTTGACCGCCGACGACGGCGGCCTCGGCGACGCCCTCGACGCCGACGATGGCGCTCTCCACTTCCATCGTCCCGAGCCGGTGGCCCGAGACGTTGATCACGTCGTCGACGCGGCCCAGCACCGTGATGTAGCCGTCGTCGTCGATCTTCGCGCCGTCCTCGGGGAAGTAGACCCACTCGTCGGCGTCGGGATCGGAGTACTCCTGCCAGTACTCCTCGATGAAGCGGTCGTCGTTGCGGTACAGCGTCCGCAACATTCCGGGCCAGGGCTTGTCGACGGTGAGGTAACCGGCCTCGCCGGGCTCGACCTCGTCGCCGCTCATGTCGACGACGTTCGCGCCGATCCCTGGCAGTGGCGGTCCAGCCGATCCGGGCTTCATCTCGTTGATGCCCGGGAGCGTCGTGACCATCATCCCGCCAGTTTCCGTCTGCCACCAGGTGTCGACCACCGGGCAGGACTCGTCGCCGATGTGCTTGTAGTACCACTTCCAGGCGCGGGGGTTGATCGGCTCCCCGACGGTGCCGAGCAGACGGAGGCTCGACAGGTCGTGCTGTTCGGGGTACTCCTTGCCCCACTTCATGAACGCCCGGATCGCCGTGGGCGCGGTGTAGAGCTGGGTCACGTCGTAGTCGTCGACGATCTGCCAGAGACGGTCCTTGTCCGGGTAGTCCGGGGTGCCCTCGTACATCACCGTCGAGGTCCCCAGCGCGAGGGGTCCGTAGACGATGTAGCTGTGGCCCGTGATCCAGCCGATGTCGGCCGAACACCAGTAGGTGTCCTCGGGCTTGATGTCCAGCACCGCGTGGGACGTCCAGGCGACGTAGGACAGGTAGCCGCCGGTCGTGTGTTTCACGCCCTTGGGTTTGCCCGTCGTCCCCGACGTGTACATCAGGAACAGCATGTCCTCGGCGTCCCGGGTGACCGGGTCGACCGACGCGCCTGCGTGCTCGTCGATCAGGTCGTCGTAGTCGTGCTGCCCGTCGTCGAGGTCGTGGTCGAGGTCGTCGCCCAGACGGTCGACGACGACGGTCGCTTCGACCTCGTGGTCGACGCCGCCCAGCCCCTCGTCGGCCTTGTCCTTGTGGTCGAGCGGGTCACCGCGTCGGTAGTAGCCGTCACAGGTGACCAGATACTCCGAGTCCGCGGAGTTCATCCGCGTCGCCAGCGCGTCCGCGGAGAAGCCCGCGAACACGACCGAGTGGGGCGCGCCGATCCGGGCACACGCCAGCATCGCCACCGGCAGTTCCGGGATCATCGGCATGTACATCGTCACCACATCGTCTTCCTCGACGCCCAGCTCCCGGAGCGCGGCCGCGAACTCCTCGACCTCGTCCAGCAACTCCGCGTAGGTGTACGTGCGCGTCTCGTCGGTCGGCTCCCCGACCCACTCGATGGCGACTTCGTCGCCCCGGCCCTCCTCGACGTGACGGTCGAGGCAGTTGTACGAGGCGTTCAGCTTGCCGTCTACGAACCACTCGTAGAACGGCGCGTCGCTGTCGTCGAGTATTTCGTCGTACGGTTCCTCCCAGTCCAGCATATCGGCGGCCCGCTCCCAACAGTCGGGCCAGTTCTCCGCGAACTCCTCGTAGATGGATTCGTCGGTGACGTTCGCCTGTTCGACGAACGACTCGGGCGGCTCGAAGCTCTCTCCCTCCGGAAGTCGGGCCTCGAGTTCACCCTCGGATTCCTCGGACATGGTCCATCACCAACATTCACGACATCCCCCTAAAGAAAGGGTTCTAATTATGCCAACCCGTGACGGAAAGCGACGGTCGCCGACCCCGCCGTCGGGAACTGAAACGAACGGAATTCGCGTTCATCGAACGGATGGCGTCGACTGGGGAGCCTCCCAATATCCTCCCTCAGGGCCCGAAACGGATGATTTCGTCAGTAGTGGCGTGTCACTAAACAGTTAGCGACGGGGAACGCGTCGGGGATCAGTCCTCCGCCCACGGCGACTCGGGGACGCCGGGCTGCTGGTCCTCGGTGAAGAAAGCGGTCAGGAGTTTCTGCTGTGCGCGCCGGAGGTGGTTGTGGAGCGTTGGGGAGGTAATCCCGAGGGCGTCGGCCAGTTCCTCGGCGGTGCTACCGCGGGGCCACTCGAAGTAGCCGGCGTGGTAGGCGGCCTGGAGGACGGCCGACTGCTTCTCGGTGAGCGAGTCCCGCAGCGACGCGCGGAAGGCCGTCGGCGTCTCCGCCGGTCGGTCCCGCTCGCGTTTGGTCACCAGTTCCGTCTCGGGGAAGGCGTCGGTCACGTCCGCGACCAGCCGGCGGACGTCGGTCTCGGTCGACACCTGCCCGACGACGCGCTCGCTCCCGGCGCTCGCTTCCATCTCGCCGACCGTCGCGCCGGACTCGATCAGCGTCGTCGCCACGTCCGGGCCGGACACGACCAGTTCCAGCAGTGACTCGTCCCCGTAGTCCCGCACCAGTCGCGCGTCCGCGACGGCGGCGCGGTCGGTCGCCCACGAGAGGACCCCCTCGGCACCGGCGTCCGCGAGCGTCACGAAGTAGACCAGCGCCCCGTCCTCGCCGGGCACGACGCCGTCCAGCGTCACGGTACAGTTGTGTTCGGCCGACAGCGCGGCGAAAAACGAGTCCGGGTCGCCGGTCTCGAAGGTGAGTTCGACGACGGTGTCGGCCAGCAGGAGTTTCCGCTGTTCGACGACGGTGAGTGCCTGCCCGACCCGTCGACCCAGATCCGACAGCAGTGCTTGCTCGCGGTCGGTCACGGGTGCCGTCGTCCCGACGCCGAGGACGCCGTCGGTCGACTCGCCGTCGCCGACCGGGAGGACTGCCGCCGCCCGGTACCCCGTCGCGTCGGCGTGACCGCGCCACGCGGCGAAGGCCGGGTCCGACTCCACGTCGTCCGTGGTCCGGACCTCGCCCGTCGCAAGCGTCTCCCCGACGGCTCCGTCGTCGGCCGCGAGCGTGTCGTGTTCGATGGCGTCGCCGCCGGCCCGCGTGGTGACGGCGACCGACTCGCCGTGGGGACGGCCGATCCACGCCACGGCGTAGGGGTCGCCGTCCACGAGCCGGTCACAGACCCGGCGTTCGATCCCGTCGCGCGTCGACGCCGTCGACAGCGCGTCGGCGGCGTCCCGGATCCGCTCGAAGGCGGCGTCGAACCGGGACCCGACGGCCACCCCGTCGGCGGCCCCGTCCGCCGCGCCGTCCACGAGCGAGGTCCGCTCGAACGCCGCCGCCACGTCCGCCCTGTCCAGCTCCGGCAGGAACCGCTCGACGCTCTCGACGCTCCCCCACCCGCCGAGGGTCGCGACGACGTGGGGATCGACCCCCTCTTCGGCGAGCAGTCGTCGGGCGAAAAACTGCCGGAGCGTCCGCGACGAGACGGATCGGAACCGCTCGTCGCCGGTCCGGTCGGCCGCCCGCTCGCCCGTCTCGGCCACGAGCATCTGCACCCGCCGGGGCGATACCGGCACTAGCCGCTCGTCCTCGTCCACGTCGTTCGCGCGTGCGTACTGCCGGAGGTCGTGTTCCACGTCCGGCGGCAGGTACGCCCGTCGGCTCGTGCCGCCGTCCCCGTCGGGCACCGCGAGGAAGTAGTGGTCGGTCCCGCCGTGGTCGTAACTGTCCACGTCTGCGGGCCGCACGCGGGCGATCTCGGCGGGTCGCAGCCCGACCTCACCGGCCAGCCTGACGACCAGTTCCGCACGGAAGGTCTCGGTGGCCCGCCGGAGCCGACGGTACGCCGACGGCGTCACCGCCATCCCGGTGTCGGTCTCCGCGGCACACATGTTTCGCCATCCTTCGGAAACGCGAAACATCAACCTTGCGTTCGAGCCGGTTCCGATCGGGAATTTTCGAGACGGAGATGAGTTGCCGCGGGTTTCGTTTCGTGTATATTTCGGATCGCGAAACTCACTCCACCTCGTCGAGGGCGGATTCGAGTTCGCCCACGACCTCGGGGTTGCGGAGCGCGCTGGTGTCGCCGAGGTCCTCGTCGTGAGAGACCGACTCCAGCAGGCGGCGCATCACCTTCCCGGATCGGGTCTTGGGCAGGTCGGGCGTGAACACCACCACGTCCGGGACGGCGATGGGACCGATGGCCGACTCGACGGCGTCGTGGATCTGCCCACGGAGCGTCGCCTCGTCTTCGTCTTCCGCGGGGCTGACGTAGGCGTAGACCGCCTCGCCTTTCAGGTCGTGGGGACCGGCGACGACCGCGGCCTCGGCGACGCCGGGCACGTCGGCGATGGCGCTCTCTATCTCCATGGTCCCGAAGCGATGGCCCGAGACGTTCAACACGTCGTCGACCCGGCCCAGCAGGGTCACGTAGCCGTCCTCGTCGACGGTCGCGCCGTCCTCGGTGAAGTAGGCCCAGTCGTAGTCGTCCAGGTTCGGCCGGGTCGACTCGCGTGCCGCGAACCAGTCCTCGTCGCGGACCATCGACAGCGGCATCCCGGGCCACGGGTCGGTGACGACGAGGTAGCCCGACTCACCGGGGTCGACCGAGTCGCCGTCGCCGTCGACCACCTCGGCACCGATTCCGGGAAGCGGCCGCCCCGCCGCGCCGGGTTTCATCCGGTCGACACCGGGCAGCGTCGAGACCATCACGCCGCCGGTCTCGGTCTGCCACCAGGTGTCGACCACCGGACACTCGCCGTCCCCGATGTGGTCGCGGTACCAGTTCCAGGCGCGGGGGTTGATCGGCTCCCCGACGGTGCCCAGCAGGCGCAGACTCGACAGGTCGTGTCGCTCGGGGTGTTTCTCGCCCCACTTCATGAACGCCCGGATCGCCGTGGGCGCGGTGTAGAACACGTCGACGGCGTTGCGCTCGATCAGTTCCCACACCCGGTCCTTCTCGGGGTGGTCGGACGTGCCCTCGTAGAGCATGGTCGTCGTCCCCAGCGCGAGGGGCCCGTAGACGGTGTAGCTGTGGCCCGTGATCCAGCCGATGTCGGCCGAACACCAGTAGGTGTCCTCGGGCTTGACGTCCAGCACCGCGCGAGCGGTCCAGGCGACGTGTGCGAGGTAGCCGCCGGTCGTGTGGCGCACGCCGGTCGGCTCGCCCGTGGTACCGGAGGTGTAGATCAGGAAGAGCTGGTCCGTCGCCGCGCGGGCGACGGGCTCGACGGTCTCGCCGCGGTGGGTGGCGACCAGTTGCTCGTAGTCGTGTTCGTCCTCCGCCAGCGGCGTCCCGTCGCCCAGCCGGTCGACGACGACCGTCGTCACGTCCTGGTCGAGGTCGATGGCGGCGTTGTCGGCCTTGCTCTTCTGGTGAACCGGCGCGCCCCGGCGGTAGTAACCGTCACAGGTGACCAGGTACTCCGAGTCGACATCGCCCATCCGCTCGGCAAGCGCGTCCGCGGAGAAGCCCGCGAACACGACCGAGTGGGGCGCACCGATCCGGGCGCAGGCGAGCATGGCGACGGGGAGTTCGGGGATCATCGGCAGGTACAGCGTCACCACGTCGTCCTCCTCGACGCCGAGGTCCCGCAGCGCGGCCGCGAACTCGTTGACCTCGCGGTACAGTTCCAGGTAGGAGTAGGTCCGGGATTCGCCGAGGCGACCCTCCCACGTCAGGGCGACCTGGTTCTTGCGCCCGTTCTCGACGTGGCGGTCGAGGCAGTTGTACGAGGCGTTCAGTTCCCCGCCGTCGAACCAGCGGAAGGGCGGCCCCTCGCCGCCGAGCACCGCGTCGTAGGGCTCGGCCCAGGACAGCAGGTCGCCGGCCCGCGCCCAGCAGTCGGGCCAGTTCTCCGCGAACGCCTCGTAGACGCCCGGGTCGGAGACGTTGGCCTGCTCGACGAACGACTGCGGCGGGTCGACGGCCTCCCCGACGGCCCCACGGTCCGACTCGACCGAATCCTCGGCAGGCATCTGTCGGTCGAAACTACGGGCTGGCGCGAATAAACGTTGGCACTCCTGGCCGTCGATGAGTCGCCGCGGGGCGGTTCTTATGCCGCTCGCCGTCTTCCCCCGGTGTGGAGAACGTCACGGACCGCCTGTCGAACCCGTTCGGGATGACCGACCCCTGCGAGCCGACCGTCCC
>JBDGUF010000031.1:0-28151 GCA_042216105.1 Halorientalis sp.
CCATCTTCTCGTCGAACAGCATGTTGTAGGTGAACCGGTCGATGTCGCGGTTCATGCCGATGCCCAGTTCCCCCAGTCGTTTCGCGCCGGGGTCGGTTTCGAGGATGGATTCGAGGACCTCGCCGTTCTTCTCGGCGTCGTACTCGACGACCTCGCCGTCCTCGAAGACCAGCCGCGCACCGAGGACTTCCCGGCCGTTCTGGTAGACCGGCTTGTCGAACAGGACCTCGCCCTCCACGCTGTCGGGGACGGGCGCGGTGAACACCTCGCCGCCCGGGAGGTTGTGGGTGTTCGTGTCGTTCAGGGCGTGGTTGCCCGCGACCGACATGGTCACGTCCGTCGTCTCGCCGGAGACGATGCGGATCTCCTCGGCCTCGTCCAGGATCTCGACCATGTGCTCCTGGAACTGTTCCTGTGCGTCCCAGTCTTTCAGAACCGCGTCGTAGACGAAGTTCTCGTAGGCTTCGGTGGACATCTCCGCCAGCTGGGCGTTGGCGGGCGTGGGGTGTTGGGTGAGCGTCCAGCGGTCCGAGAGCCGTTCGTCCAGGATGGGGCTGTGGGCCTGCTGGTAGGCAGCGGTCGTGTCGCTGTCCACGTCGTCCATCTCGGTGACGTTCTCGTTGGCCCGGACGACGACGTGGCAGTCCGCTTCCTCGACTAGCGCCCGCTCGTGGCTCGGCGTCTCGAACTCGACGCCGGCCTGCTCGGCCGAGCGGAGGTACCCGCGGATCGCCCGGCCGCTCCGGTTCGTCCGGAGGGTCACGGGGTGGGCACCGCGGTCGCCGGCGAGTTCGTAGAGGGCGACGATCAGGTCGTCGGCGGCCGGTTCGGCCTTGATCACGAGGTTGTCGCCCGCCGACAGGTCGACGGCGTCTGCGAGCACCTGCGCGTGTTCGCGGATGCGTGGGTCCATGTCTCCGGGGAGGGTCGGTCGGCGGTAATCGTTTTCGGATGGCGCGGCTCACCGGGGGAACCGCGACGGGAGCGATCGCTGCGGGGGAGCTCGGGGGTCCGGCTACTCGTTCCGTTTCCCCTGGTTCAGTCCCTCTTTCATCGCCGTGGCGGTCCGACGGAAAAACAGGTAGACGAGGAAGACGAACCCGAGCATGACGGCGACCATCCCCCAGAGCACGAGATCGGCCATGTTCCGGGGTAGCTCCCGGGACGGCAAAGTCCTTTTCCTCGGCCCGGAAGGTCCTGTCGGGTAGTAACAAAGTTGATGCCGGATGCTATCGTAGCCGGGGAACGATGTCGCTGTTGCCCTCCGAACCCGACACCGCCGCGGCCGAGGAAGCCGAGCCGCGCGTCATCGGCGTCGACTCGGAAGACGCCGACGACGTGCTGTCGGCGCTGACCTCCGAGACGGCCCGGCAGGTCCTGTCGGAACTCCACGACGACCCCGCGCCGCCCGCCGCCCTCGCGGAGCGGGTCGACACCTCCCTCCAGAACGTCCAGTACCACCTCGACAAACTGGAGGCCGCCGGCGCGATCGAGGTGATCGACACGGTCTACTCCGAGAAGGGCCGCGAGATGAACGTCTACGCCCCCGCCGACCGCCCGCTAGTGATCATGGCCGGCGGCGACGACGACGAATCCACGCTCCGGAACGCCCTGTCGCGGTTCCTCGGTAGCCTCGGGATCGTCGCACTCGCCAGCCTCGCGATCCAGGCCGCCTTCGGCGACGGCGGCTTCCTGACCCCGACCGGGAGTCGGTCGCCCACCGGGTCCGAACGGGGAGCCGCGCCCGCCGGTGACGGGACCGCCACGCCGACCGCGACCCGGTCGGGGGGCGGGGGTGAAATCGGGGCGATGGACGCGACCACCAACGCCACCGACACACCCGTGGCCACCCAGCCGGGGACGGCCACGCCCGCGGCACCCGACGGCGGGGTCGAGACCGCAACCGAGGCCGCCCGGACCGCGACCGAGACGGCCGCGTCGGGGGCCGGCGACGCCGTGGCCGGCGCGCTCTCGCTTCCCCCGGGCGTGCTCTTTTTCCTCGGCGGCGCGACCGCGCTGGCCGTCGTCGCGGGCATCTGGTACCTCGCGGACTGAGCGGGCCGGTCGACCGGATTCGGTCGCGACGGCGCGCCGCAGTAGCTAAAACGGGTGTTTGACCTTTCGCCGGCTACTTTCAAGTGGGGGCTGTAGCAGGAGATGCGCCCGCTCGCTTCGGCCCTCCCCACGAGACCCGACTCGTCTCCGACTCGGCTCCGCCCCCGAAACCGTGTCGGGCGCGTCTTCTCAGACGGTGAAGTCCTCGAAGACGGTGAAGTCCTCGAAGACGGTGCCGTCCGGGTCGACCAGCCGCCCCGCGACACTGTCGCCGTCGGGCTCCAGTTCCGCGTGTGCCGGCCGGTACTGTCGTGGCTCGGCGTGACTGCCGGGGTTCAACAGCGTCACGCCGTCGCCCTCGTGGACGCCGGGGCGGTGGGAGTGACCGAAGACCACGACGTCGGCGGCCTCCTGCCGGCCCAAAAGCGAGAGGGCGGTCTCGGTGTGTTCGTGGCCGTGGACGACGACCAGCCGGACCCCCTCGTGCTCGACGACGCGCCGGGTCGGGAGCCGGTCGCGGACGCCCGGGCGGTCGTTGTTGCCGACGACGCCGTACAGCCGGTCGGCCTCGGCCTGGAAGGCGTCCAGGACCGACTCGGTCACGAAGTCGCCGGCGTGGACGACGGCGTCGGCCTCGCGGACTGCGTCGCGGGTCCGGTCCGCCAGTCGGTGCCCGTCGTGGCTGTGCGTGTCGGAGACGACGGTGAGCATACCGGCGGGTACGCCGTGGGAAGGGAAACCGCCGGCGGATCGGAACCGCCGGGTGCGGTCGAACCCGGTCCAGAACGACTTTGGGGCTCCCGGCGGACCGACCCGCAATGGCAGGCAACAGCAAGGGGGTGGTCGTCGCCGCGCTGATCGCCAACGGGGCCATCGCGATCCTGAAGTTCTTCGGGTACCTGCTGACGCTCAGCCCGGCGATGCTCTCCGAGACGTATCACTCGATCTCGGACACGGGCAACCAGGTGTTCCTGCTGATCGGCATCCGCTACGGGGCCCGCGACGCCGACCGCCGCCACCCCTTCGGCTACGGGAAGGCGCAGTTTTTCTTCAGCTTCCTCGTCTCCGTCCTCCTGTTCGGCATCGCAGGCTGGGAGTCGGTAAAACACGGCTACGAGGCGCTGACACACGGCGGCCACGAGGTGGCCCGCCAGCCGACGATCCCGCTCACCGACATCACGCTCTCGTTCCCGCCGGTCTACGTCAACTACGCCGTCCTGGTCGGGGCCATCCTCTTCGAGAGCTACGCCTTCGCCAAGGCCCGCGCGGAGCTCAAACGGCAGATCGACGACCACGGCTGGAGCGGCTACCGCGAGGCCTTCCGGAAGACCTCCGACGTGACCACGCTCACCGCGTTCACCGAGGACTTCGTCGCGCTCGCCGGCGCGGGCATCGCCCTCTCCGGGATCTACCTCTCGCGGGCCACCGGCAACGAGGTCTACGACGCCGCGTCGGCCCTGCTCGTCGGCATCCTGTTGATGACCTTTGCCGTCGCGCTGGCCTGGGAGAACAAGCGACTCCTGCTCGGTGAGAGTATGCCCGCCGACGACGAGCAGGAACTCCGGGACCTGATCACCGGCTGGGACGGCGTCGACGAACTTGTCGACTTCCGGACCGTCTACTTCGGCCCCGGCAACGTGATGGTCGCCATGGAGGTCGCCTTCGCCGACGACCTCTCCGCGGACGTGCGCCCCGACGTGATCGACGACATCGAGACCGCCATCCGGGAGGCCCAACCCCACGCCGACCGGATCTACGTCGAACCCGTGGACTGACGGCGGGCGGTCGGGGGCCGCCACGGCTCGGCACGCCGACGCACGCGAGACTTTTTGTCCGGGAGCGAACAAGGGGTGAGTGTGTCGAGCGACGGAGACGCGGCGGGCTACACGCGGTTTTTCCCCTACGACGAGCCCTACGACCACCAGCGCGACGCGATGGACCGCATCTCCGACGCGCTGGGCGAGGGGTCGGACGTGCTGTTCGAGGGCGCGACCGGGACGGGCAAGACCCTGGCCGCGCTGGTGCCGGCCCTGGAGTACGCCCGCCAGGCGGACAAGACGGTCGTCATCACGACCAACGTCCACCAGCAGATGCGCCAGTTCGTCCGTGAGGCCCGCGCCATCACCGCCCAGGAACCGATCCGCGCGGTCGTCTTCCGCGGGAAGGGGTCGATGTGTCACGTCGACGTGGGCTACGAGGAGTGTCAGGCTCTGCGGGACACCACCCGGGAAATCGTCGAGAAAGAGCAGGACCTCGCGGAGCTGAACGAGCGCGAGGGGACCCTGCTGGCGGAGAGTCAGTCCGGCAACGAGGAGGCCGCCGAGGCCCGCGGGGCGGTGCTGGAGGAACTCGACGCGGTCGAGGCGGAACTCGAGGACCTCCGTGAGAACGGGAACACCTGCGACTACTACTACCGAAACCTCACCGCGGACACCGACGCCTTCTACGAGTGGCTGTTCGCGGACGTGCGCGAGCCCGACGACATCTACGAGTACGCCGAGATGGAGGGCTTCTGCGGGTACGAACTCCTCAAGGAGGGGATGGAGGGGGTCGACCTGGTCGTCTGTAACTACCACCACCTGCTCGATCCGGGCATCCGCGAGCACTTCTTCCGGTGGCTCGGCCGGGACCCGGCGGACGTGATCACGGTCTTCGACGAGGCCCACAACGTCGAGGACGCGGCGCGGGACCACGCGACCCGGACGCTGACCGAGACCACGCTCGACAGCGCGCTCGACGAACTCGCCGAACAGGACGATCCGGGGGCCGAGGCCGCCGGGAACGTCCTCCGGGCGTTCCGGTCGGCGCTGGTCGAGACCTACGACGACGCGATGGCGTTCGGCCAGCGCGAGCGGATCGACGAGAACTGGGCGGACCTCACGGTCACCAACGAGGACGGCAGGGACGACCTGACGGTCAACTTCCTCCAGGCCTACTCCGGCCCGGGCTACGACGTGGACCTCCGGGAGGCGCTGAAGTTCGCCCGCGCCCTGGACGAGAAGTACGAGGAGGCCTACAAGAGCGGCGAGACGAGTACCCGCAAGGAGTGTCAGACCCTCCAGGCCGTGCAGTTCGTCCGGACGTGGATGGACGAGGGCGACACCCAGGGTCACTACCCGGTCGTGAGCGTCCGCCGGGACGAGGGAGGCGGCGACGTGTACGGCCGGGCGGAACTGTACCGGTGTATTCCCCGGGAGGTCACGCGGTCGCTGTTCGACGAACTCCACGCCAGCGTCCTGATGAGCGCGACCCTGCGCCCCTTCGAGGTCACCGAGGACGTGCTGGGACTGGACGACCCCGAGACGATGGCCTACGGCGCGCAGTTCCCCGAGGAGCGCCGACGGACCTACGCCGTCGAAGCGCCCGCCCTCTTCTCCAGCGAGCGCGACGACCCCGCGGTCCAGGAGACCGTGACGGGCGTGCTGGAGGACGCAATCGAGTTCACGCCGGGGAACACGCTGGCGTTTTTCCCGAGTTACGACGAGGCCGAGCGCTACCACGACCGCGTGCGGACCGACGCCGACCGGTACCTCGACGAGCCGGCCACGAGCGCGAAGGACCTCCGCGAGGCGTTCACCGACGGCGAGAACGGCGTCCTCTTCACCTCGCTGTGGGGGACGCTCGCGGAGGGGGTCAGTTTCGACGACGGCGACGCCCGGACGGTCGTCGTGGTCGGCGTCCCCTACCCGCACCTGGACGACCGGATGGAGGCGGTCCAGGCGGCCTACGACGAGACGTTCGGCGACGGCGGCGGCGAGTGGCGCGGGACGGAGGACGCGGGCTGGGCCTACGCCGTCGAGATCCCCACGGTGCGCAAGACCCGCCAGGCCCTGGGCCGGGTCGTGCGCTCGCCGGAGGACTTCGGGGCGCGCGTGCTGGTGGACAAACGCTACACGGAACTGGGCGAGCGGGAACTGGGCAACTACACGGTCCGGGAGACGTTCCCGCCCGAGGAGCGGGCCGAGATGATCGACATCGCGCCCGAGAAACTGAAGTTCGCCATGCTGAATTTCTACGCCGACATGGACGCCTGGGACGGGCCGCCACCGGAACCGTAGGGACGAAACACGCCCGGTTTAATGCGCTCCGGCCCGAAGAACGTGCCATCGAATGACCGACGAACCTGGCCACGACCGGACGCTGTTCGCGGACGCGCCCGACGGCATGGCCGTGGTAGATCCCGGGACGGGGCAGTTCCACGACGTGAACGAGCGACTCTGCGAGCTGTACGGCTACGCCCGGTCGGCACTCCTCGACCGATCGGTCGGGACGCTCGCGGCGACCGACCGATCCGCGCCCGGGGACCTGCTGGAGCGGCTCCGGGACGCCGACGACGGCGAGCGGTTCACGTGGCGGACCGAACACGCCGACGGGACGGCGATCCCCGTCGAGGTGGCGGTCGCACGCACCGGGGACGACGGGCACTTGCTCGTTCGCGTGACCGAACGCACCGACACCAGGGACCGGCGGGCGGAACTCGACGTGAAGACCCGGGCGATGGACGAGGCACCGGTCGGGATCACGATCACCGGGCCCACCGAGGAGGACACGCCGCTGATCTACGTCAACGACGAGTTCCTCGACCTCACGGGCTACGACCGATCGGAGGTCCTCGGCCGGAACTGTCGGTTCCTGCAGGGCGAGGGGACGCGCGAGGAGCCCGTCGACAGGCTCCGCGAGGGGATCGACGCCGCGGAGCCGGTGACCGTCGAACTCCGGAACTACCGCAAGGACGGCGAGCGGTTCTGGAACCGCGTCACCGTCGCGCCCGTCCGGGACGACGACGGGACCGTCACCAACTACGTCGGCTTCCAGCAGGACGTCACCGAACGGAAGCGACGGGAGCGCGAACTGGACCGGTACCGGCGACTGTTCGACCGGCTCCCGGTCGGCGTCTTCCGGGCGAAAGACGGGGGCGAGGGCCCGTTCGTCGACGCCAACGCGGCGCTGGTGTCGATGTTCGGTGCGGAGTCGAAGTCGGACCTGCTGGGGCGATCGGTGGACGGACTGTACCTCGACTCGACCGAACAGGCCGCCCTCGCCGAGCGGCTCCGCGAGACCGGCGAAGTGGTCGAACAGGAGTTGCAGTTCCGTCGGCTGGACGGCGAGCGGTTCTGGGGTGCCGTCACCGCCGTGCTGGTCGAGGAGGACGACGAGGTCTACCTGGACGGCGTCGTCCACGACATCACGACGCGGAAGCAGTACCGTCGTCGCCTCGAAGAGCAACGCGACGGGCTCGAACTCCTGAACGAGGTCGTCCGGCACGACATCCGGAACGACCTGCAGCTGATAATCGGCCACGCCGAGCGCCTCGAATCGTCCCTCGACGGCGAGGACGCCGAGGCGCTGTCGGCCGTCATCGAGAGCGCCGACAACGCCGTCTCGCTGACGCGCACCGCGCGTGACCTCGCCGAGACGATGCTCCGGACGGACGCCGAACCCGAACCCGTCGCGCTCCGGCCGCTCCTGGAAGACCGGATCGAAGACGCCGCGTCGGCCCACGAGACGGCCTCGATCGCCGCCGAGGGCGACCTCCCGGACGTCCGGGTGCTGGCCGACGAGATGCTCGGGTCGGTGTTCCGGAACCTGCTGAACAACGCGGTCCAGCACAACGACACCGCCCACCCGACGGTCCGGGTGTCGGTGACCGAGACGGACGACCGGGTTCGCGTCCGCGTCGCCGACGACGGCCCGGGGATCCCACCCGACCGCAGGGACGACGTCTTCGGCAAGGGGGAGAAAGGGCTCGACAGCGACGGGACCGGGATCGGTCTGTACCTGGTCAACACGCTGGTCGAGCAGTACGGCGGCGACGTCTGGATCGAGGACAGCGAGGCGCGAAGCGCCTCTGGCAACCGGACGCAGTCCGGCGACGCCGACCTGGGCGGCGCGGCGGTCGTCGTCGAACTCCAGATGGCGTCCTCAGGCCGGCAGTGACACGCCGCTGACCTGCTTGATCCGTTCCGAGTCCCAGAAGACGAGTTCGTCGACGGTCCACTCGATCGTGTCGATCTCCCGCTGGGCCATGCGCCGGGCGGCCGAGAGGTCGCCGCCGCGGGCGATGGTGACGTGGGGGCTGTACCCCTCCCCCTCGATCTCGTCGACGGGCTCGAACACCTCACAGAGGTCGGCGTGGAGGTCCCGGAGGGGCTCGCTCTCGACGGCCAGGTGGACGACCGGGGAACTCCCGACGGGGGCCTGCTCGAACACCTCGACGCCGGTGATCCGCACGTCGAAGGGCTCGGTGCCGGCCAGCGCCTCCCGGGTGCGCGCTTCGAGACGCGGGTACTCGCCGGGCCCCTCGCCGCCGAGACGCTTGACGCCGAGGGTGTGACGGCCCCGCGACCGGACGCGCGCGGTCGGCAGTTCCGTCGCCAGCCGACTCGCGAGCGCGGCGACCGACGACGGGACCGGAACGTTCAGGCTGTACACGCGTGTCCCTACCGACGGCCCTGCCGGTCAAAGGACTGCTGGTCGCGACCGCTCAGAATTTCGCGATGACCAGCAGGCCGACCGCCACGAACCCCAGCAGGATCAACAACAGCGGAAACATCGGGATCGTGATCCCCCAGTAGGCGGCCAGTCCCTCGAAGATGACCATCAACTGGAGCAACCCCAGCCCCAGGAAGACGAAGAGGTTCCTGACCTTCCGTGCCGTGACGCGGCCCTCGCCGGCCGCCGTGACTTGCCCCTCACCCATACCGGTGACATCTACCGGTTTCGGTTTAAATCCAACGGTTCGACCGTCGAAACCGACCGTCAGATGCGGTCGAGGAAGTAGAGGACGAGGAGGACGAGGATCACCAGCGCGAGGGCGGGGCCGGCCAGCCCGACGACGAAGCCGACGATCTCCTCCAGCAGTTCGACGGCGAGCAGGGCGATCACCAGTACCAGGACGATCTTGAGCAGGTCGTCCGTGTCGAGCGCGGCGCGGGGGTCCATGTCGGGACCTGCGACCAACTGGGACAAAGGGGTTGTGGCCGCCGCGGCGTGGACGCGGTGCGCCTCCCGTCCGGGACGTGTCACCGCGCGTCACGGGGACGGGATCTCGGAAGGTTTTAATACGAATCTCCGGTAGTGGCGGGTACATGACACGGACCTGCGCATCCGGTTCGCCGGCGGGCGAGACCGGCGGGTCCGTCCACTTTCTCCCGCGACCGCGACGGTTCCGACGACGGGGCCGTTAGGCCCACCTCACTCCCACCTCACACCACGGTCGTTTCGTCCCGAACCGCCCACCGACCGGTGCCGGGCGGTCCGCACCACACTCCGATCCACACCACACACATGCCAGAACCCGACGACACCCAAGGAACGGTCGCGCTCGCCTTCTCGGGCGGGCTCGACACGACAGTCTGCGTACCGCTACTGAAAGAAGAATACGGCTACGACGACGTGATCGGCGTCACCGTCGACGTGGGCCAGCCGGCCGAGGAGTTCGAGGAGGCCGAGGAGACCGCGGCGGCGCTGGGCCTCGATCACTACGTGGTCGACGCGAAAGCCGAGTTCGCCGACCTCTGTATGGACGCCGTCAAGGCCAACGCCACCTACCAGGGCTACCCCCTGGGGACAGCGCTGGCCCGCCCGGTCATCGCCACGGCGATCCTCGAAGTCGCTCAGGAGCAGGGCTGTACCGCGCTGGCCCACGGCTGTACCGGCAAGGGCAACGACCAGCTGCGCTTCGAGACGGTCTGGCGCGACTCGGACCTGAACGTCCACGCGCCCGTCCGCGAACTCGGCCTGACCCGCGAGTGGGAACAGGAGTACGCCGAGGAGAAGGGCCTGCCCGTCGAGGGCGGCGACGGCGGCCGCTGGAGCATCGACACGAACCTCTGGAGCCGCTCGGTCGAGGGCTCGGAACTGGAAGACCCCGGTCACGTCCCCGGCGACGAGATCTACGACTGGACGGACAGTCCCAGCGGCAAGGAGGCGGAACTCGTCGAGATCGAGTTCGAGCAGGGCGAGGTCGTCGCCGTCGACGGCGAGGAGCTGAGTCCCATCGAGATCATCGAGCAACTGAACGAGCAGGCCGGCGCGCACGGCATCGGCCGCACGGACACGATGGAGGACCGGATGCTCGGGCTGAAAGTGCGCGAGAACTACGAACACCCCGCGGCTACCGTGCTGCTGGCGGCCCACGAGGCGCTTGAGGGCCTGGTCCTCACGAAGGAAGAGCGCAGTTTCAAGACCCAGATCGACCAGGAGTGGGCCGAGAAGGGCTACCAGGGACTCGTCACGGCACCGCTGTTCCGCGCGCTCGAAGGGTTCATCGAGGAGACCCAGAAACGCGTCACCGGCACCGTCACGGTGAAACTCGAAGGCGGGCAGGCCCGGCCGGTCGCCCGCGAGAGCGAGTACGCCTGCTACGCGGAGGGGCAGGCCTCGTTCAACACGGAAGCGGTCACCGACGACATCGAACAGGCCGACGCCACCGGCGTCGCCAAGTATCACGGCTTCCAGGAACGGCTGGCCAACAAGGTCAGCGAGGCCGTCGACGGGGCGGCCGCCGAGGCCGTGACGGACGGCGGAGACGCGGAAACTGACGACTAAGCCATGACGGAGGAACCCACGGACGACGGGATTGCCGACGACACGGACGCCGACAGCGACGTGGTCCGCCGGGACCGCTTCAGCGGTGGCCCCGCCCGTGGGTTCCTCTCGTCGCTCGCGGCCGACGAGCGCATCTTCGCCGCCGACCTCGCCGTGGATCGGGCCCACGTCGTGATGCTGGCCGAGCAGGGCATCGTCGACGACGAGGACGCGGGCGCGATCCTCGACGCGCTCGACGAGATCGAGGCGGCGGGCCACGCCGAACTGCCCGACGGGGAGGACGTTCACGCGGCCATCGAGACGGCGGTGATCGAGCGGGTGGGCCCGGAGGGCGGCCGGATGCACACCGCCCGCTCGCGCAACGACGAGGTGGCGGCCTGCATCCGCTATCGCCTGCGCGAGGACCTGCTCGACGCCGTCGAGACGGTCGTCGGCGCGCGCGAGCAACTGCTGGAGGCGGCCGCGGGTCACGCCGAGACGCTGATGCCCGGGTTCACCCACCTCCAGTACGCCCAGCCGACGACGGTGGGGCACTACCTGCTCTCCTACGAGCGGGCGCTTTCCCGGGACACCGAGCGGTTGCTGGACGCCTACGGGCGGACGAACCGCTCGCCGCTTGGTGGCGCGGCCTTCGCCGGGACGCCCTTTTCCATCGACCGCGAGCGGACCGCCGACCTGCTCGGGTTCGACTCGGTGCTGGACAACTCGATGGACGGCGCGTCGGCCCGGGACTTCCTGCTGGAGGCGACGACGGCGCTGGCCAACCTGGCGACGACGCTGTCGGGACTCAGCGAAGACCTCGTGCTCTTCGCGAACGACGGGTACGTCGACCTTAGCGACGACTACTCCTCGACCTCGTCGATCATGCCCCAGAAGAAGAACCCGGACACGCTGGAACTCGTGCGGGCCCGCGCGGGCGACGCCCACGGCGCGGTCTCCGGACTCTTGACGACGCTGAAGGGGCTCCCCCGCGCGTACAACCGCGACCTCCAGCGCGCCGGCCAGTACGGCTGGGACGCGATCGACGCGGTGATCGAGGCCACCGAGGTCGCCGCGGGCGCGGTCGCCACGGCGGAGTGGAACGCCGACCTGCTGGCCGCGGAGGCCGGGGCCGGGTTCTCGACGGCGACGGGCGTCGCGGACCTGCTGGCGATGGAGGGGCTGCCCTTCCGGACGGCCCACGAACTCGTGGCCCGGGCGGCCGAACGGTCGAGCGATCCCGACTACGAGACGCTGGATCGGGCGGCCGAGGAGGTACTCGAGGAGTCGCTGTCGGCGTATGCCGATCGCGAAGCGGTCGAGGACGCCCTCGATCCCGCCGCGAGCGTGGCGAGTCGGGACTCGGCCGGCGGGCCCGCGCCCGACGCGGTGGCCGACCAACTGGAAGCGGCGCGGGACGACCTCGCCGCCGACCGCGAGGCGCTGGCGGAGCGGCGGACCGCGCTGGCCGACGCCGAGGAGCGACTCCGCGCGGAGGTGGCCGGCTATGTCTGAGTCCCGACCCGTTCGGCGGCGGCGCGAACGACCCCGAGGCCCGGGCGCACGGGCCGCCGCGCCGCGACCGCCGTCCCCGCGAGGGGACGAGTTACCAGAAATATGATAACGGAATCGTGAAACGCCGACACGCTCGCTTTTGCCGCGGTTAGACGGTAGTTTGGTAGTTAACTCTCTCCGACAAGTCCGAAGGGTTTAAGTGGTAACGAGCGTGAGTTGGGGGTACCAATGACGGAATGCATCGAGTGTGGGGCCGACGTGTCCCTGCACGAGGACCTCGAAGTTGGAGAGATCGTCGACTGTTCGACCTGCGGTGCCGAGCTGGAAGTCGTCGACACCGACCCCGTCGAGCTGGACACCGCGCCCGAGCTGGAAGAGGACTGGGGCGAGTGAGCCAGCGTTCGGCCACGCGCGGCGCGGTCGCCGCCGGCCGGTGATACCATGAATTTCGGCATACTCTACTCGCGCATCCGCAAAGACGAGAAGCTCCTCCTCTCGGAGCTTCGTGACCGGGGCCACGAGGTCACGAAGATCGACGTTCGCGAACAGCAGTTCGGGCTGTCCGAGCCGCCCGCCGACTTCGAGGGCGTCGACCTCGTGGTCGACCGATGTCTCGCGACCAGCCGGAGCGTCTACGCCACGCGCTTTATCGACGCCTACGACGTGCCGGTCGTCAACCATCCCGACACCGCCGACGTCTGTGCCGACAAGGCCAAGAACAGCCTCGCGCTGGTCGAAGGCGAGGTGCCCACGCCCGACACGAAAGTCGCGTTCACCACGGACGCGGCCATGGCGGCCATCGAGGACTTCGGCTACCCCTGCGTGCTGAAGCCCGTCGTGGGCTCGTGGGGTCGCCTGATGGCCAAGATCGACAGCCCGACCGCGGCCGAGGCCATCCTCGAACACAAGGAGACGCTGGGCCACTACGAGCACAAGGTGTTCTACGTCCAGGAGTACGTCGAGAAGGGCGGCGAGGACATCCGCGTGCTGGCGACCGACGGCGAGCCCGTCGCCGCGATGGTCCGCTCGTCGGACCACTGGATCACCAACGCCGCCAAGGGTGCCGAGACCGACCAGTTCGGCCTCGACGACGAGGCGCTGGAACTGGTCGAGCGTGCCTCCGCGGCCGTCGGCGGCGGTCTGCTCGGCGTGGACCTGATGGGGACCGGTGAGGGCGGCGAGCACAGTTACACCGTCCACGAGGTCAACCACAACGTCGAGTTCAAGGCGCTGAACGAGGCGACCGACGTGGACGTGCCCGCCCGCGTGGTCGACTGGCTCGAAACCAGGGCCGAGCAGGAGGTGAGCGCCCGATGAGTACGGATCCCTCGCTGACCGCGTCGGTCGTCGGCGGCACCGGCTTCACCGGCGGGGAGCTCCTGCGGTTGCTCGCGGACCACCCCGAGTTCGAGGTCGTCCAGGCGACGAGTCGCTCGAAGACCAACAAGACCGTCGGCCACCAGCACCCCAACCTGCGGGACCTGGATCTGCGCTTCTCCGAGCCCGACGACCTGGAGTCGGTCGACGCGCTGTTCGCCGCGACGCCTCACGGCGTCACGATGGAGCGCATCGACGAGTTCCGCGAGGCCGCCGACACCGTGGTCGATCTCTCGGCGGACTTCCGGCTGGACACCGAGGCCCAGTACGACGAGTGGTACGACGGCCACAGCCGGCCCGAACTCTTGGAGAAGGCCGAGTACGCCCTGCCCGAGCTGAACCGGGAGAACCTCGAAGGGGCCGAGATCGTCGCTTCGGGCGGCTGTAACGCCACCGCGACGATCATGGGACTGCTGCCCCTGTTCGAGGCGGGCGTGCTCTCCGGCGACGAGCGGATCGTCGTCGACGTGAAGGTCGGCTCCTCGGAGGGCGGTGCCGGCGGCGGGGAGGCCTCCAGCCACCCCGAACGGTCCGGCGTCGTCCGGCCCTACGCGCCCACCGGCCACCGCCACGAGGCCGAGATCGAGCAGTTCCTCGGCGTCGACGTGTCCTTCACGGTCCACGCGGTGGAGATGATCCGCGGCGCGAGCGCGACCTGTCACGTCTTTCCCGAAGAGCGCGTCTCGAAGGGTGACCTCTGGTCGGCCTACCGCGGCCAGTACGAGGACGAACCGTTCGTCGACCTCGTCGCGGGCGGCGGTGGCGTCTACCGCTACCCCGAACCCAAGTCCGTCGCGGGGACCAACAAGGCCGAGGTCGGCTTCGAACTCGATCCCGGCAACGAGCGTCTGGTCGTGTTCTCGGCCATCGACAACATGATGAAGGGGTCGGCCGGGCAGGCCGTCCACGCCGCCAACGTCGCGCTCGGCCTCGAAGAGACGGCGGGCCTCGACGTTCGGGGCCTGCATCCCGTGGGCTCCCCGTAGCAACTGGAGAGGTGTTTTCGTAATGACTACAGTTATCAAAGTCGGTGGCGCTCGCGCGGTCGATCCCGCGGGTGCCCTTTCGGACGTCGCAGCACTGTACGACGACGGCGAGGACGTGGCCGTGGTCCACGGCGGTTCCACGGCCGTCGACGACACGCTGGAGCGACTCGGTATCGACCCGGAGTACGTCGAGACGCCTTCCGGCGTCGTCGGTCGGTTCACCGACGCGGAGACGATGGAGGTGTTCGAGATGGTCTTCGGCCACCTGAACACCCAGCTGGTCGCGGGCTTGCAGAGCCTCGACGTGGACGCGGTCGGCCTCAACGGCGTGGACGGGAAGCTCCTGCACGGGCCCCGGAAGTCGGCCGTGCGGGTCGTCGAGGACGGCACGAAGAAGATCAAACGGGGCGATCACTCCGGGACCATCGAGGAGGTCAACGGCGACCTGCTCGACTCCCTGCTCGCGGACGGCTACGTCCCGGTCGCCGCGCCGCCGATGGCCGGCGCGGATGACGGTGACGTGATCCCCGTCAACACGGACGCCGACCGCTCGGCGGCGGCGATCGCGGGCGAACTCGGTGGGACGCTCGTGTTGCTGACCGACGTGGAAGGCGTCTACGCCGACCCCGACGATCCCGCGACGCTGATCGAGTCCGTCGAGACGAGCGAGGAGTGGGCCGACCTGGAAGACGCCGCCGAGGGGTTCATGGGCCGGAAGATCATGGCGGCCGAGGAGGCCCTCGAATCGGGGGCCGACGAGGTCGTCATCGCGGACGCCAACGCCGACGAGCCGATCCTCTCGGCCCTCGACGGCGGCGGGACACACCTGCATGCGAGCGCACTGGAGGACACAGCATGACCGGATTCGTCTTCAACGAGAAACCCATCGAGATCGAACGCGGCGAGGGAGCGTCCCTCTACGGATCGGACGGCACCGAGTACCTCGACATGGGGGCCAGTTACGCCTGCGTCCCGCTGGGACACGGCCACCCGGCGGTCCAGGAGGCCGTCCGCGACCAGCTGGACGACCTGACCTACGTGCAGGCGTCCTACCCCGTCGAGACCCGGACGCGGCTGTACGACCTGCTGGCCGAGACCGCGCCCGGCGACATCGACTACACGTGGCTCTGTAACTCCGGGACCGAGGCCAACGAGGCGGCGCTGAAGTTCGCCCGCTCCGCGACGGGCGACTCGAAGATCGTCGCGACGATGCAGGGCTTTCACGGCCGGACGATGGGCTCGCTGGCGACCACGTGGAAGGACAAGTACAAGAAGCCCTACGAGCCGCTGATCGGTGACGTACACTTCGTCCCCTACGACGACCCCGAGGCGATGGCCGAGGCCGTCGACGACGGGACGGCGGCGGTCATCGTCGAACCCGTCCAGGGCGAGGGCGGGATCAACCCCGCGAGCCGGGAGTTCCTCGAGCGGACCCGCGCGGTCACCGCCGAGGCCGGCGCGGCGCTGATCTTCGACGAGGTCCAGACCGGGATGGGCCGGACCGGGAGCCTGTGGGCCGCCGAGGAGTCCGGCGTGGTGCCCGACATGATCACGAGCGCCAAGGGGCTCGGGAACGGGCTCCCCATCGGCGCGACGCTGTGTCGGGAGTGGATCGCGGAGAACTACGGCTCCCACGCCTCGACGTTCTCGGGCGGGCCCGTGATCTCGGCGGCCGCCGAGGCGACGGTCGAGACGATCACGGAGGAGGGAATCACCGAGAACGCGGCCGAGATCGGCTCGTACCTCCGGGAGCGACTCGACGCGGAGCTGGGCGACGACGTGCGCGAGATCCGCGGCGAGGGCCTGATGATCGGCGTCGAGGTCGGTCGCCGGGCCAACCGCGTCCTGAAGGACCTCGCGCTGAACCACGGCGTGTTGGCGCTGCCGGCCGGCCGGACGGTCGTGCGCCTGCTCCCGCCGCTGACGATCACCGAGGACCACGCCGACGAGGTCGTCGCGGCGCTGACCGCCGCCATCGCGGAGGACGACGCATGAGCGGGACCCAGTTCACCAGCCAGAGCAGTATCGACGTGGACGGGGAGGCCCGGCAGTTGCTCGTGGACCTGGTCTCGACGCCCTCGGTATCGGGCGAGGAACGCCGCTGTGCCGAGGTGCTGGTCTCGTACTTCGAGGAACACGACCGCGAGGTCTGGATCGACGAGGTCGGCAACGTGCGCGCGCCCGCCGACGACGGCGTCCTGCTGACCTCCCACATCGACACCGTCCCCGGGGACATCCCCGTCGAGATCGACGAGGCCCAGGACAGCGACGAGGATGCCCTCTGGGGCCGCGGCAGCGTCGACGCGAAGGGGCCGCTGGCGGCGATGGCCGTCGCCGCGGTCCGGACGGGGACTTCCTTCGTCGGCGTCGTCGGCGAGGAGGTCGACTCCCGTGGCGGCCGCTACCTGGTCGAGGACCGCGAGGCCGCGCCCGACGCGGTGATCAACGGCGAACCCTCCGGCTGGGAGGGGATCACGCTTGGCTACCGCGGGCTGGTGGCCGGCACCTACGTCGCGACCAGCGAGTCCGGCCACACCTCCCGCCCGGAGAACAACGCCGTGCAGGACGCCATCGCCTGGTGGGGAAACGTCGAGGAGGAGTTCTCGACCGACGAGTGGGAGGCGGTCTTCGAGCGGGTGACGCCCAAGCCCACCAAGATCGAGGGCGGACTCACCGAGGACGGCCTCTCCGTCGAGGCGACGATGGAGGTCCAGTTGCGGGTGCCCCCGAGCATGAACACCGCCGAGGTCATCGAGATCACCGAGGGCCACCTGGACGTGGCCGACCGCGTCCACTGGAAGGATCGGGTCGAGCCGGTGATGATGTCGCCCCGGACCGACGTGGCGCGGGCGTTTCGCGCGGCCATCCGGCAGGCCGGTGGCGACCCCCGCCTGCTCCGGAAGACCGGCACAAGCGATATGAACGTGTACGCACAGGAGTGGGACTGTCCCATGGTCACCTACGGGCCCGGCGACTCCGACCTCGATCACGCGCCCAACGAACACCTCCCGCTGTCGGAGTACGACCGCTCGGTCGAGATACTCGAAACGGTCGCCCGGCGGCTGCTGGAGGAGTAGCCATGGCCCGCGCACTGCTGGACGTCGACGACCTGACCGCCGACGAACTGACGACCGTCCTCGACTGCGCCGCCGACCTGAAGGCGGCCGACGGGGGCGACCAGCCCCTCGAGGACCGGACGCTGGGCATGATCTTCGAGAAACCCTCCACCCGGACGCGGGTCTCCTTCGAGACCGGGATGACCCAGCTCGGGGGCCACGCCATCTTCCTCGGCCCGGACGACATCCACCTCGGACACGGCGAACCGATCAGGGACACGGCCCGCGCGGTCTCGCGGTACGTCGACTTCCTCATGGCCCGCGTGTTCGACCACGCGGACGTGGAGGAACTCGCCGCGTACGCCACCGTCCCGGTCATCAACGGGCTGACCGACGACGCCCACCCGTGCCAGACGCTGGCCGATCTGTTGACCATCCGCGAGCGGTTCGGCGACTTCGACGTGGACGTGGCCTGGGTCGGCGACGGCAACAACGTCGCCCAGTCGTTCGTGCTGGGCGCGGCGATGGCCGGCATCGACCTGACGGTCGCAACGCCCGAGGGCTACGGCATCGACGACGACGTGCTGGCACGCGCTGCCGAACTCGGCGGCGAACCCGCGACGACGACGGATCCCGAAGCCGCCGTCGCCGACGCCGATCTGGTCTACACCGACGTGTGGGTCAGCATGGGCCAGGAGGACCGGCGCGAGCGGAAACTCGCCGATTTCGAGGGGTTCCAGGTCACGCCCGACCTGCTCGGCGATCGGCCGCTGATGCACTGCCTGCCGGCCCACCGCGGCGAGGAAGTGACCGACGAGGCCCTGGAGAGCGAGAATTCGATCGTCTGGGACCAGGCGGAAAACCGGATGCACGCCCAGAACGGGCTGTTGATGTGGCTGGCCGAGCAATAGCGACGGCGAGCGAAGCGAGCCGTTTTTTCGCCCACGTTTTTGCGCCGAGTGGTGCGCGAGCACCGCGAGCGCACCCGAGCGGGAAAAACGCGGTTATTCGTCCATCAGGCCGCCTTCCTCGACGCGCATGACGGCTTCGCCGTCGGGGAGGTTGGGCGCGTCGACGAGCTTGACGATGCGCTTGTCGCCCTTGGACTTCTTGAGATAGACCCGGAAGGTGGAGGTGTGGCCGAGGATGTTCCCGCCGATGGGCTGGGTGGGGTCGCCGAAGAAGGAATCGGGGTTGGAGGCGACCTGGTTGGTGACGACGACGGCGGTGTTGTTGAGGTCGCCGACGCGCATCAGGTCGTGGAGGTGCTTGTTGAGCTTCTGCTGGCGCTCGGCGAGCTCGCCACGGCCGACGTACTCGGCGCGGAAGTGTGCGGTCAGGGAGTCGACACAGAGCAGGCGGACGGGGAACTCGTCGTCCTGGCTCTCGCTGGCGATCTCCTTCGCCTTCTCCGCGAGCAGGATCTGGTGGTTGGAGTTGAACGCCTTCGCGACGTGGATGTTGTCGAGGACGGCCTCGACCAGGTCCTCCAGCAGGCCCTCGTCGGTGGGGTCGGCCTCGCCCGCCTCGGCGACGCCGTGCAGTTCCATCGCGTCCGCGATGGCTTCGTCGTCGTGGCCCCGGACCATCTGGTCGATCCGCTCGGGCCGGAAGGTGTCCTCGGAGTCGACGAAGATGGCGCTGCCTTCGAGGCCGCCGTGTTCCTTCGGGAACTGGACGTTGACCGCGAGCTGGTGGGTGACCTGGGACTTGCCGGCCCCGAACTCGCCGTACACTTCGGTGATCGACTGGGTCTCGACGCCGCCGCCGAGCAGGTCGTCGACCTCGTCGACACCCCAGCTGAGCTTCCCGATCTGTTCGCGCCGCTCCAGCACCGCGGCACCCGACTCGAACCCGCCGATGTCGGCGGCCTCGCGGGCGGCCTGGATGATGTCCGCGGCGCTGGACTCGCCGATGTCGGCGGTGTTGGACAGCTCGCCCGGGCTCGCCACGGCGATGCCCTGGTACCCGTCGAACCCGTTCTCTTTCAGCTTCTCCGCCGTCGCCGGTCCCACGCCCGGCAGCTCTTCGAGGTCTTCGTTCGTCGACATACGCCACCCTTCTGCCCCCTCCCACATAAACCCTCGTTAACACCGTAGTGAAAGTGAAACTGCGGGTCGACGGCCGGCCGGTGGCGTGCCCGTCCGTAGGTTCATGTGTCAGCGATACTGGCAGTCGTTCACATGGACATTGCAATATTTATATGCGTGACTACTGATAGCGGGAACAGGGGGATCCGGTGTGGAATTTACAGTATACACGATACCGCTGTGGATCGTCGCGATCGCCGGGGCCGGCCTGGCGGCGCTGACAGCGTACTACCACGAACAGAAGGGCGCGTACGAGTTGTTCGCCTTGTTCGTCGGGGCCGTGTTCTGGGCCGGCGGATACGCGATGGAGTTCTCGGTGGCACAACCGCAGATGAAGATCTTCTGGTACAAGATCCACTTCCTCGGGAGTGCTATCGTCCCGACGGCGATTTTCATCATCGCGCTGCGGTTCACCGGTCGGGACGATTTGATCCGGCCGAAGTACCTCGCCGCGCTGGCGGTCGTCCCGGTCGTTACGGCCGTGTTGATCCTGACGAGCCACGATCTCTGGGTGACACTGCACTTCATGCCACAGCCACCGGAGGCGGTCTGGCCGCTGACACACGAGTTCGGGCCGTGGTACTACTTCTACGCGTACTACTCGCTGGCCATCGCGGTGGCCGCGATCGGGATGTTCGTCCAGGCCGTGCTGGAGCGCAGCGACGAGTCCTGGATCAACACCACCAGCGCGTTCCTGGTCGCTACCATCCTGCCGACGGTCGGCACCGCGCTCTACGTGATCGGCGGGACGACCATCGACTACGGCCCCTTCGCCTTCCTGATCTCGGGCCTGTGCATCATGGCTGCGATGTTTTACTTCTGAGTTCGCGCGCGGATCCGCGACGGAGAGCGCGGGGCTTAACCGCTCGAACCGAGTACAGGCGGGCAATGAGCGAGTCACGCGAGTTCTGTCCGCGGTGTGGGGAGACCATTCCGGAGCGGTCGGACCCCCGCCCCGGAGAGGGCGAGGCGCGTGACGCCTCCGGATCGACGAGCGGCGAGACGCCGCGAGTCCGGTCCGATCCCGACCGCGTGCTCTGTGACGACTGTTACTTCGAGGAGTTCGACCTCGTGGACGCCCCGGACCGCATCGAGATCCGGGTCTGTGCCCAGTGTGGCGCGGTCCACCGCGGCAACCGCTGGGTCGACGTGGGAGCCGACGACTACGTCGACGTGGCGATCGAGGAGGTGACCGAGGCCCTGGGGGTCCACCTCGAAGCCGAGGCCGTCGACTGGGAGGTCGCGCCCGAGCAGGTCGACGCCACGACGATCAAGATGCACTGTCGGTTCTCCGGGATCGTCCGGGACACGCCGGTCGTCGAGGAGGTGCTCGTGCCCGTGAAGATCTCGCGGGAGACCTGCAAACGCTGTGGCCGCATCGCTGGCGGGTCCTACGCCGCAATCGTACAGGTCCGGGCCGACGAGCGCGATCCCAGCGACGGGGAACTCGAACGGGCCGAGCGCATCGCCCGCGAGTACGTCGCCGAGCGCGAGGACGACGGCGACCGCGAGGCTTTCATCACCGAGGTGGGCGAGGCCGAGGGCGGGCTGAACGTACGGCTCTCGACCACGAAACTCGGGAAGGCCGTCGCCGAGCGGATCGTCCGCCAGCTCGGGGGCAGTTACGAGAGCTACGAGACGCTGGTGACCGAGGACAGCGACGGCAACGAGGTCTACCGGGTGACCTACGCCGTCCGCCTGCCCCGCTATCGCCCCGGCGAGGTCATCGACCCCGCGGACGACGACGGGCCCGTGCTGGTCCGGAGCGTGCAGGGCAACCTCAAGGGCCGCCGCGTCACGACCGGCGCGGAGTTCGAGGCGAGTTTCGAGGAGGAGAACGCACCCGACGCTCGGCGGCTGGGAACCCACGCCGACGCCGAGGAGACGACGCTGGTCGCCGTCGAGGACGACAACGCCGTGCAGGTACTCGACCCCGAGACCTACGAGGCGAAGACCGTCGCTCGCCCCGACTACCTCGATCCCGGGGCCGACACCGTGCCCGTCCTGAAGAGTCGGGCCGGCCTGTACGTCCTGCCCGACGAGGACGCGGCGGCCGACCCCGAAGACGGAGCCGAGGACGCATGACGGACGACGAGAGCGAGGCCGTGACGACACCGGCGACCGACGACGCCGACCCACTCGCGGCCGTCGTCGCCCGCGGTCGCGCCGAGACCGCCGCCGACGCACTCAGGGACGAGGGGGTCTACGACGACGACCGCAGCGTCAGGCCGTTCGGCGAGGACGCCGTCGCGCTCCCGGTGACCGACCCGCCGAGCGCGACCGCGGTCAGGGAGATCGTCCGACAGGAGGCCGAACCCCGCCTCCGTGATCTGGACGACCACCTCCGGGAACGAGGCTGGACGGAAGCCGAGCGCGAGCGAGCTCCGGGGTCGTGGGCCGTCATCGGCACTGTCGTCCTCGTCGACATCGGCGACGCTCCTCGTCCCGGGGAAGTCGGGGCGGCGCTGCTCGACCTCCACGCCAACGCCGACACCGTGCTCGCCCGCCACGGGATCGACGGCGAGCAACGGGAACCCGAGGTGGAGGTGATCGCGGGCGCGGGCGACACCGAGACGGTCCACACCGAACACGGGACCCGCTACGCCCTCGACCTGGCGGAGGTGATGTTCTCGCCGGGGAACAAGGCCGAGCGCAAGCGGATGGGCGAGGTCGTCGAGACGGACGACCGCGTGTTCGACATGTTCGCCGGGATCGGCTACTTCACGCTCCCGATGGCCCGTGCGGGTGCTCACGTCACCGCCGCAGAGATCAACCCCGACTCCTTCCGCTACCTGCTTGAGAACGCCAAACTCAACGACGTACACGAGCGGGTCGACCTCTACCGGGCGGACTGCCGGGACGTTGCCGACGGCGTCGACGCCGACCGCGTGGTGATGGGGTACTACGACGCTTACGAGTACCTGGACGCCGCCCTGGACGCCCTCGAACCCGGCGGCGTCGTCCACATGCACGAGGCCACGCCCGAGGCGCTGGTGTACGACCGTCCCGTCGAGCGCCTGACCGAGGCCGCCGGAGAGCGCGGTCGTGACGTAGAGATTCTGGACCGACGCAAGGTCAAGGGGTACAGCGAGGGCGTCGCGCACGTCGTCGTGGACGCGCGAATCGAGTGAACTGTCAGTGCGAAAGGCCTAATTCCCGCGGTACCGAACGGGAGCGTATGGACCGCAAGCAGATCATCGCGATCATCTTCGTCCTCCTGATGATCGGCTCGCCCGTCGCGTACGCGACGGTGTCGTTCTTCTAGCCGTCCCAGACGTCCGACAGGGGGTGGGAACCGTCGGAGTCGCGGGTCGACGAGCGGCGCGACCGTGAGCGGGGCCGCGCCCGACCGTTCGACTCGCCGACGGCCGCCGCCGGGTCCGGGTCGGGCAGGTCCGGCTCGCTCATCCGGTCGACCTGGTCGGCGAACCAGTCGGGCATGTCCGTGCGCGCCCGCTCGAACAGGTCCAGCAGCGAGGAATCGCCGAGATACGTCGCTCCGTGGTCGTCGGGCGCGCGGACGATCCGGCCACAGGCCTGGATGACCGTCCGGAGGGCGGCGCGGTAGTACCAGCCCCACTGGCCGTCCTCGAGCCGCTGGGCCACCCGCGAGTCCCGCGTGTTGGGGTAGGGCGCTTTACAGAGCAGTTGCCACCGCGCCAGGTCGCCCTCCAGGTCCAGGGCCTCCTCCATCTTGACCGAGAGGAACACCTCGTTGCCGTCGCTGCGCTTCCAGGTCGAGAGGACGGCGTCGCGGTTCTCGCGGTCGTGGACCCGGATCCGCTCGTCGACGCCGTACTCCCGGAGGTGGTCGGCCAGGCGCTCCTGGATCCCGTAGGAGTGGCAGTGGACCAGCCCCTTCTCCGCGGGGTGGGCTCCCATGATCCGCACCAGCGTCTCGGCCATGCGCGGGAGGGTCCGGTCGCGCTCCTCGTAGGTCATCTTCCCCTGGGTCACGTCGTACAGCGGCCGGTTCTCGACGGGGAAGGTGTGGTCGACCTCGACGAGCGCCACCCGCGAGGGGTCCAGCCCCGCGCCGGCACAGAAGGCCGTCTTGCTCAGGATGGTCGCCGACAGCAGGGCGAACTTCTGGCCGCGGTCCCAGACGGTGTGTTTGAGGTAGCGCTCGGGATTCATCGGCTTGATCGTCACGGCCGTCCCCGCGCCGTCGGGCTGGTCGACGACCCACGTCGTCGCGCTGTCGGGATCCCGGTAGTCATCGAGGAACCACTGCAACTCCGAGATCAGCTCGGTGAGCCGGTCCCGTTCGGCCACCTCCTCGGGGTCGAGTTCGGCGTTGCCACGCAACTCCTCCTGGCGGCGCGAGGCGATCCGCATCACCCGCTCGGCGTATCTCTCGGCGTCGTCGGGGCCGTCGATCTCGGGCGGTTCCACGTCCTCCCAGACCGGCACCTCACGGGGCGAGAGATCGATAGTCGCGTACATCTCGGCCCACTCGGCCAGCCCGTGGGCCTCGTCGATGACGACCACGTCCCGTGTGCCGAACACGTCCGAGCCGGCGGTCTGCATGAAGTAGGCCAGCGTCATCGCGGCGATGGGGCGGTTGGCGGCGATGGAGCGGTCCGAGAAGTACGGACACCGGTGTTTGACCTGGCAGTCGAACTTTCGTTCGCGGGCGCAGGGGGCCTGGTCGACGGGCGTGTCGGTCTCGCCGGGCAGGATGCAGGAGTAGTTGTTCTTCCCGCGGATGATCTCCAGGTCCTCCAGGAGGTCGTCGGCGGCCACGTCGTCGAGCTGGGAGACCTGCGGCGTGGTGTAGTACGCGCCGATGGGCTCGTTGGCCTCGGCCTCCCCCGCCGTTCGGGCCGCGCCGGCGATGGCCCGGGCCAGCAGGGACTTGCCGCTGCCGGTGGGGGCACGCACCAGCACCACGTCGTTGCCGGCCTCGAACGCGGCGCGGATGTCCGCGAGGGCCTGCTCCTGGTTCCCGCGGTAGGAGGGCGCGGGAAACTCCGACTCGATCCGGGCGGGGTTCACGTCACCCAGTCCGCGCCTGCGGGGCTAAAGTCGTTCGGCTCGCCCGACCCCGCGGAATTAAGTGACACCTCAGCGTCAACCCCTCACATGGACGAATCCTCGCGGCGGCGCGTCCTCCGGACGACCGGCACGCTGCTTGCCGGCGGCCTGACGATCGGTCTCGGCGGCTGTCTGCAGAGCGACGGTACCGACACGTCGACCGACGACGACGGCGGTGGTGGCGGCGGATCGCTCCCTGCCTTCGCCGACTGGTTGCCCGCGCCGGCCGCGACGAACACCGCCCACTACGAGTTCACGGCGGTCGATCCCGGCGCGATCCTCGCCCACGAGTCGGCCATCCAGGGGAGCGCGTTCGGGGGTCTGACGGACGCGACGGGGCGACTGGAGGGTATCGAGCTGTCCGATCTCTCGGGGCTGTACCTGGTCGGCGACGGCATCGTCATGACGGGCGACATCGACGCCGACACCTTCCGGTCGTTCCTCCGGGACACCGGCTACACCGAGGGTGAGACGTACCAGGGCTACACCTTCTACACGGGCGGACCGGGCGGCACCGCGGCCGTCTCGTCGGACACGACGATCCGGGCCGGGAGCCTCGGCGACGCCCGCGGGACGATCGAGGCGATCATCGACGCCGAGCGCGGCGCGATCGACCGGTACGCCGAGGCGAACCCCGACTGCCGGACGCTGTTGTCACAACTGGGGTCGGGAGCCGTGGCCGGCGGCCGGACCCACGACGAGGCCCCGTTCCTCGCCGGCGTGGTCGCCGACGGCTTCCGCTGGCGGCTCGACGGCAGGACCGCCTCGCTCACGGGCGCGTTCGTGTTCGAGACCCGGTCGGCGGTCGACACCGCAGCCGTCGAGACCCTCGTCGGCGAGGCGTCCCTCTTCGACCCGCTCGCCTCGCCGTCGGTCAGCGGGGACGGCCGAACGACCCTCGTCACCGGCTCGGCCGAGACGGCGTCGGTGACCCAGCTCGGGCCCCAATACGGGACCGGGGGCGGCGGTCGGCGTCCGCCACAGGCGTCGTTCTCCTGGGAGTACGAGTCCCGCGGCGACGGCGTGGGCGTCCTGACCGTCCAGCACAGCGGTGGGGACTCGATCCGGGCGAGCGAACTCGTCTTCCGGGGCACCGGGTTCGTCGGGGCCGACGCGATCCCGAACGTCAGCGCCGGCGATCTGGACGTGACCGAGAGCGGCGACCGGTGGCCGGCCGCGAACGCGTCGGGGAGTATCGACGGCGACCCCGCCGTCGTCGCGGGCAACGTGGTGCGGATCGGCGTCGCGAGCGCCGCCGAGATCAGCATCGTCTGGCAACCGCAGGACAGCGACGTGTCGGCGACGCTGGCGGAGTTCCGGGGCCCGGACGCCTAGAGGTCTTTCACGTCCGCGGCGGTCGCGTCGCGGTCGTCGGGCAACCGCTCGATGCAGTCCGCACAGAGCAGCCACTCCGAGCCGTCGGCCAGTTCCAGGGCCAGTCCCGCGGCGCGGTCGCCCCCGAACGACCAGACCTCGGCGATCCCGCCGGCCACCTCGACGCGCTCCCCACAGCCGTCGCAGGGCTCGTGTGCCATACCCGCCCTTCGGTCGCCCGCGGCTTGGCGGTTCCGGCCTACAGCAGTCCCTCCTCCGGGAACTCCAGATCGAGGTCCTGCGCGAGGACCGTCTCGACCGCGGTCGCGACCGCGGGCGCGAACTCGGCGTCGGGATCGGCCGCGACCGGCAGGTCCGCGACCGCCCGCACGTCGCTCTCCGGGATCGTGGCGTCGGCCGGGTCGACGGCCTCGCTTGGGTCCGCTCGCGTCCCGATCACGGCGTCGACCGGCTCGCCCAGGTCGTGGAGGCGGTCCCGCATCGTCGGGAGCCGATCCAGGCCGCGCTCGGTGGCGGGCACCACGAGGGCCACGCGGTCGGCCCCGCTGACCGCCGCGACGGCCTGGTTGGCCGCGACCGGCGGCGTGTCCACGAGGACGTGATCGAACCGGGCCGCCGCCGAATCGAGCAGGTCCTCGAACCGCCGGGCCGCTTCGGGCGTTTTCGCCCGGGCGAGCCGCTCGAATGGCGCGCGGGCGGGACAGGCGGCCAGCCGGCCCGGGGCGTCGATCGGGAGGTCGACGAGCCCCTCGCCCAGTCCGCCCGTTCCGGTACAGATCGCGGTCACGTCGGGGTCGATCCGGCCGGGGACGTGGGCCGCCAGCCCCTGCGTGGCGAAGGCGGCGTCGAGCAGGGCCACGTCCCGGCCGGCCCGCGCGAGGGTCGCGCCGAACTCCACGGTCGTCCGCGTCGTGCCCGCGCCGCCGACCGCGCCGGCGAGCGCGAGCGTCGATCCGCTGGTCACGGCGGGTCTGGCCCCCTTCTCCGATAAAAACCTACGGGTGCACCGTCTCAGTCGTGCGCGGCCGCGATGTCGTCGGCGATGGCGGCCAGTTCCTCGTCGTCGAGGTCGGGAGCAGCGCCGCCGACGGCGTGGATGGGGCTGCCGCCGTCGTCGGCGAAGCGCGGGACGACGTGCCCGTGGACGTGGGGCACTTCCTGGCCGCTCTCCGCGCCGTTGTTGAACCCGACGTTGGACGCCGGGGCGTCGACGGCGGCCTCGGCGGCCGGCACGAGTCGGTGGATGGCGTCGTACAGCGCGTCGGCCGTGTCGTCGGGCAGGTCGTTCAGCCGTTCGTGGTGTTCCTTCGGGATGACCAGGGTGTGCCCCGGCGCGAGCGGGTTCGCGTCGAGGAAGGCGAACACCTGGTCGTCCTCGTAGACGGTATGGCTCGGGATCTCCCCCGCGACGATCCGACAGAAGATACAGTCGTCTGACATCGCCCGTGTGTTCGACCGCCCACCTCAAAAAGCGTACGCGGGACGGTTCCCGGTCAGGCCACCAGCAGGGTGGCGTTGACCAGCGTCGCGCCAACCCACGGCAGACCGAGCCCCAGCGGGACGACCCCTCGCTCGTGACCCGACAGCGACGCCCGGACCGTCAAGCCGAACCCGACGGCCCCGGCTTTCAGCACGACCAGCATACCGATGCCGGCGTGGGTCACGGCCGCCCGGACCACGGGGTTACCCTCGATCAGACCCCGCCGGAGCCCGAACCCGGTCAGCGCGATGTCCCCGAGCAACGAGGCGGCGACGAGAGCCCACAGCCACCGCTCGTGCCGGCTGGCCGCCGCGACCGTCTGGTCGATCAATTGCCTGTGCGCCCGCCGCCCGTGGGGTACCCCACCCGTGTCGTACGCGTCGGTTGCTATGTCCGTCGATCCCCGCGTCGTCACGGCCGCCCACCAGTCCCGGCCGCGACGCTGCCCGTCGTGTTCGTTCCTCGCGGATACACGGGAAACAATGTTTCGATCGACGCCGCCGTGGCGTCGTCCGGCCCGGCCCCGGTCCCGTTCAGCGCGTCCAGCCAAACAGTTAATAGCAATTCGTCTGAAAATTGCACGAGAATGTCTCGCACTATCGGTCGTCGAACACGGAGAGCCGCTACTGGTTTCGGGTGCTCTATTGAAAATGGAAGACGCCGGCAGGATTACTCCGTAATGAGTTTGAGA